>NZ_JPMX01000118.1:0-147016 GCF_000761485.1 Modestobacter caceresii
GACGTCGGCCGAGCGGGCGGTGGCGGCCTCGCGGGCCCGGGCCAGCTCGTCGGCCAGCCGGACGGCGTGCGCGGCCGCCCGGTCGAGCTCGGCGGCGGCCTCGTCGACCCGCGCGCGCACCTCCAGCCCCGAGGGCGCGTTGGCCTGGCCGCCCACCGACCAGTCAGCGCCCAGCAGGTCACCGGTGTCGGTGACCGCCCGGACGCGGGGGTGGGTGCGCACGAGGGAGACGGCGGCCGGCAGGTCGGGGACGACGGCGACCCGCTCCAGCGCCCGGGCCAGCGCCGGCGCGAGCTCCGCAGGGGCATCGACCAGGTCGAGGGCCCAGCGGGCGCCGGCGGGCAGCTCGGGCCAGCCGTCCCGGGAGACCGCCGGGAGGCCACCGGTGACCAGCAGGCCCGCGCGACCCCCGTCGCTGCGGGCCAGGTGGGTGAGCACCGCGGCCGCCTGCTCCACCCCGGCGACCACGACGGCGTCGGCCAGCCCACCGAGGGCGGCGGCCAGCGCGACCTCGGCCCCGGCCTGGACGCTCAGCCGGTCGGGCACCGGGCCCAGCACCCCGGGCAGGGCGGCGGCGAGCACCGCGGCGGCGCCGTCGGCCGGTGCCAGACCGAGGGCGAGGGCGTCCCGGCGCGCCTGCCAGCCGGCCCGGTCACGCTCGGCGGCGCGCTCGGCCGCGGCGAGCTCGGTGACCGTTCGGGCGGCCTCGGCGTGCGCGGTGACGGCGGCGGCGTGCGCGGCGGCCAGCCCCTCGTCCCCGCCGGCGTCGGCGCTCAGTTCGTCGCGCCGGGCGGTCAGCCGGTCGGTGGCGACCTCGGCCCGGTCGGCGGCCTCGGTCGCGGCAGCGGCCAGCCGCTCGATCTCGGCCTCCCCGGCCGCGGCGCGGGACCGCCCCGCGGCCACCTGCCCGGAGAGGCGGGCCAGCTGCTCCCGCCGGTCGGCCAGTGCCCGGGCGGCGGCGACCAGCGCACGTTCGGCCTCGGCCAGCGCCGTCTCGACCTCACCGCGGACGGCCACGGCGGTGTCCAGCCGGGCCCGCTCGGCCGCCAGGGAGGCGGCCAGCTCACGCTCGGTGGCGTCGACCCGGTCCGCCTCGGCGTCCAGCTGGTCAGGGTCCCGGCCACCGGGGGCGGCGGCGGGGACCGCAGCGAGGTGGCGGTGCCGCTCGGCGGCGAGCTGGGCGACGCTGCGGAACCGCTCGGCGAGCGTGGACAGCCGGAACCAGCTGTCCTGGGCGGCGGCCAGCACCGGGGCGTCGGCGGCGAGCTGCCGTTCCAGCGCCGACTCGCTGCCGGCGGCCTCGCCCAGCGCCGCCTCGACGGTGGCCCGCCGGGCGCGGGCCGCGGTCTCGTCGGCGATGTCGGCGTCCAGCGCGTCGCGCAGGTCGACCAGGTCGTCGGCGAGCAGCCGCAACCGGGCGTCGCGCAGGTCGGCCTGGACCCCGGCGGCGCGCCGGGCGACCTCCGCCTGCCGGCCCAGCGGCTTCAGCTGCCGGCGCAGCTCGGCGGTGAGGTCGCCGAGGCGGTCGAGGTTGGCCTGCATCGCGTCGAGCTTGCGGAGCGCCTTCTCCTTGCGCTTGCGGTGCTTCAGGACGCCGGCGGCCTCCTCGACGAAGGCCCGCCGGTCCTCCGGGCGACCGGACAGCACGGCGTCCAGCTGCCCCTGGCCGACGATGACGTGCATCTCCCGGCCGATGCCGGAGTCGCTGAGCAGCTCCTGGACGTCGAGCAGCCGCACCTTGTCGCCGTTGATCTCGTACTCGCTCTCCCCGGAGCGGTACATGCGGCGGGTGATCGAGACCTCGGTGTAGTCGATCGGCAGGGCGCCGTCGGAGTTGTCGATCGTGAGCGTCACCTCGGCGCGGCCCAGCGCCGGCCGGCCGGCGGTGCCGGCGAAGATGACGTCCTCCATCTTGCCGCCACGCAGGCTCTTGGCGCCCTGCTCACCGAGCACCCAGGCGATGGCGTCGACGACGTTGGACTTGCCCGAGCCGTTAGGCCCGACGACGGCGGTGATGCCCCGTTCCAGGCGCAGCGTCGTCGGCGACGCGAAGGACTTGAAGCCCTTGAGCGTCAGGCTGGACAGGTGCACGGTGGAGAGACTCCCGGGGAGGTACGACGTTCCTGCTCAGCGCAGGGCAGCCCCATCCTCACCCACGGCACGCCGATCACCCCTCCCGGTGTGCACGGGAGAGGTGGGTGGGACGGAGGTGGTCTAAGCGAGGACGGGGTCGGGCGACTCGTGGGCCATGGTGAGCAGCTCGCGGGCGATCGCCGCGTCCCGCTCCTCGCGGAGGGCGGCGAGCTGCGCCTCGAGCCGGCGCACCTGCGCCCGGAGGGCGGCGTTCTCCTCGGCTGCTCGAAGCTCGTGCGGAGCGACGACGGAACCGAACAGGGCCTTGGCCATGGCTCAGCGGCCTTTCACTGCAGGAGGGATGTCCCGTCGCACCGCCGGAGGGCGGTCTGCGCGGGCTGGCATCCTCAGGGTGACACCAGCCACGACCTGGGTCAACGGCAGCGCGGGGTCGTCACCGTGTCGGGGGGATGTCGCCTTCGTCACCTCACGGTGAAGTCCGGCACCCCGTGCACGTCCTCGTCCCGGTGCTCCACCGCGGTCACCGAACCCGGGGCACGCGGCCCGGAGAGCTCGGCGAGCACGACCCGCACGTCGTCGTCCGGCCCCTCGAGGACGACCTCCACCCGGCCGTCGGGCAGGTTCGTCGCGGACCCGGTCAGCCCGCGCGCGCTCGCCGTTTGGCGCACGAACCACCGGTAGCCGACGCCCTGCACCTGCCCGTCGACCAGCGCGACCACCCGCCGCGGCGTGCTCATCGGACCGAGCGGGCGCGCGGACGGGGCTGGCACTGCGGGCAGCTGTAGCTGGACCGGTTCATGAACGACTCCCGGCGGATCGGCGTGCCACACCGTGGACACGGGCGGTCCACTTGGCCGTACACGGCCAGGTGGCGGGAGAAGTACCCGCTCTGCCCGTTGACGTCGACGTAGAGCGAGTCGAAGGAGGTACCGCCCTGCGCCAGGCTCTCGCCGAGCACGTCGCGCACCCCCTCCAGCAGGTCGCTCACCTGGGCGCGGGTGAGCTTGTCGGTGGACCGGGCGCCGTGCAACCGGGCCCGCCACAGCGACTCGTCGGCGTAGATGTTGCCCACCCCGCCGATCAGCGTCTGGTCCAGCAGCGCCCGCTTGACCTCGGTGTGCCGGCGGCGGAGGGCGGCGCTGAAGGCGTCGACGTCGAACCCGGGGTCCAGGGGGTCGGTGGCGATGTGCGCCAGCCGCGCCGGGAGCCCGTCACCCGGGGCCTCCTCGACCGCCAGCCCACCGAAGGTCCGCTGGTCGACGAAGCGCAGTTCACGACCGCCGTCGGTGAACCGGAACCGGGCCCGCAGGTGCACCTCGTCGGGCTCGGCGGGCTTCTCCACCAGCAGCTGCCCGCTCATGCCCAGGTGGGCGACGAGGGCCCGCCCGGACGGTGCGCCGTCCGGCTCGGCCAGCGGCAGCCAGAGGTACTTGCCGCGACGGTGTGCGGCGGTGAGCGTCCGGCCGGTGAGCGCGGCGACGAAGTGCTCGGCGCCCTCCAGGTGCCGGCGCACCGCGCGGGGGTGGTGCACCTCGACCTGACGGATCGTCCGGCCGGCGACCCAGCGTTCCAGGCCCCGGCGGACGACCTCGACCTCAGGCAGCTCCGGCACGGCTCAGTCCCGCGTCGGTCCGCCGTCGGCCGACAGGGCGCGCCAGGCCGTCTCGGCGGCCTCCTGCTCGGCGGCCTTCTTCGTCTTGCCGGCCCCCGATCCGCGCACCTCACCGGCCAGCAGCACGGCGGCGGTGAAGGTCTTGGCGTGGTCGGGACCGTCGTCCTCCACCTCGTAGACCGGTGCGCCCAACCCCCGGGACGCGCCGAGCTCCTGGAGGCTGGTCTTCCAGTCCAGGCCCGCGCCACGGGTGGCCGACTCGGCCAGCAACGGGTCGAACAGCCGGTGCACGACCGCCGCCGCGGAGTCCAGCCCCTGACCGAGGTGGACGGCACCGATCAACGCCTCGAGCGCGTCGGCGAGGATCGAGTCCTTCTCCCGGCCGCCGGTGGCCTGTTCACCCCGGCCCAGCAGCAGATGCGGCCCGATGCCCCCCTCGCCGAGGGACCGGGAGACGCGGGCCAGCGAGGTCATGTTGACCACCGAGGCACGCAGCTTCGCCAGCTGCCCCTCGGGCAGGTCGGGGTGGCTGCGGTACAGCTCGTCGGTGACCACCAGGCCGAGCACCGAGTCGCCGAGGAACTCCAGGCGTTCGTTGGTCGGCAGCCCACCGTTCTCGTAGGCGTAGGACCGGTGGGTCAGGGCCAGCGCGAGCAGGTCACCGGAGAGCTCCAGGCCCAGCGCGTCGAGCAGCCAACGGGCCGCCCGTTCGGCGTGTGCGGCACCACCCGCGGGCGCACGGACTCCGGCGTCCTGGGCCCCGGGCTCCCCGGGGAGGGAGCCCGGCACCGAGGACGCCGGTGCGCTGGTCGACTGCGCCACGCTGGAGCTGCGCAGGTCAGACCGAGAGGACCTGGCGACCGTCGTGCTGGCCGCAGGTGGGGCACGCCTGGTGCGGCGGCTTGAGCTCACGGCATGCCGCGTTGGGGCAGGGCGCCAGCGTGGGGGCCGTGGCCTTCCACTGCGACCGGCGAGCACGGGTGTTGCTCCGGGACATCTTCCTCTTCGGAACGGCCACGGTCAGTTCTCCTCTGGGTCGGTGCGGTGGGTGGACCCCGGCTGGGGTCCGGCCGCGCTGTCGGTCGGGTCGGCACTGTCGGCCGTCTCGGTGAACCGGGCTGCGAGCCCTGCCCACCGGGGGTCGAGCACCTCGTGGGAGTGGTCGGCAGGGAGGTCGTCGAGCCGCTCGCCGCACTCGACGCACAGGCCCGCGCAGTCGGGCCGGCAGGTGGGCGACAACGGCAGGGTGAGGACGACGGTGTCACGGACCAGCGGAGCGAGGTCGAGCCGGTCGCCGTCGATGCGGCGCACCTCGTCCTCGCCGCTGGTGGCCTCGGTGGTGCTGCCCGCGTAGGCGTACAGCTCCTGGACGTCGAGCGTCAGGGTGTCCTCGACCGGGTCGAGGCAGCGGGCGCACTGGCCGGTGACCGGGAGCTCGACCTGGCCGCTGACCAGGACGCCCTCCATCACCGACTCCAGGCGCAGGCGGAGCTCGACCGGCGCGCCCTGGGGGACGCCGATCATCTCCACACCCCAGCCGCTCAGGGCCGGGAGGGTCTTCTCCCACTCGCGCATCGAGCCGGCGCGGCGGCCGAGCTCCCGGAGGTCGATCTTCCAGGCCTTCTCGGCGGCCTTCTCGGCCGGCGTGGGGAGCGGCTTGTCGACGGGGTCGCCGACCGGACGCCGGACGTCGGTGGACGCAGCGTCGGAGGACGGCCCCGTGGAGCGCGCAGAGGAAGGAGGCATGTCGGTACTCGTCGTCGTCGATGGTGGGGGTGCCGGCGCGGGGCCCACGCCGGACGGGCACGCGGGACGGCAGCAGCCGGACAGACGTCCAGCCTACCCGATCCCCCGGTTCGCCCTTCCCGGTCAGGGGGTGGGCGGAACGGTCACGGGCTGCGGAGGTTGTCCCGGGCCTTCTCCACCGAACGCGCCATGTGCGCCAGGGTGTTCCCGAAGTCGGCCAGCCGGCTGTCGACGTAGTCGTCGACCTCGGCCCGCATCCGGGCCACCTCGGCCACGGTCTGGGCACCGAGCTCGTCGGCCCGGTCGACCGCGGTGCGGTACACCTCGGTCTCGGTGAGCAGTCGCTCGTGCTCGGCCTGGCCGGCGGCGATCAGCTCGGCGCGCTGCTCCTGCCCGTCCCGGACCAGCTGGTCGCGCAGCCGGCGACCCTCGGCGAGCAGCTCCTCGGCCTCCTCCTCCGCGCTGGCGAGCAGCTCGTCGGCCTGGGCCTGCGCCTGGGTGAGGATCTCGTCCCGCTGGCGGCGGGCGGTGCCGACCAGCTCCTCCCGCTGCCGGCGGGCGGCCACGACGACCTGCTCGCTCTCGCTGCGGGTGCGGCCGGTGAGCCGCTCGGCCTCGGCCTGGGCCTGCTGCAGGATCTCGGCGCGCTGCTCGACGATCGCCCCGGCCTGCTGGACCTCCTCGGGGAGGTTCTCCCGGAGGTCGTCGAGCAGGTCGAGCAGGTGGTCGCGCGGCACCATGCAGGAGCTGGACATCGGCACGCTGCGGGCGTTCTCGATGACCGTCGTCAGCTCGTCGACGGTCTCGTAGAGCCGGTACACGACCTCCGTCACGACTGCCTTCCCTTCGTCTGGGCCACCAGCCGGTCGTTGACCGCCTTGGGGACCAGGGACGACACGTCGCCGCCGAAGCGGGCGATCTGCTTGACCAGGCTGGAGGACAGGTGCCCGACCTGCGGTGCGGTGGGCACGAACAGCGTCTCGACCGCGGCGAGCTCACGGTTCATCTGGGCCATCTGCAGCTCGTACTCGAAGTCACCGACGGCCCGCAGGCCCTTGACGATGACCGGGATCTGGTTGGCCAGGCAGTAGTCGACGAGCAGGCCCTCGAAGCTGTCGACCGTGACGTTGGGCAGGTCGACGACCGCCTCGCGCAGCAGCGACATCCGCTCGTCGACGTCGAACAGGCCCGCCTTGCCCGGGTTGACCAGCACCGCGACGACCAGCTCGTCGTACAGGCCGGAGGCGCGCGCGATCACGTCGACATGGCCGTTGGTGACCGGGTCGAACGAACCGGGACAGACCGCTCGCCTCACGACAAGCGACCGTACCGGAGCACCGCCTCTCCGTACCGCCGATCACGCAGTCCGTCGAAGGGTGTCGGCCACACGAAGGGGTGGTCGCGACTGGACCGCTCCACCACGACGACGGCGTCCGGGGCCAGCCAACCCCCGTCGACCAGCGAACCGAGCACGCCCAGCACCTCCTCGTCGGGGGTGGAGTAGGGCGGGTCGGCGAACACCAGGTCGAAGGCGGCCGGGGGCCGACCCCCGACGACCGTCGGCACGCTGCCGGGCAGCACCACGGCACCGGGCAGACCCACGGCGGCGATGTTGGCGCGCAGCACCGGCAGCACCCCGCCCCCGGACTCGACGAAGACCGCCTCCGCCGCCCCACGCGACAGCGCCTCCAGCCCGAGCGCACCGGAGCCCGCGTAGAGGTCGAGCACCCGGGCGCCCTCGACGTCCAGCAGCGACCCGAGGGAGTTGAACAGGCCCTCCCGGGCGCGGTCGCCGGTGGGCCTGACCCCGGTCCGGGGGACCTTGAGCCGGCGGCCACCCGCGACCCCTGCGATCAGCCGCGTCATGCCCTCGGCCCCCTGCAGGGGCCCGCCACGAGCTCGCGAGTGGTGGGGGGCAGGGGGTCCTTCACGCCTTCTCCAGGTAGGTGGCGCGCTCGTCCAGGGCCAGGGCGGCGACGGCGGCGGCCAGCTCGGGGTGGTCGGCGAGGCCGCCGCCCTGCTCGACCAGCGCCGTGGCCTCCACCCTGGCCTCGGCGATGAGCGCCTCGTCGTGCAGCAGGGACAGCAGCTTCACGTTCGAGCGACGGCCGGACTGGGCCGCGCCGAGGACGTCACCCTCCCGGCGGGTCTCCAGGTCGAGCCGGGCGAGGGCGAAGCCGTCGGTGGTGGAGGCGACCGCGGCCAGCCGCTGCCCGGTCGGTGAGGTGCTGGGTGCCTCGGTGACCAGCAGGCACAGCCCGGCGTGCTTCCCGCGGGCCACCCGGCCGCGCAGCTGGTGCAGCTGGCTGACGCCGAACCGGTCGGCGTCCATCACCACCATGACCGTGGCGTTGGGCACGTCGACCCCGACCTCGACCACGGTGGTGGCGACCAGGACGTCGACCTCTGCGGCGGCGAAGGCGCGCATCCGGGCCTCCTTCTCCTCCGGTGGCATCCGGCCGTGCAGCACCTCCACCCGCAGCGACGACAGCGGGCCGGTGCGCAGCCCCTCGGCGACGTCGAGCACCGCGAGCGGCGGGCGCTTGTCGCTGGTCCCACCCTTCTCCTCCGGTGGCGGCGCGCCGTCCGCGTCGTCCGGCCCGTCGTCGCCCTTGCCGCCGTCCTCGAGGTCGCCGATCCGGGGGCACACGACGTAGACCTGCCGGCCGGCCGCCACCTCCTCGCGGACCCGCGCCCAGGCGCGGTCCAGCCAGGCCGGCTTCTCCCCCAGCGGGACGACCGAGCTGGACACCCCGCCACGGCCGGCCGGGAGCTGACGCAGCGTGGAGGTCTCCAGGTCGCCGTAGACGGTCATCGCCACGGTGCGCGGGATCGGGGTGGCGGTCATCACCAGCACGTGCGGCGGCTTCGTGCCCTTGGCGCGCAGCGCGTCCCGCTGCTCCACCCCGAACCGGTGCTGCTCGTCGACGACGACCAGCCCCAGGTCGGCGAACTCGACGCCCTCCTGCAGCAGTGCGTGGGTGCCCACGACGATGCCGGCGCTGCCGTCGGCGACCGCGGCCCGCGCCTCCCGGCGGACGGCGGCCTTCTGCGAACCGGTGAGCAGCACCACCCGGGTGCCGGTCGGGTCCCCGTCGAGCTCCCCGGCACGCCCCAGCGGGCCCAGGATCGCCGCCAGGCTGCGGGCGTGCTGGGCGGCGAGCACCTCGGTGGGGGCGAGCAGCGCGGCCTGCCCACCGGCGTCGACGACCTGCGCCATCGCCCGCAGCGCGACCACCGTCTTGCCCGACCCGACCTCGCCCTGCAGCAGCCGGTTCATCGGCTGCTCGCGGGCCAGCTCGGCGGCCAGCTCCTCGCCGACCTCGCGCTGGCCGTCGGTCAGCGAGAACGGCAGGGCGGCGTCGACCGCGTCCAGCAGCCCACCGCTGCGCGGTGGCCGGGCGATCCCCGGCTCGAGTGCGGCGGCCCGGCGGCGGGCGGCCAGCGTCGCCTGCAGGACGAGCGCCTCGTCCCACTTGAGCCGCTCGTCGGCCTCGTCGACCTGCTCCTGGCTCTCCGGCCGGTGCTTCTGCCGCAGCGCCGTGGCCAGGTCGACCAGGCCGTGCCGCTCGCGGACGGATGCCGGGATCGGGTCGTCGAGGAGCTGCTCCAGCGAGCGGGCGTCGTCCATCAGCAGCTTGACCGACTTCTGGACCACCCAGCTCGAGACGTCCTTGCTCGCCGGGTAGAGGGGCACCATCGCCCGCGCCCAGTCGTCGTCGTCTCCGGTGATGATGTGGCAGTCGGGGTGGGTGAACTGCTTGTCGCCCCGCCACAGCCCCACGGTGCCGGCGAACAGCCCCCACTCGCCGACGTCGAGGTGCGCGTGCCGGTTGTTGAAGAAGACCAGCCGCATGCTGCCCGCGCCGTCGCCGACGGTCACCTCGGTGAGCGTCCCGCGGCGCTGCTGCATCCGCCGGGTGCTCACGCTCTTCACCTGGGCCAGCACGGTCACCCGGTCGCCGACCTCCAGGCCGTCGAGCCGGGTCATCTCCCCGCGCCGGGCGTAGCGGCGGGGGTAGTGCCGCAGCAGGTCGCGCACCGTGTGCAGGGCCAGCTGCTCGGCCATGACCTTCGCGGTCTTCGGGCCGAGCACCCGGGTCAGCGGGGTGTCCATGGAGATCGCCACTACTCGACGCCGATCAGCAGGGGCACCGCCCCGGCACCGCCGGGGTACCGGACGACCTCGACCGTCGGGTGCACCGCCGAGAGGTGGGCACACACCGCATCGCCGAGCGCGGGCTCCTCCCCCACGACGACGGTGGCCATCTCCCCGCCCGCCGACAGCAGCCGGTCCAGCAGGTCCCGGGCGACGGTCACCGGGTCGGCACCGATCACGACGACGTCGCCCTCCGCGCTGCCCAGCACGTCCCCGGGAGCGCAGCGGCCGGCCGAGGTCAGCGCCTCCTCCTCGGCGACGGTCACCTCTGCCCACCGGGTCGCGGCTGCGGCCTCGGCCATGGCGATGACGTCGTCACCGAACCGACGGGCCGGGTCGGCGACGGCGAGCGCCGCGAGGCCCTGCACGGCCGACCGGGTGGGGACGACCACGACGTCCCGGCCCTCCTCGCGGGCCCGGTCGGCGGCGCGGGCGGTGACCGCGGTGACCTCCCAGTGGTTGGGCAGCACGACGACCTGCTCGGCCCCGGTGTCCAGCACCGCCTGCAGGACGGCGTCCTCGTCGACCGCGTCGACCGGCGCGGTCAGCACGGTGACCCCCTCGGTGCCGAAGAGCTCGGCGAGCCCGGCGGAACAGGCCAGGGCGAGGACGGCGCGCGCCCCTGCGGCGGCGGCCGGCGCCCGCACCGGCGCCAGCGGGGTCACCGAGATCCGGTGCGGCCGACCTGCCTCGATGCCCGCCTCCACCGCCGCGCCGACGTCGCTCACGTGGACGTGCACGTTCCACTCCCGGCCGTCCGGGGTGTCGACCCCGACGACCACCAGGCAGTCGCCCAGCTCGGCCAGCCGGGCCTGCAGCCGGGCGACGGCCGCGTCGTCGGAGTCGGCGAGCAGGAACTGCACCTCGCTGCCCGGCCCCGGCGCGGGGGCGGCCGGCACCGACCACCGGCGAGGGCGGGCGGGCCGCCCGTCCAGCGGCGCGCGGGCCGGCGTCGTGCCGGTGACCGTGCCGACCAGCGCGTCGAGCACCAGACACCAGCCGGCACCCCCGGCGTCGACCACCCCGGCGTCGCGCAGCGCGGCCAGCTGGCCGGTGGTCGCCCGCAGCGCGGTGAGCGCGCCCTCGGCTGCTGCCCGGACGACGTCGGCCAGTGCGGTCTGCCCCTCGGCGACGGAGCCCGTGGCCGCGTCGGCGCCGGCCCGGGCCACGGTGAGGAAGGTGCCCTCCGCCGGATCGGCGACCGCGGCGTAGGCGGCGCCGGCGGCCGCGGCCAGCGCATCGGCGAGCACCGGCCCGTCGACGCGTGGGGCGCCGGCCAGCCCGTCGGCGAGGCCGCGCAGCAGCTGCGCCAGGATCACCCCGGAGTTGCCCCGGGCGCCCAGCACGGCGCCGCGCGCCAGCACGGTCCACGCGGACTCGGTGCCGTCGGCGCTGGTCAGCGCCGCGTCCCCGGCCTGGGCCGTCATCAGCAGGTTGGTGCCGGTGTCGCCGTCGGGGACGGGGAAGACGTTCAGCTCGTCGAGCCGGCCGCGCGCTCGGGTCAGCGTGTCGACGACGGCGGAGCTCCACCGGCCGACCGCGGCCTCGTCCAGCGCCTCCAGCACGTGCCGGAGGGTACCGGGGCCCACCGACACGACCCGGCGCCCAGGACCTCCCGCTGCCGCCTCTGCCCCCGGGGACGGGGCGGTCCGACACGGCACGAGAGCACCGGCTACAGTGGTCTCCAGTTGTGCGTGGCTGGACCATGCCCTGGGCTCTCGCCCCGGGTCTCCGCCGAGCACGCGACCTGACTTCAGCTGGACCAATTCTCTGGGAGTGATCGACCGTGGCTGCCGTGTGCGATGTGTGTGGCAAGGGCCCCGGTTTCGGCATGTCGGTGTCGCACTCGCACCGCCGCACGCCGCGCCGTTGGAACCCGAACATCCAGTCCGTCCGCGCCGCGCTGACCGGCGGTGGCCGCCAGCGCATGAACGTCTGCACCTCGTGCATCCGCGCGGGCAAGGTCGCTCGGGCCTGAAGGAACACCCCCTCCTCCGCACCCCTCGCACGCTCGGGGTGAGCTGGACGGGGCCGGGACCCTGCAGGGGGCCGGCAGACCAGGCGCGACTGAGTTGACAAGACCCCGGAGGTCCTCGGACCTCCGGGGTCTTCTCACGTCCCGGGTCGGCTCAGCGGCCGATCCCGCGGGCCCGGGCCGCGGTCACCACCAGGTCGACGACGGTGGCGTGCGGCAGCGCCGTGCTGTCCACCACCAGGTGGTAGTGCCGGGCCTCCGCCGGATCGCAGCGGTAGAAGTGCCGCACGTACGCCGTCCGGGCGGCGTCGGAGGCCTCCTGCTCCCGGCGCACCTCCTCGACG
Organism: Modestobacter caceresii; assembly: GCF_000761485.1. GTDB lineage: Bacteria > Actinomycetota > Actinomycetes > Mycobacteriales > Geodermatophilaceae > Modestobacter > Modestobacter caceresii. The sequence goes on from NZ_JPMX01000118.1 coordinate 11,931, forward strand.
GGCAGGTCCAGGTGCTCGACCGCGGAGGCCAGCCGGCGCTCCGGCGGGCCGTCCAACCGCACGTGCAGGACGTCGGGCCGGTCGTGCAGCACCATCGCCCCCGCCCGCCCGAGGACGACGCCCCCCGGGCCGGCGGCGATCTCGGTCAGCACCCACTCGGTCTGCTGCCGGTAGGCCCGCTCGTCGGGCAGCGACCCGGTGGGCAGCACCCCGCCCACCGGGTCGGGCATCGTGCCCAGCGAGCTGACCAGCCGCCACAGCCCGCGGGTGATGGTCTCGTCGTTGGCCTCGGCCTCGGCCACCGGCACCCCGAGCCGACCCGCCACCTGCGCCGGGATGACCCGGTCGTGGAAGGGCAGGCCGAGCCGCTCGGCGACGGCCGGGGCGATCTCCGCGCCGCCGGCGCCGAAGGACGCCGAGAAGGTCACGACGCCCATGCGTCCTCCTCCGGCTCGGGCCGGTCGGCGGCCAGCTCCTTGCCGAGGAAGACCGCCTCGGGCGAGTCCGCGTAGATGCCGTAGCCGGCCACGGGGTGGTACCCCGCCCGGTCGTAGAGCGCCAGGGCCTCGGGCTGCCGGTCACCGGAGTTCAGCAGCAGCCGCTCGTGCCCGGCTGCAGCCGCGGTGCGCTCCAGCTCGGCCAGCAGCAGCGCGGCCAGCCCGCGGCGCCGGAAGCCGGGCTCGACGTACATCCGCTTGAGCTCGGCGACCCCGTGCCCGTGCGCCCGCCAGCCGCCGCAGCCGGCCGGCACCCCGTCGACCTCGGCGACCAGGAACAGCCCCAGCGGCGGGGAGAACTCCGCCGGGTCCACCACCGCGGCGTCCCGGCCGCCGTACCGGACGACGTACTCCTGCTGCACCCGCTCGATCAGGTGCTGGGCCACCGGGTCGGCGTACCCGACGGCGCGCAGCTCAGCCGAAGTGGACATGCCCCGCCCCCTCCCCCAGTTCCTCGGCCACCCGGCTCGCGGGCACCCCGTCCACCTGCACGCCGGGCCCGGCGTCGCCCGGCTCGTGCACCGCGCCGACGACCGTCCAGCCGTCCGGCAGGTCCACCCCGGCCGGGAAGGTGGCCACCAGCGCGTGGTCCTCACCGCCGGTCAGCACCCAGGCCATCGGGTCACCGCCCAGCGCCGCCGCGACCTGCGGGAGCGGTCCGGCCGGGTCGACGAACGCCTGCTGGAGTGCGGCCCGGTCCAGCTCGATCAGCACCCCGCTGTCGGCGGCCAGGTGACCGGCGTCGGCGAGCAGCCCGTCACTGGTGTCGCACATCGCGGTCGCCCCGGCGTCCGCGGCGGCCGGGCCGGCGGCGTAGGGCGGGGTCGGCCGGCGGTGCGCACGGACCGCGGCGATCGGCGAGGAGAAGCCCCGGCGCAGCACGGCCAGCCCGCAGGCCGACCAGCCCAGCCGTCCGGCGACCGCGACGACGTCCCCGGGCCGGGCACCGCTGCGCAGCACCGGGGCCCGACCACCCAGGTCGCCCAGCGCCGTCACCGACAGCACGACGGCCTGCGAGTCCGGCGCGCTCGCCGAGGTGTCCCCACCCACCACGGCCGCACCGAAGGGGGCGCACTCCGCGGCCATCCCGACGGCGACTCCCTCCAGCCAGCCGGCCGGGGTGTCCGCCGGGCAGGCGAGCCCGACCAGCAGGGCGGTCGGCACCGCTCCCATGGCGGCGACGTCGGCCAGGTTGGCCGCCGCCGCCTTGTGCCCGACGTCCTCGGCCGAGGACCAGTCGCGGCGGAAGTGTCGCCCCTCCACCAGGACGTCGGTGCAGGCCACCACCCGACCGTCGGGGGTGCGCAGCACCGCGGCGTCGTCACCGGGGCCCACGTCGGCCACCGCAGCGGCACCGGAGCGGGCCACGACCCGGTCGATGAGGGCGAACTCCCCGATCGCGCCGACGCTGTCGTCCGGGTCGGGCCGGAGGCCCAGGGGGCGGGGCCGAGTCATCGGTCACTCCCCCCGACTGGGGTACGTTGCCGATCGGCCCGCTGCTCGGCAGGCCGGTCGCACCCCCAGCCGTTGCCGACGTGCCAGCCGGCGTCGAGGCACTGCCCGAGGAAGGTCAACCCGTGGTCCACGCCTACATCCTGATCCAGACCGAAGTCGGCAAGGCAGCCGCGGTCGCCGCGAGCATCAGCGAGATCGCCGGCGTGACCAAGGCCGAGGACGTCACCGGCCCCTACGACGTCATCGTGCGGGCCGAGGCGAACACCGTCGACGAGCTCGGCCGGCTCGTGGTGGCCCGGGTGCAGTCCGTCGACGGCATCACCCGCACGCTGACCTGCCCCGTCGTCAACCTCTGAGCCGCTTGAGCACCCCCGCCCCCGACCAGCCCGCCGCGCCGCCTCCCGACCCGTTGCGGCGGGCGGCGCTGATCGCCACCGCCGTCCTGGTGCCACTGGTGGTCGTCCTGCTGGTGCTGGTCAACGTGGTCGGCCGCGGCACCGACGCCGAGGACGAGCCGGGCGCGGTCGCGGAGATCTCCGGCACGACCTCGGCGCCGCGCGCCGACCTGCCGGCGCTGCCCGTCGACACCCCGCCGATCACCCCGGAGGCCGACCTGGCCTGCCCGGCGCTGATGGGCCAGCTGCCGCTCGACCTGGCCGAGGAGACGTCGCGCCCGGTCGACTCCGACAGCCCGTTCGCCTACGCCTGGGGCGACCCGGCGACCGTGCTGGTCTGCGGCGCCGAACCACCGGCCGGCTACGTGGTGGGCGGCCCGCAGACACTCGTGGTCTCCGGCGTGGAGTGGTTCGTCGACACCACCGACCCCGACGTCTACGTGTGGACGACGGTCGACCGCAACGTCCCGGTCCAGGTGCGCGTGCCGGCCAGCTCCGACAGCGCCGCCCCCACCGCGCTGAGCCCGCTCATCGCCGGCTCGATCCCCTACACCGAGCCGACCCCGGCACCACTGCCCGACTGAAGAAGGACCCCCGTGCCCCCCGCCACTCGCAAGCTCGCGGCGGGACCCTGCACGGGGGCCACCGTGCCGCTTCAGCCGGCCGGGAGCCGGTCGAGCTGCGCGGTGGTGACCGCCTCCAGCTCGCGGCGCGCCTCCTCCTCGGTGTCGGCGACGGCGGCGACCGCGACGGTGAAGACCCCGGCGGAGCACCAGGCGAAGACCGCCGGGCCGGCCATCCGGTGCTGGGGAGCCGGGTCGTCCTGGGCGAGCAGCACGCAGTCGTCCGGCAGCCCCGCCGGGGAGCGGTCCAGCACACCGCCGTAGTGCTCGGCGTCGTTGCGGGCCAGGTCGTCGGCGTAGGTGACGGCGCCGGACGGGTCGGCGAACTGGTCGAGGAAGACGCTGGTCAGCTCCTCCTCCGACCGCCAGAAGCGCTCCCAGCCGCGGGTGTACCCGTAGTCGGCGAGCACCTCCTGCTCGCGCTGCGCGTCCTGCCCGTAGCGGGCGACGTCGTCGATCGTCTTCTCCCCCGCCGGCGGGACCAGCTCGTCGTCGGGCACCCGCGGCAGCCCGGACGGGACGTCGTCGACCAGCAACGCCTCCAGCTCGGCCGGGCTGGCCGGGGTCGCCGCCGTCGTCGCGGCCTGCGGTGCCGGCACGGCCTCCGAGGACGAGCAGCCGGCACACACCGGGGCGACCAGCAGCAGCACTGCGGCCGTGGCGCGAGGCAGCAGCCGCCGCGAGGTCATCCGGCGCCCAGCACGGCGCCGTCCGGCGAGACGGTCGCGGCCGGGCTGGTGACCGGCAGCTGTCCGGCCAGGGCACCGGCCACCAGCCGGTCGACCAGTTCCGGGTAGCTCACCCCGGAGGCGGCCCACACCTGCGGGAACATCGACGTCGGGGTGAAGCCGGGCATGGTGTTCACCTCGTTGACCACCAGCCGGTCGGCTCCTGTGTCGGGGTCGGTGCCGAGGAAGAAGTCGACCCGGGCAAGACCGCGGCAGTCCAGCGCCAGGTAGGCACGCCGGGACACGTCCTGGATCCGGGTGACCTGCTCGGGCGTCAGGTCGGCGGGGACGTCGATGTCGACGGCCCCGTCGACGTACTTGACGCTGAAGTCGTACCAGTCGGTGCCGGGCCGGAGCCGGATCTCCGCCGGCACGCTGGCCTCGGGCGGCCCGGAGCCGGGCGCGGCGAGCACGCCGCACTCGATCTCCCGGCCGGGCACCGCGGCCTCGACCACGACCTTCGGGTCGACCGCGGCCGCCGTCGCGACGGCGGCCGGGAACTGCGCCCAGTCGGTGACCTTGGTGATGCCGATGCTGGAGCCGGCGCGGGAGGGCTTGACGAAGACCGGCAGACCCAGCCGCTCCCGGGCCGCCTGGTCCAGCACGGTCGGGTCGGGGCAGACCGCACCGTCCGCGTCGCGGAGCACCACGTGGTCACCCTGCGGGATGCCCGCCGCGGTGAGCAGCTTCTTGGTGAACTCCTTGTCCATCGAGGCGGCGCTGGCGAAGACCCCGGAGCCGACGTAGGGCAGCCCGGACATCTCCAGCAGGCCCTGGATGGTGCCGTCCTCCCCGTAGGCGCCGTGCAGCACCGGGAAGACGACGTCGACCTCGGTGAGCCGGCCGATCACCTGCCCGGCGTCCAGCACCGCCAGCCCGCGGCCGGCCGGGTCGCCCACCAGCGACACCGCGGTGCCGTCGGTGACCTCGGGCAGCTGTCCGCCGTCGATGGCCAGGGCCTTGCCGTCGTGCAGCAGCCAGCGGCCGTCCCGGGTGATGCCGACCGGCACCACCTCGTACCGCTCCGGGTCCAGCGCGGCGAGCACGCTCCCGGCCGACACGCAGGAGATCGCGTGCTCCGCGCTCCGCCCGCCGAAGACGACAGCGACCCTGGTCCTACGCGCCTTCCCGGTCATCGCGCCGACCCTAGCCGAGGGTCCCGAGCGCGGAAGTCAGGTCGGCCACCAGGTCGGCGGTGTCCTCGATGCCGCAGGAGAACCGCACGAAGCCGGCCGGGACGGCGTCCCCGCCCCACTGGGCCCGCCGGTCGACCGTGGTGTGGATCCCGCCGAAGCTGGTCGCCGCCGCGACGAGCCGGCTGCTGCGCACCAGCTGCGCCACGGCGGCCTCGTCGGCGAGCTCGGCGGACACCACGCCGTTGGGGCGCAGCATCTGCCGGGTCGCCAGCGCGAACGACGGGTCCTGCGGCCGCCAGGGCCACCGGACGCCAGTGACCGCCGGGTGAGCGGCCAGCAGCTCCGACAGCGCCGCGGCGTTGGCGGCCTGCCGGGCCAGCCGCAGGTCCAGGGTGCCCATGGACCGGTGGGCCAGCCACGCCTCGAACGCCCCGGGGGTGTTGCCGGTGGTCTTACGCCACGCGGCGATCCGGGTGTGCAGCTCCCGGCCGCGCTCGGTGCGGGCCGTGCTGACGTGCCCGAGCAGCACGTCGCTGTGCCCGGTCAGGGCCTTGGTGTCCGAGCCCACGGTGACGTCCGCCCCCAGGGCCAGCGGGCGCTGGCCGATCGGCGAGGCCGTGGTGTTGTCCACCACCAGCAGCGCACCCGCCGCCTGGGTGGCCCGGGCGACGGCGACGATGTCGCAGACGTCCAGCTGCGGGTTGCTGGGGGTCTCCAGCAGCACCAGCCGGGCGCCGTCGAGGTCCCCGCGGGCGGCGACGTCCTCGATCTCCAGGGTGGGCACCAGCTGCACCTGGACACCGAAGCGGGCCAGCTCGTCGCGGGCGAGCACCCGGGTGGCGTAGTAGCCGTCCGACGGCAGCACGACCCGGTCGCCGGGGCCGACCAGTGCCAGGACGGCGGAGCTGATCGCCGCCATGCCGGTGGCGAAGGACAGGCAGTCGCCGCCGTCGAGCTCGCCGACCGCACGTTCGAACACCCGCAGCGTCGGGTTGTCCGGGCGGGCGTAGCCGTCGGCGCCCTGCCAGCCGGGGGCCTCGTCCCCGAGGTGGTACGGCGCGGCGAAGACCGGCGACGGCCGGAGCGGGGTGCCCGGCACCGCCGGGTCGTCACCGGCGTGGACCAGCCGGGTGCCGTCGCCGAGGTCGGCGGGCAGGTCAGGAGTGGTCACGGACGGTCCTCCACGGGTGTGCGACGGCGCCCCCGGGGAGCTACTCCGGCTTGGCCTCTCGGGACATCATCTCGCGCACCATCTGGGCGGCGGACTCGCCCTCGTGGCAGACCCGGACCACCGCCTCGGTGATCGGCACGTCGACCCCGTGCGCGCGGGCCAGGTCCAGCACCGAGCGGCAGCTCTTCACGCCCTCGGCGGTCTGCCGGGTGATCTGCTCCACCTCGGCGACGGACATGCCCTGCCCGAGGTGCTCACCGAAGGTGCGGTTGCGCGACAGCGGTGAGGAGCAGGTGGCGACCAGGTCGCCCAGCCCGGCCAGCCCGGCGAAGGTGGTCACGTCGGCGCCGAGGGCGATGCCCAGCCGGGCGGTCTCGGCGAGACCGCGGGTGATCAGCGAGGCGCGCGTGTTGTCCCCGAAGCCGAGGCCGGCGGCGACCCCGCAGGCCAGCGCGATGACGTTCTTGACCGCGCCGCCCAGCTCGCAGCCGACCAGGTCCGGGTTGGTGTACGGCCGGAAGTAGCGGGTGTGGCAGGCCGCCTGCAGCGCCGCGGCCCGGTCGTCGTCGGAGCAGGCGATCACCGTGGCCGAGGGCTGCTCCTCGGCGATCTCCCGGGCGAGGTTGGGCCCGGACAGCGCCGCCACCCGGTCGGCACCGGCGCCGGTGACCTCGCGGATCACCTCGCTCATCCGCTTGGTCGTGCCGAGCTCGACGCCCTTCATCAGCGACAGCAGCGAGGAGTCGGCGGGCAGCAGCGGCGCCCAGTCGGTGAGGTTGGCCCGCAGCGTCTGGCTGGGCACGGCCAGCACGACGACCTCGGCACCGTCGAGCGCCTCGGCCGCGTCACCGGTGGCGCGCACCGCGTCGGGCAGCCGCACCCCCGGCAGGTAGTCGGCGTTCTCCCGGCTCGCGGTGATCGTCGCGGCCAGCTCGGGACGGCGGGCGTGCAGCGTCACCGAGCACCCGGCGTCGGCGAGCACCTTGGCGAAGGTGGTGCCCCAGGAGCCGGCGCCCAGCACCGCGGCGCGGGTCATGCGGCCGCCCCGGCGCGCGGGGTGGGCACGGTGGCCGTGCGTGGCGACAACTGCTCGGACACCGGGCCCCTTCCGTCTCGTGGCCCGCCGGCGCTGCACCGGCGACCCGGCCCATGATCGTGCCCTCCGGCCCGGAGCGGCCCGCACGCGGCCCCGGGGTGTCGGGCGTCGTCGTCCTCAGCCGAGGCCGGGTGCCCGGTGGGTGAACCGCCCGCCGACCAGGGTGGCCAGCACCTCCATCGCCCGCAGGCCGTCGGCGCCGTCGCGGGCGAGGACCGTCGCGGGTGGCTCGGCCACCACCACCAGGTCCGCCACGTCCCCGACCCGGACCCCGCGCCGTCCCCCGCTGGCCGCGGCCAGCGCGGTGTCCAGGTCCAGGTGCTGCTCGGGGTGCCAGGCCGGGCGGTCGTCCAGCGACCGGTGGACGGCGCTGGCGATGCCGTCCCAGGGGTCCAGCGGGGCCACCGGAGCGTCGGAGCCCAGCACGATCTCCGCGCCGGCGTCGACCAGCGCCCGGTAGGGGAACGCCCGCGCCGTCGCGGCGGCCCAGTGCTGGTCGGCGGCGTCCCGGTCGTCCAGGGCGTGCCGGGGCTGCACGCTGGCGACCACCCCCAGCTCGGCGAAGCGCGGCAGGTCGGCGTCGTGCACCTGCTGGGCGTGCTCGATCCGCCCGGTGCAGCCGGCGGCGGCGAAGCCGTCCAGCGCGACCGCCGCGGCCCGGTCGCCGATGGCGTGCACGGCGAGGTCCAGCCCGGCCGCGCTCCCCCGGCGGAGCAGCCGCTCCAGCTCCTCCGGCGGGGTGCGCAGCACGCCGTGGGCGTCCGCTCCCGCCGCCCCCGGGTACGGGTCGTGGCAGAAGGCGGTGCGGGTGCCGAGGGAGCCGTCGACGAAGACCTTCAGCGGGCCCATCCGCACCCGGTCGGCGGCGACCGGGTCGACCACCCCGGGCAGCGGGTCGCCGCTGCGCAGCCCGGCGGCGATCGCCTCCTCCAGCCGGTCGACCCAGACCCCGGCCCGCACGCGCAGCGCGGGACCGCCCTCCCGCAGCCCGGCCCGCCGGGCCCAGGAGCCGATCAGGTCGCCGTACTCGAGGTCGACGACGGCGGTCAGCCCGCGCGCCGCCGCCGCGGCCGCGGCCTCCAGCACCCACCCGTCCAGGACGGCGGGGTCGACCCGGGCGGCCCGGGCCACGAGGTCCATCGCCTCCTGCTCGAGCACGAGCCCGGTCGGACTGCTCAGGTCGAACCGCCGCGCGGCGGCCGTGTTCGCCCAGGCGGTGTGCAGGTCCCCGCTGCCCAGGACCACGATCGTGTCCGGCGGCACCACCCCGGCCAGCGCGGCGTCCAGGACGGCGGCGGTGGCCGGCTCGCCCCACAGCGCGTCCCGGAAGCCGTGGCCCATCACCACCGCACCCGGAGCCGGCGGTGCGGCCCGCAGCGCGGCGGCCATGAGCCCGGCGGCCTCCTGTGCCGACCCGGCGGCGGAGACGTCGATCCGCCGCCGCGCCGCGGCCCACTGCTCCAGGTGGGTGTGCGCGTCCCGCAGGCCGGGCAGCAGCGCGGCCCCGGCCAGGTCCACCACCTCGACGGGGTCGGGCAGCCCGTCGAGCCCCGGGGCGCCGGAGGACAGGTCGTCGGCGATCGCCAGCACCCGCCCCTCGACGACCAGGACGTCCCGGGTGCGGTCACCGAGCCGGGCGGAGCGCAGCAGCAGGGCGGTCACCGGCCGACCCCGCCGGCGCGCCCGTCCTGCACCTGGGGAGCACGGACCTGGGCGGCCCGCTGCGCCCGGAACACCTCGGCCGGCCAGGCCGAGATGCCACCGAGCCGCACCGCGGCGGCGGTGCCGTCGTCGGCCCAGGTGTACTCGACCGTCTCGCCGGCCGCCCCGAACCCGGCGACCGCCTCCTGGCGCAGGGTGTCCGCGCCCTCGGCCGTGAGCTCCAGGTGCTCCTCGGCCGGCTCGGGGGCGCTGGGGTGCAGCAGCACCAGCCGGCCGCCCAGCAGCGCGACGTCCGTGGCGCCCCACAGGTTGACGAAGCGGCCGGCGTAGCGCGCCAGCTCGGCCGCCGGCGGCTGCGGCACGTCTGCGGGTGCGGCCAGGGCGAGGTCGAGCAGCCCGAACAGACCCCGGGCCAGCACGTCGGCCGGCCCGTCCACGGCGTTGGTCAGCACGCTCACGACGACGTGGGCCTCCGGGTCGATCCAGGTGCGGGTGATGTGCCCCGGGAAGCCGCCGCTGTGCCCGACCAGCCGCCGCTCCCCCTGCGTCCGGAGGTCCAGCCCGAGCCCGTAGTGCCGCGGCGGGGCCCCGTGCGCACGGATCTCGGACTCCGGTCGGCGCATCAGCCGCTTGGTGTCCTCCCGCAGCAGCCGGGCGTCGCCGGAGGTGAGGGCCGCCCCGAACGCGGTCAGGTCACGGGCGGTCGACCAGAACCCGGTCGCCGCGGCCATCGCCCGGGTGTCCACCGGCGGGATGGTCAGCCGGGTGTCCTCGCCGTCCAGCAGGCCGGTGTGCCCGGCGGCGTGCTCACCGGCCCGGGCCGGCGACCACTCCGGTCCGGTGTCGGCCAGGCCCAGGGGGTCGACCACCGCGCGCTGCACGTGGTCGGCGTAGGAGGTGCCGGTGACCACCTCGATCGCCAGCCCGAGCAGCGAGTAGCCGATGTTGGAGTACTTGAAGTGCTCGTTGCGCTCGAGGACCGCCCCCTCCTCGACCGCGATGCGCAGCAGCAGCTGCGCGTCCGGGAAGGGCCGGCCCAGCTGCCAGTGGTCGTTGTCCCGGCCGTCCCGGATGACGCCGCCCTGGTGCCCGAGCAGCTCGCGGACGGTGACCGCGGCCACCGCCGACCCCTCCAGCGCCGGCACCCACTGCCCGATCGGGTCGTCCAGCCGCAGCCGCCCGGCCTCGACCAGCTGCAGCACCGCGGTGGCGGTGAAGGTCTTGGAGTGCGAGGCGATCCGGAACAGGTGGCCGGGGGTCAGCGGCGCCCCGCTGTCCAGGTCGGCCACGCCCAGCGCGGTGTCCAGCACCAGCTCGCCACCGACCCGGACGGCGGCCTGCACGCCCGGCACCCGCAGCCGGCGGCGCTGGTGGTCCAGCCACGACTCCAGGTAGCCCGCCGCAGCGGTGGCGACCTCGGCGGTGCGCTCAGGGGTGGTGCTCATCGCGGCGGGCTCCTCGGGGGCGGCGGACTGTGCTGCGGGGAGCAGATCACCCTCCCCGGCGTCGTGTGCAGCGGGCCCTGGTGCCGACCTGCCCCAGCCTGCCCCGGTGTGCTGAGCTTGCCGGGTGCAGCGGTGGTCGGTCGTCGTCCCGGCGAAGCGGCTCGACGCGGCCAAGACCCGGCTGGCGCCGCTGACGGCGACGCTGTCCGGGGGCACCTCCGCCGCACACGAGGAGCTGGTGCTGGCCCTGCTGGGCGACACCGTCGCCGCCGCGCTGGCCAGCCCCGCCGTCGGCCTGGTGCTGGTGGTCACCGACGACCCGCGGGCTGCCGCCGTCGTCACCGGCCTGGGCGCCCGGACGGTCGACGACCGGCCCGGCCGGGGCCTCAACGCTGCCCTGGAGCACGGCGCCCGGGTCGCCCGGACCGGCGGCGCCGGCCCGCTGGCCGCGCTGAACTCCGACCTGCCGGCCCTGCGGGCCGCCGAGCTGTCCGATGCGCTGGCCGAGGCGGCCGGCCGGCCGCGCAGCTTCGTCGCCGACACCGCCGGCACCGGGACGACGCTGCTGGCCGTCCCCGCCGGAGAGCTCGACCCGCGCTTCGGCCCCGGTTCCGCCGCCGCCCACACCGCGGCCGGGGCGGTCTCCCTGACCGGGCGGTGGCCCGGGCTCCGCCAGGACGTCGACACCCCCGCCGACCTGGCGGCCGCCCGACAGCTCGGCGTCGGCCCCCGGACGACGGGGTTCCTGTCGTCGAACGCCAGGTGAGGCAGGATCGACCCGTGCCTGCTGCCTCTCCCCCGCTCCCCGCCGACCGCTTCCTCAACCGTGAGCTGTCCTGGCTGGACTTCAACTCGCGGGTCCTCGAGCTGGCCGAGGACGACGGCCTGCCGCTCCTCGAGCGGGTGAAGTTCCTGTCGATCTTCGCCAGCAACCTCGACGAGTTCTTCATGGTCCGCATCGCCGGGATGAAGCGGCGGCAGAGCACCGGGCTGACCGTGCGCTCCCCCGACGGCCTGACCATCCGGGAGCAGCTGGCCCGGGTCACCGAGCGCACCCAGGCCCTGGTCCACCGGCACGCCAGCGTCTTCGACAAGGACGTGGCGCCGCGGCTGGCCGAGCAGGGCATCCGGATCATCCACTGGTCGGACCTGGCCGAGGCCGACGCGATGCGGCTGCGGGAGTACTTCCGGGACCAGGTCTTCCCCGTCCTCACGCCGCTGGCGGTCGACCCCGCGCACCCCTTCCCCTACATCAGCGGGCTCTCGCTGAACCTCGCCGTCTCGGTGCGCGACCCGGACACCGGCGCCCCTCGCTTCGCCCGGATCAAGGTGCCCAACAACGTGCCGCGGTTCATCCCGATCGGGACGAACACCCGCAGCACGGACGCCGAGGCGGTGTTCCTCCCGCTGGAGGACCTGATCGCGGCGCACCTCACCGCGCTGTTCCCCGGCCTGGACGTGATCGACCACCACCTGTTCCGGGTCACCCGCAACGCCGACCTCGAGGTCGAGGAGGACCGCGACGAGGACCTGCTGCAGGCGCTGGAGCGGGAGCTGGCCCGGCGCCGGTTCGGCCCGGCCGTGCGCCTGGAGGTCACCGAGACGATGGACCCGCAGATCCTCGACGTCCTGGTGCACGAGCTGGAGATCAGCCCGGCCGACGTCGTCTCGGTGCCCGGGCTGCTCGACCTCGGCTCGCTGATGGCGCTCTACGACCTGGACCGCCCGGAGCTCAAGGACGAGCCGTTCGTGCCGGCCACGCACCCCCGGCTCAGCGAGGGCGAGACCCCCAAGAGCGTGTTCGCCACGCTGCGCGAGGGCGACGTGCTGGTGCACCACCCCTACGACTCCTTCGCCACCAGCGTGCAGCGGTTCATCGAGCAGGCCGCGGCCGACCCGGACGTGCTGGCGATCAAGCAGACGCTGTACCGCACGTCCGGTGACTCCCCGATCGTCTCGGCGCTGATCGAGGCGGCCCAGGCGGGCAAGCAGGTGGTCGTCCTGGTCGAGATCAAGGCCCGGTTCGACGAGGAGGCCAACATCAGCTGGGCCCGCTCGCTGGAGCGCGCCGGCTGCCACGTCGTCTACGGGTTGGTCGGCCTGAAGACGCACTGCAAGACCGCGCTCGTCGTCCGGATGGAGCACGGGGTGATCCGCCGGTACTGCCACATCGGCACCGGCAACTACAACCCGAAGACCGCCCGGATCTACGAGGACCTCGGCATCCTCACCGCCGACCCCCGGGTGGGCGCGGACCTCACCGACCTGTTCAACACCCTCACCGGCTACTCCCGGCAGACCACCTACCGCTCGCTGATGGTCGCCCCGCACGGGATCCGCGCCGGCCTGGTCGAGAAGATCCGCCGCGAGGCCCGGCACGCCGCGGAGGGCAAGCCCGCCGGGATCCGGATCAAGGTGAACTCGCTGGTCGACGAGCAGATCATCGACGCGTTGTACGAGGCGTCGCTGGCCGGTGTGCCGGTCGAGCTGGTCATCCGGGGCATCTGCGCGCTGCGACCGGGCGTGCCGGGGCTGAGCGAGAACATCCGGGTGCGCTCGATCGTCGGACGGTTCCTGGAGCACTCCCGGGTCGTCAACTTCGTCAACGACGGCTCCCCGGAGTGGTGGCTGGGCAGCTCGGACCTGATGCACCGCAACCTGGACCGGCGGGTGGAGGTGCTGCTGCGGGTCAACGACCCGGTGGCCGCCCGCCAGCTGAAGCGCATGTTCGACGAGGCGATGGCCCCGGACGTGCGCAGCTGGCAGCTGGCCGGCGACGCCACCTGGACCCGCACCGGCGAGCGCGACAACCAGAAGGAGCTGCTGGCGCTGCGGGGTGAGAACGCTGGCTGAGGACGACCGGTTGATCCCCGCGGCCGGCGGCGCGGTCTGGCGCCCCGCGGACGACGGCACGGTCGAGACCGCGGTGGTGCACCGGCCCAAGTACGACGACTGGTCCCTGCCCAAGGGGAAGCTGGACGCCGGAGAGCACCCGCTGGTCGCCGCGGTCCGGGAGGTCGGCGAGGAGACCGGCCTGCAGGTCGCGGTCGGCCGGCGCAGCGTGCAGACCCGGTACGCCCACCGCCAGGGCCCCAAACGGGTCGACTACTGGGTGATGCAGGCCGTCGGCGGGGCCTTCGTGCCCAACGACGAGGTCGACGAGCTGCGCTGGCTGTCGGTGCCCGAGGCCGTCGACCTGGTCAGCCACAGCCACGACCGGGCCGTGCTCGAGGACCTCGCCCGTACCGACGTGCCCCGGGCACCGCGGGTGCTGCTGCTGCGGCACGCCTCGGCCGGCGACCGGTCGGACTGGGACGGCCCGGACGAGACGCGTCCGCTGGACCGCCGGGGCCGCGCGCAGGCCGCGACGCTGGCCGCCGTCCTGCCGGTCTTCGCGCCGTCCCGGCTGCTGGCTGCCCCGCCGGTGCGCTGCGGGCAGACCCTCGACCCGCTGGCCCGCGAGCTGGGGCTCCCCGTCGGGCCGGTGCCCGAGCTGGGTGAGGAGGGGTTCGACGCCGACCCGCAGGCCGGGGTCGAGCTGGTGACCCGGCTGCTGGCCGACACCGACGCCGCCGGCCCGGTGGTCATCTGCAGCCAGGGCGGCGCCATCCCCGCGGTGCTGCTCGCCCTCGGGGTGCGGTGGCACGACACCGCCGGGGCGCTGTGGCCGCCGTCGGCGAAGGGCAGCGTGTGGGCGCTCGGCGGCCGGCCCGGCGCCCTGGTCGCCGACTACTACCGCGACTTCACCGCCGACCCCGCGGCGCCGGCCGGCACGCTCACGCCCAGCACCGCCGGCCGGAGCTGACCCAGGCCCCCTCTCAGCTGCCCGCCCCGAGCCTGCGAGGGGTGGGGGGAGAGGGGGTCCTTCGTCAGGCGGGGAGCGCCGGCAGCGAGCGGGGCAGCCAGGCCGGGCGCGCGGCCTCGAACGCGGTGATGTCGTCGAGGTGCCGCTCGGTGAGGCCGACGTCGTCCAGCCCCTCGAGCAGCCGCCAGCGGGTGTAGGGGTCGACCTCGAACGGCACGGTGACCGCGCCGTAGGTCACCTGCTCGGCCCGCAGGTCCACGGTCACCGGGGTGGCCGGGTCGGCCTCGATCGTGGCCCACAGCGCCTCGACGTCCGGCTCGGACATCAGCACGGTGAGCAGCCCGGACTTGGTCGAGTTGTTCTTGAAGATGTCGGCGAACCGGGAGCTGATGACCACCCGGAAGCCGCCGTCCAGCAGCGCCCAGACCGCGTGCTCGCGGGAGGAGCCGGTGCCGAAGTCGGGCCCGGCGACCAGGATCGAGGCGTCGGCGTACTGCGGCTGGTTGAGCACGAAGTCCGGCTCGTTGGTGCGCCAGGCGACGAACAGCCCGTCCTCGAACCCGGTGCGGGTGATCCGCTTGAGGTACTCGGCCGGGATGATCTGGTCGGTGTCGACGTTGCTCCGCCGCAGCGGGGCGGCCGTGCCGGTGTGTGTGGTGAAGGCGTCCATGTCGGTCAGACTCCAGCGGGGATCGGGGCGTCGGGCAGGTCGGCGGGGGCGGTGAGCCGGCCGGTGAGCGCGGTCGCCGCGGCGACGGCCGGGGAGACCAGGTGGGTGCGCCCGCCCTTGCCCTGCCGGCCCTGGAAGTTGCGGTTGCTGGTGGAGGCCGCGCGCTCACCCGGCTTCAGCTGGTCGGGGTTCATGCCCAGGCACATCGAGCAGCCCGCGCCCCGCCACTCGGCGCCGGCGTCGAGGAAGACCTGGTCCAGCCCCTCGGCCTCGGCCTGCAGCTTCACCTGCACCGACCCGGGGACGACGAGCATCCGGGTGCTGGCGTCGACGTGCTTGCCCTTCAGCAGGGCGGCGGCGACCCGGAGGTCCTCGATCCGGCCGTTGGTGCACGACCCGAGGAAGACGGTGTCGACGTCGATCTCGCGCAGCGGGGTGCCGGCGGTCAGGCCCATGTAGGCCAGCGCGGACTCCGCGGCCCGGCGCTCGTTCTCGTCGGCGATCGTGGCCGGGTCGGGCACCGAGGCGTCGATCGGCAGCCCCTGCCCGGGGTTGGTGCCCCAGGTGACGTAGGGGGTCAGCGAGGCGGCGTCGATGTGCACCTCGTGGTCGAAGACGGCGTCGTCGTCGGTGGTGAGGGTGGACCAGTGCGCGACGGCGGCGTCCCAGTCGGCGCCCTGCGGGGCGTGCGGGCGCCCGGCCAGGAAGTCGAAGGTGGTCTGGTCCGGGGCGATGAGCCCGGCGCGGGCGCCGGCCTCGATCGACATGTTGCAGATCGTCATCCGGGCCTCCATGGACAGCGCCTGGATCGCGCTGCCCCGGTACTCGATGACGTGGCCCTGGCCGCCGCCGGTGCCGATCTGGGCGATGACGGCGAGGATGACGTCCTTGGCCGAGACGCCCGGGGGCAGCTCGCCGTCGACGGTGACCGCCATCTGCTTGGCCGACAGCTGCGGCAGCGTCTGGGTGGCGAGCACGTGCTCGACCTCGCTGGTGCCGATGCCGAAGGCCAGCGCACCGAAGGCGCCGTGGGTGGAGGTGTGGCTGTCGCCGCACACGATGGTCATCCCCGGCTGGGTGAGCCCCAGCTGCGGGCCGATCACGTGCACGATCCCCTGGTCCCGGTCGCCCATCGGGGCCAGCCGGATGCCGAACTCGGCGGCGTTGCGCCGCAGCGCGTCCACCTGGGCCCGGCTGATCGGGTCGGCGATCGGGGACAGGATGTCCAGGGTCGGGACGTTGTGGTCCTCGGTGGCCATGGTCAGGTCCGGACGGCGCACGGTGCGCCCGGCGGCCCGGAGCCCGTCGAAGGCCTGCGGGCTGGTCACCTCGTGCACGAGGTGCAGGTCGATGTAGAGGAGGTCGGGCTCTCCCGCCGTCCGCCGGACGACGTGCTGCTCGTACACCTTCTGCGCCAGGGTCCTGCCCACGGGGTCCTCCTCGTTGCCATCTCACATCTTGGGATGCGAGTATTAGGACGTGGGACAGCCTAACCCCGTCGCGGTCCTGGACAAAGCCGTGGCCATCCTCCGCGCCGTGTCGGCCGAGCCGGCCAGCCTCGCCGAGCTGGTGGCGCGTACCGAGCTGCCGCGGGCGACCGCACACCGGCTCGCCACCGCCCTGGAGGCGCACCGCCTGCTGCGGCGCACCGACACCGGCGCCTGGGCCCCGGGTCCGGCGCTAGCCGAGCTCGGCCGGGGCGGCGTCGACCTCGGCGACCTGGCCGGCCGACACCTGGCCGTGCTGCGCGACAGCACCGGGGAGAGTGCCCAGTTCTACGTGCGCGACGGCAGCAGCCGGGTGTGCATCGCCGTCGCCGAACGCGCCAGCGGACTGCGCGACACCGTGCCCCTGGGCGCCCGACTCCCCTTGACCGCCGGGTCGGCGGCGCACGTCCTCCTGGCCTTCTCCCCCGCCGAGGAGGTCACCGCGCTCCTGCCGGCGGCGAGCTTCACCGCCCGCACCCTGCTCGACGTCCGCCGCCGCGGCTGGGCGCACAGCGTCGCCGAGCGCGAGGCCGGGGTCGCCTCGCTGTCCGCCCCGGTGCGGGACGGTGCCGGCGGCGTCCTGGGCGCCGTCTCGATCTCCGGCCCGGTCGAGCGACTGGGCCGCCGCCCCAGCCCCGAGGTGGTCTCCGCCGTCCTGGACGCCGCCGTCGCCGTCTCCCGGGCGGCACGCTGACACGCTTGTTCGTTCCTACGTAGTTCCGTACTCTTGCAGGCGTGGACGACGCCCGCCTGACCCGGATCGAGGAGCGGCTCACCGCGCTGGAACAGCAGCGGTCACAGCCACCCGGTCCCGTGCCACCGGACCGCGAGCGGTTCTGGCTGCTGCACGGGCTGGCCGCCGAGGCGGCCGAGCTGCCGGGTGGTGCGGTCGCCTACGGCGGGCAGGTGCGGCTGCCCGGCGGCGAGGAGTACGCCTGGCAGCGGACGCACGACGCCGACGGGCTGCGCGCGGCCGGGCCGGACGACGACGGGACCCTCGCCACCGCACTGTCGGCCCTCGGCCACCCGGTCCGGCTGCGACTGCTCCGGGAGGTGCTGGGCGGGCACACCACGACCGCGGCGCTGGCCGCACTGCCAGGGCTGGGCACCACCGGGCAGCTGCACCACCACCTGCGCCAGCTCACCGCCGCCGGTTGGCTGCGCACGGCCGGCCGGGGCACGTACGCGGTACCGGCCGAGCGGGTCGTGCCGCTGCACGTCGTGCTCGCGGCGGTGGCCCCGTGACCGGCGCGACGCTCCGGCGACTGGTGGCCCGCGCACGCCCACCGCTGCCCGCGCTCGGCGTGCTGCTGATCCTGGCGGACACGGTCGGCCTGCTGGCCTGGGGTGCGCTGGCCGGCATCGTCGTCCTGGTCGGGTTCGGCCTGCTCGACCGGGTGCGCCCACCCGCCGCCCCGGTGCGCGTCGTCGATCCCCCGGTGCGCGGTCCGTGGCGGGCGCTGAACTCCCCGGCCACGAAGGTCCCGTCGCACGGGGTCAACAGCCTCGGCCAGACCCACGCCATCGACCTGGTGCTGGACCCGCCCGGCGGCGGCCGCCCGGAGTTCGGCTCCGGGGGGCAGTGGCGTCGGCCGGAGGAGTACCCGGCGTTTGGGCAGCCGGTGCTCAGCCCCGTGGACGGCGTCGTGGTGCGCGTGCACCAGCGGCGGCGCGACCACCGGGCCCGCAGCGGCTGGCTGTCGATCCTGCACCTGCTGGTGCTCGAGGGCTTCGTCCGGCAGGTGGGCGGCGTCCGCTGGCTCGCCGGCAACCACGTCGTCGTCCGGGCCGACGACGGGGCGTTCGCCGCCCTCGTCCACCTGCGCCGCGGCTCGGTCCTGGTGGAGCGGGGCCGGCGGGTGGTCGCCGGGCAGCAGCTGGCCGAGTGCGGCAACTCGGGGAACAGCAGCGAACCGCACCTGCACGTCCAGCTGTGCGACTCCCCGGGGCTGGGTGGTGCCGCCGGCATCCCGATGGCCTTCCGCGGCGGCGCCGCCGACGGCGCCGACGGACTGCCGGCCGACGGCGAGCTGCTCGGCGTGGCCGTCCGGTGACGCACGACGGCCCGCGGTGGGGAGCCCCACCGCGGGCCGCCGTCGGGTGTCCCGCCGAGGGCTACCGGCCGGCGGTGTCCGCTCCGCCGGTGGGGTCCTCGACCGCCTCGCCGTCCTCGACGACCACCGGCCGCAGCCGGGTCCAGGCGACGAAGACCAGGGCGAAGACCAGCATGCCGATGCCGGCCCACAGATTGGCGTTCACGTCACCGGTCTTGGCGGCCTCGGCCGCGCCGTAGTCGACGATGCCCAGGACGATCAGGACGACGCCGTAAAGCCCGATCAGGCCCGCGATGACGACCCGGACGTCGTAGGCGCCCGCGGTGCGCCGGCCGCCGGTCGCCGGCGCCCCACCCGCGTCGTGCCCGTTGCTCGAAGTGCTCATGGGGTGCTCCTCTCGGGAACGCTGGGGACGGTCAGCTGAAGATCAGGTTCAGAGCGATGACGAGCACCAACGAGATGCCGGCGAGCTTCGTCGGCGACTGGTACCAGGGCAACCGGTGCGCCTCGGGATCGGTGCGGTCCTCCCTCGGCGTCTCGGAGTACACGAGTCCGGCCAGCTCGGAGACCGGCTTCGGGGCGGTCACCATGCTCACCGCGACGCTCACCACGATGTCCACCACGAACGCCGCACCGGCGGCCACGAAGCTGGCGCCCTGCCCCTCGAGCCCGATGACGCCGACCTCGCTCAGCGACCACACCAGCACCGCGGCGAGCGTGCCGGAGACCAGTCCGGCCCAGCCGGCGGTCGGGGTCATCCGCTTCCAGAACATGCCCAGGATGAACGTGGCGAACAGCGGGGCGTTGAAGAAGCCGAAGAGCGTCTGCAGGTAGTCCATCAGGTTGTCGAAGCCCGCGGCGATGAGCGCGGTGAAGATGGCCGTCACCGTGGCCCCGACGGTCGCCAGCCGGCCGACCTTCAGGTAGTACTCGTCGGGGCGGTCCTTCTTCACGTACTGCTGCCACAGGTCGTAGCTGAAGACGGTGTTGAAGGCCGAGATGTTGGCCGCCATGCCCGCCATGAACGAGGCCAGCAGGCCGGCGATCGCCACGCCCAGCAGGCCGTTGGGGAGCACGTCGCGGATCAGCAGCAGGATCGAGTCGTTGTAGGTGACCCCGGGGTCACCGCCCGCCTTCAGCTCCTGCACCTCGTTGACCAGGACCGCCGCGATCATGCCGGGGACGATCACGATGAACGGGATGAACATCTTCGGGAACGAGCCGATGATCGGGGTGCTCCGCGCGGCCGACATCGACTTGGTGGCCATCGCCCGCTGGACCTCGACGAAGTTCGTCGTCCAGTAGCCGAAGGAGAGCACGAAGCCCAGCCCGAAGACGATCCCGATGACCGACAGCACCGGGTTGTCGATGCTGGTCAGGTCGCTGGCCGGCCAGGAGCTGAGGTCGTTCTCGTTGCCGCTGTCACGGATCGAGTCGATCAGCCCACCGACGCCACCCACCCGGTGCAGACCGATCAGTGTCAGCGGCAGCAGCGCGGCCACGATGACGAAGAACTGCAGCACCTCGTTGTAGATGGCCGCCGACAGGCCACCGAGGGTGATGTAGCTCAGCACCACCGCCGCGGCGACGATCAGCGAGATCCACTGCGGCCAGCCCAGCAGGGCGTTCACGATGGTGGCCAGCAGGTAGAGGTTGATGCCGGCGATGAGCACCTGGGCGAGCGCGAAGCTCAGCGCGTTGACCAGGTGGGCGCCGGTGCCGAAGCGGCGGCGCATGAACTCCGGGACGCTGCGCACCTTCGACCCGTAGTAGAAGGGCATCATCACCACGCCCAGGAAGAGCATGGCCGGCACGGCGCCGATCCAGAAGTAGTGGAACGTGGCCATGCCGAACTGGGCGCCGTTGGCCGACATGCCGATGATCTCGACGGCCCCGAGGTTGGCCGAGATGAACGCCAGACCGGTCACCCAGGCGGGCAGTGACCGGCCGGACAGGAAGAAGTCGAGGCTGTCGGACACCCGGCTGCGGGCGGCGAAGCCGATGAGCAGGACGACGGCGAAGTAGGCGGCGACGAGCGCGTAGTCGACGAGGTTCGCGTCGAGTCGCAGGCTCTCCTCCGCGGCGAGGACCACCGGGGTTCCCTCCAGGTTCGGTGAGATCGGGTCTCCGGCCACGGACGGCCGGGGACCTCTGCCTGCCTCACAGGGCGGGCACGGTGGTGCGGCGCGATGATCAGCCCGGGGAAGCTAACACCGGATCACCACTCCGGCACTTCGTTGGTCACCGCAACGGGTGACGACTGTGACCGTCGTCATGCGGGCGACCCACAGAGACGACGAGAGCCCCCGACCCGGTGGGTCGGGGGCTCTGTCAGGTGTAGCCCCGAAGGGATTCGAACCCTCGCTACCGCCGTGAGAGGGCGGCGTCCTGGGCCGCTAGACGACGGGGCCAGGTGGTGCGGCGCTGATTCTGCCAGACGGCCGGGACCCGCTCGCGGGACCCCTCTCCCGTGGCGCCGCCCGCGGGGCGCCCGACCGGCGCTGCTCGGAGACACCCGCAGACGACGAGAGCCCCCGACCCGTGGGGGTCGGGGGCTCTGCCAGGTGTAGCCCCGAAGGGATTCGAACCCTCGCTACCGCCGTGAGAGGGCGGCGTCCTGGGCCGCTAGACGACGGGGCCAGGTGGTGCTGTGGTGCGGTCGTGCTGAGGAGCTGTGCTCCTCGCTGGGGTACCAGGACTCGAACCTAGACTAACGGAACCAGAAACCGTCGGGCTGCCAATTACCCCATACCCCATTGGCCGTGCAGCACCTTGCGGCGCCGGGAAAGAACACTACCCGATCCCCCGGGAGCCAGCACGGGCACCCCCCTCGTGGGCGCGTCAGCCCCCCGGTGGCCGGCCCCAGCCGCTGGAGGACGGCGGCGCGGCCCAGGCACCCGGCGCCGCCGGGGAGCCCCACGGCGGCGCGGGAGGCGGCGTGCCCCACGTCGGACGACCGGGGGCCGCAGTGGGGGCAGGCGCCGGCAGCTGCAGCGCGGGGCTGAGCAGCTCCGGCCGCAGCCGCCGGCTGGTGACGGCCACCCAGGCGAGGAAGGCGACCATCCCGGAGATCCCGAGCAGGGTGGTCACCCAGCTCAGGGCACCGCCGGGGTCGGCGGTGGCCAGCTCCTCGCCCAGGGCGCCGGCCAGCACGAAGATCACCACGTTGTTCACCGCGTGCAGCGCGATGGCGGCCTCCAGCCCCCCGGTCAGCCAGACCACCCCCGACAGCACCAGGCCGATGACGAACCGGTAGAGGAACGACTCGGCGTCCGGCGGCAGGTGGGCGGCGGAGAACAGGGCGGCCGTCAGCACCGCCGCGACCACCGCGCCGGCCTGTGGTCGGCCCACCCAGCCGGCGATCGCCTGGGTCAGGTAGCCGCGGAAGACGTACTCCTCGGCCGCGCACTGCAACGGCGTCGTCAGCAGCACGACCAGCAGCAGCCAGCCGAAGGAGGAGGTCGGCCCGGTGATCGACAGGTCGGTGGCCGCGATGGTGAGCAGCAGGCCGGCGGCGACCGCCAGCCCGAGGGTCGCCAGGGCGCGCCAGGTCCAGGGCAGCAGCATCCGCCAGCGCAGTCGGCCCAGCACCGAGGACGACCAGCCGATCCGCAGCCCGTGCGGCACGAGCCAGCACACCCACACGATCGGGATCGCCACGATCAGCGAGGCGTTGGTGAACAGCAGGACCCAGACGTCGGTGAGGTCCGTCATGGCGAGGTCGGGCACCACGCCGGTCACGTGAACGACCAGCACCAGCACCACAGCTGCCACGCCGTAGAGGACGGTGAACAGCAGCAGGCCCAGCAGCGGGCGCCACCACGCCCAGTCCCGCGTCCGCATCAACAGCTCGTAGGGCTGCGGGGTGTCGTGCGGCGGCGCCCCGGGCGGGGTCACCGGCCGGGGCGGTCGCGACGGGCGCTGCGCCGGAGGTGGGTAGGTGCGCTGCGCCGGAGGCGGGTAGGTGCCCGGCGCCGGAGGTGGGTAGGTGCCCGGTGCCGGAGGCGGGTACGGCGGGAGGCCGGCAGCCGGGTACGGCCCACCGGGAGGCGCCCACCCCGGGCCGGCCGGCCAGCCGGCGGGACCGCCCGGCGGCGGGCCGAGCGGGACCCGGGGCGGAGCGCCGTACCGGCCGGTCGGCGGCGGGCC
The DNA here is from genome assembly GCF_000761485.1 of Modestobacter caceresii. Classification (GTDB taxonomy): domain Bacteria; phylum Actinomycetota; class Actinomycetes; order Mycobacteriales; family Geodermatophilaceae; genus Modestobacter; species Modestobacter caceresii. The sequence continues at coordinate 34,304 of NZ_JPMX01000118.1, forward strand.
GGCGTACGGCGGCTCACCCTGCCCCCAGGCGCTCCAGCCCCCGCCGGTCATCCGGTCGCGATCCCGCGGGCAGCAGCGAGCCGGGCCAGGGTGCGCTCGCGGCCCAGCAGCTCCATCGACTCGTACAGCGGTGGGGAGACCGTCCGGCCGCTGACCGCCACCCGGACCGGCCCGAAGGCCTGCCGCGGCTTGCGGCCCAGCCCCTCGACGAGGGCCTCCTTGAGCGCCGTCTCGATCGCCGGGGTCGTCCACTCCGGCAGCGCCTGCAGCGCCGCCGACGCCGCGTCCAGCACCTCACGGGCACCGGCGCCCAGCTGCTTCTCCGCGGCCGCCGGGTCGATCTCGACGTCCTCGGTGAACAGGAAGCCGAGCAGCCCGACCGCGTCGGACAGGACGATCATCCGCTCCTGGGCCAGCGGTGCGATCGCCTCGAGCGTCGCGGCCTGCTCAGCGGTGGGCGGGTCGGCGACCAGCCCGGCGCCGGCCAGGTACGGCGTCACCGCGGCGAGGAACTCCTCGACCGGCAGGGCGCGCAGGTGGGTGGAGTTGATCGCCTCGGCCTTCTTGAGGTCGAACCGCGCCGGGTTGGCGCTGACCTTGTCCACGTCGAAGGCGGCGGCCAGCTCCGCCGGCGAGAAGATGTCCCGGTCCTCGGCGATCGACCAGCCCAGCAGGGCCAGGTAGTTGACCAGCCCGGCGGGCAGGAAGCCCCGGTCCCGGTAGACGTCGAAGTTCGACTGCGGGTCCCGCTTGGACAGCTTCTTGTTGCCCTCCCCCATGACCAGGGGCAGGTGCCCGAAGCGCGGCGTGCCCGCGGCGACACCGATCTCGGTGAGCGCCCGGTAGAGCGCGATCTGCCGCGGGGTGGAGGGCAGCAGGTCCTCACCGCGCAGCACGTCGGTGATGCCCATCAGCGCGTCGTCGACCGGGTTCACCAGCGTGTACAGCGGGGTGCCGTTGCCCCGGACCAGCACGAAGTCGGGGACGGCGCCGGCGGCGAAGCGGACCTCACCGCGCACGTGGTCGTCCCAGGACAGGTCGGTGTCGGGCATCCGCAGCCGGACGACGGCCTCCCGGCCCTCCGCGAGGAAGGCGGCCCGCTGCGCATCGGTCGTCGTCCGGTCGGCGTTGTCGTAGCCGAGCTTGGCGTCCTGCCCGGCGGCCAGCCTCCGGGCGGTGACCTCCTCCGGCGTGGAGAACGACTCGTAGGCGTGGCCGGACTCCAGCAGCCGGGCGACGACGTCGCGGTAGACGTCGCTGCGCTCGGACTGCCGGTACGGACCGTGCGGCCCGCCGACCTCGGGGCCCTCGTCCCAGTTCAGCCCGAGCCAGCGCAGGCAGTCCAGCAGGTGCCGCTCGGACTCCAGGGTGTTGCGGGCCGGGTCGGTGTCCTCGATCCTGACCACGAACTGACCACCGGTGTGCCGGGCGTAGGCCCAGTTGTACAGCGCGGCGCGCATCACCCCGACGTGCACGGTGCCGGTCGGCGACGGGCAGAACCGGGTGCGCACCGGGCCGGCCGGGGCGGTCATCGGACGCCGGCCGTGGAGGTCGGGTCGGCGCCGGCGACGGTGCTGGTCAGCGTGCCCAGGCCCTCGATCGTGCACTCCACCCGCTGGCCCGGGGCGATCGGGCCGACCCCGGCCGGGGTGCCGGTCAGCACCACGTCACCGGGCAGCAGGGTCATCACCTGGGAGATGTGCGAGATCAGCGTCGGCACGCCGAACAGCAGCTGGCTGGTCCGGCCGGACTGGCGCAGCTCGCCGTCCACGCTGCAGGTGATCTCCAGGTCGGCCGGGTCCTTGCCGAGGCCGGCCAGGTCGGTCTCGATCCACGGGCCCAGCGGGCAGAAGGAGTCGAAGCCCTTCGCCCGGGTCCACTGCCCGTCGCTGCGCTGCATGTCCCGCTCGGTCACGTCGTTGCCGATCGTGTAGCCGAAGACGCTGGACAGCGCCTGCTCCGGGCTGACCTGACGGGCGCCGCGCGCCCCGATCACGACGGCGAGCTCGACCTCGTGGTGCACGTTCGTGCTGCCGACCGGGATGCGGATCGCGTCGCCCGGGCCGATCACCGTGGTGGAGGGCTTGAGGAAGACCAGCGGCTCCTTCGGGGCGTCCCCGGTCGCCATCTCCTGCACGTGGTCGGCGTAGTTCTTGCCGATGCCGACCACCTTGCTCGGGAGGATCGGCGAGAGCAGCCGGACGTCGGCCGCGGCGTACCGCTGACCGGTGAAGGAGATCTGACCGAACGGGTGGCCTTCGATCTGGGCGACCTGGCCGTCCCCGTCGAGGACCCCGAAGGACATGCCGGCTGGGTGGGCGAAGCGGACGATGCGCACGTCCTCAGGCTAGTCGGGGCTCCGTGTCCGGCCACCGTGCGGCATGCCAGGTCGCTACCGTGCGTCATGGCCGCCCGGATCACCGCAGTCGCCGTCGACTCCACCGACCCTGCCGCGCTCGCCCAGTGGTGGGCAGACGTGCTCGGCTACGAGGTGCAGGACACCGACGACGACGGCGTGGTGACGATCGGCCCACCGGGGCAGGAGTCCAAGGGCCCGCAGCCCGTGCTGGACTTCGTCCCGGTGCCCGACCCGACGCCGGGCAAGCTGCGGCTGCACCTGGACCTCAACGCCACCGACCGGTCGCAGGCCGAGGAGCTGGACCGGCTGCTCGCCCTCGGCGCCACCCCGGTGGACGTCGGACAGGGCCCGCTCACCGACGAGATGACCTGGCACGTGCTGGCCGACCCGGAGGGCAACGAGTTCTGCCTGCTGGCCAGCACGGTGGCACCGCTCCGGGGTTGAACGCTCGGGGTTGAACGCTCGGGGTTGAACGCTCAGGGGTTGAACTCGGCCTCCGGCGCCACCTCGACGTCCAGCAGCAGCGGGGCGTCGAGGTCCCGGAGCCGGGGCAGCACGTCGTCCAGCACCTCCAACAGCTCCTCGTGGCCGCTGATCCGCCGGGCGGAGCAGCCCAGCGCGGTGGCCAGGGCGGAGAGCCGGACCTCCGGGAAGCTCGGCCACGGCGCCTTCCCGGCCCCCTGCCGCTCGACCAGCTTGTCCATGATCGCGTAGCCGCCGTTGGCGAAGACGACGAAGAGGACGCCGACGCCGTAGCGGGCCGCCGTCCACAGCGACTGGACGGCGTACATCGACGAGCCGTCGCCGAGCACCGCGACCACCGGCCGGTCCGGGCGGGCCATCCGGACGCCGATGGCGGCCGGCATCCCGAAGCCGAGCCCGCCCATGGCCACGCCCAGGTACCCCAGTGGCTGCCGGGCTGGGACCATCTCCTCCAGCACCTGGCGGGTGGACGGCGACTCCTCCACCACCACCGTGTCCGGGTCCAGGCGCCGGGCGAGCTGGGCGTAGACGTGCGGCGCCCGCAGCGGCTCCCCCGGTGCCGGCGGTGGCACGGTGACCGGCGTCCGCGGCGGGCCGGGCGCCAGCCCGCGGTCGGTCACCCGCTCGGCGAGTGCGGCGCAGAAGACGCCCGGGTCGGTGAGCACGGCCAGGTCGGCGGGGCTCCGGTGCACCTCGGCCGGGTCCTGGCTGACCTGCACGATCCGGGCGCCGGGGTCGACGAACGGCCCGGGCTGGTAGGGGTACTGCCGGAAGGCCGGGCCGCCGACGACCAGCACGAGGTCGTGGCCGGCCAGCACCCCGCGCAGCCGCTCCCGGCCGGCGGGCAGGAGCCCCTGGTACTGCGGGTGGTCCTGGGGGAAGCCGGCCCGCGCGCCGAAGGCCTCCTGCCGCACCGGGGCGGCCAGCCGTTCGGCCAGCTGCACCAGCGCGGCCCGGGTGACGGCGGTGTCCGCCCCGGCACCGACCACCAGCACCGGCGACCGCGCGCCGTCGAGCAGTTCGGCGACCTCGGTGACCGTCGCCTCGTCGACCCCCACCGGCCGCCGCACCACGGTCGCGGCGGCCAGCGGCTCGGCGTCGGACATCGGCTGCGCCCAGTCGTCCATCGGCACGACCACGATCGCCGGGCCGCGTCCGGTGAGCGCCTCGTGGTGGGCCCGGGCGATCGACCCGGGCACGTCCTGGGCGCGCACCGGCTGGTCGACCCAGACCGGGTAGTCGCCGGCCAGGCCGGCGAGCCGGCCGGCCAGGAAGGGCTCCAGGGCGAGGTGCCGCCGGTCCTGCTGGCCGACCACGACCACCAGCGGGGCCCGGTTGACCCGGGCGGTGGCCAGCGCGCCGACGGCGTTGCCCAGGCCCGCGGTGGTGTGCAGGTTGACCAGGGCCGGCCGGTCGTGGGCGATGGCCCAGCCGGTGGCGATGCCCACCACCGACCCCTCGTGCAGCGCCAGCACGAACTCGATGTCGTCGGGGAGCCCGGCGAGGAAGGGCACCTCGGTCGAGCCCGGGTTGGCGAACATCGTCGTCAGGCCGAGCCGGCGCAGTACGTCGAAGGTGACGTCCCGGACGGTGGGCACCGCAGGAGGGGTCGTGGGGTCGGGCACGGTCAGTCGGTCGCGAGCAGCGCGTCGACGTCGGCGGTCTCCTCGGTGATCCCGTACTCGGCCATCAGCTCGGCGACCGTCTCCATCGACTCCACGTTGATCTCCTCCGGGAAGGACGGGAGGGCGATCTGCTCGGCGACCTCCGGGGAGATGCTGGTGTAGGTGGTGATGATCCGGCGCAGCTCGTCCGGGTTGTCCTGGGCGTACTGCAGCGACTCGGTCATCGCGGCCTGGAAGTCGTCGACCAGCTCGGGGTTCTCGGCGAGCATCTGCTCGGTGGTGAAGTAGGTCGCCACGGTGAGGTCCTCCACCGGCTCGGCGAAGTTGCGCACCACGACGCGGGCGCCCTGGCCGGTGGCGACGGTGACGAACGGCTCGACCACCCAGGCGGCGTCCACGTTGCCGTTGGCGACCGCGGCCGGCATGTCCGGGAAGGGCAGCTCGACGAAGTTGACCGTCGAGGAGTCACCGCCGGCGTCCTCGACCGCCTTGCGGATCGTGACCTCGCCGATGTTCTTGAAGTTGTTCACCGCGACGGTCTTGCCGGCCAGGTCGGCGGCGGTCTGCACCGGGCTGTCCGCGGGCACGACGACGGCGGAGAAGTCGGTCTCCGGGTCGCCGGTGGAGGCGGTCCCGTTCGAGACGACCTGCAGCGGCAGGCCCTGCGTCTGGGCCAGCAGCAGGGAGGTCACGTTGCCGAAGGCGAAGTCGAAGTCCCCGGCGACCACACCGGGCACGGCGGCCGCGCCGCCGGACCCGGGCACCAGCTCCAGCTCGATGCCCCGCTCCTCGAAGAAGCCCTGCTCCTGACCGAGGTAGATGGGGGCGACGTCGATGATCGGGATGATCCCGACGGCGACCTGGGCCAGACCGCCCTCGGTGTCGGTGGCCGGCTCGTCGGACGAGCCGCCGCAGGCGGTGGCGGTGGTCAGCAGCGCGAGAGCGGTGATCGGGGCGAGCAGGCGACGCATGGTGGCTCCTTTGCCGGACGTGCGAGGTGGAGAGGGGGTGGAGCCTGGACTAGTGACCGGGGTCCGCAGCCACGGTGGGCGGCCCGGCCCGGTGGCTGCCGGTGGCGACCTCGTCGCGCTGGTGCTGGTCGCCCTTGCGGTGCTTGGCCAGCTGGATCTGCTCGTAGACGTGCCCGCGCAGCTCGGCGAACCGCGGGGAGGAGCGGGTGTCCAGCTGGTTGCGCTCGTCGGGCAGGTCGATGGCGAGGTCCTCCATGATCACGGTGGGCGAGGAGGACAGGACCAGCACCCGCTGCCCCAGGTAGACCGACTCGTCGATGTCATGGGTGACGAAGAGGATGGTCACCCCCAGCTTGTGCCACAGCGACCGGATCAGGTCCTCCAGGTCGGCGCGGGTCTGGGCGTCGACGGCGGCGAACGGCTCGTCCATCAGCAGGACCTTGGGCTCGTACGCCACCGCCCGGGCGATCGCGACCCGCTGCTGCATGCCACCGGACAGCTGCCACGGGTAGGCGCTGTGCACGTCGGCCAGGCCCACGGCCTCCAGCGCGTCGCGCACCAGCTCCCGCCGGCGGGCCTTGTCCAGCTTCTTCTGCTTCAGCGGCAGCTCGACGTTGCCCTTCACCGTCAGCCACGGGTACAGGCTGCGGCCGTACTCCTGGAAGACCACTGCCATCGCCTCCGGCGGCCCGTCGACCCGCGAGCCGGCGAGGGTGACCGTGCCGGAGGTGGGCTCCAGCAGCCCGGCGATGCACTTGAGCAGCGTCGTCTTCCCCGCACCCGAGGGCCCCACGATGCAGACCAGTTCACCGTCCCCGACGGAGAAGGTCAGGTCACGGACGGCCTCGACGGTGCGGCCGGAGCCGGTGTAGGTCTTCTGCACACCGGCGACGTCGAGCAGCGGCTGGGTCATCAGTTCTCTCCTAGCTGAGATCGGCGCAGGCCGTGGTACCAGCGCAGGGTGCGCCGTTCGAAGAGCTGGAAGAGCAGGGACAGGACGAACCCGAGCAGCCCGAGCAGCAGGATGCCGCTCCACATCTCCGGGATGGCGAAGCTGCGCTGGAACTGGATGACGCTGAAGCCCAGCCCGTTGGTGGAGGCGAACATCTCGCTGATGACCATGAGGATGATCGAGATCGACAGCGCCTGGCGCATGCCGGCGACGATCTGCGGGCTGGCGGCCGGCAGCACCAGGTGGCGGAGCCGGGCCAGGCCGGTGACGCCGTAGGACCGGGAGGTGTCGGAGAGGACGTCGTCGACCGCGCGCACGCCCTCGACCGTGTTCAGCAGCACCGGCCAGACCGCGCCGGAGATGATCACGATGACCTTTGCGGTGTCCCCGATCCCGGCGAACAGGAACAGGATCGGGATCAGCGCCGGTGGCGGGATGGCGCGGAAGAACTCCAGCACCGGCTCGGTCACCCGGCGCAGCGTGCGGTTGGCGCCCAGCAGCACGCCCAGCCCGACCCCGACGACGACCGCACCGGTGTAGCCGATCAGCAGCCGGGTGACGCTGGGCAGGACGTCGGCGCGCAGCCGCTCGGAGAACCAGACGTCACCGAAGGTCGTCAGGATCGTCTGCAGCGGCGGTGCGTAGTAGTTCGTGCTGTCCGCCGACCACACCCACCACAGCGTGACCAGCACGACGGGCAGGGTGAGCGCGTAGCCCAGCGTCCTGCCCCAGCGCAGCACCGGCTGCATCTCAGCCCCCCACGTCCGCGCGCACCGACGAGTGCCACGCCAGCGTCCGGCGCTCCAGCACCCGGGCCGCCAGGTTGACCACCACACCGAGCAACCCGGTAAAGATCACCAGGCCGTAGACCAGCGGGACGGCGTTCGACGACTGCGCCAGCGCGATCTCCGCGCCCAGCCCGGTGCCGATGCCGACCAGCCCGGCGGTCACGGCCAGGATCAGCGCGACCGCCGCACCCAGCCGCACGCCGGTCATCACGTAGGGCAACGCCGTCGGCCAGATCAGGTACCGGACCCGTGCCCAGCGCCCCAGGTGGTAGGACCGCGCCGTCTCCCGGGCCACCGGGTCGACGTCCTGCACCCCGTAGATGACCTGGATCAGGATCTGCCAGAACGAGGCGTAGACCACCAGCAGCAGCGTCGACTGGAGCCCCAGGCCCAGCAGCAGCACCGCCAGCGGGATCAGCGCCACCGACGGCACCGGCCGCAGGAACTCGATCGTCGAGGCGGTGAACCGGCGCAGCACCTCGACGCTGCCGATCAGCAGGCCCAGGCCGATGCCGGCGACCAGCGCGATCCCGAGCCCGATGCCCCACGCCTGGACCGTCTCCGCGGTCGCGGCCCAGAAGCGGTCGGTGCCGGCCGCCTCCACCAACGCCCGGACCATCTCGCTGAACGGCGGGAAGTACTCGGCCGAGACGATGCCGGTGCGGGGCAGCAGTTCGAGCAGCGCGGCGAAGGCGACCAGCCCGACCAGGCCGAGGACGGACGACGGGAGCTCGGGGCGGCGCCGTCGAGCGGGTTCGGCGCCCGCGCGGGCGGGGCGCACGTCCGTCGCGCTCATGGCGCTGCCCGGGTGAGCAGGTGCATCAGGTGCCTGTCCTCCACGGTGAGGGCGGGTGGTCGAACCTGTCAGCCGATGGGGTGGACGACCACGTCGGTTCCACTACGGTGTGCGCCATACGAACAGGCGTTCAGGTGGAGAACGTAGGTCGTGAGGCCAGTCACGTCAACGCCCGTGATGGAGCCGTGATCGGGCGCCGAGGCAGCCGCCCGGGAGGAGTTCGATGGACGCGACGGCACCCCCCGGCGACGAGGGCGGCAGCGTGCGACCGGCCGCCTTCGTCCAGTCGCTGGAGCGCGGCCTCGCCGTCATCCGGGCCTTCGACGCCGAGCACACCCAGCTGACCCTCAGCGAGGTCGCCCGGCAGACCGGTCTCACCCGGGCAGCGGCCCGCCGGTTCCTGCTCACCCTGGTCGAGCTCGGGTACGTCCGCTTCGACGGCCGGCTGTTCGCGCTGCGCCCGCGGGTGCTGGAACTGGGCTATGCCTACCTCTCCGGGCTGTCCCTCCCCGAGGTCGCCCGCCCGCACATGGAGCAGCTGGCCGCCGACCTGCACGAGTCGTGCTCGCTGTCGGTGCTGGACGGTGAGGAGATCGTCTACGTCGCCCGGGTGCCCACCAAGCGGATCATGACCGTCGCCATCAACCTCGGCACCCGGTTCCCGGCGCACGCGACCTCCATGGGCCGGGTGCTGCTGGCGTCCCGGCCGGAGAACGAACGCGAGCGCTACCTGCAGACCGCGCAGCTGGCGGCCCTGACCCGGTTCACCGTCACCGACCCCGACCGGCTCCGCCGGGCCCTCGAGGAGACCCGGGCCCAGGGTTGGGCGCTGGTCGACCAGGAGCTCGAGGAGGGGCTGCGGTCGATCGCCGTGCCCGTGCGGGACGGCGACGGCGCCGTGCTCGCCGCCATGAACATCTCCGCCTCCGCCCGGCACAGCACCCCCGAGGCGGTCCGCGACGAGCTGTTGCCCCCGCTCCGGGCGGCGGCCCGGGAGATCGAGCTGGACCTGCGCCGCAGCCCCGGCTGACCGGGCGGGGTCAGCGGCGCCGCACCGCGTAGGTGAAGGCGTCGACCAGGGCGTGCCAGGAGGCCTCGACGATGTTGTCGTGCACCCCGACGGTGGTCCACTCCCCCACCCCGTCGCTGCTGTCGACGAGCACGCGGGTGGTGGCGCTCGTGCCGCCGTTCCATCCCAGGATGCGCACCTTGTAGTCGGCCAGCGAGACGTCGGCCAGGTGCGGGTACCGGCTGACCAGGGCCTGGCGGAGCGCGTTGTCCAGGGCGTTGACCGGGCCGTTTCCCTCGCCGGTGCTGATCACCCGCTCCGTCGTCCCGTCGTCGTTCGGCACGTGGACCTTGACCGTGGCCTCGCTGACCACCACCCCGTTCCCCCAGTGCTCCACCGAGGTGCGGTAGCTCTCCAGCTCGAACAGCGGCGCGGGGGCACCGGGCAGCTGCGCGCGCAGCAACAGCTCGAACGAGGCGTCCGCGGCCTCGAAGGACCAGCCGTCGGCCTCCAGCACCTTGACCTGGTCGACCACCCGGCCGATCGCGTCGGCCTGCCCGGCCAGGTCGACGCCCAGCTCCCGGCCCTTCAGCTCGATCGACGCCCGGCCGGCCATCTCGGTGACCAGGATGCGCATGTCGTTGCCGACGACGGCGGGGTCGAGGTGGTTGTAGAGCTCCGGGCTCACCTTGATCGCGCTGGCGTGCAGGCCGGCCTTGTGCGCGAACGCCGAGGCGCCGACGAACGGCTGGTGGTCGTCGGGGGCGATGTTGGCCAGCTCCGCGATGGCGTGGCTGACCCGCTTCAGCTCCGGCAGGCACTCGGCCGGCACCACGGGCAGGCCCATCTTGGTGACCAGGTTGCCGATCAGCGCGAACGTGTCGGCGTTGCCGGCCCGCTCGCCGTAGCCGTTGGCGGTGCCCTGCACGTGGGTCACCCCGGCCTCGACGGCGGCCAGGGTGTTGGCGACCGCGCACCCGGTGTCGTCCTGGCAGTGGATGCCGAGCTTCCCGGTGGTGCGCGCGCGGACGTCGGCGACCACCCGGCCCACGCTCATCGGCAGCATGCCGCCGTTGGTGTCGCAGAGCACGCCCACCTCGGCGCCGGCGGCGAAGGCGGTCTCGAGCACCGCGACGCCGTGGTCGGGGTCGGCGGCGTACCCGTCGAAGAAGTGCTCGCAGTCGACGAAGACCCGCCGGCCGTGCGCGACCAGGAAGGCGACGGTGTCGGCGACCATCGCCAGGTTCTCCTCGGGTGTGGTGCGCAGCGCCTCCCGCACGTGCCCCACATCGGACTTGGCCACCAGGCACACCACCGGGGTCTGCGCGTCGAGCAGGGCGCGCACCTGGGCGTCGTCCTCGACCCGGACGCCGACCTTGCGGGTGGCGCCGAAGGCCACCAGCTGCGCGTGCCGGAGGTCCAGCTCGGTGCGCGCCCGGGCGAAGAACTCGGTGTCCTTGGGCAGCGCCCCCGGCCAGCCACCCTCGATGAACCCGACCCCGATCTCGTCGAGCAACCGGGCGACGGCGAGCTTGTCGGCGACGGAGTAGCTCACGCCCTCGCGCTGGGCGCCGTCGCGCAACGTCGTGTCGAAGACGTGGAAGGAGTCGGTGTCGAAGACGTGGAAAGAGTTCGTGTCGGTGGCGGGGGGCTTGGCCACGGTGTCTCCCGGGTCGGCTGGGTACTGGGCCCAGACACGAAAAAACCTCCCGGGGTACGGGAGGTTGCGCGCAGTCCGGGGAGGTGACTGCGCGCTAGCTGATGATCGTGCGGGTGGCGTCCATCACCACCAGTACAGCACGCCGGGCGCGTGGAGTGGAACCGGCGTTCCACCCGCTGGGACGGCGGACACCGGGTCACCCGACGTCGATCACCACGCTGCCGGTCTTCTGCCCGCGCTCGACGTACCGGTGGGCCTCGACGATCTGCGCGAGCGGCCAGCGCCGGTCGTCGAGGACGGGCCGGAAGGCTCCCGAGGCGAGGAGGTCCCGCAGGTCGGCGGGCATGGCCGGGTCCTGTACCGGGACGGGGAAGACCACCCGGCGCCGGCGCAACAGCGGCGTGACCGCGGCCAGCACGGGGTTCTGCGCCAGCCGACCCAGGTCGGTGGACACGTAGCGGCCGCGGGGGCGCAGGAGCCGACGGCACTGGCGGAACGAGCTCTTCCCGACCGCGTCCACGACGACGTCGTAGCGGTGCGGGTCGGCCAGGAAGTCCTCGGTCGTGCGGTCGATGACCCGGTCGGCGCCCAGGCTGCGCACCAGGTCGGCCCGGGCCCCGTCGCAGACGGCGGTGACGTGCGCACCGAGGTCGCGCAGCAGCTGGACCACCGCCGAGCCGATCGCCCCGGTGGCGCCGTGGACGAGGACGTCCTCACCTGCCCTGATCCGCGCCCGCCGCAGGACGGCCACCGCGTAGTGGGCGCCCTCGGTGGCGGCCGCCGCCACGTCGTCGGGGACGTCGTCGGGCACCTGCGCCAGGAAGCCGTCGGCGGGGACGGTGAGGAACTCCGCGTGCGCACCGAACCGACCCTCGACGTAGCCGAACACCCGGTCACCGACCGCGAGGTCACCCACCCCCGCACCGACCGTCGCCACCACGCCGGCGAACTCGGTGCCCAGGACGGTCGCGCGGGGCCGGCGCACCCCGGTGAGCAGCCGGGTGAGCCGAGGCGTGCCCGCCCGGTACGCGCAGTCGGTGCGGTTGACCGTGGTGCAGCGCACCCGGACCAGCAGCTCGCCGGGGCCGGCGACCGGCATCGGCACCTCGGTGACCCGGACGACGTCCGGCGGACCGTAGCGTTCCCGCACCGCAGCCAGCACGGCGGTGACGCTAACGCCGGGGCGACCCAGCCGGTAGCCCGCTGCTCAGCCGGCGAGGGCGGCCAGCCGGTCGCCGACCTCGGTGGTGCGGATCGTCGCCTTCGGGTCGCGGGTGGAGAGGTCGAAGGAGACGGCGGCGTTGACCTTCTTGGCCAGCTCGGGCCGGCCGAGGTGCTCCAGCAGCAGACCGACCGAGAGCACGGTGGCCGTCGGGTCGGCGATGCCCTGCCCGGCGATGTCCGGCGCGGAACCGTGCACCGGCTCGAACATGCTCGGGTTGGTGCCCGACACGTCGAGGTTGCCGCTGGCGGCCAGTCCGATCCCGCCGGTGACCGCGGCGGCGACGTCGGTGACGATGTCGCCGAAGAGGTTGTCGGTGACGATCACGTCGTAGCGGCCCGGGTCGGTGATGAAGAACATCGCCGCGGCGTCGACGTGCTGGTAAGCCACGCTGACCTCGGGGAACTCGGCGGAGAGCTCCTCGACGGTGCGCGACCACAGCGAGCCGGCGTGGGTGAGCACGTTGGTCTTGTGGATCAGGGTGAGGTGCTTGCGCGGCCGGGCGACCGCCCGCTCGAAGGCGTACCGGACGACGCGCTCGACCCCGAAGGCGGTGTTGAGGCTGACCTCGGTGGCCACCTCGTGCGGCGTGTCCCGCCGCAGCACACCGCCGTTGCCGACGTAGGGACCCTCGGTGCCCTCGCGCACGCAGAGCATGTCGATCTCGCCGGGCTCGGCCAGCGGGCTGCGCACGCCGTCGAACAGCCGCGCGGGGCGGAGGTTGACGTGGTGGTCGAGCTCGAAGCGCAGCTTGAGCAGCAGCCCGCGCTCCAGGATGCCGCTGGGCACCCCGGGGTCACCGACCGCACCGAGCAGGATCGCGTCGTGCTGCCGGAGCTCCTCCAGCACCGAGTCCGGGAGCAGCTCACCGCTGCGGTGCCAGCGGGCCGCCCCCAGGTCGTAGAAGGTGCTCTCGATGTCCGGGGCGACCGCGCCCAGGACCTTGAGGCCCTCGGCCACCACCTCGGGACCGATGCCGTCTCCAGGGACCACTGCCAGGCGCATGAGGCCAGAGGTTAGTGGGCGCCCGCCTCCGGCCTCGCACCCGCACACGCCGGACGCCCCCCGCAGGTGGTGCTCGCGGAGGGCGTCCGGGTCGTGCGGTGTGGTCAGGGCGCCGTGGGCGCCCCCGGCCGCACCGCGATCGGGACCGTCAGCGCCCGGCCGGTGCCGGTGTCGTTGTGCGACACCACCACCATCGCCCCCTTGAAGCCGCCGACCGACGTGTCGGCCGCGTACGACGCGCTCTGGGTGACCGCGATCGTGGTGCCGTTCATCGCCGGGACGAGCACCGCCGGTGCGCCGTCCACGGTGAACGACAGCCCCGGGTCCAGCGGGTCGAAGCTCATCCGCTCCGAGGCCAGCTCGGCCTCACCCGTCAGGCTCAGCACGGTGCCCACACCGTCGACCGTGCCGTACGCGCTGGCGGACTGGACCCCGAAGGAGATCCGGCCCTGCACCAGCGGCATGACCGACGTCGGCACGCCCATGACCTGGACGTCGGAGTCGTAGACGTTGGTGTCGACCGTGCCGTCGGCCACGTTGAGGAACCCGATGTAGGGGTCCGCGGCCGGCAGCAGCTGGTACTGGCGGTCGGTGACGACCACCAGCGGCACGTCGTAGTCGGGGATCCGGGTGGTGGTCACCTGGTAGTCCCACGCGCCGTCACCGGTCGCGTCGACGTAGACGCCGTAGTTCACGGCCGTCTCCGGCGAGGTGGACCGGCCGTGCGCGGTGACCCCGAAGTACAGCCACGGGTCCGCCGGGCTGGCTGCCACGTCGGAGGCCACCCCCACCATGGCCAGGTCGACCGACCGTTCCAGCTCGGACTTGTAGCAGTCCGGGAGGGCGGCGTCGGCGCACCGGGGCATCTGCGGGCTGCGGCCCAGGCCCTCGAAGGCGGTGGCCAGCGAGGTGTAGGACGTCGGCTCGAACGCCGGGCCGTTGCTCACGCCCCGGCCGACCAGGGTGATCGAGGTGCCGCCCTCCCGGTCCTGCGCGATCAGGTTCGACGCCGGCTCCGGGTTCGCGTGCACCGGCACCCGGAGCGTCGGTGCGTCGCCCTTCCTCGGGGTGAGCACCACCCGGCCACTGGCCTCGCCCAGGAACTGCCGGCCGTCGTCGGTGACCATCGTCGGGTCGGCCACCTTGCGCAGCTGGTCCCGCTTCACGGTCAGGACGACGTTGACCACCGTCTTGGTGTTCGGCGCGACGTGCACGACCGAGGGCTCCACCCGGTAGCTGGCACCGGGCTGGTCGACCAGTGCCTCGTACCGGAGCTTGTAGCCGACGGTCCGGTCGCTCTTGTTGGAGACGGTGATCTGCTCGTTCCGCACCAGCTTCGGGTCGACCGCCTCGATCACGCCGAAGGAGGCGGACACGACGCCGGAGCCGGCGTCGGCGTAGGCCAGCACCTGGTTGTCCAGGGCCGCCCGGGCGTCGATGCGGCCGGCGCCCTGCCGGTTCGGGCCGTAGACGACGCCCTCGGCGGTGTGCACGTCGTGGACGGCGGTGTTCATCAGGTCGGCCTTGACCTCCTCCGTCGTCCAGTCCGGGTGCGCGGCGCGGATCAGCGCGGTGACCCCGGAGGTGACCGGGGCGGCCATCGAGGTGCCGGACTGGCTGACGCCCTCGTCGCCGGTGCCGACCGCTGCGGAGTACACCGTCACGCCGGGCGCGGAGACGTCCGGCTTGAGGCCACCGGCCTGGCGGGTGCCGCGGGAGGAGAACGACGCGAGCAGGTCGATCTGCGCCGGGTCGTCGACGGTGGCGGCGTCCTTGAGGCTCGAGCCGAAGGTGACCGTCACCGGGCCGGCCTGGACGGCGGCGGCGAGCGCCGCACCGTCGGTCGCGGTGATGAGGATGCCCGGGATCTCCGGGACCCCGGTGATCCCGGTCTCCAGCAGGTCGTCGTCACCGATGATCATGAAACCGACGGCGCCGTGGTCACGGGCGTTGGAGCCCTTGGCCACCGAACCGCAGGCGAACCCGTCGGCCTCGATGAGGACGATCTCGCCGGTGTAGTCCCCGCTCCACGGGGCGCACCCGGTCGGGTCGTCCCCGGCCTCGGGCAGGACGACCGGGCCGGTCAGGTCGGGCTCGAGCTCGCCCGCCTCGTCGCGGTCGCTGTAGGCGATCGAGCGCAGGCCCGGCCGGATGCCGCTGGGGCCCCCGCCGGAGACGACCTGCCAGCCGTCGAAGATGCCGTAGCCGTCGTTGGACGCGGCCACGCCGATCCCGCGCGGGGCGTTGCCCGGCGAGCCGCCGATGTCGTAGCTGTCCCCGGCGTTGCCGGCGGACATGACGACGAGCATGCCGTGCTCCATCGCCTCGTTCGCGACCATCGCGTCGGCGTCGTCGGCCAGGCCGTAGTCCGAGCCGAGGGAGAGGTTGACGACGTCGAGGTGGTCGTCGATCGACCCGTCACCGTCGGGGTCCATCGCCCACTCCAGGGCCTGGATGGTGACGTCGGTCGAGCCGTCGCAGCCGAACACCTTGAGCGCGTACAGCGAGGCGTCCGGCGCCATGCCGGGACCGATGCGCAGCGCGCTCGGATCGAAGGACTCGTCGTAGGCGCCGGTGTAGGTCTGCCCGTCCGCGGTCACGCCGTAGCCCGCTGCGGTGCCGGCCACGTGGGTGCCGTGACCGTTGCAGTCCAGCGGGTTGTCGTCGGGCATGGCCACCGGCTGGTGGTCGGGGGAACTCGGGTCGGCGTTGTAGCTGTCGCCGACGAAGTCCCGCCCGCCGACGACCTTGGCGTTCGGGTAGACCCCGGCCGGGGCGGGGGCTGCCTCGGCGGCCTGGAGCGCCGCGTACTGGGCGACGTCGCCGCTGCCGCCGAAGTCGGCGTGGGTGTAGTCGATGCCGGTGTCGATGATGCCGACGGAGACGCCCTCGCCGGTGTTGCCCAGCGCCTGCCAGGCCTCGACGGCCCGGACGACCTCGGCGGCGCCGGTGTTGCTGGTCTCCTTCGGGGTGATCGCGTGCACCGCGGTGACCCCGGGCAGTGCGGTCAACGCCTCGTAGTCGCTGGCGTCCGCGGACACCGCGACGCCGGGCACGACCGTGGAGGCGGTGTAGAGCACCTCGGCGTCGGCCACCGAGTCCGGCAGGTCGGCGACGACCCGGTCGGCGGCGGCCTCGACCTCCGGCTTGGCGGCCCGCGCCGCGTCGGCGGCCTGCGCCTGCCCCTCCCCCTCGTCGAGTGCGTCGGAGTAGACCTGCGAGGTGCCGGTCTCGTCGATTTCCAGGAAGAAGGACGTCGGACCGCGCTGCGGCAGACCCGCCGGCCGCGCCTGGGCGGCCAGTTGGGACCTGAGCTGGTCCAGCTGGCCGGCGCTCAGGTCGGCCTGCCCCCGGTCGGCCACCGGTGCAGCGGGCGCGGCCAGCGCACCGCCGACGCCCCCCGTCGTGACGAGGGCGGCCGTCATGGCGACGACCCCCGTCCGGACGGCGACGCGTCGGCGTCCCGCCCGGTTCGTGTGCGTGCTGCTCGGACCCACGGGCACCCCTGTCAGTGATTCGTGCGGGAGGACCGCCCGGCCGATCACCAGGAACGGTGACCAGCTGAGACGGACCAGTCACACGGTGCTCGCCGTGGTCGCCGGCGGCCAATAGGCCGTTCGGCGCAGCGCGGCCCGTCGCGCAGCGCATCTGCGCCGAGTTCTCGGGCATCGACCCGGCCTCGGAGCCGTCGACATCTGGACACCGGCGTGCCGCTCACCGTTCGGCGGAACGAGATCGGGCAGATGACACGTTGAGTCAGCCCTCAACCACCGTTCGGCCCAGTGGCCGGTGCCCGGATCGAACCCGGACACGACGAGGCCGCGTCGTCCCCGTGGGGACGACGCGGCCTGTGGTCGCGCGGGAGACGAGCGGGTCAGCTCGGGTTGAGGTCGGCGGTCCGGGCCTGCCCGGCGCCGATCCGCTGAGCGATGTCGGCCAGCAGCTCCCCGCTGACCGGGCTGTCGACGGTCACTGCCATCAGCGCCTCGCCGCCCTGGGTGGTGCGGCTGACCTGTGCGCCGGCGATGTTGACCCCCGCCTCGCCGAGCGCTGCCCCCACCGTGCCGACGACGCCGGGCCGGTCGGCGTAGACGAAGAACATCAGGTAGCCGTCGGCGGCCAGGTCGATCTCGAAGCCACTGACCTCGGTCAGCTTGGGCACCTGGTTCTTGCCGTAGAGCGTGCCCGAGACGGTCACCTCCGTGCCGTCGGCCATCGCCCCCCGCACGGTGATCAGGTTGCGGTAGTGCGGGCTCTCGGTGCTGCTGGACAGGGTGACGTCCAGGCCCCGCTGGTCGGCCAGCAGCGGCGCGTTGACGTAGGTGACCGGCTCCTCGACGACGTCGGAGAAGACGCCCCGCAGCACCGCCAGCTGGACGACGGAGACGTCGAACTCGGCGATCTTGCCCTGCACCTCCACGTGCACCGACTGGGCCAGCCCACCGGCGACCGCGGTGAACACCCGGCCGAGCTTCTCGGCCAGCGGCAGCCCGGGGCGGACGTCCTCGGCCACGATGCCGCCGGCCTGGACGTTCACCGCGTCGGGCACGAAGTCGCCCTGCAGCGCCAGGCGGACGCTGCGCGCCACGGCAGTGCCGGCCTTGTCCTGCGCCTCGGTGGTGGAGGCGCCCAGGTGCGGGGTGACCACCACGTTCGGCAGCCCGAACAGCGGGCTGTCGGTGCAGGGCTCCTTGGCGTACACGTCGATGCCGGCGGCACCGACCTGGCCGGACTGCAGCGCCTCGGCCAGGGCGGCCTCGTCGACCAGCCCGCCCCGGGCGGCGTTGACGATGATCACGCCGCGCTTGGTGGCTGCCAGCTGCTCGGCGCCGATCAGCCCGAGGGTCTCCGGGGTCTTGGGCAGGTGGACGGTGATGAAGTCCGACTCACGCAGCAGCTCGTCCAGGGACACCAGCCGGACACCGAGCTGGGCGGCCCGGCCGGGCTGGATGTAGGGGTCGTAGGCGATCAGGGTGACGCCGAAGGCGGCCAGCCGCTGGGCGACCAGCACCCCGATCCGGCCCAGCCCGACGACGCCCACGGTCTTCTCGGTGACCTCGACGCCGGTGAACTTCGACCGCGCCCACTTCCCGTCGCGCAGCGAGGCGTCGGCGGCCGGGATGTGCCGGGCGGCGGCGAGCAGCAGCGCGACGGCGTGCTCGGCGGCGCTGACGATGTTGGAGGTCGGGGCGTTGACGACCAGCACACCGCGCTCGGTGGCCGCGGGGACGTCGACGTTGTCCAGGCCGATGCCGGCCCGCGCGACGACCTTGAGCTGCGGCGCCGCAGCGAGCGCCTCGGCGTCGATCTGGGTTGCCGAGCGGATGAGCACGGCCGATGCGTCGGCCAGCGCGGGCAGCAGGGCGCCCCGGTCGGCGCCGTCGACGTGGCGGATCTCGACGTCGCCTCCCAGCACCTCCAACACGCTGGGCGCGAGCTCTTCGGCGATCAGGACGACGGGCGTGGTCGTGGTCACGACTCCACAGCGTAGGGACGCCGCCCACCACGCGGCGCGCCGGTGTCCACTGGTCCCACTGAGTGGACACACGGACGGACCCCCGTGCTTGCCCGGCCCTGCCGGCACCGCCAAGCTGGCGGCGAAGCGCCGGTACCACCGGCCTCGTCGGAGGAGAACATGAGCAGCGACCGGGACGACGCCCAGGGCCGTCACGAGACGACCCCGTTCGGCCAGCAGCCGGAGGGGGGAGAGCCGCCGCCGGCCCCGGGGAACACCGGCTCCACCGCGTTCGGGCAGGGCTCCCAGCCCG
This sequence comes from Modestobacter caceresii, assembly GCF_000761485.1. Taxonomy (GTDB): domain Bacteria; phylum Actinomycetota; class Actinomycetes; order Mycobacteriales; family Geodermatophilaceae; genus Modestobacter; species Modestobacter caceresii. The sequence goes on from NZ_JPMX01000118.1 coordinate 52,942, forward strand.
GGGAGCAGTACGGCCAGGAGCAGTACGGCCAGGAGCAGTACGGCCAGCCCTCGTACGGGCCCCCTACCGGCCAGAACCCGTACGAGCAGCCGGACCCGCAGTACGGCCAGGGCGGGACGGGTCAGCCCGGGTACGGCCAACCGCAGTACGGGCAGCCCCAGTACGGGCAGCCCCAGTACGGGCAGGGCCAGTACGGCGAGGGCCAGTACGGCCAGCCCCAGTACGGGCAGGGCCAGTACGGCCAGCCCCAGTACGGGCAGGGCCAGTACGGCCAACCGCAGTACGGCCAGTACGGCCAGTACGGCCAGCCAGACCCCTACGGCCAGCAGCAGTACGGCCAGCAGCCCTACGGCCAGCAGGGCCAGTCCTACGGGCAGTACGGGTACGGGGAGTCCCCGTCGACCGCCCGCCCCGGAGCGGTGATCACCGCCGCCGTCCTGGGCTTCGTGCTGGCGGCGTTCGGCGTCCTGGTCGGCTTCTTCCTGATCGTCTTCGGCGCTGCGGCCCTCGCCGGCGCCGAGGGCTTCGACGAGGAGCTCTTCTCCGTCGCCGGCGGCGGGCTCGGTGCGGTCGGCGGGATCTCACTGGCCTTCGGGCTGATCACCGTGCTGTGGACGGTGCTGATGATCTGGGGCTCGGTCTGGGCGCTGACCGGCCGCAACCGGGTCCTGCTCATCGTCGGCGGGTCGATCGCCATCGCGTTCACCGGCCTGACCCTCGTCGGCGCCCTCGGCGACGGGGACGGCGGCGCCATCCTGTTCTCCCTGCTGCTGGTCGCCGCCGCGGTCGCGACCGTCGTGCTGGTGTGCCTCAAGCCGGCCAGCCGCTACTTCGCCGCCCGCCGGGCCCAGCGGGCAGCGATCCGCTGACCCCTCCCCCGGACGCGACACGGCCCCCGCAGCAGACGCTGCGGGGGCCGTGTCGTGTCGGCCCCGGGGAGGGGGCCTGCTCAGCGGGGCGTTGCCTCAGCGGGCGGCGGTACCGGTGTAGTCGTCGCTGGCGCTGACCCAGCTCATCAGGCCACGGAGCTTGCGGCCGGTCTCCTCGATCGGGTGCGCCTCGGCCGCGGCGCGCTTGGCCTTGAAGTCCGGCGCACCGGCGTCCTGGTCGGCGATGAAGGCAGCGGCCCAGGAGCCGTCCTTGATCGCGGCGAGGACCTCCTTCATCGACTCCTTGACACGGGCGTCGACGACCTTCGGGCCGGAGGTGTAGTCGCCGTACTCGGCCGTGTCGCTGACCGACCAGCGCTGCTTGGCGATGCCGCCCTCGTACATGAGGTCGACGATCAGCTTGAGCTCGTGCAGGCACTCGAAGTAGGCGATCTCGGGCTGGTAGCCGGCCTCGGTGAGGGTCTCGAACCCGGCGGCCACGAGGGCGGACATGCCGCCGCAGAGCACGGCCTGCTCACCGAACAGGTCGGTCTCGGTCTCCTCGGCGAACGTCGTCTTGATGACGCCGGCGCGGGTGCCGCCGATGCCCTTCGCGTAGGAGAGCGCGAGGGCCTGCGCGCTGCCGCTGGCGTCCTGCTCGACGGCGATGAGGCAGGGCACGCCCTTGCCGTCGCTGAACTCGCGGCGCACCAGGTGCCCGGGGCCCTTGGGGGCGACCATGGCGACGTCGACCCCGGCCGGGGGCTTGATGTAGCCGAAGCGGATGTTGAAGCCGTGGCCGAAGAACAGCGCGTCGCCGTCCTGCAGGTTGGGCTCGACCGACTCGGTGTACAGCGTCCGCTGCACGTGGTCCGGGGCGAGGATCATGATCAGGTCGGCCTCGGCGGACGCTTCGGCGGGGGTGACCACGCGCAGGCCCTCGGCCTCGGCCTTGGCCCGGCTCTTCGAGCCCTCGGGCAGGCCGACCCGGACGTCGACGCCGGAGTCGCGCAGCGACAGCGCGTGGGCGTGGCCCTGACTGCCGTAGCCCAGGACGGCGACGGTGCGCCCCTGGATGATCGAGAGGTCGGCGTCGTCGTCGTAGAAGATCTCGGCGGCCATCTGGTGGTGCTCTCCTTTGTTCAGCGGAGGGCCAAAATCGCGACTTTGGCCCCTGATCTGGGGGTGTTCGTTCAGGCGGAGCGCTCGACCGGGCGCAAGGTACCGGCGCCGCTCATCGACCGCGGTCCGCGGCCCAGGGCGACGGTGCCGGACTGGGCCATCTCCTTGATGCCGAGCGGTGCGAGGACGGCCAGCAGCGCCTGCAGCTTGTCCGGCGTGCCGGTGGCCTCGAGGGTGACGGTGTCGGTGTTGACGTCGATCACCCGGGCGCGGAAGAGCTCGGCGGTCTGCAGCACCTGGGCGCGGTCGGCCAGCGGCGCGCGCACCTTGACCAGCAGGAGCTCACGCTGCACCGCGGCGGTGTCCAGCTCGACGATCTTGATCACCTCGATCAGCTTGTTCAACTGCTTGGTGATCTGCTCCAGCGGCTGCGCCTCGGCGTCGGCCACGATCGTCATCCGGGACAGGTCCGGGTTCTCCGTCGGCCCCACGGCGAGGGACTCGATGTTGAACCCGCGCCGGCTGAACAGCGCCGAGACCCGGGCCAGGACACCGGACTTGTTCTCCACCAGGACCGAGAGCGTGTGACGGGTCAACGGGGGCCTTCTTCCTGCGAGCTGGTCGGCCCCGTCTCAGGGGCCCGCCGCGAGCGGAGCGAGTGGTGGGGGGAGAGGGGGTCCTTCATCAGACTTGCCCCTCCCCGAAGACCGGGCGCACGTCGCGCGCGGCCAGGATCTCGTCGTTGCTCTTGCCGGCGGCGACCATCGGCCACACCTGGGCGTCGGAGCCGACGATGAAGTCGATGACGACGGGCGCGTCGTTGATCGCCATGGCCTTCTCGATCACCGCGTCGACGTCGTCCTTGGACTCGCAGCGCAGCCCGACGCAGCCCAGCGCCTCGGCGAGGGTGACGAAGTCGGGGATCCGGACCTGCCGGGCCGTCCCCTCCTTGCCACCGTGGGTGTTCAGGTGGGTGTTGGAGTAACGCCCCTCGTAGAACAGGGTCTGCCACTGCCGGACCATGCCGAGGTTGCCGTTGTTGATGACGGCGACCTTGATCGGGATGCCCTCGATGGCGCAGGTGGCCAGCTCCTGGTTGGTCATCTGGAAGCAGCCGTCGCCGTCGATGGCCCACACGGTGGTGCCGGGCATGCCGTACTTGGCGCCCATCGCGGCCGGGACGGCGTAGCCCATCGTGCCGAGCCCACCACTGTTCAACCAGGTGCCGGGCTTCTCGTAGGAGATGAACTGGGCCGCCCACATCTGGTGCTGCCCGACCCCGGAGGCGTAGATGGCGTCCGGGCCGGCGATGGCGCCCAGCCGCTCGATCACGTACTGCGGGGAGAGCATCCCGTCCTCGGGCCAGTCGTAGCCCAGCGGGTACCGGGTGCGCCAGTCGTCCAACTGCGTCCACCAGGCGTCCAGGTCCGGGGTGCGCCCGGCCTCGTGCTCGGCGCGCAGCGCGGACACCAGCTCGACGATCGTGGCCTTGGCGTCCCCGACGATCGGCACGTCGGCCTTGCGGTTCTTGCCGATCTCGGCCGGGTCGATGTCGGCGTGGACGACGGCGGCGTGCGGGGCGAAGCTCGACAGCTCGCCGGTCACCCGGTCGTCGAAGCGGGCGCCCAGGGCGACCAGCAGGTCGGCCTTCTGCAGCGCGGTGACCGCGGTGACGTTGCCGTGCATGCCCGGCATGCCCAGGTTCTGCCGGTGGCTGTCCGGGAAGGCCCCGCGGGCCATCAGCGTGGTGACCACCGGGGCGCCGGTCAGCTCGGCCAGCTCGGCCAGCTCCTCGGCGGCACCGGCCTTGAGGACGCCGCCGCCGACGTAGAGGACCGGCTGGCGGGCGGCGGCGATGAGCGCCGCGGCCTCGCGAACCTGCTTGCCGTGCGGGCGGGTGGTCGGCTTGTAGCCGGGCAGGTCCAGCCGCGGCGGCCAGCTGAAGTCGGTGGTGGCCTGCAGCGCGTCCTTGGAGATGTCGACCAGCACCGGCCCGGGGCGGCCGGTGCCGGCCAGGTGGAACGCCTCGGCGATCCGCTGCGGGATCTCGTCGGGGTCGGTGACCAGGAAGTTGTGCTTGGTGATCGGCATGGTGATGCCGCGGATGTCGGCCTCCTGGAAGGCGTCCGTCCCGATCGCGGCGCTGGGCACCTGGCCGGTGATGGCGACGACGGGCACCGAGTCCATGTAGGCGTCGGCCAGCGGGGTGACCAGGTTCGTCGCACCCGGCCCGGAGGTCGCCATGCAGACGCCGACCCGGCCGGTGGCCTGGGCGTACCCGGTGGCGGCGTGCCCGGCGCCCTGCTCGTGCCGGACCAGCACGTGCCGCAGCGCGGAGTCGAAGAGCGGGTCGTAGGCCGGCAGGATCGCCCCGCCCGGGATGCCGAAGACCACCTCGACACCGACCGCCTCCAGGGACCGGACCAGGCTCTGCGCACCGGTGATCCCGGTGACCGGCTCGGCGGCCGCCTCGGCCATCGACCGGGCGGTCGTCTCGACCCCGAGGGTGGCCTGCGCGGCGGCCTCGCTGGGGGCCACCGCCGTGGCCGGCGCGGGACCCGCGCCGGGGGCGGGACCGGCCGCGGGGCCGGCTGCGGAGGAGGGAAGGGCCGCGGCGGTGCGGCCGGTGCTGCTGGTGGTGCTCATCTGGACGATCTCCCTGGGCGCGGGGTGGGGTGCTGCGGCGGACGCCTGTCGGTGGGCGGAGGGGCCGGCGAGGCGGTGCCCGGCCAACAAAAAACCCCTCGTGCCGCTGGCACGGAGGGGTGGCGCGTCGGTCGGGAGGGACCGGCGCGCTAGTGGATCGCTACGAGCAGACGAGTGCGTGGCACGAGGACACTGTGCGCCCCGCACCACGACCCCGTCAACCGCGTCGTCCCACAGGATGGGAACAGGTCAGGCGGTTCCTGAGACGGTGACCGCCGCCTGCCCGGCCACGACGTCGAGCGACCGCGGATCGAACGCGTCGATGACGGCCGGCAGCTCCGCGGGGGCGGTCGGGCGGCCCAGCAGGAAGCCCTGCAGGTAGCGGCAGCCGAGGTCGCGCAGCGCCGCCAGCTGCTCGGGGGTCTCCACGCCCTCGGCGACGACGTCGATGGACAGCCGCTGCCCGAGCTCGATGACGCTGTGCACGAGCGCGGCGCTGCGTGCGTCCTCGGCGATGCCGGCGAGGAACTCCCGGTCCATCTTGAGCACGTCGACCGGCAGCCGGGCCAGGTAGGCGAAGGTCGAGTACCCCCGCCCGAAGTCGTCGAGGGAGATGACGCACCCCATGTCGTGCAGCGTCTGCAGGTCGCCGTCGGCCCGGTCCGGCTGGCCGATGAACAGCGACTCGGTCACCTCCAGCATGAGCCGCTGCGGCGGCAGCCCGGCCCGCGCCAGGGCGGCGGCGACGTCGGGCACCAGGCTGCCCGACTGGAGGTGCCGCACGCTGATGTTCACCCCCAGTCGCAGGTCGCGGCCCGCGCGGACCAGGCCGGCCAGCTTGGCGGTCGCCTGGTCCAGCACCCACCGCTGCAGCGGCACGATCAGCCCGTCGTCCTCGGCCAGCGGCACGAACTCCTCCGGCGACACCTCACCGAGCGCCGGGTGGTCCCAGCGGACCAGCGCCTCGACGCCCAGCACCCGGCGCTCCGCGACGCCGACGACCGGCTGGTAGACCAGCCGGAGCTGCCCCCGGGACAGCGCGTCGGGCAGGTCGCGGGCCAGCCTGGTGCGCCGGACGGTGGCGCTGTCGGCGGTCTCGCCGTGCCGGCGTACCCGCCCCTTGCCGGCGGCCTTGGCCGCGCGCAGGGCCAGGTCCGCGTGGCGGATGGTCGCCGGCACCTCGTCGGCCGGGGCCAGCTCGGTGACCCCGATGCTGCAGGAGACGTCGAAGACCAGGTCCGGGTCCGCGCCCGGGGTGGGCACCGAGCGGTGGACGCCGGCCAGCTCGGCGATGATCCGCTCCCCCAGCGCCGTCGCCTCGTCCAGGTCGGCCCGCACGACGACGGCGAACTCGTCACCGCCGAGCCGGCCGACCAGGTCCCGGTCCCGGACCGAGGCGCGCAGCCGGTCGGCGACCTCGGTCAGCAGCAGGTCACCGGCCTCGTGCCCGGCGATGTCGTTGACCGCCTTGAAGCCGTCGAGGTCCAGCAGCAGCAGGCACGAGGCCTCCCCCTCCGCGGCCCGGCTGCGGGCGCCGGCCAGCGCGGCCATCAGCCGGGCCCGGTTGGGCAGCCCGGTGAGGTAGTCGGTGTAGGCCATCCGCTCCAGCTCGAGCTCGCTGTGCCGGCGCTCGTCGACGTTCCGCAGGTACACCACCAGGCCGCTGCCCAGCTCGGGGGCGGTGGCGTCGGGGCGCTGCAGGTCACCGGAGGCGAGCACCCGCACCGTCTCGTAGGACCGCCAGCTCCCGTCCTTGCCGCGCAGCCGGAGGACCCGCCCACGGCCCTGCCCCGGGTCGGCGCCCGTGGTCAGCACCGCCGCCAGCTCCGCCCGGTCCTCGCCGTGCACGAACTCGACCAGCTGCCGGCCCTCGAGGTCGCGCGCCGACCAGCCGTGCGGGTGCTGGCCGGCGGTGGAGTCCCAGGTGATCCGACCGCGGTGGTCCAGGACGATGGTGACGTCGGCGGCGCTGTGCACCAGCGTCCGGAAGTAGGCCTCGGTGCGCAGCACCTGCCTGGTCAGCCGGGCGCCGTCCGCCGCCCACACCAGGGTGCGGGCGAAGGTGAGCAGCAGCAGCACGGCCGCGGCCCCCGCCTCGACCGGCAGGATCGACCTCCCGCCGATCCGGCCGACCAGCAGCACGAGCACCACGCCGAAGGCGGCGCAGTAGCTGACCACCACGCCCAGCAGGGGCACCTCGGGGGGCTCGTCCGGGTCGGTGGACCGTCCCGGGTCGGCGGCGATGGCGAGGGTGCCGAAGCCCAGCATGGCCAGCCAGGCCGTGCCGCTGACCACGTCGGCGACGATGGAGGGGCGGACCACGGCGATGGCCCCGCTGACGGTCACCACGGCCACCGAGGCGAAGCAGGCCACCAGCCATCCGGCAGCGGCCCGCCGGGCCTGCCCCACCCCCGCGAAGGTGACCAGCCCGACGGTGCACAGCACCACCCCGGCGGCGGGGTAGCCGCGTGCCATGAGGTCGTCGACGGAGTCGGCCGTCCGGTTCAGCGCAGCACCGATCACCATCTCGGCCAACGCGGACAGCGCGACCAGGGCGACGGCGGCGTCCAGCGCCACCCGGGCACCGATCCCGGTGGTGGCCGACCGGATCAGCCGGGCGCAGCCCAGCAGCGCGAACGGGACCGCGGCCACCAGCGGGACGTCCTGCGGCCCGGCGGTCACCGCGTTGACCCCGACCCCGCGCACGGCGGCGATCGCCTCGCCCAGCGTCAGCAGACCGGCGAGGACGGCGAACGCCCGCCAGGGCGCCGCGGACTCCCGGTCCAGCCGCATCGCGTGCCGCACCACGAGCACCCCGATGGCCAGCGACGCCGCGCTGAGCACCGCCGGTGCCGTGTGCGCCGCGGCCGCGGGCCAGGCCGTCTCCACGAGGGCGAGGCCGACGGCGACCGCGCCGAGCAGGGACAGCACCGCCGCCCGGGGCCAGCGCGCCACCGCGGGCACGAGGGGCAGCGCCGGCACGCCGGCCGACGACGCGCGCAGCGCGGTCACGAGGCGCCGACCCGACCGGTCAGCCCGGGCCACAGCCGTCCGGTGTCGGACTCCAGCAGCTGCACCAGTCCGGCCAGCCCGACCGGGCGGGAGAGCAGGAAGCCCTGGGCGTACCCGCACCCGAGGGAGTGCAGGACCGTCAACTGGCTGGTGGTCTCCACGCCCTCGGCCACGACGTCGATGCCCAGGGTCGCGGCCAGCGCGACCACGGCCTGACAGACCGCCCGGCTGTAGGGGTCCCGGTCCACCCGGGACAGCAGGCTCCGGTCCAGCTTGATGATGTCGACCTGCAGCCGGCCGAGCGCGGGCAGCGAGGAGCGTCCGCTGCCGAAGTCGGCCAGGGCCAGGCGCACGCCCATCAGCCGCAACGCCGCCACGTCGTCGGCGAGGGCATCGACCTCGAGGATCGACTCGGCGATCTCCAGCACCAGTCTCTCCGGCGGCAGGCCGCTGTCCCGCAGGGCGGCCGTCACGTCACCGACCAGCGTCCCGGCCGCGAGGTGGGCGGCCGAGACGTCGACCGCCAGCTTCAGCTCACCACGGTCCCGGGGCAGTGTCAGCGCAGCGGCGGTCGCCTCCTGCAGCACCCACCGCTGCAGGTCCACCGCCAGCCCGGCCCGCTCGGCGACCGGCAGGAACTCCTCCGGCGGCACCTCCCCGTGCAGCGGGTGCTGCCAGCGCAGCAGCGCCTCGACCCCGGTGACCCGCTGGTCGTCCAGGGCGACGATCGGCTGCCAGACCAGCGCGAGCTCGCCGCGCTCCCGGGCACCGACCAGGTCCTCGCGCAACTGCTCCCGACGGTCGCGGGCCGCGGCCAGCTCCGCGCGGTACCGGCGCACCGAGCCGCTGCCGGCCGACCGGGCGTCCACGACGGCGAGCTCGGCCCGGTCGACCGCCTGCTCCTCGGTCAGCCCGGGCTCCAGCGACACCAGCCCGACCGCACCGGACAGGTCAACGATCCCGGCGTCGGTCACGATCGGCGCCTCGATCGCCGCCAGGCACCGGGCGGCGAGCCGGTCGTGCTCGTCCCCGGTCCCGTGCGCCAGCACGCTGAACAGCTCGGTGCCGATCCGGGCCACCTGGTCCTCGCCGCGCACGGTCGCGCGCAGCCGGCGGGCGACCTCGGCCAGCGTCGTCTCGACGACCTCGCTGCCGGCGTTCTCGAGGGCCTCGCGCAGGCCGTGCAGCTCGACCAGCAGCAGCGCTGCGTCGGTCGGCGCGTCGTCCGCACCGGCCAGCAGCCCGGCCAGGGCGAGCCGTTGGGCCGCCCGGTTCGGCAGCCCGGTCAGCGGGTCGACGAAGGCCAGCGAGCGCAGCTCGTGCTCCCGGTCGAGCCGGGCGGTGACGTCGCGGCAGTGCAGCACGAGCGCGGCGACGTCGGCGTCCCCACGCAGGTCGCTGACCCCGGCCTCGAAGACCCGCCAGACGCCGGTGCGGTCGGCCAGCCGGAAGCAGCGCAGCCCGCTGACGTCCCCGTCCGAGCCCTCGCCGGTGAGCCATGCGGTCACCTCGGCGGCGTCCTCCGGGTGCACGGCGTGCGGCAGCAGCCGGCCACGCAGGCCCGGCCCGTCGGCCGGCTCCACGGCGGGAGCCGCCCAGCCGATCCGCAGGTCGCCGTCGAGGATGAGCACCGCGTCGCTGCTGGAGCGGACCAGCGAGCGGAAGTAGGCCTCGCTCCGGCGCAGCCGCGCGGCGACCCGGTGCTCGACCCGGGCGGCGGTGGCGCGGTGGACCGCGGTCAGGGACAGACAGCCCAGCAGGGCGATCGTGGCGGCCGGGGAGGGATCGGCACCCAGCAGCGGCGCACCGAGGTAGGCGACCCCGGCGGCCACGGTCACCAGGTGCGGGAGCAGCTGGCCGACCACGTTGAGCCGGGAACTGGCCCGGGTCGGCGGCGCCTCGGCGTGGGCGCCCGGATCGCGCACCGCCGCCAGGCAGACCAACAGCAGGGCGACGAGCTCACCGGCGGGTGCGGCGCCGTCCAGGGCGGAGAGGTGCAGCTCCTCGCCGGCGATCGCCAGGCCGTGCGTGGTCGCCCAGGTCGCTGCGGCGAGCAGCAGCAGGGCGCCGGCGCACCGCCGCGGCCCGGGGGACGCCGCGATCAGCAGGAGGACGGCGGACAGCACCGAGGCGGTCACCAGGCAGGCGACCTCCAGGACGATGCGGTCCGCGCCCTCCAGGGGCTGGGTCCGCATCGCCGGTCCGACCACCAGCACCTGGGCCAGCACGAGGGAGGCGCAGAAGAACAGCGCGGTCTCGGTGGCCAGCCGGGCACCGCCACGGCGCAGCCTGCCCGGGGACAGCAGGGTGAGGACGGCGACCAGCGCGAGCAGCGCCGCCGGCAGCTGGACCAGCTGCCCGGTGGCGTCGAAGACGCCCTCCGGCGGAGGGTCGAGCAGCAGCCCGGCGAACAGGCTGGTGCCCAGCCCGAGGAGCACGGCGAGGGAGAGCAGCCGCCAGCCGCGCGGGCCGCCGGAGAGCCGGCCGCCGGCGCGCCACAGCAGCCCGGCGGTGACCAGCGCGGCGGTGCACAGCAGCAGGTCGGCGGCCAGCGGGGCGGCACCGCCCGCGGCCCCGGTGAGCACCGGGACGGCGACCAGCCACCCAGGTGCCCGCAACCGACGCGTCCGCTCCACCCCAGGACTGTCGGTGCAGGAGCGCGCCGGCAACAGCGTGAGCGGCCCGGCCTCACCCCATCGGGCGGGGCCGGACCGGTGCGGGCGTCAGCCGCAGACGGCGCCCTGGGCCGCCGAGCCGACCAGCTTGGCGTACTTGGCGAGCACGCCACGGGTGTAGCGCGGGGCCGGCGGCGCCCAGCCCTCCCGGCGGCGGGCCAGCTCCTCGTCGTCGACCAGGAGCTCCAGCGTGCGGGCGGCGAGGTCGAGCCGGATCGTGTCGCCGTCGCGGACGAAGGCGATCGGGCCGCCGTCGACGGCCTCGGGCGCGATGTGGCCGACGCACAGGCCGGTGGTGCCGCCGGAGAACCGGCCGTCGGTGAGCAGCAGCACGTCCTTGCCCAGCCCGGCGCCCTTGATCGCGCCGGTGACGGCGAGCATCTCGCGCATGCCGGGGCCGCCGCGCGGGCCCTCGTAGCGGATCACCACGACGTCGTCCTTCTTGAGCGTGCCCTCGGTGACGGCGTCCATCGCACCCTGCTCGCCGTCGAAGACCCGGGCGGTGCCCTCGAAGACGTCGGCGTCGAAGCCGGCCGACTTCACCACCGCGCCCTCCGGCGCGAGCGAGCCGCGCAGGATCGTCAGGCCGCCGGTCTTGTGGATCGGGTCGTTCATCGCGTGCACGATCGTGCCGTCGAGGTCCGGCGGGCTGATCTCGGCGAGGTTCTCGGCCATCGTCTTCCCGGTGACGGTGAGCACGTCGCCGTGCAGCAGGCCGGCGTCCAGGAGTGCGCGCAGCACGACCGGCACACCGCCGACGCGGTCGACGTCGGTCATCACGAACCGGCCGAACGGCTTCACGTCGGCCAGGTGCGGGGTGCGGTCACCGATCCGGTTGAAGTCGTCGAGGGTGAGGTCGACGTCGGCCTCGTGGGCGATCGCCATCAGGTGCAGGACGGCGTTGGTCGAGCCGCCCAGCGCCATGACGACGGTGATCGCGTTCTCGAACGCCTCCTTGGTCATGATCTGCCGCGCGGTGATGCCCTTGCGGAGCAGCTCGACGACGGCCTCGCCGGAGGCGATCGCGATGGCGTCCCGGCGGGCGTCCGGCGCCGGCGGCGCGGCGCTGCCGGGCAGGGCCATGCCCAGCGCCTCGGACACGCTGGCCATCGTGTTGGCGGTGTACATGCCACCGCAGGAGCCCATCCCGGGGCAGGCGGCCTTCTCGATGGCGGTCAGCTCGTCGCGGGTGATCTTCCCGGCGGCGCAGGCGCCGACGCCCTCGAAGACGTCGATCAGGGTGAGGTCCTTGTCGCCGAGCTTCCCCGGCAGGGTGGAGCCGGAGTAGACGAACACGCTGGCCAGGTCGAGGCGGGCGGCGGCCATCAGCATGCCGGGCAGCGACTTGTCGCAGCCGGCCAGCAGCACCGAACCGTCCAGCCGCTCGGCGAACATGACCGTCTCGACCGAGTCGGCGATGACCTCGCGGGAGACCAGCGAGGCGCGCATCCCCTCGTGGCCCATGGAGATGCCGTCGGAGACCGAGATGGTGCCGAACTCCAGCGGGTAGCCGCCGGCGGCGAACACGCCCTCCTTGGCCCGCTTGGCCAGCCGGTCCAGCGACAGGTTGCACGGGGTGATCTCGTTCCAGGACGAGGCGACGCCGATCTGCGGCTTGGCGAAGTCGTCGTCGCCCATGCCCACTGCCCGGAGCATGGCCCGGGCCGGGGCCTTGGCGTCCCCGTCGGTGACCTCGCGGCTGCGGGGCTTGATGTCGGCGGTGGCGGGGCTGGTGGGGCGGTCCTCGACGGTCGTCACGACCGGCGATGGTAGGCCGGTCGCGGCCGGTGCACCGGTCGGCTGGGTGGTCGTCATGGCGTGCTCCTGATCAGGGACGGGGGCCGGGGGAACCGGCCGGGGAGGTGGGCTCGGACTCCGCTGCGGCGCTCCGGCGCGCCCAGTGGCCGGCCAGCAGCGAGCCCGAGACGTTGTGCCAGACCGAGAAGAGCGCCGCCGGCAGCGCGGCTGCGGCGGAGAAGTGCGCCGTGGCCAGTGCGGCGGCGAGGCCGGAGTTCTGCATGCCGACCTCGATGCTGACCGCCCGCCGGCCCTGCTCGTCGAAGCCGCACACGCGGGCCACCGCGTAGCCCAGGCCCAGGCCCAGCAGGTTGTGCGCGATGACCGCCACGACCACGAGCAGCCCCACCGACAGCAGGGTGTCCGCGCTCGCCGCGACGACGATCGCCACCACCACGGCGATCCCGGCCACCGAGACCAGCGGGAGGAGGTCCAGCAGCCGCTCGATCAGCCGCGGGACGAGCCGGCGCAGCAGCAGGCCGAGCAGGACGGGGACCAGGACGATCTGCACGATCGAGGTGAACAGCCCGGCGCCGTCGACCGGGAGGTACTGGCCGGCCAGCCACAGCACCAGCAGCGGGGTGAGCAGCGGCGCCAGCAGGGTGGAGACCGACGTCATCGCCACCGACAGCGCGGTGTCCCCGCGGGCCAGGTAGACGATCACGTTCGACGCGGTGCCGCCCGGGGCGGAGCCGACCAGCACCATCCCGGCCGACAGCGCCGGGGAGAGGTCGAGCGCCTCGGCGATCCCGAACGCCAGCCCGGGCATGACGACGAACTGGGTGGCCACCCCGGCCAGCAGCGCCCAGGGGCGGCGCGCCACGACCGCGAAGTCGACCGGCCGCAGGGTCATGCCCATCCCGAGCATGATCACCGCGAGCAGCCACGGGACCGCCGCCGTCCCCCCGGCGAACGCCCCGGGGACCGCCAGCGCCAGCGCGCCCGCCAGCACGACGATGACGGCGAACCAGCGCCCGACGAACGAGCTCACGGCCCTGACCTGGTGCACCCCTGACTCCTCTCGCGCGCAGCACTGCGGCCGGCCAAGCGTGCGGGCCGGTGCACGAGGGCACAAGGAGACCCTTGATGCTGGTACTGGCACCACCACCCGACGTCGTACCCAGAAGGTTCCGCGTGACCGGTTCCCCACGCACCGAGCTGGCGGCCTTCCTGCGCTCCCGGCGTCGGCAGGTGGAGCCCGCCTCCGTGGGGCTGCCCGGGCACGGCGCCCGGCGCGCACCCGGGCTGCGTCGGGAGGAGGTCGCGCTGCTGTCCGGCGTCAGCCACACCTGGTACACGTGGCTGGAGCAGGGCCGGGACATCTCGCCGTCCCGGCAGGTGGTGGACGCCGTCGCCCGCACGCTGCAGCTCTCGCCGGCCGAGCACGAGTACGTGCTGCGGCTCACCGGGCACGCCGCGACCGCCCCGGCCGAGCCCGGTCCGGCGGAGCTGCCGGCACACGCCGTGCGGCTGCTGGACGCCCTGGGCCCCTCCCCCGCCTTCGTCCTCACCCACAGCTGGTCGATCCTCGGCTGGAACACCGCCTACGAGCGGCTCTACCCCGGGGTGGCCACGGCGCCGGAGGGCGAGCGGAACCTGCTGTGGGTGGTGTTCACCGACCCCGCCGTGCGCAGCCTGCTCGGCGACTGGGCCACCGACAGCCGGCGCTTCCTCACCCAGTTCCGGGCCGAGGTCGGCCGTCGGGTGCACGACCCGGCCGTCGTCGACCTGGTCACCCGGCTGCAGGGGGCCAGCGAGCACTTCCGGGCCGGCTGGGCCAGCCACGACGTCGACTCGTTCAGCTCCAGCGAGCGCCGCTTCGAGCACCCCCGGGTGGGCAGCCTGCTGCTGGAGCACCACCAGCTCACCCTGGCCGACTCCCCCGACCTGCACCTGGTCGTCTACACGGCCGCCGCGGGCACCGACAGCGCCGCCCGGCTGGCCCGGCTGAGCAGCGACTGACCGACCCCCACCGGCCACCCCGCCGGATCTGGGACCATCGGGGTGTGGCTGTCGCTCGCATGCGGATGAGCCGGATCGCGCTCGTCCCCGTCCTCTTCCTGACGATCTGCGTGCTCCCGGTGACCGTCGGCTCGCCCTGGGCGTGGCTGCTGATGGCGGTGCCGCTGGCGCTGGCCGCCTGGGTGTTCCGGGTCGGCGTCGACCTCGGGGACGACGGGGTCACCGTGCGGTCGCTGGTCGCCCGCCGCACGATCGCCTGGCCCGACGTGGCCGGCATCCGGGTCGGTGAGCGCGCCGACCTGTGGCTGGTCACGACCGCCGGCACCCAGCTGCAGCTGCCGGTGCTGCGCGCCCGTGACCTGCCCCGCCTCGCCGCCCTCTCCGGCGGCCGCATCCCCGCCCCCTGACCCGCACGGCCCCGGGTCATCGGCCCGGACCCCCGGTCAGCTCGTCGGTTCCCCGGACCTCCCCGGGGGTGGCGTGGCCGGGCACCCCTCCCCCTCGGCGCACCCCGGAGCGCCACGTCGCCCCCGCTCAGTAGTCGGTGACCACGTTGGCCAGGGGCTCCCCGGCCAGCACCCGGGCCAGCTGGTCGGTGACGGCTGCGGTGGCGCGGTCGTTGGTGGCGGGCACCGCGCCGGCCACGTGCGGGGTGAGCAGCAGGTTCGGCGCGGACCACAGCGGGTGCCCGGCGGGCAGCGGCTCCGGGTCGGTCACGTCCAGGGCGGCGCGCAGCCGGCCCGAGGTCAGCTCGGCCAGCAGGGCGTCGGTGTCCACGACCACGCCGCGGGCGGCGTTGACCAGCAGGGCGTCGTCCTTCATCGCGGCCAGGAAGGCGGCGTCGACGAGGCCGATGGTCTGCGGGGTCACCGGCACGATGAGCACCACGACGTCGGCCTCGGGCAGCAGCTGCGGCAGCTCGTCGATGCTCCGCACCCCGTCCCGGGCGGTGCGGGCGACGTACGTGATGTCGACGTCGAAGCCGGCCATCATCCGGCCGATCGTGCGGCCGATGTCGCCGGCGCCCACCATCAGCACCCTGGCGCCGATCAGGGAGTGCTCGGTGCGGAAGTCCCAGCGACCGGCGTCCTGCTCGCGGGTGAAGTGCGGGATGCCCCGCTGCGCGGCCAGCGTGGCGGCGACCGCCCACTCCGCGGTCGAGGGGGTGTGCGCGCCGCGGGCGTTGCACAGGGTGACCCGCTCGGGGAGCCGGCCGACGAACTTCTCCGCCCCCGCGCTCATCAGCTGGACCAGCCGCAGCTGCGGCAGCGCGTCCAGCACCTCGGCGGCGATCTCGCCGCCGCCGCGCGGCACCAGCACCTGGGCCTGCGCCGCCTCCCCGGTGGGCGGCCCCTCGTCGGGGAACCGGTGGGCGCGGACGCGGGGCGAGAGGGCCTCGACCGCCTCGGCGAGGGCCCGGGAGGGGACGAGCACGTGCAGCGTCTCCTCCGGGCCCAGGGGCAGCGTGGTGGCGGTGTCGGGACCGGTGACGTCGGGCACGGGTCCCGACCCTAGGCGGGCCCGCTCGGCGCAGCGCGCCGGGCAACCGCCGTACTGTTGCCGAGGTGGGACGGCGGACGACGGCACCCGGTGCCCGGCGGCTGACGGCACTGCTCCTGGGCGGGCTGCTGCTGGCCGGTTGCGGCGGCGGCTACGAGCCGGCCGGCCCCTTCCGCGACGTGCCGCAGGGGCAGCCCCCGCAGGTCGCACCGCCGCAGGAGAGCAGCCCGATCCCGGCGCCCGGCCGGCCGTCCACCCCGGGCGCCGAGGACGCGCAGGCCGGTGACCCGAACGTGGTCGCCACCGACCTCGTCGTGCCCACCGGCCTGGCGCTGCTGCCGGACGGGACGGCGGTGGTCGGTGAGCGGGACACCGGGCGGCTGCTGCAGGTCTTCCCCGACCGCGCCCAGCCCCGAGAGCTGATGACCGTGCCGAGCGTCGACACCGGCGGGGACGGCGGGCTGCTCGGGCTGGCCCTCTCGCCCACGTTCGCCGAGGACGGGCTGCTCTACGCCTACGTCTCCACCGCGACCGACAACCGGGTGGTGCGCTTCCCGATCGGCGGCACCCCCAACCCGGTGCTGACCGGCATCCCCCGCGGCGAGGTGCATAACGGCGGCGGTCTGCTGTTCGGGCCGGACGGCGTGCTCTACGTGGGCACCGGCGACGTCGGGGACCCTGCGCTGGCGGCCGACCCGGCGTCGCTGGCCGGGAAGGTGCTGGCCGTCGACGTCTTCGGTCAGCCGGTCGGCGCCGACCCGGTCCTGACCCGCGGGCACCGGGACGTCACCGCGCTCTGCCAGGGCGGCGACCAGCTCTACGGGACCGACGACGCGCTGCAGGGGACCGACGAGTTCAACGCACTCGTCGCCGGCGGCGACTACGGGCCCGGCGGCGTCGCACCGGTGCTCGAGGTGCCCGGGGAGGAGGGCGGGCTGGGCGGCTGCGCGGTCACCGGCCCCTACGTCTTCCTCGGGGCGCTCGACGGGAAGCAGGTGCACGTCGTCGAGCTCGACGGGGCACGGGTCCCGGTCGAGGAGCCGACGGCGTTCCTGGACGAGGACTACGGCCGGCTGCGCTCGGTGGCCCTGGACGCCGAGGGCGCGCTGTGGATCACCACCTCCAACCGCGACGGGGTGGGCACGCCGGCCGAGGACGACGACAAGGTGCTGCGGGTGCTCCCGCCGACCTCCTCGGCCGGCTCCCCGCTCTGAGGCCGGGCCGACCGGGCTACCGGGTGAAGCGGTGGACCACGTGGTCGGGTGGGTCGACCGGGTTGTCCGGCACCAGCTCACCGTCGGCGTACCAGTGCGCCCCGGCGCGGCGCAGCGCCCGCCAGGAGGCCTCGTTGCCCAGTGCCACCGGCACCAGGAGGTCGTGCGCCTCGGGGTGGTCGGCGAAGCCGCGGGCGACGGCGGCGGCGATCATCGCTGCGCCCAGCCCCCGGCCGCGGGCCCCCGGTTCGCCGACCAGGTAGTCGATGCTCAGTGCGCCCGCGGGCACCTCGCAGATCGCCGACAGCTCGGCGAGCGACTCCGGTTCGTCGGCGAAGGCGTAGACCTGCACCAGCCCGAACGGCTGCCCGTGGTGGACGCCGAGGTACACCGCCGTCCGGTCGGCGCCGTCGACGCTCGGCCCGTACTGCCGCTCGACCGCGGCGGGGCTCGGGTCGTCGTCCCACCACCGGGCGACCAGTGGCTCGGCCAGCCAGCGGCTGAGCAGCGGGAAGTCCGCCCGCCGCAGCGGGCGCAGCTCGACGGCGGGCAGCCCCACCGCCCCAGGCTAGGAGCCCAGCACCCGCTCCTCCAGCATCCGCTTCACCGTGGGGGCATCGGCCTTGCCGCGGGTGGTCTTCATGACCGCCCCGACGAGCGCACCCAGCGCCTGGACCTTGCCGGCCTTGACCTTGGCGATGACGTCGGGGGCGCCGGCGATCGCGGCCTCGACGGCGGCGACCAGCTCGTCGGACTCCCCCATCACCGCCAGCCCTTGCGCCTCGACGACCTGCGCCGGGCCGCCCTGGCCGGCCAGCACGCCGTCGAGCACCTGGCGGGCCAGCCCGTCGTTGATGGTGCCCGCGTTGACCAGGCCGACCAGCTCGGCCACCTGCGCCGGGGTGATCGCCAGCTCGCCCAGCTCGGTGCCGGCCTCGTTGGCCCGGCGGGCGAGGTCGCCCAGCCACCACTTGCGGGCGTCACCCGGGGTGGCGCCGGCGGCGACGGTCTGCTCGACCAGGCCGAGCGCACCGGCGTTGGCCAGCCAGGTCATCTCCGTGCCGGAGATGCCCCACTCCTGCTGGAGCCGGGCGCGCCGGGCGGCGGGCAGCTCGGGGAGCTCGGCGCGCAGCTTCTCGATCCACTCCGCGTCGGGCGCCAGCGGCACCAGATCGGGCTCGGGGAAGTACCGGTAGTCGGTCGCCTCCTCCTTGCTGCGCCCGGAGGAGGTGCTGCCGGTGTCCTCGTGGAAGTGCCGGGTCTCCTGCACGATCCGGCCGCCTCCGTCGAGGACGGCGGCCTGCCGGCGCATCTCGAAGCGGACGGCGCGCTCGACCGACCGCAGCGAGTTGACGTTCTTGGTCTCCGTGCGGGTGCCCCACTCCAGGTCGCCGACCGGGTTGAGCGAGATGTTGACGTCGCAGCGCAGGCTGCCCTGCTCCATCCGGACGTCGGAGACGCCGAGTGCCTGGACGATCTCGCGGAGCTCGGTGACGTAGGCGCGGGCGACCTCGGGGGCCAGCCGGCCGGCGCCGGGCACCGGGCGGGTGACGATCTCGACCAGCGGGATGCCGGCCCGGTTGAAGTCGATCAGCGAGTGGTCGGCGCCGTGGATGCGCCCGGTGGCGCCACCGACGTGCAGGTTCTTGCCGGTGTCCTCCTCCAGGTGGACCCGCTCGATCTCCACGCGGTGCGTCGTCCCGTCGACCTCGACGTCCAGGTGGCCGGCGACGCACAGCGGCTCGTCGTACTGGCTGGTCTGGAAGCCCTTGGGGATGTCGGGGTAGAAGTAGTTCTTCCGGGCGAAGCGCGACCAGTTCGCGATCCGGCAGCCCAGGGCGAGGCCGATCTTGATGGTCGCCTCGACCGCGGCGGCGTTGGCCACCGGCAGCGAGCCGGGCATGCCCAGGCACACCGGGCAGGTCTGGGTGTTGGGCTCGGCACCGAAGGTGGTGGCGCAGCCGCAGAACATCTTGGAGGCGGTGCCCAGCTCGACGTGGGTCTCCAGCCCGATGACCGGCTCGTAGCGGGTCAGGACGTCGTCGAACTCGACCAGCCGGTCGGCGGTGCTGGTCATGGCTTCTCCTCCGGGTGGGACGTCGTGGTCGAGCCGGTGGCGGCGCTGCGGGTGGTGAACCAGGCACCGATCGCGGTCAGCACGCCCAGCACGATGAAGACGGCGAAGATCACCTGGCCGGTGACGGCCCAGAGCACCGCGCCGGCGACGATCACGAAGACGGTCAGCCCCCAGGCGGCCTTCATGGGCCCGTTCACGCGGCACCCGCTGTGGCGCCCAGTTCGTCGAGCAGCCGGTGGCCGCGGGCGGCGTCCTGCGCGGCCTCGAGTGCGGCGGCGACCCGGTAGCAGCGGTCGTCGGCCAGCGCCGGGGCCATCACCTGCAGCCCCACCGGCAGCCCCTCGGACAGCCCGCTCGGCACCGAGATCGCCGGGAGGCCGGCCAGGCTGGCCGGCAGGGTGCACAGGTCGGCGGCGTACATCGAGATCGGGTCGTCGACCCGGGTCCCGATCGGGAAGGCGACGGTCGGGGTGGTGGGGCTGACCAGCACGTCCACGTCGGCGAAGGCGGCGCTGAAGTCGCGGGTGATCAGCGTGCGCACCTTCTGCGCCTGGCCGTAGTAGGCCTCGTAGTAGCCGCTGGAGAGCGCGTAGGTGCCCAGGATGATCCGCCGCTTGACCTCCGGGCCGAAGCCCTGCTCCCGGGTGATCGCCATGACCTCGTCCAGGTCGCGGCTGCCGTCGTCACCGGCCCGCAGGCCGAACCGGACGCCCTCGTAGCGGGCCAGGTTGCTGGAGGCCTCGCTCGGCGCGATCAGGTAGTAGGCGGGCAGCGCCAGGTCGAAGGACGGGCAGGAGACCTCGGTGACCTCCGCGCCCAGCCCGGCCAGCACCTCGATCGCCTCGCGGGTGCGGGCCAGGACGCCGGGCTCGTAGCCCTCGGCGTGACCGTCACCGCCGAGTTCGCGCACGACCCCGACCCGCACGCCGCGCAGGTCGCCGGCCGCACCCTCCCGCGCGGCGTCGGCCAGCCGGGCCAGCGGGGTGTCGATGCTGGTGGAGTCGCGCGGGTCGTGACCGCCGATGACCTCGTGCATCACCGCGGCGTCCAGCACCGTGCGGGCCATCGGCCCGGCCTGGTCCAGGCTGGAGGAGAAGGCGATCAGGCCGTAGCGGGAGACCGAGCCGTAGGTCGGCTTGTGCCCGACCAGCCCGGTGAGCGCGGCCGGCTGCCGGATGGAGCCGCCGGTGTCGGTGCCGATCGACCAGGGCGCGAGGTGCCCGGCGACCGCGGCGCTGGAGCCGCCGGAGGAGCCGCCGGGGATGCGGTCGGCGTCCCAGGGGTTGCGGGTCACCTGGTAGGCGGAGTTCTCGGTGGAGGAGCCCATCGCGAACTCGTCCATGTTGGTCTTGCCCAGCAGCACGGTGCCGGCCTCGGCGAGCCGGGTGGCGACCGTGGCGCTGTACGGCGGGCGCCAGCCCTCGAGGATCTTCGAGCCGCTCGTCGTCGGCACGCCCTCGGTGACCACCAGGTCCTTCAGCGCCAGCGGCACGCCGGCCAGCGGGCCGAGCTCGGCGCCGGTGGCGCGGGCCTGGTCGACCGCGGCGGCCGCGGCGAGCGCGGCGTCGTCCTCGACGTGCAGGTAGGCGCCGAGCCGGCCGTCGTCGGCGGCGATCCGGTCCAGGTGCGCGCGGGTCACCTCGACGGCGCTCACCTCACCGGAGCCGAGCAGCCGGGACAGCTCGGCGACGTCGGCGCGGGTCAGGTCACTGCTGGTGCCGGTCACTCGGCGTCCCCCAGGATGCGCGGCACGCGGATGCGGCCGTCCTCGGCGGCGGGCGCACCGGCCAGCACGACGTCGCGGGACAGGCTGGGGGTCACCTCGTCGGGGCGGAGCACGTTGGTCAGCGGGACGGCGTGGGTCATCGGCGGCACGTCGGCCACCGCGGCCTCACCGACCCGGGCGACGGCGGCGAGCACCTGGTCGAGCTGGCCGGCGAACCGGTCGAGCTCCTCGTCGGTGACGGCCAGGCGCGACAGACGCGCCAGGTGTGCGACGTCGGAACGGGAGATGCTGCTCATGCTGCGCTGGGACCCCACTTCGCCGGCCGGACGGGCCCGGCCTCGACTCGCTCCAGGACTCAGCCACTCTACGTGGCGCGACCGGGCCGCCCGACCGCGAGCCGGGTTGGTCCGGGACCCCTCCATGCGGCAGGCTCCCCCTGTCCGCGATCGACGGTGATCGGCTCCGCCTCAGCACGACGTCCGGGGGGATCCGTGTCCTACCTCTTGCGGCTGGTCGTCCCCGACCGGCCCGGCACCTTGGGCGCCGTCGCCACGGCGCTCGGCCAGGCCGGCATCGACATCGTCTCGGTCGACGTCCTGGAGCGCGGCAACGGTGTCGCCGTCGACGACGTCGTCGTGGAGCTCCCCGCCGACCGGGTCGCCGACAGCCTGATCACCGCCGCCACCGCGGTGCCGGGTGTGCAGGTCGAGTCGCTGCGCCCCTTCGCCGGTCCGATGGACACCCACCGGGAGCTGGAGCTGCTCGAGGCGCTGACCCCGGCCGGGGCGGGCACCGCCAAGGTGCTGGCCGCCGAGCTCCCCCGGGTGTTCCGCAGTGGGTGGGCGGTGGTGCTCGCCGGTTCCGCGGACCAGCTCACCGTGCTGGCCGCCTCCGCCGCCGCACCGTCGCTGGACAGCGTCCGCCCCCCGTGGCTGCCGCTGACCACGCCCCTGCTGCTGCCCAGCGACGGCGACTGGGTGCCCTTGCGCTGGCAGGAGATGGCGGTGGAGATGATGGCCGCGCCGCTGGACCCCGAGGGCACCGCGGTGCTGCTCGGCCGGTCCGGCGGACCGGTGTTCCGCCGGTCGGAGCTGCTGCGGCTGGCCCACCTGACCGGGCTCGCCGCCACGGTCGCCCGGCTGCCCCCGCCGTAGCCCTCCGGCCCGCCGGGGCGACGGTTCAGCTGTCCGCCGGCTCCGCGCCGTCGCCGATGGTGGCGACCTCGCGGGCGGCGTCCGGCCCCTGCTCGAGCAGGACCGTGAAGCCGTCGTCGTCCAGGACCGGCGCCTTCACCGCGACGGCCTTGTCGTACTTGCTGCCGGGATCGGCGCCGACGACGACGAAGCCGGTCTTCTTCGACACCGAGCCGGTGACCTTGCCCCCGCGCTCCTGGATGGCGGCGATCGCCTGGTCCCGGCTGTGGTCGCGCAGCGAGCCGGTGACGACGACGGTGATGCCGGTCAGCGGCCCGGGCCCGGAGTCGGACTCGGGGTCGGCCAGCCGCACCCCCGCGGCCCGCCACTTCTCCACCACGTCGCGGTGCCAGTCGACGGTGAACCAGTCCCGCACCGCCGTGGCGATGGTCGGCCCGACGCCCTCGGCAGCGGCCAGCTCCTCCTCGCTCGCGGCCATCAACCGGTCGACCGAGCGGAACTCCCGGGCGAGCGCCTGGGCCGCCGTGGGGCCGACGTGCCGGATCGACAGCGCCACGAGCACCCGCCACAGCGGGACGTCCTTGCGGGTCTGCAGGTTGGCCAGCAGACGCTTCCCGTTGGCCGAGAGGGTGCCGTCCTTCTTGGTGAAGAAGTCGGTGCGGCACAGCGCGTCCTCGTCGAGGGTGAAGACGTCGCCCTCGTCGGCGAGCAGCCGGCTCTCCAGCAGGGCGGTCGCCGCCTCGTAGCCGAGCACCTCGATGTCGAAGGCGCCGCGGCCGGCGACGTGGAAGACCCGCTCCCGGAGCTGGGCGGGGCAGGAGCGGGCGTTCGGGCAGCGGATGTCTGCGTCGCCCTCCTTCTCCGGCCGCAGCTCGGTGCCGCACTCGGGGCAGTGCGTGGGGAAGACGAACTCCCGCTCGGAGCCGTCGCGGGCCGCGGCCACCGGGCCGAGCACCTCGGGGATGACGTCGCCGGCCTTGCGGATGACGACCGTGTCGCCGATCAGCACGCCCTTGCGCTTGACCTCGCTGGCGTTGTGCAGCGTGGCCAGCTGCACGGTGGACCCAGCGACCTTCACCGGCTCCATGTAGGCGAACGGGGTGACCCGCCCGGTGCGGCCGACGTTGACTCGGATGTCGTGGAGCTTCGTCGTCGCCTCCTCCGGGGGGTACTTGAAGGCGATGGCCCACCGCGGCGCGCGACTGGTCGACCCGAGCCGGCGCTGCAGGGAGACCTGGTCGACCTTGACGACGACGCCGTCGATCTCGTGCTCGACGGCGTGCCGCTGCTCGCGGTACCGCTCGATGTAGGCCCAGACGCCGGTGAGGTCGTCGACCACCTCGTACCGTTCGCTGACCGGCAGCCCCCAGGCGCGCAACTGCTCGTAGGCCTCGGACTGGCGGGCGGGCTCGAAGCCGCGGCGCGCGCCGATGCCGTGCACGACCATGCTGAGCGGGCGCTTCGCCGTCTCGCGGGCGTCCTTCTGCCGCAGCGAGCCGGCCGCGGCGTTGCGCGGGTTGGCGAACGGCGGCTTGCCCGCCTCCACCAGCCCGGCGTTGACCTCGGCGAAGGCGGCGACCGGGAAGTAGACCTCGCCGCGGACCTCCAGGAACTCCGGCACGTCGTCGCCGGTCAGCTGCTGGGGGACGACGGCCAGGGTGCGCACGTTCGCGGTGACGTCCTCCCCCGTCGTCCCGTCGCCGCGGGTGGCCGCACCGATCAGTCGGCCGCGTTCGTACACCAGGTCGATGGCCAGCCCGTCGACCTTCAGCTCGCAGAGGTAGCCGGCGCCGGCGGCACCGTCCCGCTCCGCGCGGGCGGCCCAGGCGGAGAGCTCGTCGGAGGAGAAGGCGTTGTCCAGGCTCTGCATCCGCTCCGGGTGGGTGACCGGGGCGAAGGTGGCGCCGAAGCCGCCGTTGACCTTCTGGCTGGGCGACTCCGGTGTCAGCAGGGCGGGGTGGGCCGCCTCCAACGCCTTGAGCTCGCCCATCAGCTCGTCGTACTGGCCGTCGCTGACCAGCGGGGCGTCCTGCACGTAGTAGGCGAAGGCGTACCGGTCGAGCTCCTCGGACAGGTCGCGGTGCCGGGTGCGGGCCTCGTCGGGCACCTCGGTGACGTCCTGCCGGTCGACGGCCGCCTCGACCGTGGGCTGGTCGGCCCGCTCCACCGTGTCCTGCTCCCCTGCCTCGCTGCTCACGGACGAGACGTTATCCGGCGGCTCCGACGGGAAACGGCAGCGCGCCACCTCGGGCAGCGAGCAGCCTCCTACGCCGCTACAGCGGTAGCCCGACGAGCAGCCTCCTACGCTGCTACAGCGGTAGCCCGATGAGGATCTCGGTGCCGTCGGGGCGGTAGGTGCGCCATCGCCCGTCCGGTGGGCGTTCCACCCGGAAGCCGTGGTGGACCTTGGTGTGGTGCCGTTCGCACAACAACGCTGAGTTCCCCAGCGAGGTCTCGCCGCCGTGCAGCCAGTGGATGAGGTGGTGGACGTCGCACCACCAGGACGGGGCCCCACAGCCGGCGAACACACAGGCCTTGTCCCGCCGCTCGCCGGCCTTCCGCAGCCCGGGGGTGACCACCCGGTGGTCCCGGCCGAGCTCGAGGGGCACGCCGTCGGAACCCATCACGATCCGGGAGATGCTGCCGTCACAAGCCAGGTAGCGAGCCCGCGCCGCGGAGATCGTCGCCCCGAAACCCATCCCCGCCGCACCGGCACCCATGGCCGGGTCGACCAGGTCATCGAGGTCGATGCCGACCACAACGTGCGGCTTCACCGTGCGCAGGATCGGCAGCTGACCGCTGGCCAACTGGTTGTCACACAGCTGGACGAGCGCGTCGGCGTTCTGCTGCGCCCGGGTCCGCGCATCACCCTTGGGGCGGTCGGCCTGCACGATCGACTCGATCGCCGCCTGCACCTTCTCCCCACCCACCGCATCCAGGTCGAACCGGCCGGTGATGCTGCCGTCGGCGTGCTTGGCGATCGCGAGCCGGCGACCCTCCGTCGCATCCGGCTCCGGGCCGTCGGGGTCCAGCGCGTCCTCGAATGCCTGCACCGCGGCGACCAGCGACTGGTGCGGCGACTCGGCCGCCACGCGCGCCCACACCTGGTCGAACGCGGCCAGGTCGATGCCCTGCTCGGCGGCCTGCGCCCGCTCCCGCTCCCCCACGGCACCGGCGACCACGTCCACCTGCGCCGCGGTGATCTGCCCGTCGGCGAACCCGGCCGCCAGCGCCGGGAAGTGCTCCAACGCCCGCCCCGACCGCAGGATCCGCGACGCCTCCGCCTGCGACAGCCGCGCGTGCCCGATCAGCCATGACCGCATCGACTTCAACCCGTCGCGCTCCGCGGCCTGCGTGGAGTCCGCGCGCCGGACCGTGCGGGTCAACTCCGCCGACGCACGGTTGACCAGTTGCACCAGGAACGCCGTCCGGTCCAGCACCTGCCCGTCCGTGAGCGAGTGGAGATCGTCCGACGCGAGGGCGTCCAGAGCCGACATCAACTCGCTCACGACACCTCCTACAGCATTCGAACGCTTGTACGAATACTACCGCCGTCGAGGACCCCGAGCAACACTAAGGTGCAGGTCAGAGGCCTGTCCACAGATTGCCGTCGCCCCTTGACAGGGTCGGTCCAGCACACCCGCCACCGCCCCGGACGACACCATTGCCTGGTGCACTCGGTGTCGACCGCGCTCTCCAGCCGCTCCTCGACGACCGCCGCGCCACGTCGGCGCAGGCGCGGGATGCCGCCGCCCAGTGGGCGCTCACGGAGACGACGGAGCCCGGTCAGCGAGGTCGGCAGCCTGGGCTCGACCGGGGCGTCACTCCGGCAGCAGGTACTTCGCGGCCTCGCGGACGTGTGCCATCGCCGTCCGGGCGTAGCCCTGACTCGCCCCGGCCAGGCCGCAGGACGGGGTGAGCGTCACCGCGCCGGCCAGCTCCTCGGCCGGAAACCCCAGCTCCCGCCACCAGGCCTGCACGCGGCTGGCGGTCGCCTTCGGCCGGCCCAGGTCGGTGTCGGTGCCGGGGACGACGCCCACGAGCAGGTGGGTGCCCGCCTCGATGGCGGTGCCGACGGCGTCGAGGTCCTGCACCAGGCCCAGGTCGAAGGAGAGCCCCTGCGCCCCGGCGGCCCGGAAGAGGTCGAGCGGAGCGCGCTGGACACAGCAGTGCACCACGACCGGCGCCGACACCTGGCGGACGAGCCCGGCGAGCTGCTCCTCCACGACGTTCGACTCGATCGCCGACAGCTTGCCGAAGCCGCTGACGGTGGGCAGGCCGCCCTGCAGCACGGCGGGCACCGACGGCTCGTCCAGCTGCACCAGGACCGAGGCCCCGGGCACCCGGGCGGAGACGGCCGCGACGTGGGCACCGATCCCCTCGGCGAGGGACTGCGCCAGGTCGCGGCGCGCCCCGGCGTCCACCACGGCCCGGTCGCCACGGCTGCGCTCCAGCCCGGCGGCCAGGGTCCACGGACCGGTCACCTGGATCTTCAACGGCCCCACGTAGCGCTCGGCCACCTCGTAGAGGGCGTCCAGGTCGCGGGCCAGTGCCTCCCGGGCCCGGCGCAGGTCGGCGCCCGGACGGGCGACCAGCCGCCAGCCAGCCGGGGTGAGGTCCACGTAGAGGTCGACCAGCAGTGCGGCCGCGCGACCGATCAGGTCCGACCCGGCGCCGCGGCCGGGCAGCTCGGGCAGGTGCGGGAGGTCCGGCAGCTCGCCGACGACCAGGCGCATCGCCTCGACCGGGTCGGTGCCGGGCAGGGACCCGACCCCGGTGGCCGGCCCCCACACCGGGAGCGCCGACCGCACCTCGCCGTCGGCGCCCGGCTCACTGCTGTCGTCCGGGAGGTGCGTCGCCGAGGTCACGTGCCGACCGTAGCCCGCCGTCCCTCCCGCACCGGCGACGGTCAGCTCAGTGCGGTCTCCGGCCGTTCACCGGCACGCATCACGGTGCCCTGTCCGAGCACCAGGTCACCCCGCTCGGCGTCCGGGGCGTACAGCACGGCCGACTGCCCCGGGGCCACTCCGCGCTGGCGCTCCCCCAGCACGAGGCACAGCCCGCCGTCCTCGGCGAGGGAGACCTCGCAGGCGACCGGCGCGGCGTGGGCGCGCAGCTGCACCTGGGCCCGGAACGGCAGGTCGGGCACCGGCCCGGTCCAGGTGGGCGTCCCGGTGCGCACCTCGTCGACCTCCGCCTGGTCCGCCGTGCCGATCGTCACGGTGCGGCTGACCGGCTCGATCCCGAGCACGTACCGCGGGCGCTGGTCACCGACGGTGACACCCAGCCCACGACGCTGGCCGATGGTGAAGCCGTGCGCGCCGGCGTGCGTCCCGACGGTCTGGCCGGTGGCGGCGTCGACGACCGGGCCGGGCTGCTCACCCAGCTTCCGGGCGAGGAAGCCGCGGGTGTCGCCGTCGGAGATGAAGCAGATGTCGTGCGAGTCCGGCTTGGTGGCCACCGCGTAGCCGCGCTCGGCCGCCAGCTCCCGCACCCGCTCCTTGGTCATCGAGCCGAGTGGGAAGACGGCGCCGGCCAACTGCTCGGCGGTGAGCACGCCGAGCACGTAGGACTGGTCCTTCGCGGGATCGACCGAGCGACGCAGCTCGCCGTCGGCCAGCCGGGCGTGGTGTCCGGTGACGACGGCGTCGAAGCCCAGCGCCCGGGCCCGGTCGAGGACCGCAGAGAACTTGATCTTCTCGTTGCAGCGCAGGCAGGGGTTCGGGGTCCGGCCGGCGGCGTACTCGGCGACGAAGTCGTCGATGACGTCCTCACGGAACCGGTCGGCCAGGTCCCAGACGTAGAACGGGATGCCCAGCTCGTCGGCGACCCGCCGGGCGTCGTGGGAGTCCTCGACGCTGCAGCACCCTCGGGCACCGCTGCGCAGCGTCTGCCGGTCGGGTGAGAGCGCCAGGTGCACGCCGGTGACGTCGTGCCCCGCCTCGACGGCGAGTGCGGCGGCGACCGCGGAGTCCACTCCCCCGCTCATGGCGGCGATCAGTCGCATCTCAGCGCCGCCCGGTCCCGGCCCGGCGGGCCCGCTCCACGACCGGGCCGATCACCTCGAGCAGTGCGTCCACGTCGGCGTCGGTCGAGGTGTGCCCCAGGCTGAACCGCAGCGAGCTGCGGGCCCGGGCGGGGTCGGCGCCGGCGGCCAGCAGCACGTGGCTGGGCCGGGCGACGCCTGCGCTGCAGGCCGACCCGGTCGAGCACTCGATGCCCCGGGCGTCCAGCAGCATGAGCAGCGCGTCGCCCTCCGCACCGGGGAAGGACAGGTGCGCGTTGCCCGGGAGCCGCCCGGGACCACCGGCCACCACGTCGTCCAGCGGTGGGCCGTTGAGCTGGGCGTCGGGCACCTCGGTGACCACCCCGGCGACCAGTCGGTCGCGCAGCGCGGCCACCCGCGCCGTGCGCTCGGCCCGGTCCGCGACCGTGGCGTGGGTGGCCGCGGCCAGCCCGACGATCGCGGCGACGTCCAGGGTGCCGGACCGGACGTCGCGCTCCTGCCCGCCACCGTGCAGCAGCGGGGTGCACTCGGCGTCCCGGCGCAGCAGCAACGCACCGGCGCCCATCGGGCCACCCACCTTGTGCCCGGTCATGGTCAGGGCGTCGACGCCGCTGGCGGCGAAGTCCAGCGGCGACTGGCCGATCGCCTGCACCGCGTCGGTGTGCAACGGCACCGCGACCTCGTGGGCGACGGCGGCCAGCGCGGTCAGGTCGCTGACGGCGCCGATCTCGTTGTTCGCCCACATGACGGTGGCCAGGGCGACGTCCCCCCCGTCGCCGAGGGCGTCGGCCAGCGCGTCGGCGGTGACCCGGCCGGTCGGCTCGACCCGCAGCCAGGTGACCTCGGCGCCCTCGTGCTTCTCCAGCCACTCGACGCTGTCGAGGACGGCGTGGTGCTCGGCCGGGCTGGCCACGATCCGGCGACGTCCCTGGTCGGCGGTGCGGCGGGCCCAGTACAGCCCCTTGACCGCGAGGTTGTCCCCCTCGGTGCCACCACCGGTGAACAGCACCTCCGACGGCCGCGCCCCCAGGGCCGCAGCCAGGCGCTCCCGCGACTGCTCGGCCACCCGCCGGGCCTCGCGGCCGCTGGCGTGCAGGGAGGAGGCGTTGCCCACCCGGGCCAGCTGCTCGGTCATGGCCGCGAGCGCGACCGGCAGCATCGGGGTCGTCGCCGCGTGGTCGAGGTAGGTCATGGCAGAGCCAGCGTAGGCCTCGCCCGCCGGGGGCAACCCGATCGTGTCCGACAGGTGGAAGTGCGCACGGCCTTCCCGCCTCCTCGTGCCTGTGGCCGCGACGTGCGCCGAGCGCCGACCCGGAGGCCGGCGCCCGACGCGACGTGCTGGGGCGACCCTCCTGCGGCCCCTCGTCGCGAGGGAGCAGGAGGGTCCTCCTGCTACTTGCGGGCGCTGATCTGCTCGGTGGCCGCCGGGACGACGGTGAACAGGTCGCCCACCACGCCGAAGTCGGCGAGCTCGAAGATCGGCGCCTCGGGGTCCTTGTTCACCGCGACGATGGTCTTCGAGGTCTGCATGCCGGCCCGGTGCTGGATCGCCCCGGAGATGCCCACCGCGATGTACAGCTGCGGCGAGACCGTCTTGCCGGTCTGCCCGACCTGGAAGGAGTGCGGGTAGAAGCCGGAGTCGACGGCGGCGCGGGAGGCGCCGACGGCGCCACCGAGGGAGTCGGCCAGCCCCTCGATCACCGAGAAGTTCTCCGCACTCGCCACCCCCCGACCGCCGGAGACGACGATCGCGGCCTCGGTCAGCTCCGGGCGGTTGGACTTCTGCTCCACGACCCGGTCGAGCACCCGGGTCTGCTTGGCGGCCTCGGAGACGGCGACCTGCACCGTCTCCTCGGTGCCGGCGGCCGGGGCCGGCTCGGGGGTGACCGAGTTGCCGCGCAGGGTGTAGATCGGCGTGCCGACGGTGACCTGCGAGTGCACGATCGTCGCCCCGGCGAACGCCACCTGGGTGGCGGTGCCGTCGGCGGCGATCTCGGTGACGTCGGTCAGGAAGCCGCTGCCGGTCTTGATGGCCAGCCGGCCGGCGATCTCCTTGCCCTCCGGGGAGGACGGGATGACGACCGCGGCCGGCGACTTCTCAGCGACCAGCTGTGCCAGCACCTCGGCCTTGGGGGCCACCAGGTAGGCGTCGACGTCGTCGGACTCGGCGACGTAGACCTTCGCCGCGCCGTACTCGGCCAGCACGTCCTTGATGCCCGCGGCGGTGCCGGGGGCGCCGATGACGACGGCGGCGGGCTCACCGAGCGCACGCGCGGCGGTCAGCGCCTCCAGCGTCGACTTGCGGGGCCCACCGGCGGCGGGGTTGAGCTCGGCAAGGACCAGGACCTCTGCCATGTCTGTTCTCTCCTCAGCTCTGAGTCTTCAGCACGGTCGCAGCCGGTCAGACGATCTTCTGGGCGGCCAGGTAGCCGACCAGCTTCTCGGCACCGTCGCCCTCGTCGGCGACCTTCACGCCCTCGCCCTTGGGCGGGCGGCCGGCGAAGTCGACGACCTTGCTGGTGGCGGTGGCCAGGCCCACGGTCGACGCGTCGATGCCGAGATCGGCCAGGGTCTTGGTCTCCACCGGCTTCTTCTTGGCCGCCATGATCCCCTTGAAGGAGGGGTAGCGCGGCTCGTTGATCGTGTCCCAGGTGGAGACGATCGCCGGCAGCGGCGCCTCGACCTCCCAGTAGCCGCCGTCGGTCTGCCGCTCGATCTTGGCCATCGAGCCCTCGATCGTCAGCTTGCGGGCGCCGGACAGCTGCGGGATGCCCAGCCGCTCCGACAGCAGCGCCGGCATCACCGAGACCTGACCGTCGGTGGACTCGGCGCCGCACAGCACCAGGTCGTACTCCAGCTGCGACAGCGCGGCAGCGATGACGGCGCTGGTCTGCACGGCGCAGGAGCCGTGGATCGCCGGGTCGCTGACGTGCACGGCCTTGTCCGCGCCCATCGACAGGGCCTTGCGGATGGCGTCGGTGGCGGTGTCGGGACCGACGGTCAGGACCGTGACCTCACCGCCCTGCGCCTCCTTGACGGTGAGCGCCTCCTCGATGGCGTACTCGTCCATCTCGTTGATCACGTTGTCGGCGGTGGCCCGCGCGACGGTGTTGTCCGACGGGTCCAGCTTCCGCTCGCTGCCGGAGTCGGGGACCTGCTTGACCAGAACGACGATGTTCATCGTCAGACCAACCTCCGCGGTGGTTCGGGTGGGCGCGGGCGAGGCCCGCCTCGTGCCGATCATCGAGGCTACTTGCGGGTAACACCCGACGGGGAGGGCGGGGCCGGGTGACCCGGCTCACCCGGCGGCTGTCCACTCCCCCGTGCGGGCGAAGTGCTCGAGGACGGCGGTGTGCGGTGCGAGGTCCAGGCCCTGCGCCGTCACCCAGGCGTCGTCGTAGTAGGTGCAGGCGTAGCGCTCCCCGCCGTCGCACAACAGCGTGACCACGCTGCCCGTGCGGCCGGCGGCGAGCATCTCGGCGATGAGCCCGAACGCGCCCCACAGGTTGGTGCCGGTCGAGCCGCCGGCCCGGCGCCCGGCGACCCGCTCCAGGTGTCGCATGGCCGCCAGCGAGGCGGCGTCGGGCACGCAGACCATCCGGTCGACGATGGTCGGCACGAACGAGGGCTCCACCCGGGGCCGGCCGATGCCCTCGATCCGCGAGCCCCGCCCGGTGGTGGCCGGGTCGGCGTCCCGCCAACCGGGGAAGAACGCCGAGCCCTCCGGGTCGACGACGGCGAGCCGGGTGGGCAGCCGGCGGTACCGGACGTACCGGCCGATCGTGGCACTGGTGCCGCCGGTGCCGGCGCCGACGACGACCCACTCCGGGACGGGGTGCCGCTCCCGGCTCAGCTGCTCGAAGACCGACTCGGCGATGTTGTTGTTCCCGCGCCAGTCGGTGGCCCGCTCGGCGTTGGTGAACTGGTCGAGGTAGTGACCGCCGGTCTCCGCGGCGATCCGCCGGGCCTCGTCGTAGACGGTGCCGGCGTCGGCCACCAGGTGGCAGCGGCCCCCGTGGAACTCGATGAGGGCGATCTTCTCCGCGCTCGTGCTCGCCGGCATCACCGCGACGAAGGGCAGGCCGAGCATCCGGGCGAAGTAGGCCTCGCTGACCGCCGTCGACCCGCTGGAGGCCTCCACCACGGTGCTGCCCTCGTGCAGCTGCCCCGAGCACAGCGCGTAGAGGAACAGCGAGCGCGCCAGCCGGTGCTTGAGGCTGCCGGTGGGATGGGTCGACTCGTCCTTCAGGTACAGGTCGATGCCCCACTCCGGCGGCAGCGGGTAGACCAGCAGGTGGGTGTCGGCGGACCGGTGCGCGTCGGCCTCCACCAGCGCGACTGCCCGCTCCACCCAGGCCCGCCCGCCCGGGTCGGAGCGGTCGACGTCGGTGGGGCGCACGGCGGTCACCGGGGCATGGTGCCGCATGCCCGTCCCCGGCGGCGCCGGGTGCTCAGCGGCCGGTGAAGGTCGCCTTGCCCGGGCCGCTCTCCAGGAACGAGCGCATCCCGGTCGCCTGGTCCTCGGTGTCGAACAGCTCGGCGAACAGTCGGCTCTCCAGCTCCAGGCCGGCCGCCAGGCTGCCGTCCAGGCCCTCGTCGATGGCCCGCTTCGCGGCGGCCAGCGCCAGCGGCGGACCGGCCGCGAACTTCCGGGCCATCGCCACGGCGGTCGCGTGGACCTCGTCGTCGGGGACGACGGCGTCCGCCAGCCCCATCTCCAGTGCCTCCTCGGCGCCCACGTGCCGGCCGGTGAACACCAGGTCCTTGGCCTTGGCCGGGCCGACCAACCGGGCCAGCCGCTGGGTGCCGCCGGCGCCCGGGATCACCCCGAGCTGGATCTCCGGCTGCCCCACCTTCGCGTCGCGGCCCATGATCCGGAAGTCGGCGCACAACGCCAGCTCGTAGCCGCCGCCGAGGGCGTAGCCGGTGATCGCGGCGATCACCGGCTTCGGGATGTGGGCGACCGTGGTGAACGAGGCGGTCAGCTCCCGGCCCCAGGCGACCATGCTCGCGCCGGTCAGCTGGGACATCGCCTTGATGTCGGCCCCGGCGGCGAACACCCGCTCCCCGCCGTAGAGGACGACCGCCCGCACCTCGGGGTCCTTGCCCGCCTCCAGCGCCGCGGCCCGCACCTCCCAGTGCAGCTGCTCGTCGATCGCGTTCATCTTCGGCCGGTCGAGCCGGATGGTGCCGACGCCGTCCTCGACCTGGAGGGTGACGAACTCGGGCGCTGCCATGCGGGCCTCCGTGTGCTGCGGGACGTCGGTGTCCGGGATCGGTGATGGGTCAGACCCTAGGTGGCGCGGCGGGCGGTGAACCGCCCGTTCTCGCGCTGCACGTCCAGCGGCAGACCGAAGGCGTCCGACAGCAGCGGCGCGGTCAGCACGTCGTCCACCGGGCCGGAGCCGACCACCTCACCACCGCGCAGCAGCAGCGCGTGGGTGTACCCCGGCGGGATCTCCTCGACGTGGTGGGTGACCAGCACCTGCGCGGGTGCGTTCGGGTCGCGGGCCAGGTCCGACAGCCGGGTGACCAGGTCCTCCCGGCCGCCCAGGTCCAGCCCGGCGCCGGGCTCGTCGAGCAGCAGCAGCTCCGGGTCGGTCATCAGTGCGCGGGCGATCTGGGTGCGCTTGCGCTCCCCCTCCGACAGCGTGCCGAAGGGGCGGTGCGCCATCCGGGCCACGCCCCACTGCTGCATCAGCAGCGCCGCGCGGGTCAGGTCGTGCACGTCGTAGCGCTCCCGCCACCGGCCGACGACGGCGTACCCGGCGCTCACCACGACGTCGCCGACCCGCTCGCCCGGGCCGATCCGCTGCGCCAGCGCCGCGCTGGTCAGCCCGATCCGCGGGCGCAACTCGAAGACGTCGACCGCGCCGAGGGTCTCGCCGAGGATCCCCACCTCCCCACGGGTGGGGTGCAGCTGCGCGCCGACCAGCTGCAGCAGCGTCGTCTTCCCCGCCCCGTTGGGGCCCAGCAGCACCCAGCGCTCGTCGGGCCGGACGGTCCAGTCGACCGCGCGCAACAGGTGCGCCTGGCCCCGGACGACGTCCACTCCGCGGATCTCGACGACCGGCTCAGTCCACACGCCTGCCATCCAACCAACCCGCCGCGCGTCGTGGTCACCGGGTGCGGGCCCGTCGTCGGGCACGATGCCGGGGTGACCGCATGGACGAGTGACCGACCGGTCGAGGTGTGGCCCGGTTCGGCGGCGCCGCTGGGCGCCCACTGGGACGGCACGAGCACCAACTTCGCCCTGTGGTCGGCCGGCGCGTCCGCGGTCGACCTGTGCCTGTTCGACCCCGATGGCACCGAGCACCGGCAGCGGCTGCAGGAGACCACCCACCAGGTGTGGCACGGCCGGCTGCCGGGCGTGGGCCCCGGCCAGCGCTACGGCTACCGGGTGCACGGCCCGCACGACCCCGCCTCCGGCGCCCGGTACAACCCGGCGAAGCTGCTGCTGGACCCCTACGCCCGGGCCGTGGACGGCGAGCTCGTGCTGGACGACGCCCTCTTCGGCTGGTCCCCGGCCGACCCGTCCGCCGCCGACCCGACCGACTCGGCGCCGTTCGTGCCCCGTGGGGTGGTCATCCACGACTCGTTCCCCTGGGACGGCGACCGCGTGCTGCGCACCGCGTGGAGCGACACGGTCATCTACGAGGTGCACGTCAAGGGCGCCACGATGAGCCACCCCGACGTCCCCTCGGCGCTGCGCGGCGCCTACGCGGGCCTGGCCCACCCGGCGTTCGTCGAGCACCTGCTGTCCCTCGGGGTAACCGCGGTCGAACTGCTGCCGGTGCACCACTTCGTCAGCGAGCCACACCTGCTCCGCCGCGGGCTGACCAACCACTGGGGCTACAACACGCTCGGCTACTTCGCCCCGCACGCGGCCTACAGCTCGGCGGGCACCGGCGGTGAGCAGGTCACCGAGTTCAAGGCGATGGTCAAGGCGATGCACGCCGCGGGCATCGAGGTGATCCTGGACGTCGTCTACAACCACACCGCCGAGGGCGACCACACCGGGCCGACCCTGTCCTTCCGCGGCATCGACAACGCCGGCTACTACCGGCTGGGCGGCCCCGGCAGCGGTGACGACCTGTCGCGCTACACCGACTACACCGGCTGCGGGAACACCCTCGACGTCCGCCGTCCCCCGGTGCTGGCGCTGCTGATGGACTCGCTGCGCTACTGGGTCACCGAGATGCACGTCGACGGCTTCCGGTTCGACCTCGCCTCCGCCCTGGCCCGGTCGATGCACGACGTCGACCGGCTGTCGGCCTTCTTCGACGTCGTGCACCAGGACCCGGTGGTCAGCACGGTGAAGCTGATCGCCGAGCCGTGGGACGTCGGCGAGGGCGGCTACCAGGTCGGCAACTTCCCGCCGCCCTGGACGGAGTGGAACGGCAAGTACCGGGACACCGTGCGCGACGTCTGGTCCGGCGCCCAGGTGGGGGTGCGCGACCTGGCCTACCGGCTCACCGGCTCCTCCGACCTGTACCGCTCCGACGGCCGGCGTCCCTTCGCCTCGGTCAACTTCGTGACCGCCCACGACGGGTTCACCCTGGCCGACCTCGTCACCTACGAGCAGAAGCGGAACGAGGCCAACGGCGAGGAGAACCGGGACGGCGAGGGCCACAACCGCAACTGGAACTGCGGCGTCGAGGGCCCGACCGACGACCCCGCGGTGCGCGAGCTGCGCGCCCGGCAGGTGCGCAACCACCTGGCCACGCTGCTGCTGTCGACCGGGGTGCCGATGCTGACCGCCGGTGACGAGCTGGGGCGCACCCAGGGCGGCAACAACAACGCCTACTGCCAGGACAACGAGGTCTCCTGGCTCGACTGGGGTGCCATCGACCCCGACCTGTGGAGCTTCGTGTCCACCCTGGTCGGGCTGCGGCGCCGCTCCCCCGTGCTGCGGCAGGAGGCCTTCTTCGAGGGCACCGAGATCGCCGGCACGGGCGGCACCCGCGACCTGGCCTGGTTCGCCCCCGGCGGGCACCAGCTCACCAGCAGCGACTGGTTCGACACCGGCCTGCAGACCCTCGGGATGTACCTGGACGGCCGGGGCCTGCGGCACCGCGACGAGCGGGGGCGGCCGGTGCTCGACGACTCGTGGCTGATCTGGCTGCATGCAGGCGCCGACCCGATCGACGTCGTCCTCCCGGGCGCGCCCTGGGGCGACGGCTACGAGCTGGTGCTGGCCACCGAGTACCCGACCGGCACTCCCCCGCAGCCGACCGCGCTGCCGCCGGGCCCCGCACAGCTGCCCGGCCACTCCGTCTGGGCGATGCGGGTGGTCCGTACGCCGACGGCGCACGGCACGCCCTGACCCCTGATCAGATCGCCTCGGGCACGCCGGCCGCCACTGCGGCGGCCAACGCGTCCCGGGGCGGGTGCCCCAGCAGGTCGGGTAGGTCGCTGCGGGTGTCGGCGAGCAGCCCGGCAGCCACCGTCGAGTAGATCGACATCAGCATCGCCGGCTGGAAGGGCAGCAGGTCCTGTCCCGCCAGCGCCGTCCGCTGCGCTCCCAGCGTGATCGGCCGGTGCTCCGCTCCCCAGGCCCGAGCCAGCTGCGCTGCGGTGAACGCCGTGGTGCCGGCCAGCTCGTAGACCCGGCCGACGTGGGCCGAAGGGTCGGCCGCGACGTCAGCCGCCACCCGGACGGCGACGTCGGCCAGGTCCTGCCGCGCCACGGCGGCGAGTGCACCCGAGCCGAACGGGGCGGCCACCACCCCGTTCTGCGGGGCGGCCAGCTGCCCGAACAGCTCGGCGTAGAGGCCGTTGCGCAGCACGGTCCAGCGCAACCCGCTGCACGCCAGCCGCCGCTCGGTCCAGCGGTGGGCAAGGGCGAACCCGAGGTGGTCCCCGGCCCCGGTCAGGCTGGTGTAGACCACGTGCCCGACCCCCTGCTCCTCGGCGGCGGTCAGCACCCGGTCGTGCCGGGTGAGGACGACGTCGTCCTCGGCGTACCCCGCCGACACGAGCACCAGGACGTCGACGCCGGCGAGGTCCAGCGTCGCCGGGTCGTCCAGGTCGAGGAGCCGGCCGGCGGGTCCGAACGCGCTGGGGGTGCGGCTGCCCGCGTGCGCCGGGACCCCCGCAGCGACCAGGCCGGTGTGGACGCGTGAGCCGAGCTGACCGGACGCGCCGGTGACGAGCAGCATGGGATCTTCTTCCTCGAGGGGACGATGCACGACTGGCGTGATCGTCGACGGCCCACCGGGGCCGGACAAGGAGGCACTTCCATGTCAGCAGGGCACACCGGGGGAACCGACCTGCTCGACCCCTGCGGCTCTCCCACCCACCCGGACTGCGGCATCCGCGACGTCCTGGACCGGGTCGGCGACACCTGGTCGGTGCTGGTCATCGCCGAGCTCTCCGCCGGCACCCGGCGCTTCGGCGAACTGCAGCGGGCGGTCGTGGGCGTCTCCCAGCGGATGCTCACCCTGACCGTGCGGCGGCTGGAGCGCGACGGGCTGGTGACCCGGACCGTCTACCCCACGGTGCCCGCCACGGTCACCTACGAGCTGACCCAGCGCGGCCGCGAGCTCAGCAGCCTGGTCCGGCTGCTCGCGGACTGGTCGGCGAGCAACCGGGCGGCGATCACCCGGTCGCGGGCGGAGTGGGACGCGGGCAACCCGGGGTCCGGCGTGCGCTGACGGGCGCATCCCGGCGAGGCCCCCCGCACAGGGGGCCTCGCATCACTCCGCGGCCTGCTCGAAGGTGATGACGGTCCAGCCGAGGAGCAGCCGGTCACCGTCGGCGAGCGGGTGCGGCACGCCGGGCTCCAGCTGGGTCCACTCGGTGGCCTCCGGTCCGGCGACGTGGGTGCCGTTGAGCGAGCCCAGGTCGGTCAGGGAGACCTCCCGACCGGCGCGCTGGATGGCGGCGTGGGCGGAGGAGAGCACGTTCTGGGTGTCGGCGATCGGCACCGGCCGGGCGTTGCCGGTGGTCACCAGGTCGTGGCCGTCGGGACGGCGACCGAGGACCAGGTCCTCGTCGACGTTGACGACCAGGCCGTCGTCGAAGCGCAGCACCGGCGCGGCCGGGGGCTCGGGCCGCCAGAAGGCGGTCTGCTCCCCGCCCTGACCGACCGGCTGACTGGCGACCCGACCCGAGTTGCCGAAGCCCGCGTCGGAGCCGGCGGTGAAGGACTCACCGGTGGGCAGGGAGGTGGCCGGCGGGACGGCGACGGACGGCGATGCGGGCGCCGCGAGCTGCAGCAGGGCACCGGAACCGGGCACGGTGCCCTCGACGAGGTCGAGTGCGACGCCCGGGGGCATCGCCGCGGCGGGCTGGCCCGGGCCGACGTAGAGGGTCTGCCCGAGCGCGAACCCGGAGGCCAGCGTGCAGCCGTCGACCGCCGAGCCGGAGACCGGGACGCCGTCCACGGCCGGCTGGCCCTTGCCCGACCAGAGCGCGACGCCGGCCCCGGTGCCACCGGAGGTGTCGGCGAGCACGAGGGCGAAGGACGCCGGCCCGTCGGCGAGCCGGGACACCTGACCGGCGACGGCGCCGAGCACGCGCTCGGCCCCGGGGCCGGAGACCCCCAGGCAGGCGTGCAGGGCGGCCACCAGCGCCGGTGACCCGGGGGCATCGACCCACAGCAGACCACCGCCATGGCGGGCGACGACAGAGTCTCCGGGGAGGACCTCACAGCGGTCGGGCATGACGGCCAGCCTAATGACCGCGCACGGATCCCGTGCCGCACGGGCGCGTGGCTCGCCGGGACGTCGGTCCATTGCGCACGACCCGCCCCAGCCGCCACACCCGTCGCACCCGTGTGGACACCGACCGGGGTCAGGTGACCACCACCGCCGGTTCCTCTCCTCAGGCGTTGACGACGACGCCGAGCTCGGCGGGGACCACCAGGTGTGCCGAGTGCGGGAGCACCCGCACGGTGTAGCCGAACGCGCCGGTGCGGGTCAGCGGCACGGTGCCGGTGAACCAGTGCCGCGAGCCCTCCACGCCGTCGTGCCGCAGCTCCAGCGTGGTGACCTGGTGCAGGCCGTCGGCGTCGTCGACCCGGCCGTAGGCCGCCTCGACCAGCACGTCGGACGGGGCGAGCCCGGGCAGTTCCACCTCGGCCCGCAGGTCGATGCCGCCACCGATCTCCGGGGTCTCCCCCACGCCGGCCGCCTCCACGTGGGCCACCCGGACACCGGGCCAGTGCTCCAGCAGCTTGGCCCGCCAGGCCGCCTCGGCGCGGGCCGGCTCGTAGCCGCCGGCGGCCATCGAGCGGGCGGCTCCCGCAGCCGGCACGTAGAGCCGCTGCACGTAGTCCCGCACCATCCGGGTGGCCAGCACCTTCGGGCCGGTCTCCCGCAAGGTGTCGCGGACCATCTCCACCCAGCGGGTGGGGAGGCCGTCGCTGTCGACCTCGTAGAAGCGCGGGACCACCTGCCGGTCGAGGAGCTCGTAGATCGCCTGCGCCTCGACGTCGTCCCGCCGCTCCGGGTCCTCGACGCCGTCCGCCGTCGGGATGGCCCAGCCGTTCTGGCCGTCGAACCACTCGTCCCACCACCCGTCGCGGATGGAGAGGTTGAGCCCGCCGTTGAGGGCGGACTTCATCCCCGACGTGCCGCAGGCCTCCAGCGGTCGCAGCGGGTTGTTCAGCCAGACGTCGCAGCCCCAGTACAGGTAGCGGGCCATGCCGATGTCGTAGTTGGGCAGGAAGGCGATCCGGTGCCGGATCTCCGGGTCGTCGGCGAACTTCACCATCTGCTGGATCAGCTGCTTGCCGCCGTCGTCGGCCGGGTGGCTCTTGCCGGCGATGACCAGCTGGACCGGCCGCTCCTCGTCCAGCAGCAGCGCCTTGAGCCGACCCGGGTCGCGCAGCATCAGCGTCAGCCGCTTGTACGACGGCACCCGACGGGCGAAGCCGATGGTCAGCACGTCGGGGTCGAACGCGGTCTCGGTCCAGCCGAGCTCGGCCTCCGCCGCCCCGCGGGACAACGCCGTGGCGCGCACCCGGCGGCGCACCTCCTCGACCAGCCGGCCGCGCAGCAGCCGTCGGGTGCGCCACAGCTCCGCGGCGGGGATCCGGTCGACGCCGTCGAAGTGCACGTCCTCGTCCACCTCGAGCGGGTCGCCCTGGCTGGTGGTCTGGGTGCCCAGCTCCACCAGCTCGCGGGCGGTCCAGGTCGGGGCGTGCACCCCGTTGGTGATCGACCCGATCGGGACGTCGTCGGGGTCGAAGCCCGGCCACAGCGGGCCGAACATGTCCCGGCTGACGTGGCCGTGCAGCTCGCTCACCCCGTTGGCCCGCTGCCCCAGCCGCAGCCCCATGTGGGCCATGTTGAACTTGCTCGGGTCGTCCTCGGCGCCCAGCGGGAGCAGCTGGTCGAGCGGGACGCCGAAGCCGGCGAAGTAGCGCTCGATCAGCGCCTTCGGGAAGCGGTCGATGCCCGCCGGCACCGGGGTGTGGGTGGTGAACACCGTGCCGCCCCGCACCGCCTGCAGCGCCTCGGGGAAGGACAGGCCGTGGGACTCGGTGAGCTCCCGGATCCGCTCGACGCCCTGGAAGCCGGCATGGCCCTCGTTGGCGTGGAAGACCTCCGGCGGCGGGGTGCCGGTCAGCGAGCAGAAGGCGCGGACGGCGCGCACCCCGCCGATGCCCAGCAGCATCTCCTGGCGGAGCCGGTGGTCCTCGCCGCCGCCGTAGAGCCGGTCGGTGACCCCGCGCTCGGCCGGGCTGTTCTCCTCGATGTCGCTGTCGAGCAGCAACAGCGAGACGCGACCGACCTGCGCCCGGTAGACGTGGGCGTACAGCGTGCGCCCCTCCGGCAGCGGCACGGCGATCACCACGGCGTTGCGGTCGGCGTCCCGCACCAGCTTCAGCGGCAGGCCGTGCGGGTCCAGCGCCGGGTAGTGCTCCAGCTGCCAGCCGTCGGCGGACAGGCCCTGGGAGAAGTAGCCCGACCGGTAGAGCAGGCCCACCCCGATCAGCGGGACGCCGAGGTCCGAGGCGGCCTTGAGGTGGTCACCGGCCAGGATCCCCAGCCCGCCGGAGTACTGCGGCAGCACCTCGGTGATGCCGAACTCGGCGGAGAAGTAGGCGATGGTGGCCGGCGCCTCGGCGCCCAAGGACTGGTACCAGTGCGGGGCGTCGAGGTACTCGCGGAGGTCGTCGGCGACCGCCGTCAGCCGCTGCAGGAAGACCGGGTCGTCGGCCAGCGCGGCCAGCCGCTCGGCGCTGACCTCGCCGAGGACCCTGACCGGGTCACCACCGCAGCTCGCCCACAGCTCGGGGTCCAGCGCCTCGAACAGGTCGCGGGTCTCGGGGTGCCAGGACCAGCGCAGGTTGGTGACCAGCTGCGACAGCGGCATCAGTGCCTCGGGGAGGGAGGCGCGGACGGTGAGTCTGCGGAGGGCTCGCACCTCCATGACCCTAGCGTGACGACGCTCACCTACAGGCCGGGACGACGATCGATGTGGACCCGCCCGGGACCACTCCGACCCCACCCGTCACTCCCCCTCCCGGTTGAGCCCGTCCCCCGCCGACGTGTGCGCAGCTGGTGATCTGGATAGCGTTGCCCCGATGACTGGCCGCGCTGACCTCCGCCTCGGCATCTCCGATGTCGCCCCCGTCGTGTCCTGCGGGTCGTTCTCGACCCGCGCCGTGGTCGGTGAACACCTGCCGATCACCGCCACCGTCTTCCGCGAGGGCCACGACGCCGTGGCCGCCAACGTGGTCTTCACGCCTCCGGGCGAGGAGCCCTCGGCGGCCCCGCTGCTCCGGATGACGAAGTTCGGGCCCGAGCCCGACCGCTGGACCGCCACGGTCGTGCCCGACCGCGAGGGTCTCTGGACCTATCAGGTCGAGGCCTGGGACGACCCGCTGAGCACCTGGCACCACGACGTCGAGGTGAAGGTCGAGGCCGGCCAGGGCCCCGAGGAGCTGGCCAACGACCTCGAGTCCGGTGCCCGGCTGCTCGAGGAGGTGGCCGCCGCGGCCCCCGAGGAGCACCGCGAGGCGCTCACCGGTGCGGCCACCGCGCTGCGGGACCAGTCGCTGGAGCTGACCGCGCGGATCGCCCCCGCCCTCTCCCCCACCCT
Source organism: Modestobacter caceresii (assembly GCF_000761485.1). Lineage (GTDB taxonomy): Bacteria > Actinomycetota > Actinomycetes > Mycobacteriales > Geodermatophilaceae > Modestobacter > Modestobacter caceresii. Next base: position 94,758 of record NZ_JPMX01000118.1, read on the forward strand.
GCAGCAGGTGCTGCACGACCACCCGGTGCGCCGGCTGGTCACCGGTTCGCAGCGGCACGAGCTGTGGGTCGACCGGTCGCGTGCGCTGTACGGCTCCTGGTACGAGTTCTTCCCCCGCTCGGAGGGCCCCGTCGTCGGTGGCGCCCCGACGCACGGGACGTTCGCCCAGGCTGCCGAGCGGCTGCCGGCGATCGCCGAGATGGGCTTCGACGTGGTGTACCTGCCGCCGATCCATCCGGTCGGCAAGGTCAACCGCAAGGGGAAGAACAACACCCTGGTGGCGCAGGCCGACGACGTCGGCTCCCCGTGGGCGATCGGCAGCGACGAGGGCGGGCACGACGCCGTCCACCCCCAGCTCGGCACCCTCGACGACTTCAAGGCCTTCGTCGGCCGGACGCGCGAGCTGGGCATGGAGGTCGCCCTCGACCTCGCCCTGCAGGCGGCGCCGGACCACCCCTGGGTCACCTCGCACCCCGAGTGGTTCACCACCAAGCCCGACGGCACGATCGCCTACGCGGAGAACCCGCCGAAGAAGTACCAGGACATCTACCCGATCAACTTCGACAACGACCCCGAGGGCATCTACGCCGAGGTGCTGCGGGTCGTCCGGCACTGGATGGACGCCGGGGTCCGGGTGTTCCGGGTGGACAACCCGCACACCAAGCCGCTGAACTTCTGGCACTGGCTGATCTGGGAGGTCAAGAAGACCGATCCCGACGTCCTCTTCCTCGCCGAGGCGTTCACCCGGCCGGCGATGATGCACCAGCTGGCGCGGATCGGCTTCACCCAGAGCTACACCTACTTCACCTGGCGCACCGAGCGCTGGGAGCTGGAAGAGTACGGCCGGGAGCTGGCCGAGAACGCGCACTACATGCGGCCGAACTTCTTCGTGAACACCCCGGACATCCTGCACGAGACGCTGCAGGTGGGCGGCCCGCCGATGTTCAAGATCCGCGCGGTGCTGGCCTCGATGATGAGCCCGACCTGGGGCGTCTACTCCGGGTACGAGCTGTTCGAGCACGTCGGCCTCCGTCCGGGCAGCGAGGAGTACCTGGACACCGAGAAGTTCCAGCTGCGCCCCCGTGACTGGGCTGCCGCCGAGGCCTCCGGTCGTTCCCTGGCGCCCTACCTGCGCCGGCTGAACGAGATCCGGCGCGCGCACCCGGCCCTGCAGCAGCTGCGCACGCTGCGGTTCCACCCGATCGACAACCCGAACCTGCTCTGCTTCTCCAAGACCGACCCGGGTTCCGACGACTGCGTGCTCGTGGTGGTGTCGCTCAACAGCACCTACACCCAGATCGGGACGACCGCCCTGGACATGCCCGCCCTGGGCCTGGACTGGTCGGACGGCTTCTCGGTCACCGACGACATCACCGGGGCCCACTACGACTGGGGCCAGGCCAACTACGTCGAGCTGGACCCCTACCGGGAGCCGGCGCACGTGTTCACCGTCCACCGCAGCCTGTCCGCGTCGCACCCGCCGCACTGACCCCGTCCTCGAGCTGTGGGTGTGCCGGCCGATCCCCCGGCCGGCACACCCGCCGCACCGATCCACCGCCCCCAGCAACGAACGAGGACCGAGTTCATGACCCTCCCCGTCCCCGCACACTCGACCCCCGGCGCGGGCGAGCAGTCGGGCCTGCCCGCCCCTGGCAGCGACCCCGAGTGGTTCAAGCGCGCCGTCTTCTACGAGGTGCTCGTCCGCGGTTTCGCCGACAGCAACGCCGACGGCATCGGCGACCTGCGCGGCATGCTGGGCAAGCTCGACTACCTGCAGTGGCTCGGTGTCGACTGCCTCTGGCTGCCGCCCTTCTTCGCCTCCCCGCTGCGCGACGGCGGCTACGACGTCAGCGACTACACCGCGGTGCTGCCGGAGTTCGGCGACATCGAGGACTTCAAGGAGCTCATCGGCGAGGCCCACTCCCGTGGGATGCGGATGATCATCGACTTCGTCATGAACCACACCTCGGACCAGCACCCCTGGTTCCAGGCCAGCCGCAGCGACCCCGACGGCCCCTACGGCGACTTCTACGTCTGGGCCGACGACGACACCGGCTACGCCGACGCCCGGATCATCTTCGTCGACACCGAGAGCTCGAACTGGACCTTCGACCCGGTGCGCAAGCAGTACTTCTGGCACCGGTTCTTCAGCCACCAGCCCGACCTGAACTTCGAGAACCCGAAGGTGCAGGAGGCGATCATCGACGCCCTGCGCTTCTGGCTGGACCTGGGCATCGACGGCTTCCGGCTCGACGCCGTCCCCTACCTCTTCGAGGAGGAGGGGACCAACTGCGAGAACCTCCCCCGCACCCACGAGTTCCTCAAGAAGGTGCGCAAGGTCGTCGACGCCGAGTACCCCGACCGGGTGCTGCTGTGCGAGGCGAACCAGTGGCCGGCCGACGTCGTCGAGTACTTCGGCGAGGACGGCGACGAGTGCCAGATGGCCTTCCACTTCCCGGTGATGCCGCGCCTGTTCATGGCCGTGCGCCGGGAGCAGCGGTTCCCGATCTCGGAGATCATGGCGCAGACGCCGGACATCCCCGACAACTGCCAGTGGGGTGTCTTCCTGCGCAACCACGACGAGCTGACCCTGGAGATGGTCACCGACGAGGAGCGCGACTACATGTGGGGGGAGTACGCCAAGGACCCCCGGATGAAGGCCAACATCGGCATCCGCCGGCGGCTGGCGCCCCTGCTCGACAACGACATCGACACCCTCGAGCTCTTCACCGCCCTGCTGCTGTCGCTGCCGGGCTCGCCGGTCATGTACTACGGCGACGAGATCGGCATGGGCGACAACATCTGGCTCGGTGACCGGGACGGCGTCCGCACCCCGATGCAGTGGACCCCGGACCGCAACGGCGGGTTCTCCACCGCCGACCCGCAGCGGATGCACCTGCCGCTGGTGGCCGACCCGGAGTACGGCTTCCAGGTCACCAACGTCGAGGCCCAGCTGCGGAACTCCAACTCGTTGCTGAACTGGATCCGCACCATGATCGCGGTGCGCAAGCAGCACCCGACCTTCGGTGTCGGCAGCTACGCCGAGATCGGCTCGCGGAACCCGACGGTGCTCTCCTTCGTGCGCGAGTTCGGGGACGATGTCGTGCTCTGCGTCAACAACCTGTCCCGGTTCCCGCAGCCGGTGGAGCTCGACCTCCGCCGCTTCGAGGGCTACACCCCGGTCGAGCTGACCGGGCGGGTGCAGTTCCCGCAGATCGGCGTCCTGCCGTACATGCTCACGCTCGGCGGCCACGGCTTCTACTGGTTCGAGCTCTCCAAGCCCACCGCCTCGGCGGGCGAGGAGGACGAGGACTGGGAGACCACCGCGAGCGGCAGCGTGGCGCAGTCGCTGCTCGAGGCCGGGGTGGTCGGCCCCGCCGACGCCACCGCCGGCACCGGCGGCCTCGGTGCCGAGGCCCCGACGACCACGACCCCGACCGACGGAGAGTCCCGATGAGCGCTCTGACCGACATGCTGGCCGACTGGATGCCCGGTCAGCGCTGGTTCGGCGGCAAGGGCCGCGAGTGGGCAGGGGTGACCGAGGAGGGCTTCTTCCTCGACCAGTCCGACCCGGCGCTGTCGGTGCACCGCGTGCGGGTCGAGTACACCGACGGGGCCAGTGACACGTACCTGGTGCCGCTGTCCTGGCGCAGCGCACCGGCCGAGGAGCTCTCCACGGCCTTCGTCGGCGCGGTCTCCGGGTCCCACGGCGAGAACTACGCCTACGACGCCATGCGGGACCGGGACGCGACCGTGCCGTGGCTGACCCACCTCGTGGCGGCCTCCACCGTCGGGCCGATGCGGTTCCACCCGGCCGGCGTGGCCTACATCCCCGAGGGCCTGCCCGGGGACGTGATCTCCACCGAGCAGAGCAACACCTCACTGGTCTTCGGCGAGACGGCGATCCTCAAGCTGTTCCGCCGGCTCGAGCCCGGGCTGAACCCCGACGTGGAGATCCACGACGCCCTGCGGCAGGCGGAGAACCAGCACATCGCGGGGCTGCTCGGGTACATCGAGGTCGACGACCCGAACGGGCTGGAGCCGGCCACCGTGGCCATGCTCCAGACCTTCGTCCCCAACGCCAGCGACGGGTGGCGGCTGGCCACCTCGAGCGTCCGGGACCTGTACGCCGAGGCCGACCTGCACGCCGACGAGGTCGGGGGCGACTTCGCCGGGGAGAGCGAACGGCTGGGCGAGGCGACCGCCTCGGTCCACGCCGACCTCGCCCAGGTGCTCCCCTCCGAGCCGGCCGACCGTGACTGGTACGCCACCGTCGCCGGGCAGATGACCGCTCGGCTGGAGGCGGCCCTGGCGGTCGTCCCCGACCTCGCCGAGCACGCCGACGCGCTGCGCAGCCTGTACGCCGCGGTCGCCGACACGACCGAGCCGGTCGTCCGTCAGCGGGTGCACGGCGACCTGCACCTGGGCCAGGTGCTGCGGACGACGACCGGCTGGATCGTCCTGGACTTCGAGGGCGAGCCGGCCCGCCCGCTGGCCGAACGACGCGAGCTGGACACCCCGCTGCGGGACGTGGCGGGGATGCTCCGTTCCTTCGACTACGCCGCCCGGCACATGCTGGTCGAGCAGCCCGACGACCCGCAGCGGGCCTACCGGGCGCAGGAGTGGGCCGAGCGCAACCGGCGCGCCTTCTGCGAGGGCTACTCCGCCGCCGGCGGCGTCACCCTGTCCAGCGACTCCGCGCTGCTGCGGGCCTTCGAGGCCGACAAGGCGGTGTACGAGTGTGTGTACGAGGCACGCAACCGACCGCACTGGCTGATGATCCCGCTCAGTTCGCTGTCCCGGCTGGCCGCCGGCAACTGAAGGAGGGCCCCGCTGCCCCCACCGCTCGCACCCTCGCGGCGGGACCCTGCAGAAGGGCCTGACCGGACGACCAGCACGACGACGAGACAGACCTGGAAGGACCACCGATGAGCACCGACGACGCCAGCACCCCGCCGGGCACGGACACCAGCAGCGAGCCCGCCGACAAGGCAGAGCTCATGCGCCGGGTCGAGGAGAAGACCGAGGAGGTCCGCGAGGCGAGCGAGACCGACAGCCCGCCCGCCCCGGCCACGAAGGCCACCCGCAAGGCCGCCGCCAAGAAGGCGCCGGCGAAGAAGGCGGCGGCCGAGGCCCCCGCCAAGAAGGCCACCGCCCGCAAGGCACCGGCGAAGGGCACCGCCGCCGCCGCCGCGTCCGATGGTGACCAGGTGAGCACCGCCGCCGACGGGGTTGCCCCGGCGGCCAAGCGCGCGGTGAAGAAGGCCGCGCCCGGCGAGACCCCGGCCAAGCGGGCACCGCGGAAGGCGACCAAGAAGGTCACCGCCGCGCCCGTGATCGCGCCGGCGCCGATCGCCGAGCCGGGCGACCCGACGGGCCCGCCGGCTCCCCAGCCGGAGCCGCCGAGCCCCGACCCGGCCGAGCCGAACACCCCGCAGGCCCCCGAGGGCGGCGAGCAGGGCGGCACCGGTGGCCACTCCCCGGCGGAGACGGCCTCCGAGCCCGCCCCGGACACGGTCTCCCCCGCCTCCACCGACGCCGCCTCCACCGAGACCGCCTCGGCCGACAGCCCCGCCACGGGCGCCCCGGCCGCTGACGACCAGGCCGGTGCGGCGGTCACCACCGCCGACCTGGTCACCGACCAGGTCACCGACCTGCCTCCCGCGCCGGACGAGGCGCCCGAGCCGGCTGCCGCCGGGCTCGTCGACGCCCTCCCCGAGGGGGAGCCGCCGGTGAGCACCTCGGTGCCGGCCGAGTCCACCCCGTCCGCTCCCGAGGTGAACCAGGAGCAGCTGGCCGCGGTCGTCGACGGCTGGTCCTTCGACCCGCACGGCGTCCTCGGCGCCCACCGCGTGTCCGAGGGCTGGGTCGTGCGCACGCTGCGCCCGGACGCCGAGGCCGTCGCCGTCGTCGACCAGGACGGCAGCCGCTACGAGGCCCGCCAGATCTTCCGCGGCGGCGTGTACGAGGCCCGGCTCCCCCAGCAGCCCGGCGACTACCGGATCGAGGTCGTCTACCCGAACGGGCAGGGCGGCACCGACACCTTCACCGTCGACGATCCGTACCGCTGGCTGCCCACCCTGGGCCAGCTCGACCAGCACCTCTTCCGCGAGGGCCGGCACGAGAAGCTGTGGACCGTCCTCGGCGCCCACGTGATCGGCTACGACACCCCCGGCGGCCGCGTGGACGGCGTCTCCTTCGCCGTCTGGGCGCCCAACGCCCGCGGCGTGAAGGTGACCGGCGACTTCGACTACTGGGAGGCGCGCGCCTACCCGATGCGGTCGCTGGGCTCCTCCGGCGTCTGGGAGATCTTCGTCCCCGGTGCGCAGGCCGGCACCCGGTACCGCTACCACGTGCTCGGCGCCGACGGTCAGTGGCGGGTCAAGAGCGACCCGATGGCCTTCGCCACCGAGGTGCCGCCGGCCAACGCCTCGGTCGTGACCACCTCCGCCCACGAGTGGGGCGACGCCGAGTGGCTGGCCCAGCGCGCCGATGCCAAGTGGCACGAGCAGCCGATGAGCGTCTACGAGGTGCACGCGGCCTCCTGGCGGCAGGGGCTCTCCTACCGCGAGATGGCCGACGAGCTGGTCGCCTACGTGAAGGACGCCGGGTTCACCCACCTGGAGTTCATGCCGCTGGCCGAGCACCCGTTCGGCGGCTCGTGGGGCTACCAGGTCACCTCGTACTACGCGCCCACGTCGCGCTTCGGCTCCCCCGACGACCTGCGGTACCTCATCGACGCCGCACACCAGGCCGGCATCGGCGTCATCGTCGACTGGGTGCCCGCGCACTTCCCGAAGGACGAGTGGGCACTGGCCCGCTTCGACGGCACGCCGCTGTACGAGCACGCGGACCCGAAGCGCGGCGAGCAGCCCGACTGGGGCACGTACGTCTTCGACTTCGGCCGGCCCGAGGTGCGCAACTTCCTGGTCGCCAACGCGCTGTTCTGGGCCCAGGAGTTCCACGTCGACGGCATCCGGGTCGACGCCGTCGCCTCGATGCTCTACCTGGACTACTCGCGCAACGACGGCGAGTGGACGCCCAACCAGTACGGCGGCCGGGAGAACCTCGACGCCGTGGCCTTCCTGCAGGAGATGAACGCCACCCTCTACCGGGAGGTGCCCGGCGTCATCTCGATCGCCGAGGAGTCGACCGCGTGGCCGGGCGTCACCCGGCCCACGTACCTCGGCGGTCTGGGCTTCGGCTTCAAGTGGAACATGGGCTGGATGCACGACTCGCTCGGCTACATGGCCAACGAGCCGGTCTACCGCAGCTACCACCACGGCCAGCTGACGTTCTCCATGGTCTACGCCTACTCGGAGAACTACACGCTGCCGATCAGCCACGACGAGGTCGTGTACGGCAAGGGCTCCCTGCTGCGGAAGATGCCCGGTGACCGGTGGCAGCAGCTGGCCAACCTGCGCGCCTACCTGGGCTACATGTGGGCCCACCCCGGCAAGCAGCTGCTGTTCATGGGCTCGGAGTTCGGGCAGCTGTCGGAGTGGGCGGAGAGCCGGTCGCTGGACTGGTGGCACCTCGACGACCCGGCGCACCGCGGCGTGCTGGAACTGGTGACCGACCTCAACACGGTCTACCGGGACAGCGAGGCGCTCTGGAGCCAGGACGTCGACCCGGCCGGCTTCCAGTGGATCGACGCCAACGACGCCGGTGGCAACACGCTCACCTTCCTGCGCCTCGGCAAGGGCGGGCAGCTGCTGGCCTGCGTGGTCAACTTCTCCGGCCAGCCGCACGAGCAGTACCGGATCGGGCTGCCCCGCGGCGGACGCTGGCGCGAGGTGATCAACACCGACTTCGAGGGCTACGGCGGCTCCGGGGTCGGCAACCTCGGCGGCATCGAGGCGGTCCCGCAGTCGTGGCACGGACAGCCGTGGTCGGCGACGCTGACCGCACCGCCGCTGGCCACCCTGTGGTTCGTGCACGAGGGCCCGGAGCCGGAGCTCCCCGACGCGGGTGCGCCGGCCGACCAGGCGCAGATCGCGGCGGCCGAGGCATCCGGCGCGGCCGAGGGGCCGGGCAGCGGGCTGGAGCCCATCGAGCGCTGACCGGATCGAGTCGATCGGGAACGGGGCGGGGACCTGCAAGGGTCCCCGCCCCGTCGCCGTCCGGCGGCCCGACCGGTCCTCCCCTCCCGGCCGAGGCCGGCACGGTCCGGCAGGATGGACGGCGGTGCTGCCGCCGCAGGCGGCCTGAACGGATTCGAGAACCCATGTCCTCCTCGCCCCGCCGGCTGCTCGCTGGCGCCGTCGCGGGTGTGCTGTTCGGGTCGGCCGTGCTGTCCGGCTGCGCGGTGACCCTGATCGAGGGGCGCGCGAGCCCCGCAGCCGGGCCCCAGGGCGACGTCACGCCCGCGGAGTTCCCGATCATCGGTGCGGCCGACGACGAGGTCGACCGGATCTCCCGCAACGCGCTCGCCGACCTCAACACCTACTGGACCGCGCAGTTCACCCCGACCTTCGGGCAGGCCTTCACCCCGCTGGCCGGCGGCTACTACTCCGTCGACCCGGGCGAGCTGGACCCAGCGCAGTACCCGAACGGGGAGATCGGCTGCGGGGAACCACCGGAGGCCGTCGTCGACAACGCCTTCTACTGCGGCCCGGGCACCCAGTACCCCAACGGTGACGCGATCCAGTACGACCGGGCGTTCCTCGGTGCGCTGGCCTTCGGCACCGTCGGCAGCGAGGGGTACGGCCGGTTCATCCCGGCCCTGGTGATGGCGCACGAGTTCGGGCACGCCGTGCAGGGCCGGGTCGGCTACCCGGTGGAGCGGTCGATCAACATCGAGACCCAGGCCGACTGCTTCGCCGGCGCCTGGACGGCGTGGGTCGCCGACGGCAACGCCCGGTACAACTCGATCCGCCCGGGCGAGCTCGACGACGTGCTGCGCGGCTACCTGCTGCTGCGCGACCCGGTCGGGACGGGCGCCTACGAGGGCGAGGCGCACGGCTCCTACTTCGACCGGGTGTCGGCGTTCCAGCAGGGGTTCGACGACGGCCCCTCGGCCTGCCGCGACGACTTCGACGCCACCCGGCTGTACACGCAGAGCGCCTTCCAGAGCGACCGCGACTTCGCCACCGGCGGCGACGCGCCCTACGAACAGACGGTCGAGGACTTCGTCCCCGACGGGCTCGGGGAGTTCTGGCAGCTGGCCTTCGACCAGCTGGGCGAGGAGTTCACCCCGCCCGACGTCGAACCGTTCTCCGGCGAGGCCCCGGACTGCGCCGGCGAGGACACCGACGTCGATCTCCTCTACTGCCCCGCCGACGCGACCGTGCGCTACGACGAGGCCGACCTCACCCTGCCGCTGTACACCGCCGAGGAGGGCGGGGACTACGCCGTGCTCACCGCGGTGGCGATCCCCTACGCGCTCGCCGCCCGCGACCAGCTGGGGCTGTCGGTCGACGACCGGGCCGCGCTGCGGTCCGCCGTCTGCCTGTCCGGCGCCTTCACCTCCGCGGTGCTCGGCAACGAGACCACCGTGCTGAGCATCTCCCCGGGCGACGCCGACGAGAGCGTCTCGTTCCTGCTCGAGCACGCCACGGACCCCGCGGTGCTGCCCGATGTGCAGCTGACCGGATTCCAGCTGGTCGACGTCTTCCGCAGCGGGGTCGTCGACGGCCTGGCCGCCTGCGACATCGGCGCCTGAGCCCCCGGCAGTGATCAGGTGACCTGATCACCCGCTGTCCTCCCGCACCAGCGTTGGTGCGGGAGGACAGTCAGTGATCAGGGGACCTGATCACTGCTGACCGCGGTCAGAAGAGGGCGGTCATGAGGGCGCGGCGGGCCGGGCCGACCCGCGGGTCCTCGTCGCCCACGATGCCGAACAGCTCCACCAGGTGCTGCCGGGCGGCGTCCCGCTCCTCGCCCGCGGTGCGCCGGACGACGTCGAGCAGCCAGCCGAACGCGGCGTCGACGTCGCCGGTGCCGAGCAGGAAGTCCGCGGCGCGGGTCTGCGCGGCGATGTCGTCGGGAGCGGCCTCGGCGGCGGCCAGCGCATCCGGCCCGGCCTCCTCGGCCCGGCGGAACAGCTGGACCTGACGCAGCGCCAGCCCGGCCACCGGGTGCTCCGGCTCGGTCTCCAGGATCGCCTGGTAGGCAGCCTCGGCGGCGGCCAGGTCACCCCGGTCGAGAGCGGCCTCGGCGGCGTCCAGGCGCGGGTCCTCCGGCTCCTCGGCCTCGCCGTCGCCCTTCGCGGCCCCGGGCACCGCGCCCCCGCTGGTGGCCGCGACGAGCTCGGTCACGAACTGCCGGGCCTGCTCCTCGGGGATGGCCCCGGTGAACTCGGCGACCAGCTGGCCCTGCCAGACGGCCTTGACCGCCGGGATGCCCTGGACCCGCAGGCCCTGGGCGAGCGCCGGGTTCGCGTCGACGTCGACCTTGGCCAGCACCCAGGAACCGGCCCCCTCGGCGGCCAGCCGCTCGAGCACCGGGGAGAGCTGCTTGCACGGCCCGCACCACTCGGCCCACAGGTCCAGGACGACGGGGACCTGGAAGGAACGGTCGAGGACCTCGCTCTGGAAGGTCGCCTCGGTGACGTCGATGACGGCGCTGCCGGGCGCACCGGCCGGGGCGGTGGCGCTCGGCGGCGGGGCGGCCGCGGCACGGGCTGCCGCCTCGTTGCGCGCCTGGACAGCGGCGAGGTCGACCGCACCGGCCAGCGACGCCGCCATCTGGGCCTGCTGGGCAGCGGCCCGGGGATCGGTTCGAGCGGGACGGTTGGGCTGCATGACCTCGATCATCCCACTCGCCGGCGACGGACCGCCCCGGGCCGGGTCAGGCCGGTGACCAGACCCCCAACTCGTTGCCGCTCGGGTCGGCGAAGTGGAACCGCCGGCCACCCGGGAAGTCGTAGGGCCCCTGGACGACGCGGCCCCCGGCGGCCTCCACCGCGCCGAGGGTGCGGTCGAGGTCGGCCGACCAGAGCAGCACCAGCGGGCCGCCCGGGCGCACCTTGGTGCCGACGGCCAGACCGCCCACCTCCGCTGCCGGGTCGCCGGAGGGACCGCGGATGCCGGCGTAGGTGTCGCCGTAGGCGGTGAACTCCCAGCCGAAGGCGTCGGCGTAGAACCGCTGCGCCTCCGCGAGGTCGAGGACGGTGAGCTCGACGTAGTCGATGGCGTGGTGACGGTGCCCGGTGTGGTCTGCCATGCCGGGCATGCTGCCCGGCGGGTACGTCAGAACCGGGCGGCCTCGGTGTAGGTGCCCCACTCGGCGCGCAGGGCGTCGCAAATCTCGCCCAGCGTCGCCTCCGCCCGGGCCGCCTCGAGCATCGCCGGCACCATGTTCTCCTCGGTCCGGGCCACCTCGACCATCCGGGCGACGGCGGCGCGCGCCGCGGCGTCGTCCCGGCGCTGCCGCCGGTCGGCCAGCTCGGACCGCTGGTCGGTCTCCACCTGGTGACTGACCCGGAGGATCTCCAGGTCGTCGGCGGCAGCGCCGGCGCCGGTCAGCGTGTTCACGCCGACGACCTTCTTCTCGCCCTTCTCCAGCGCCCGCTGGTACACGAACGCCGCCTCGGCGATCTCGCCGGTGAACCAGCCGTCCTCGATGCCGCGCAGGATGCCGGCGGTCATCGTGCCGTCGCTGCCCATCTCCCGGATCCGGGTGAACACCTCCTCCGCCTGCCGTTCCAGCTCGTCGGTCAGCGCCTCGACGTACCAGGAGCCGCCGAGCGGGTCGGCCACGTTGAGCACCCCGGTCTCCTCGGCGATCACCTGCTGGGTGCGCAGCGCGATCTGGGCGGCCCGGGCACTGGGCAGGGCGAGCACCTCGTCCAGGGCGTTGGTGTGCAGCGAGTTCGTGCCGCCGAGCACCGCGGCCAGCGCCTCGACCGCCGTCCGGACGATGTTGTTGTCCGGTTGCTGGGCGGTCAGCGAGACCCCGGCGGTCTGGGTGTGGAACCGGAGCTGCTGGGCCTTGTCGGTGCGGGCGCCGTACACGTCGCGCAGCCAGCGGGCCCAGATCCGCCGGGCGGCGCGGAACTTGGCGATCTCCTCGAAGAAGTCGACGTGTGCGTCGAAGAAGAACGACAGGCCTGGTGCGAAGACGTCGACGTCCAGGCCGCGGGAGAGCCCCAGCTCGACGTAGGCGAAGCCGTCGGCCAGCGTGTACGCCAGCTCCTGCGCGGCGGTCGAACCGGCCTCCCGGATGTGGTAACCGGACACCGAGATCGGCTTGTAGGCCGGGATCTCCGCGGCGCAGTACTCCATCAGGTCGCCGATCAGCCGCAGGTGCGGCTCGGGGGCGAACAGCCACTCCTTCTGCGCGATGTACTCCTTGAAGATGTCGGTCTGCAGCGTGCCGTCGAGCTGCGCGAGGTCCGCACCCTGACGCTCGGCCGCGACCAGGTACATGCAGAACACCGGGACGGCGGGACCGCTGATCGTCATCGACGTCGTCGTCCGGTCCAGCGGGATGCCCTCGAAGAGCACGTCCATGTCCGCCGCGGAGTCGATCGCCACCCCGCAGTGCCCGACCTCGCCGAGCGCCAGGGGGTCGTCGGAGTCCCGGCCCATGAGGGTCGGCATGTCGAAGGCGACCGACAGCCCTCCCCCGCCCTCGGCCAGCAGCGACCGGAACCGCTCGTTGGTCTGCCGGGCGTTGCCGAAGCCGGCGAACTGGCGGATCGTCCAGGCCCGCCCGCGGTAGCCGGTGGCGTGCAGCCCGCGGGTGAACGGGAACTCGCCGGGCCAGCCGATCCGGTCGAACCCAGGGACGGCGGACTCGTCGGCCGGCCCGTAGGCGGGCTCCACCTCGAGCCCGGACAGCGTGGTGAAGTCCGCGTCCCGCACCCGCCCGGCGGCCAGGGCCGCGTCGTAGCGCTGCTGCCACCGGCTGCGGGCCTCGTTGCCCGGCTGCTCCGTCATGCCCAGATACTAGGACGTCCAACTACTTTGCGGCCACCCTCCGGTCGGGTCAGTCGTCGGCGACGTCCCCCGCGCCGAGCCGGACCTTCTTGAGCACGTCGAACAGCACGTCCAGCTCCGCCTCGGGCAGGTCGGCGAGCCCGAAGTCCTGGCCGGTCAGCGCCTCGGTCGCCCGCGGGACGACGTCCCGTCCGGCGTCGGTGATCGCGGCGAGCACCCCGCGGCCGTCGGCGGGGTTGGGCCGCCGCTCGACGTACCCGGCCGCCACCAGCCGCTCGATCGCGTTGGTGACGCTGGTCGGGTGCACCATCAACCGGCTGCCGATCACCTTCAGCGGCAGCTGCCCGGTGCGGGAGAAGGTCAGCAGCACCAGCACCTCGTACCGGGCGAAGGTCAGCCCGTGCGGCCTGAGCGCCTCGTCGAAGCGGGCCAGCAGGATCTGCTGCACCCGGAACACGCTCGTCGCCGCCCGCATCGAGGCGGCCGGGCCGAAGTGCTGCTCCCAGCTCTGCGCCGCGCGCTCGATCGGGTCGAAGGGCAGGCCCAGCGGTCGCACCATGACCGGGAGGCTAGTTCTCCGCCGCCGCACCCCCGCCTCCGCCGGGCCCCGCCTCCGCCGGCGCCGCCGCCGCCGAGTGTCGAGTTGTCGACCCCTGTCGATGCAGGGACACGTCGACAGGTCGACACTCGGCGCACGGCCGCGGCAGGCCTGTGGACGGCGGGCCCGGTCGCCGCCCTGCGTCGGCCAGGCTCGCCCGGTGGTCGTACCCGCGCACCGTCCACCGGCGCTGCGTGGACGCGTCTTCCGCGGCAGCGCAGCGGTCGGGGCGGGGCTGCTCACCCGGCGGCAGCTGGACAGCAGCGCCTGGCACCGGCTCTTCCGCGACGTCTACGCGTGCGCCGACCTGACCGTCACGCACGAGCTCCGCGCCGTGGCCGCCGCGTCGGTCCTGCTGCCGGGCGCTGTCGTCACCGGAGCCAGTGCCGCCGTCCTGTGGGGCCTGGCCGCAGCCGGCCCGGAGGACGACGTGCAGCTGACCGTGCCGCCCGCGACGCGGACCAGCGTGGTCAGCGGCGTGCGCGTGAGCCGCGCGGCGCTCCGTCCCGGCGACGTCACCCGCCGGCGCGGTGTCCCGGTCACCACGCCCGAACGGACCGCCGTGTCGCTGGGCGCCGACCGCCCGCTCGACGAGGCCGTGGTGCTCATCGACCAGCTCGCCGCCGCCGGCCTGCTCGACCTCGGCGACGTCCGGGCCATGGCCGCGGCGACCACCGGCCGAGGGTGCCGGCGGGCCCGGGCCGCCGCCGGACTGGCGGACGGACTGGCCGGCTCACCCCAGGGGACCCGGCTGCGGTTGCTGCTGTACCGCGCCGGGCTGCCGACGCCGGTCGCCCAGCACTCCGTGCACGACGGGCGGGTGTTCGTGGCCCGGGTCGACTTCGCCTGGCCCGAGCAGCGACTGGCCCTGGAGGACGACGGGCTGTGGCACGCCGAGCCCGGCCAGTTCGCCGCCGCCCGCCGTCGGCTCGACCGACTGCTGGCCGCGGGCTGGCGGGTCCTCTTCGTGACCGCGGCCGACCTGCACCGGCCCGATCAGCTGATCACCCGGATCGCGGCCGAACTGGCTCGCTGAGTGTCGACTCGTCGACCCCTCACGCGGGGGCGACAGGTCGACAACTCGACACGCGGGGAGCGAGCGCCGCCCTCAGGTGGGCGGGGCGGGGCGGAGGGGCGGGGCGTCCCGGATGCCGAAGACCTCGCGCAGGGCGACCCGGGCGGCGTTGTCGCCGCAGTGGCCGTGCACGGCGGGCCCGGGCGGGGTCGCCGAGGACGCCAGGTAGGTGCCGCGGACCGGGGTCTTGTAGGTGTTCCACCGCGGGACCGGCCGGGCCAGCATCTGCCGCAGCGACGCCTCGCCGTTGGAGATGTCCCCGCCGACGTCGTTGGGGTTCCAGCGCTCCATCTCCCCGGCGTGCATGGTGTGCCGGGCCAGGATCGTGTCCCGGAACCCGGGGGCGAACCGCTCCACCTGCGCCTCGATCGCCTCCGTCATGTCGACGGTCGAGCCGTGCGGCACGTGCACGTAGGCCCAGAAGACGTGCCCGCCCTCCGGGGCGCGCGAGGGGTCGACGACCGTGGGCTGGACGGCGAGCACGTACGGCTGGTCGGTGATCCGCCCGGCCGCCGGCGCGGCCTCCCCGGCGATCGTCTCCTCCATCGTCCCGGCGACGTGCACCGTGCCGGCCCGGCGGACGTCGGCGTTGGCCCACGGCACCGGCTCCGACAGCGCCCAGTCGACCTTGAAGACCCCGGGCCCGTGCTTGTACCGCTCCACCCAGCGCCGGTAGCCCGGGGACACCTGGTTGCCGGCCATCGCCACGAACGCGCTGGGCGAGGTGTCCAGCAGCACGGCCGGGACGCCGTCGAACTCGCGCAGGTCGGTGACCTCGTGGCCGGTGACGACCTCGCCGCCCTGCTGCTCCAGGGCGGTGACCATCGCGTCGGCCAGCCGCTGCGAGCCGCCCTCGATCAGCGGCCAGCCGTTGTGGTGGCTCATCATCCCCAGGAACATGCCCAGCGCCGCGGTCAGCGGGCGGCTCAGGTCGAGCATCCCGTGCGCGGCGGCACCGGCGATCAGCGCCCGGGCCGCGTCGTCGTCGAAGTGCCGGCGGGCCAGCCAGCCCACGCTGGGCAGCCCCTGCAGCCCGAAGCCGGCGATCCCGGCGAACCCCTTCACCGGCGGCAGCCGCCGGAACGCGGAGGTCAGGAAGAAGTCGGTGATCTCGTCGGCCTGGCGCAGCAGCGGCCCGAAGAGCCTGCGGTAGCCACGCTCGTCCCGGCCCAACCCGGCGGCGGTCTGCTCCAGCGAGTGGTGCGAGACCGCAGCGCGGCCGCCGTCCAGCGGGTGGGCGAAGTTGATCTCCGGCTGCAGCAGGCGGACCCCGCGGGAGGCCAGGTCGAACTCGTGGAAGAACGGCGCGGTCGCGGCCATCGGGTGCACCGAGGCGCAGATGTCGTGCTGGTAGCCCGGCAGCGTCACCTCCTCGGTGCGCAGCCCCCCGCCGGCCCGCTCGCCGCGTTCGACCACCTGCACCGACAGCCCGGCCGCGGCCAGCCGCAGTGCGCCTGCCAGCCCGTTCGGTCCGGCTCCGACGACGACGGCATCCGGGGTCCCGTTCACGCCGCCATCCTGCCCGCCGCCCCCTAGAGGTGCGCGATGAGCTGGTCGGCCGCGCGGTAGGGGTCGGTCTCCCCCGCCACCACCTGCTCGGCCAGGGCACCGAGCGCCGCGGAGCCGGAGACGTCGCCCATCCGCTCCCGCAGCCCGGCGACCGCGATCGCCTCGACCTCGCGGGCGGCGCGCTCGACCCGCCGCCGGCGCCCCTCCCCGGAGGAGTCCAGCCACTCGCCGTGCTCGGCGAGCCGGGCCAGGACGTCGTCGACCCCGTTGTCGGTGTCGCGGGAGGCGACCGTCTTCACGATCGGTGGGCGCCAGGCCCCGGCCTCGGTGTGCCGGCCGCCGAGGGAGAGCATCGCCCGCAGGTCGCGCACGGTGGTGTCCGCGCCGTCCCGGTCGGCCTTGTTGACGACGAAGACGTCGGCGACCTCGAGGATGCCGGCCTTGGCCGCCTGGATCCCGTCACCCATCCCCGGCGCCAGCAGCACCAGCGTGGTGTCGGCGAGCGAGGCGACCTCCAGCTCGGACTGCCCCACCCCGACGGTCTCCACCAGGACGACGTCGCAGCCGGCGGCGTCGAGCACCCGCATCGCCTGCGGGGTGGCCCAGGCCAGCCCGCCGAGGTGGCCGCGGGAGGCCATCGAGCGGATGTAGACACCACTGTCGCCGGCGTGGTCCTGCATCCGCACCCGGTCGCCCAGCAGCGCGCCGCCGGAGAAGGGGGACGACGGGTCGACCGCCAGCACCCCGACCCGCTGGCCGGCCCGGCGGAAGGCACGCACGAGGGCGGTCGTGGTCGTGGACTTCCCCACCCCGGGCGGGCCGGTGAGGCCCAGGACCCGGGCCCGGCCGGTGTGCGGCGCCAGCGCGGCCGCGACCTCGCGCAGCAGCGGGCTGGCGTCCTCGACGAGGGAGATCAGCCGGGCCACCGAGCGGGCGTCGCCCTCGCGGGCGCGGGACACCAGGGTGCCGACGTCGGCCGCCCGCCGGCCCCGCCGCCCCGACGGGACGACGGCGGCCGGCGACTGGACGGCCGTGCCCTCCGGCGGCGAGGTCACGCCCGGGCGGGCACGTGCAGGACCAGCGCGTCGCCCTGGCCACCGCCGCCACACAGCGCCGCGGCACCCACCCCGCCACCGCGGCGGCCGAGCTCGAGCACCAGGTGCAGCACGATCCGGGCGCCGCTCATCCCGATCGGGTGGCCCAGCGCGATGGCGCCCCCGTTGGGGTTGACCTTCTCCGGGTCGACCGCCAGCTCGCGGGTGGAGACGATGCCGACGGCGGCGAACGCCTCGTTGAGCTCGACCAGGTCCAGGTCGGCGGGGTCGATGCCCTCCCGCGCACAGGCCTTGGCGATCGCCCGTGAGGGCTGGCTCTGCAGCGTGGCGTCCGGCCCCGCGACGACGCCGTGCGCACCGATCTCGGCGAGCACGGTCAGCCCCAGCTCCTCGGCCCTGGCCGCGGACATGACCACGACCGCGCAGGCGCCGTCGGAGATCTGCGAGGCGGTCGCGGCGGTGATCGTGCCGTCCTTCGAGAACGCCGGCTTCAGCCGGCCCAGGCTCTCCGCGGTGGTGTCCGGGCGGATGCCCTCGTCCTCGCGGAACTCGATCGGGTCGCCCTTGCGCTGCGGGATGAGCACCGGGGTGATCTCGTCGTCGAACAGGCCGTTCTTCTGCGCTGCGGCGGCCTTCTGGTGGCTGGCGGCGGCGAAGGCGTCCTGCTCCTCGCGGGTCAGCCCGTACCGGCTGTTGGCCTGCTCGGTGAGCGCGCCCATCGCCACCTGGTCGAAGGTGTCGGTGAGCCCGTCGTGGGCCATCGCGTCGACCAGCGTGGCGTCGCCGTACTTGACGCCGGTGCGCGAGGTGGGCAGCAGGTGCGGCGCCTGGGTCATCGACTCCATGCCCCCGGCGACCACGACCTCGAACTCACCGGCCCGGATCAGCTGGTCGGCCAGCGCGATCGCGTCCATGCCGGACAGGCACACCTTGTTCAGCGTGAACGAGGGCACCGACATCGGGATGCCGCCGGCCACCGCCGCGGGCCGGGCCGGGTTCTGGCCGGCGCCGGCCTGGATGACGTGGCCCATGATCACGTAGTCGACCTGGTCGCCGGTGATGCCGGCACGCTCGAGCGCCGCCTTGATAGCGATCCCGCCGAGGTCGGCGGCGGAGAAGTCCTTCAGCGAGCCGAGCAGGCGGCCCATCGGGGTACGAGCACCCCCGACGATGACGGAACGGGTGGATGCGGGCTGGCTCATCGAGGCTCCAGTGGCTTCCGGTCACCGCCGTTGGCGACCGTCTCGGCAGGACACCGCGCAGTTCCTCGGGCAGTCCCTCGGGGCACCACGGGCTGCCGCCAGGATAGGGCTCGCGCCGTCCGGCGGGCCCGGGCCGGTGACTGCGGCCACCGAACGAGCGTGAACCCCGTCACAACCAGCTGCCGGTGGCCGAGCGACGGCGGCAGGATGCGCGGCATGACCTCCGCCGTGCCCGACGACGCGCACACCGGCCTGTTCACCACGATCGACCACGTCGGCATCGCCGTCCCAGACCTGGACGAGGCGATCGCCTTCTACGCGAGGACCTTCGGCATCCACTCGGTCCACGAGGAGACCAACGAGGAGCAGGGCGTCCGCGAGGCGATGCTCGCGCTCGGCGACGGCGAGACCCGGGTCCAGCTGCTCGCACCCCTGACCCCGGAGTCCACCATCGCGAAGTTCATCGGCCGTTCGGGCCCGGGCCTGCAGCAGCTGGCCTTCCGGGTCACCGACGTCGAGGCGGCGAGTGCTGCGCTGCGCGAGCGCGGCCTCCGGCTGCTCTACGACGAGCCCCGCCGCGGCACCTCCGACAGCCGGGTCAACTTCGTGCACCCCAAGGACGCCGGCGGGGTGCTGATCGAGCTGGTCGAACCCGCCACCGACGGATGAGTTGCCTGGGTCACATGACCTGGTCAACCGGAGCTACTGGTCAGTAGCCTCCGCGCCACCACCTGCACCCTCCGAGCCAACGACGACCCGGGAGCGCACGCATGGACCAGATCAGGGACGCCATCCTCGCCGACGACCTCGACGCGATCGGAGGGCTCCCGACACCGGGGTCCTACCGCGCCGTGCTGGTCCGCAAGGACGAACAGGACATGTTCGAGGGCCTGCCCACCAAGGGGAAGGACCCCCGCAAGGCCCTGCACGTGGAGGAGGTGCCGACCCCGGAGATCGGGCCGGGCGAGGCGCTGATCGCGGTGATGGCCTCCTCGGTCAACTACAACACCGTCTGGACGTCGATCTTCGAGCCGGTCTCGACCTTCGGCTTCCTCGCCCGCTACGGCCGGCTCAACGACCTGACCAGGAAGCACGACCTGCCGTACCACGTGGTCGGCTCGGACCTCGCCGGCGTCGTGGTCGCGGTCGGCCCCGGGGTCAACAAGTGGAAGCCCGGCGACGAGGTCGTCGCCCACTGCCTGTCCGTCGAGCTCGAGGACCCGGCCGGCCACGACGACACGATGATGGACCCGCAGCAGCGGATCTGGGGCTTCGAGACCAACTTCGGCGGCCTGGCCGAGCTGTCCCTGGTCAAGAGCAACCAGCTGATGCCCAAGCCGGCGCACCTCACCTGGGAGGAGGCGGCCTGCCCGGGGCTGGTCAACTCCACCGCCTACCGGCAGCTGGTCAGCCACAACGGCGCGAACATGAAGCAGGGCGACGTCGTCCTGATCTGGGGCGCCTCCGGCGGGCTCGGCTCCTACGCCACCCAGATGGCGCTCAACGGCGGGGCCATCCCGGTGTGTGTGGTCAGCAGCCCGGAGAAGGCCGAGATCGTCCGCCGGATGGGCGCCGAGCTGGTCATCGACCGCTCCGCGGAGGGCTACCGGTTCTGGAAGGACGAGGAGACCCAGGACCCGAAGGAGTGGCAGCGGCTCGGGGCGAAGATCCGCGAGCTGACCGGCGGGGACGACGCCGACATCGTCTTCGAGCACCCCGGCCGGGAGACCTTCGGCGCCAGCGTCTACGTCGCCAAGAAGGGCGGCACGATCGTCACCTGCGCCTCGACCAGCGGCTTCCTCCACTCCTACGACAACCGCTACCTCTGGATGAACCTCAAGCGGATCGTCGGCTCGCACTTCGCCAACTACCGCGAGGCCTGGGAGGCCAACCGGCTGATCGACCGGGGCCTGATCCACCCGACGCTGTCGAAGACCTACGCCATGGACGACGTCGGCCAGGCCGCCTACGACGTCCACCGCAACCTGCACCAGGGCAAGGTCGGCGTGCTGACCCTCGCCCCGGAGGAGGGCCTGGGCGTGAAGGACCCGGCCAAGCGGGAGCGGCACCTGACGGCGATCAACCGCTTCCGCGACGTGTGACGACGGGCCACCTGGGAGTTGGCTGGGTGCGGCCCTCGACACGCTGACTGCGGCACTGGATCAATGCGAGGATGAGGGCATGAGCGACCCCCGCGACGACGAGTTCGGTTTCCGCGACGGCGGCCCCACCTTCGACGTGGTGCGCAAGGGGTACGACCGCGACCAGGTCGCCGAGACGCTGGCCAGCCTGGACGCCGACCTGCGGGTGGCGTTGGCCGACCGGGACGCCGCCGTGTCCCGGTCGGCCGACCTCGCCCGTCAGCTGCAGGCGCTGCACGGCGAGGTCGAGTCGCTGCGGCGCCGCGCCGCCAGTGCCAGCGCGCCCACGTTCGAGAACATGGGCGAGCGCATCTCCAACATGCTGCAGCTCGCGCAGGACGAGGCGTCGGAGATCCGCCGCCAGGCCGAGGAGCAGGCCGCCCAGCTGCAGGCCGCCGTCGCCGCCGAGGCGGAGGCGATCCGGGAGCGGATCGCCGGCGAGGAGCGCGCCCTCGGGGAGCGCTCGGCCGCCAGCCGGGCCGAGGCCGAGCGCCTGGTCGGCGAAGCGCGCCAGCACGCTGAGCAGATCGCCGCGGTCGCCCAGTCCCGCGCCGATGACCTGGTCACCAAGGCCCGGGAGCGGGTGGCCCAGCTGGACGCCGACTCCGTGGGCCGTCGCACCAAGGCCGAGCAGGACTTCGAGATCGCCCAGCGGGCCCGCCGCACCGAGGCCGCCCGGCTGGAGGAGGAGCGCGAGCAGTCCTCGATCGCCGCCGCCCAGCAGCGGATCGCCGAGGCCGACGAGCGGGCGCACCACACGCTCACCGAGGTGGAGGCCTCGGCGGCGGCGATCCGGAAGGTCCGGGACGACCTGACCCGCCGGCTGGCCGACGTGCGCACCCTGCTCGGCCGGCTGCCGGACCTCTCCGACCAGGCGCCGCAGGACGAGGAGCCGCGACCGACGGCTCCGGCCGAGACTGTCCAGCAGGCCGAGGCGGCCCCGTCGCAGCCCACCGCGGCCGGGTCCGAGCAGGACGGGCCGTCCCAGCTCACCGGGGAGCAGCCCACCGGGGAGCAGCCCAGCGCGGCGGACCGCCCGGCCGCCCCGGAGCCGGAGGCCGCTCAGCCGCAGCCCACCGAGACCCAGGCCGTGCCGGTCCAGTCCGTCCAGACGCAGTCGGTCCCGGCCCAGTCGGTGCCCACGGCCGGTGCCCAGCAGCCGGTCCGGACGCCGGCACCGGCCCACCCGAGCCAGCAGCAGGCACCCGCGGCAGAGCGGACGACGGCGGGCCGGTCGACGGCGGAGCAGCCGGCGGCCGAGCGGGCACCGCAGCAGCGGCCCCAGCCCGGCGTGCGGCAGACGCCGCCGGTACCGGCCCGCGGTCCGGTGACGCGGGTCCAGCCGACCCCGGCCGTGCCGGCCGGCCAGGGCGGGCCGCCCCCGGCGAACCGGAGCTGACCGCGGCCACTGCTCCGCGGCGGCCCTGGTCGGCGCACCTCGCCCGCACTGCACGGGATCGAAGGAACCGACCAGCACCGGAGCGGAGCACCGTGCCCCGGCTGTCGCGGACCACGCTCGTCGCCGTGCTCACCGCGGGCCTGTGCGCGCTCGGGCTGCCGCTCACCTCCGGGGCGGCGGCCGCGCCCGTGGCCGACAGCGGCCCGGTGGACAGCGGC
Source organism: Modestobacter caceresii (assembly GCF_000761485.1). GTDB lineage: Bacteria > Actinomycetota > Actinomycetes > Mycobacteriales > Geodermatophilaceae > Modestobacter > Modestobacter caceresii. The sequence goes on from NZ_JPMX01000118.1 coordinate 116,839, forward strand.
CTGGTCCGGATGGCCCACCTCTCCCCGGACACCCCCTCGGTCGATGCCACCATCGACGCGGTGTCCGAGCCGGACGTGGAGGTCGTGCTGCCCGCGGTCGGCTACGGCGACGTCTCGCCCTACCAGCGGGTGCCGGCGGGCACGTACACCGTCAGCGCCCGCGCGGCCGGGGCCGACCCGGGCAGCCCGCCGGTGCTGGCCACCACGGTCACCGTGGCCCCCGGGAGCGCGACCACGGTCGTCGGCGTGGGGCTCTTCGCCGACCTGGGCCTCGCCGTGCTGACCGACGACCTCACGCTGCCGCCGGCCGGTTCCTCCCGCGCCCGGGTCCTCAACGCCGGTTCGACCGGCTCCCCGCTGGACGTCGCCCTGGGCGGGGGCACCGTGCTCGCCACCGGCCTGGCGTTCGCCGACTCGACCGACCCCGTCGACGTGCCCGGTGGCGCCGGCACGCTCGTCGTCAGCGGCGCCGACGGCACCTCTGCCGAGCTGCCCGTCGACCTCGCCGCCGGGGCCGTCCACACCGTGCTCGTCCTGGACCGCGAGGGAGGCGGGCTCACCGTGACGACCACGCTCGACGCCGCCGGCCCGGGCGTCGTGCCGGTCGGCGGGGTGGAGGCCGGCGGTGGTGGCACCGCGGCTGACGACGGGCTGCCGGTCGGCCGCGCTGCGCTCGCCGCCCTCTCGCTCACCGCCCTGCTGCTGGCCGTCGGGGTGCGCCGGCCCCGCCGTGGCCACGCACCGCCGTCCTCGACGTCCTGACCGGCCGACGATGACGACATCGACCGGCCGGCGCGGGCGGGCGGCACTGCGGGCGGGACTGCTCGTGGTGGCCCTCCTCGCCGGCGGCGCGGCACTCGTGGACCACCCGGGCGACGCCGTGCCCGACACCGCGGTCGCCTCCCCACCCGGTCCGGTGGTCCTCGGCTCCGCCACGGAGGTGCCGGCGGAGCGGACTGTCGCGACCCCGGTCGGGCTGCGCATCGCCGCGATCGGCGTGGACACCGACCTCGTCCCGATCGGGGTCGACGACGCCGGCGCCCTGCTGCCCCCGGAGGACGTCCAGCAGGCGGGTTGGTTCGCCGCCGGCCCAGCGCCCGGCGAGGTGGGCCCGGCGGTGCTGGCCGGGCACGTCGACGACCACACCGGCCCCGGGGTGTTCGCCCGGCTGGCGGAGCTCAGCCCGGGTGACCAGGTGGTCGCCACCGGCAGCGACGGCCGGCCGGTGACGTTCACCGTGACCCGGGTGGCCACCCACCCCAAGGACGACTTCCCCACCGACGAGGTCTACGGGCCGACGACCGGCGCCGAGCTCCGGCTGATCACCTGCGGCGGCAGCTTCGACCGCGGCCGCCGCAGCTACACCGACAACGTCGTCGTCCACGCATCCGCAGGATGATGGAACGGCCACCCTTCAGGGACCCACCCTGAGCCTGCGAAGGGTGGGGGGAAGGGTGGTCCTTCCTCAGCGGCGGCGGCCGCGGGCCCGCCAGCAGGCGGTGTGCCAGTGCCGTCGCCAGTCGGCGGCCGAGTCGGTGTCCCACGGGTCCAGGTCGGAGTCCCGGGCGTAGGCCGGCCAGGTGACCAGGTGCGGGGTCCGTGGCGGGATCAGCTGGTCACACCCCGGGCAGCGGTAGCTCTTGTCACTGCCCGCCCCGCTGAGCGGCCGCACCACCCAGTCGCCGTCGGAGGCCTCCTCGACCGGCTGCCGGCCCGTCGTCGGCCCACGCCCCGGCTGCGTGGTCCGGGCACGCCCCGGACCACGCCGCGAGCCACCTCGGCGGGGCACCGGCTACCGGTTCGCGTGGTCGCGGAAGCCGCGGCCGGCCTTGCGGCCGAGGTAGCCGGCGGTCACCAGGTGCTCGAGCAGCGGCGCGGGAGCGAACCCGGGCTCGCGGAACTCGGTGTACAGCTCGCGCTCGATCGCCAGGGCGACGTCCAGCCCGACGACGTCCAGCAGCTCGAAGGGCCCCATCGGGTAGCCGCAGCCGACCTTCATCGCCGCGTCGATGTCGTCGGCGGTCGCGTAGTGCGCCTCCAGCATCTTCACCGCGTCGTTGAGGTAGGGGAACAGCAGCGCGTTGACGACGAACCCGGCGCGGTCGGTGCAGGAGACCGCGTGCTTGCCCACCTGCGCGCACAGCGCGTGCGCGGTGGCGGCCACGTCGGGCTCGGTGGCGATCGTGGAGACGACCTCGACCAGCTTCATCACCGGCGCGGGGTTGAAGAAGTGCAGCCCCACGACGTCCCCGGGGCGCTCGCTGGCCTTCGCGCACTCGATGACCGGCAGGCTGGACGTCGTGGTGGCCAGCACCGCACCGGGCTTGGCGATCTCCCCCAGCGCGGCGAACAGCGCCTGCTTGACGCCCAGGTGCTCGACCACGGCCTCGATGACCAGGTCGGCGCCGGCGAGGTCGTCGAGCTGGGCGGAGCCGGTGACCCGGGCGAGGGCGGCGTCCCGCTCCGCCTCGTCCAGCCGGCCGCGGGCGACCTGCTTGTCCAGCGACCGGGTCAGCGCGTGCTGCACGGCCTCGACCTTGTCCAGGGTGCGGGCGACGAAGGTGACGTCGTAGCCGCCCTTGGCGACCACCTCGACGATGCCGACGGCCATCGTCCCGGAGCCCACGACGCCGACGCTGCGGATCGGGCGGGCCCCCTCGGCGGCGCCGCCGGTGGCCGGCGTGGCGGCGTCCGGGACGACCTCGGCGGAGTCGCGCCCGGCGTAGGTGTAGAAGCCGCGGCCGCTCTTCCGGCCCAGCAGCCCGGCGGTCATCATCTGCTTGATGATCGGTGCGGGGGCGTGCAGCCGGTTGCGCGACTGCTGGTACATCGTCACGAGGATCTCGTAGGCGGTGTCGATCCCGATCAGGTCCATCAGCGCGAGCGGGCCCATCGGCAGGCCGCAGCCCAGGCGCATCGCGGCGTCGATGTCCTCGCGGCTGGCGTAGCGGTTCTCGAACATCGAGACGGCGTGGTTGAGGTAGCCGAACAGCAGGGCGTTGGCGATGAACCCCGCCTTGTCGCCGATGGTCACGTCGATCTTGCCCAGCCGCGCGGCCAGCGCCTCGACGTCCTCGACCACCGAGGGCTCGGTGACCACGGTGCGCACGATCTCGACCAGCTTCATCACCGGCGCCGGGTTGAAGAAGTGCATCCCGATGACCTTGCCGGGGCGGCCGGTGGTGACCGACAGCTCGGTGACCGACAGGCTGGAGGTGTTGGTCGCCAGGATGGTGTCCGGCGGGCAGATCGCGTCCAGCTTCGAGAACAGCTGGGCCTTGAGCTCCATCCGCTCCGGGATGGCCTCGACGACCAGCTCGGCGACGGCGAGGTCCTCCATCGCGGTGGTGAACCGGATCCGGGACAGGATGGCGTCACGTTCGGCGGGCTCGAGCTTCCCGCGGGCGACGGCCTTGCCGGTGGACTGCTCGACGTGCGCCCGTCCGCGGTCCAGTGCCTCGTCGGCCACCTCGACCGCCGTCACCGACAACCCGGCCCGGGCGAGCACCTCGGCGATGCCGGCACCCATCGTGCCCAGCCCCACCACGCCGACCTCGGTCAGTTCTCTGGCCACGCTGCCATCCCTCCGCCGTCCGGTGATCACGAGCAGTTTCGCACCAGCGCCCGACCCGGTCCCTACCGGCCGGTAGTTCGACCCCGTCGCAGGGGCCGGCCGCGCGCGGAGCGGGTGGTGCGGGGCGACGGGGTCCTTCTAGAAGAGGCGCTGCGAGGGGTCGTCGGTGCCCTTGAGGACGGCGTAGTCGACGGTCAGGCAGTCGATGCCGCGGTCGGCGGCCAGCACCCGGGCCTGCGGCTTGATCTCCTGTGCGGCGAACACGCCCTTGACCGGGGCCAGCCGCGGGTCGCGGTTGAGCAGCTCCAGGTAGCGGGTCAGCTGCTCGACCCCGTCGATCTCGCCGCGGCGCTTGATCTCCACGGCCACCGTCGCGCCGCCGGCGTCCCGGCAGAGCAGGTCGACCGGGCCGATCGCGGTCGGGTACTCGCGGCGCACCAGCGACCACCCCTCGCCGAAGGTCTCCACGTGCAGCGCGAGCAGCCGCTGCAGGTCCGCCTCCACGCCGTCCTTCTGCAGGCCGGGGTCGACGCCGAGGTCGTGCCGGGAGTCGTGCTCGACCGACTCGATCGTGATGATCAGCTGCTCGCCGGCCTTGTTGGTGACCGTCCAGGTGCCCGCGCCGTCGGTCAGCTCCTCCTTGACCGAGCACGGCGGGCTCATCCAGTTCAGCGGCTTGTAGGCCCGGTCGTCGGCGTGGATCGACACCGAGCCGTCGGCCTTCACCAGCAGCAGCCGGGTGGCGGGCGGGAGGTGGGCGGTGAGCCGCCCGATGTAGTCCACGGAGCAGCGGGCAATGACCAGGCGCACGGACGACGACGCTACCGGCCGTCCGACCGGCCCTCCGCACCGGCGGGAGCGCGCAGGAGCCGTGGAACCCCCTGGGCCGCCGAGCCGTGTACTCCCTGTGCGGAACCCACCTGCCCTCCGTCCCGCCGTCGGTCTCGCACTGGCGACCCTGCTGCTGACCGCCTGCGCCGAGCAGGGCGGCACCGGGGCCGCGCCGCCCGGACCGTCCAGCGAGACGCCGACGGAGTCGGAGACGGTCTCGTTGCCGGAGGGCGAGGAGGCGCTGGTCCTCCAGGTCGCCGACGTCGGCGGCTTCACGACGCCGGAGATGCTGGCCGCGCGGCTGCCGGTCGTGAGCGTCTATGCCGACGGGCGGGTGATCACCCAGGGGCCGGTGCCGGCCATCTACCCGGGGCCGGCCTGGCCCAACGTGCAGGTGCAGCAGGTCGACCAGGCCACCGTGCAGCAGCTCGCCGCCCGGGCGATGGACGCCGGCATCGCGGAGACCGCCGACCTCGGCTCCCCGCCGCTGGCCGATGCCACCTCCACCCGCTTCACCCTGGTCACCGACGAGGGCCCGGTCACCCGGGAGGTCTACGCGCTGCGGGAGTCCGTGGGCGCCGGCGGGCTGACCGAGGAGCAGGAGGAGGCGCGGACGGAGCTGCAGGACCTGCTCGACGACCTGACCGACCTCACCCAGGCCGTCGGCGCCGAGGGCGAGGCGCCGGAGCCCTACACCCCGGAGGCGGTCGCAGCGCTCGCCCGACCGTGGACCGAGCCGGCCGACGAACTGGCCCACCCGGAGCTGCCCTGGCCGGGGCCGGCACTGCCGGGTGAGCCGATCGCGCCGGGGGTGACCTGTGTGACCGCGACGGGCGAGGAGGCGCAGGCCCTCGCCGACGCTGCCCGGGACGCCACCACCATGACCCCCTGGGTCGGCGCGGACGGCGCGCGCTGGTCGATCACCTTCCGCCCGCTGCTGCCGCACGAGTCCGGCTGCGCCGACCTGACCGACTGAGGGCGGGGTGCTCCCCGGGCGCGTGACCCGGGGAGCACCCGGGCTCAGGCCGGCTGCGGCGCGCGCAGGTCGCCGTCCACCCCGCCGCGCTGCTCGATCGGGGCCAGCGGGTCGGCGGTCCGGGTGGAGTTGAACCGCACCAGGTCCAGCAGCCCCTCACGCTTGGCCACGATCGTGGGCACCAGCGCCTGGCCGGTCACGTTGGTGGCGGTGCGGCCCATGTCCAGGATCGGGTCGACCGCCAGCAGCAGGCCGACGCCGGCCAGCGGCAGGCCCAGGGTGGACAGCGTGAGGGTCAGCATCACCACCGCCCCGGTCACCCCCGCGGTCGCCGCCGAGCCGACCACCGACACCAGGGCGATCAGCAGGTAGTCGGTGATCGAGAGGTCGACGTCGAAGAACTCGGCCACGAAGATCGCGGCCAGCGCCGGGTAGATCGCCGCGCAGCCGTCCATCTTCGTCGTCGCGCCCAGCGGCACCGCGAAGGAGGCATAACTGCGGGGCACCCCGAGATCGGTCTCGGTCACCCGCTGGGTCACCGGCAGTGTGCCGATGGAGCTGCGGGACACGAAGGCCAGCTGGATCGCCGGCCAGGCACCGGCGTAGAAGCGCACCGGCGACAGCCCGTGGAGCTTGAGCAGCACCGGGTAGACGACCAGCAGCACGATCGCCAGGCCGGCGTACACCGCGCCGACGAAGACCCCGAGGGAACCGAGGGACTCCCAGCCGTAGCTGGCCACGGCCTTGCCGATCAGCCCGACGGTGCCCAGCGGCGCGAGCAGGATCACCCACCAGAGGACCTTCTGCACGATCGCCAGCACCGAGCGGGTGACCGACAGGAACGGGTCCGCGGCGTCGCCGACCTTCAGCGCGGCCACGCCGATGGCGACCGAGACGACGATCAGCTGCAGGATGTTGAAGCTGACCCCGCCGTCCCCGTTCCCCTCCAGGCCGAGGAAGTTGGCCGGGACCAGCCCGGTGAGGAAGTCCCACCACGAGCCGGTCGTCGCCGGGGCCGCGGCGAGGTCGGCGTCCACCGAGCTGCGGTTGCCGGGCTGGGTGAGCAGTCCGAGGCCGATGCCGATGGAGACGGCGATGAGCGAGGTGATCGCGAACCACAGCAGGGTCTGACCGGCCAGCCGGGCGGCGTTGGAGACCTGCTTGAGGTTGGCGATGCTGACGATGATGGCGGTGACGATCAGCGGGACGACGATCGCGCGCAGCAGCCCGACGAAGGTGTTGCCGATGGTGGTGAGGGTGCTGGTCAGCCAGTTGGCGTCGGTGCCGGGCACCAGGACGCCGTCGACGAAGGAGCCGGCGACCGGGCCCATCGCGCGGGCCACCAGGCCGAGGGCGATGCCGATGACCAGGCCGAGCAGGACCTGGACCGCGAACGGGACGCGGCGGAGACGTGCGAGCACGGGAGGGGTGCCTCTCTGGGGCGGTGCAGGGGTGGTGGAGGGGGGAGAGCCGGCGCACTCCTAGCGGGAGGTGGTCATCCGCCCGTGGTCGACGACGCGCCGCCGCGTCAGGCCCCACAGATCCGTCACGTGCAGGCGAAGGCCCGCACCGCCGTCCGCCATTCCGCGGCGTGAGCGGGATCATGACCAACGACCGGCCGAACGGACCGGGACCGGAGGTGGCCCCCGTCGAAGGGCTCCGTCCCGTCATCCTCTCGGGGGAGACCGCCGGCTACCTCAGGTGGATGTGCACCGCTCCCCCGCCGAGCAGGCTCGGGGCATGCCGTCCCCGGGGAGCCGACCGTGACCGACGCCGTGCTCGGCTGGGTGCAGGAGCTGATGGCCTCGCCGTGGGTGTACCTGGTCCTGTTCTCGCTGGCCGCGCTCGACGGCTTCCTGCCCGTTGTGCCGGGCGAGAGCGTGGGATCACCGCCGGGGTCTTCGCCGCCACCGGGCAGCCCGACCTGGCCCTGGTGGTCGCGGTGGCCACGCTGGGTGCCTTCGCCGGTGACCACACCTCCTACCTGATCGGGCACCTGGCCGGCCCCCGGCTGTACGGGTGGGCCCGGCCGGGGAGCCGGCGGCGGGCAGCGCTGGACCGGGCGTCGCGGTTGCTGGCCGCGCGCGGCGGCGTCCTGCTGGTCACCGCCCGGTACGTGCCGGGCCTGCGGACGGCGGTGACGCTGACCGCCGGGGCGGTGGGCTGGCCGCTGCGCCGGTTCACGCCCTTCGCCGCGCTGGCCGCCCTGACCTGGGCCGGCTGGTCGGCCGGCATCGGGTACGTCGGCGGGCTGGCCTTCGAGCGCGACCCGCTGCGCGGCCTGCTGCTGGGGCTCGGACTGGCCCTGGCTCTGGCTGCGCTGGGCGAGGGACTCCGGTTCCTCCTGCACCGGCGACGGAGCTCCGACGACACGACGGCCTCCGGCGACACAGGGGCCGAGCGCACCCCGACCGAGGTGGGGGCAGGCTGACCGGGTGAGCACCGTCGAGAGCATCACCCCCACCACCCCGCGACCGGTGAGCCGCACCGTCTTCACCCAGGGCTGGCGGGACGTCACGTTCCTGCACTGGGCCGTCGACCCGGCCCTGGTCGCCCCGCTGCTGCCGGCCGGCACCGAGCCCGACGAGCTGGACGGCGCGACCTACGTCGGCCTCATCCCCTTCCGGATGCGCCGGATCGGCCTGCTCGGGGCGCCGGGGCTGCCCTACCTCGGCTCCTTCGCCGAGACGAACGTGCGGCTGTACTCGGTGGATGCGCAGGGACGGCGGGGCGTGGTCTTCCGGTCGCTGGAGGCCGACCGGCTGCTGCCGGTGCTCGCCGCCCGCTGGGTCGCCCGCCTGCCCTACCTGTGGTCCCGGATGCGCATCGCCCGTGACGGCGACCAGCTCACCTACCGGGCGGCCCGTCGGTGGCCCGGGCCCCGGGGCGCCGGGGGCACCATCGCCGTCCGGGTGGGTGACCGGCTGACCGACCCCGGTCCGCTGCCGCGGTTCCTCACCAGCCGTTGGGGGCTGCACCAGACCACCCTGGGCCGGCTGGCCTACTGGCCGAACGAGCACCCGGAGTGGCCACTGCACGCCGCCGAACTGCTCGACCTCGAGGACGACCTGGTCGCCGCCGCCGGCCTGCCCACGGTGGGCGGCGCCCCGGACAGCGTGCTCTTCTCCCCCGGCGTCGACGTCCGGTTCGGCCCGCGGCTGCCGTGACCGGCACGATGACCCGGCACGCCCCCGACGCGGCACACCTGACCCGAGGAGCACGAGACTGATGGAACCCGTTCGGTTCGGCCTGGTGGGGTACGGCTTCGGCGGCCGGTACTTCCACGCCCCGCTGCTCGCCGCCGCCGCGGAGTGCGACCTCGTCGCCGTGGCGACCTCCTCGACCGAACGCCGCGAGCTGCTCAGCCGCGAGCACCCGGGTGCGACCGCCGTCGGCTCCCTGGCCGAGCTGGCCGCGGCCGGCGTCGAGGCGGTGGCCATCTCGACACCCGCCGACACCCACACCGCGCTCACCGACGAGGCGCTCGACCTCGGCCTGGCCGTCGTCTGCGACAAGCCCTTCGCACTGGACGCCCCCTCCGCCCGGTCCAGTGCCGAGCGGGCCCACCGGCTCGGCCTGCCGCTGGCGCCGTACCAGAACCGCCGCTGGGACTCCGACTTCCGCACCGTCCAGGCCCTCGCCGAGGCCGGGACGCTGGGCCGGATCACCCGGTTCGAGTCCCGGTTCGAGCGGTTCACGCCCGACCCCGGCCCGGCACCGTCCGGAGGCGGCACGCTGCTGGACTTCGGCAGCCACCTGGTCGACCAGGCCCTGGTGCTGCTCGGCCCGGTGACGTCGGTCTACGCCGAGTGGCGGGTGCGCCCGAACGGGCTGGACGACGACGTCTTCATCGCCCTGACGCACACCGACGGGGCCCGCTCGCACCTGGCCGGCAGCTGGAGCGAGGGCGCACCGGGCAACCGGTTCCGGGTCACCGGCACGGCCGGCAGCTACGTCGTCGGCGGGCCGATGGACGGCCAGGAGGACGCACTGATCGCCGGGGAGACCCCGGCCACGCTCGGGCCGGACTGGGGCGCCGAGCCGGAGGAGCGCTGGGGTCGGGTCCGGCGGGGGGACCACGAGGACCGGGTGCCCACCCTGCCCGGCGCCTGGGACACGTTCTACCCGGCGTTCGCCGCCGCGGTCCGCGGCCTGGGCCTGGTGCCGGTCGAGCCGCGGGACGCCGTCGCCTCGCTCACCGTGCTCGACGCCGCCCGCCGCAGCGCGACCGAGGGCGTCGTCGTCCGGCTCGAATGACGGCCGGGGCGACCCGCCGATCGGTCACCGGGTCCGCATGGAGCACGGACCCCGGTCACCGGCGGGCCGCCTGCACGGCCAACGGCTCGGCGTGGTCGTCCTCGACCCACTCGAGGAGGTCGCCGGGCTGGCAGTCCAGCACCCGGCACATCGCCTCCAGGGTGCTGAAGCGGACGGCCTTGGCCCGGCCGTTCTTCAGCACCGCCACGTTGGCCGGGGTGAGCCCGACCCGCTCGGCGAACTCCCCGACGCTCATCTTCCGCTTGGCCAGCTCGACGTCGATGCGCACGACGATCGCCATCAGATGACCGCTTCCATGTCGGTCCGCAGCGTCGTGGCCTGCTGCAGCAGCGCGCGCATGACCACCATCAGCAGCCCCACCACGGCACCGACCAGCAGCAGCACCAGCAGGAGCACCGGCGGGCCCGGGTCGTCGCTGACCTCGTCGATGATGAAGTAGTACGAGCTCACGAAGGCGCCCAGGAGCATGAGCCAGCCGACGGCCATCGCCGCCACGATCGCGTTGACCCACGGCAGCGACCCCGCGCTGAAGATGCAGTCCGTCCGGACCATGGTCAGCAGCTGCCAGGTGCAGACGACGACCTGGACGCACGCCAGCCCCAGGACCGAGACCGCGAGCATCGTCCACCGCACGAGGGACTGCTCCAGCGACGGGTCGGCCAGGTCCGGCAGCATCCCGGGCACTGCCCAGATCTGGGCGGCGACGAGCGCGGCGAAGACGAGCGCGAGCAGGAACCGGATCGGGAACAGCAGCGGATGTGCGGGCGACATGGATCGAGATTCGCCAGCTGTCGATCGACTGTCAATAGACAGTAGCCGTGTCGGCGACGTTCGTCCCTCAGACGGGCAAGGGCGCCGGGAGGCCGTTCGCCTCGCGGACGACGGCGACCACCTCGGCCATGATGTCGGTGATCCCGAAGTCCTTCGGCGTGAACACCCGGGCGACCCCGAGGTCCCGCAACCGCCGGGCATCGCCGTCCGGGACGATCCCGCCGACCACGACCGGGACGTCGTCCAGGCCGGCCGCCCGCAGGCCGTCCAGCACCGCCGGGACCACCTGCAGGTGCGACCCCGACAGCACCGACAGGCCGACCACGTGCACGTCCTCCTCGACGGCCGCGGAGACGATCTGCGCCGGGGTGAGCCGGATGCCCTGGTAGACCACCTCGAAGCCGGCGTCGCGGGCCCGCACGGCGATCTGCTCGGCGCCGTTGGAGTGCCCGTCCAGCCCCGGCTTGCCGACCAGGAAACGCAGCCGGCCGCCCAGCTCCGCGCCGGTGCGGCGGACCAGCTCGCGCACCTCGGTCAGCGCGGTGTCGGCCGCGCCGGCGCCCGCGGCCCCGACGCCGGTGGGCGCCCGGTACTCGCCGAACACCGCCCGTAGCGCGCCCGCCCACTCCCCCGTCGTCACGCCGGCCCGGGCGCAGCGCAGCGTGGCGGCCATCAGGTTCACGTCGGTGCCCGCGGCCGCGCGCAGCTCCGCGAGCGCCTCGGCCACCGGCCCTGGCACCCGTTCGGCGCGCCACCGCTGCACCGCGGCCTGGGCCGCTGCCTCCACCGCCGGGTCGACCGTCTGGATCGCGGTCTCGAGGTCGGCCAGCAGCGGGTTGGGCTCGCTGGTCGTGTACCGGTTGACGCCGACGACGACGTCCTCGCCGCTCTCCATCCGGCGACGGCGCTGAGCCAGTGAGGCCACCAGCTCGCCCTTCATGTAGCCCGACTCGACCGCGGCCACCGCACCGCCCAGCTCCTGCACCCGGGCGATCTCCGCCCGGGCGCCCTCGACCAGCTCGGCGACCTTGCGCTCGACCACCACCGAGCCGGTGAACAGGTCCTCGTACTCCAGCAGGTCGGTCTCGAACGCGAGCACCTGCTGCAGCCGCAGCGACCACTGCTGGTCCCAGGGCCGCGGCAGACCGAGCGCCTCGTTCCAGGCCGGCAGCTGCACCGCCCGGGCCCGGGCGTCGCGGGACAGCGTGACCGCGAGCATCTCCAGCACGATCCGCTGGACGTTGTTCTCCGGCTGCGCCTCGGTGAGCCCGAGGGAGTTGACCTGCACCCCGTACCGGAAGCGCCGCTGCTTCGGGTCGGTCACGCCGTAGCGTTCGGCCGTCAGCTCGTCCCAGAGCTGGCCGAAGGCGCGCATCTTGCACATCTCCTCGACGAACCGCACCCCGGCGTTGACGAAGAAGGAGATCCGGGCGACGACGTCGCCGAAGCGCTCGGCCGGCACCTGGCCGGAGTCGCGCACCGAGTCCAGGACGGCGATCGCGGTGCTCATCGCGTAGGCGATCTCCTGCACCGGCGTGGCCCCGGCCTCCTGCAGGTGGTAGCTGCAGATGTTGATCGGGTTCCACCGCGGCATCGCCGTCACCGTGTAGGCGACCATGTCGGTGATCAGCCGCATGCTCTGCGCGGGCGGGAAGACGTAGGTCCCGCGGGACAGGTACTCCTTGATGATGTCGTTCTGCGTCGTCCCGGCCAGCTGCGCGACGTCGTGGCCGTGTTCCTCCGCGACCGCCTGGTAGAGCGCCAGCTGCCACATCGCCGTCGCGTTGATCGTCATCGACGTGTTCATCTCGTCCAGCGGGATGCCGTCGAACAGCGCCCGCATGTCGCCGATGTGCGTGACCGGCACCCCGACCTTGCCGACCTCCCCGACGGCCAGCTCGTCGTCGGGGTCGTAGCCGGTCTGGGTGGGGAGGTCGAAGGCGACGGACAACCCGGTCTGTCCCTTGGCGAGGTTCCGCCGGTAGAGGGCGTTGGACTCCGCGGGCGAGGAGTGGCCGGCGTAGGTGCGCATGACCCAGGGACGGTCGCGGTCCTTCGGCGCTGAAGGGAACGGCATGCCAGCGGAGTGTAGGGCGGTTACTGGCCAGTAGCCACGGGTGTCCTCCAGCGGTGGCACACTCGGCTCCGGGCTCGCGGCCGGCCGGCCGCCGCCGCCGCAGGGAGGTCAGCGTGCCGATCGACGCCGGGAGCCTGCACTACGCCGTGGGCCCGGCCCTCGCCCTGGTCATGCTCGCGCTGATCGCGCTCTTCCTGCGCTGGGCCTTCGCCTCGGGCTCCTCGTCGGGCAAGCCGGTGCGGCGCGAGGAGCTGCTCACGCCGGTGGCCACGCTCACCCGCCGGGAGTCGGCGCTGGCCCTGCGGGCCGTGCTGAGCGACGCCGGCATCCGGTCCACGATCCGCGAGCCGGCCGCACACCGGGCCGACGTCCTCGTCTTCCCCGAGGACCTCGAGCGCGCCCGCGCACTCGCGCTCTCCTTCGGCGGACGCTGAACGAGGACGTCAGTTCGGGCGCTGGGTCCGCTCGATCTGCACGCCCACGCCACGCAGCTGCTCGGTGAAGTCCGGGTAGCCGCGGTCGACGTGGTGCACGTCCTGCACCTCGGTGACGCCGTCGGTGAGGAGCCCGGCGAGCACCAGCCCGGCACCCGCGCGGATGTCGGTGGCCAGCACGGGAGCGCTGGAGAGCCGCTCCCGCCCCCGGACCACCGCGTGGTGGCCGTCGATGCGCACGTCGGCCCCGAGCCGGACCAGCTCGTTGACGAACATGAACCGACCCTCGAAGACGTTCTCGGTGATCAGTGCGGTGCCGCTGGAGACCGCGGCCAGCGCCACGGCCATCGGCTGCAGGTCGGTCGGGAAGCCGGGGAACGGGAGCGTCACGATGTCCATTCCCCGCGGCCGGTCCGCCATCGCCACCCGGATGCCGTCGTCCAGCGACTCCACGGTCGCCCCGGCGTTGACCAGCTTCTCCAGCGGCACGCTCAGGTGCTCGGCCACCGCCCGCTCGATCACCAGGTCGCCCCGGGTCATCACCGCGCCGATCGCCCAGGTCCCCGCCACGATCCGGTCCGGGACGGTGGAGTAGGACACCGGCCGCAGCTCGCGCACTCCCTCCACCGTGATCGTGGAGGTGCCGGCGCCCTCGATCCGGGCGCCCATCGCGCTCAGCATCCGGCACAGGTCGACGATCTCCGGCTCGCGGGCGGCGTTGTCCACGATCGTCGTCCCCTGGGCCAGGGCGGCGGCCATCACCAAATTCTCGGTGGCGCCCACGGAGGGGAAGTCGAGCCAGATCGAGGTGCCGACCAGCTTGGGGGCGGTGGCGATCAGGAAGCCGTGCTCGTTGACCACGGTGGCGCCGAGCCGCTCCAGGCCGGCGATGTGCATGTCCAGCCCACGGGAGCCGATGGCGTCGCCGCCGGGCAGCGCGACCTTGGCGGTGCCCAGCCGGGCCACCAGGGGGCCGAGCACGCTGATCGAGGCACGCATCCGACGGACCAGGTCGTAGTCGGTCTCGCTGGAGGGACGCTCGGGGACGTCGATCAGCACCCGCCCGCCGCCGCTCGGGCTGCCGCCGGGCTCCAGCGGGTAGCGCTCGAAGGTCACACCGCAGCCGAGGCGCCGCAGCACCTCGCTCATGATCGTGACGTCGAGGATGTCGGGCACCTCGTCCAGCGTCGTCCGGCCCGGGGCGAGCAGCGCCGCCGCCATCAGCTTGAGCGCGCTGTTCTTGGCACCGGTCACCCGGACGCGGCCACGCAGGGACGCCCCGCCGGTCACCTCGAAGCACTCCACGCCGCCCAGCCTAGATGCGGCGGCGGATGTCGCCCGACGGGGCGCGGGGCTGGCGCCCCGCCCCCCGGTCCGGCCTAGGCTCGCCCCCATGACCGTCCGGCTGACCCGCATCTACACCCGCACCGGTGACGCCGGGCAGACCCACCTCGGGGACATGTCCCGGGTGGCCAAGACCGATCCGCGGCTGGTGGCCTACGCCGACGTCGACGAGACGAACAGTGCGCTCGGGGTCGCCGTCGCGCTGGGCGGGCCGTCGGCCGAGGTCACCGAGCTGCTCCGCAGCGTGCAGAACGACCTCTTCGACGTCGGCGCCGACCTCTCCACCCCGATCCAGGAGGCGCCGGAGCACCCGCCGCTGCGGATCACCACCGCCTACACCGAGCGGCTGGAGGCGGCCTGCGACGCCGCCAACGCCGAGCTGCCCGCGCTCACCTCGTTCGTCCTCCCGGGGGGCACCCCGCTCGCCGCACTGCTCCACACGGCGCGGACGGTGGCCCGGCGGGCCGAGCGCAGCGTGTGGGCGTTGCTGACGGTCGATGCGGAGCGGACCAACGCCGAGACCGCCCGGTACCTCAACCGGCTCTCGGACCTGCTGTTCATCCTCGCCCGCGCCGCCAACCCCGACGGCGACGTGCTGTGGGAGCCCGGCGCCCACAGCGGCGTCCACGCCCAGCGCGCGGCTCGCGAGAGCTAGGACCACCCGAGCCGGGTGACGCGCTGGATCGGCCCTCCTGCAGGGGCCCACCGCGAGCGGTGGGGGCAGGAGGGTCCTTCGATCAGCGGTCGACCGGCGGAGCCGACTCGATCCAGGACAGGAACCCGGTCACCGTCGAGGAGTCCATCGCCAGCTCCTGCGGCCCCGCTCCGGTGCGGACGGTGAGGATCACGCTGTCGGCGGGCAGGGACAGGTCCTCAGCGGTCGGGCGACGCCGGGCGTCGACCTGGAACTGGGCGCGGCACAGGCGGCGGTTCGGCCGGACCGACAGCGACAACGCGCGGTACCAGAGCAGCATGTCGCCGGAGTACCAGGCCACGCCCACGGCCCACCGGGAGGTGCCGGGCGCACGCAGCCACATGGTGACCGCCCCCAGCCCGGAGAGCAGGAACCGCCGGCGCAGCAGGAACGCGGCGACCAGCGCGACCACCAACAGCCCGACGAGGACCAGGACGGCGGTGGTCACCGGGCGGGGCTCGTCGGCCGAGGGCGGGTCGAGAGTGACTCAGGCGGCGGTCAGGCGTCCTGGCCGGCGGCGCGGAGCCGGGACTGGGCCCGCCTCGCGGCGGCGACGGCCTCCGGGTCGTCGCTGTCCTGCTCCGCGCGGCGGAGCGCCTCGCGGGCCCGCTCCACGTCGATGTCGGTGGAGATCTCGGCGGTCTCGGCCAGGATGGAGACACCTCGCTCGGTCACCGAGAGGAAGCCACCGTGCGCGGCGACGACGAGGTCCTCCCCCGACTCCGTGCGGATCGTCACCACGCCGCCGGGAGCCAGCTCGCCCAGCAGTGGCGAGTGACCGGGCATGACACCGAGCTCACCCTCGGTCGTGCGGGCGATGACCATGCTGGCCTCACCGGACCAGAGCATCTTCTCCACGGCCACGAGCTCGACCTGCAGGGTCGCCACGTATGTCCTCCAGGGTCATCGACCGCCCGTGCCAGGCCGGTGATGCGGGCCGCCGGTCCGGACGGACGCGGCAGCGGGTCCCTGACACTGTACCGGCGGCCGGGCGCCGGTCCCGCCACAGGCTGCCGACCCTGCCGACGACCGCCCCGATCGGGGGAGCTCGGTCCCTCTGCCGACCACGTCGCGGGCCGGCGGGTGGTGGGGGTTCCGTCAGCAGACGGTGCGGCGGTAGACCACCGTCCAGCGCCCCAGCCGCAGCTGCGGGTGCCACACCACCGACGGCGGTGCCCACTCGGCCGTGTCGAACGGCTCGCCGTCCACGGGCAGCGGCGCGTACGGCGGCCAGCTCCACTCCAGGACGTCGCCCGGGGGCACCTGGCCGTCGGTCTCCTCGCGGCGTCCCGCCGCGGGCCCGCCGGAGACGGGGGGCAGGGTGGTGCGTCTGCTGTGCACGAGTGGTTCTCCTGTGCGTGACGCCCGCCGCTCGGACGTACCGGAACTCATGTTCGTCACCCGGCCGCACGAACTTGAGGCCCTGCGCTCCCGCCCACTCGAACGGATGGCGTGCCGGAGGCACAGCGGCGCCGCGCGCACGCAGACCGTCACGGCGTCCATCCCACGATCGGACGCCTGCCGCCGGAGGACGCCACGGCCAGGGACGGAACGGCCGGGAAACGCCACGGCCGGGCACCCCCGAAGGGATGCCCGGCCGTGGCGAGGTGCTGGAACGGCCCCCTCGCAGGGCCCCGTCGCGAACCTGCGAGCGGCGGGGGCGAGGGGTCCTTGCTCAGCTCTTCTTGAGCTTGTCGTAGTTCCGCTCGAGGTCCTCGAGGCCACCGCACATGAAGAAGGCCTGCTCCGGGACGTGGTCGTAGTCGCCGACCGTCAGCGCCTTGAAGGCCTCCAACGTCTCGGTGAGCGGGACGTAGGAACCGGGCTGCCCGGTGAACGCCTCGGCGACGAACATGTTCTGCGAGAGGAACCGCTCGATGCGACGGGCGCGGTTGACGGTGAGCTTGTCCTCTTCGCCGAGCTCGTCGATGCCGAGGATCGCGATGATGTCCTGCAGCTCCTGGTAACGCTGCAGGATCCGCTGGACCTCGCGGGCGGTGTCGTAGTGCTCCTGCCCGATGTACTGCGCGTCGAGGATCCGGCTGGTGGAGTCCAGCGGGTCGACGGCCGGGTAGATGCCCTTCTCCGAGATCGGCCGGGAGAGCACGGTCGTCGCGTCGAGGTGGGCGAACGTGGTGTGCGGCGCCGGGTCGGTGATGTCGTCGGCGGGCACGTAGATCGCCTGCAGCGAGGTGATGGACCGACCCCGGGTGGAGGTGATCCGCTCCTGGAGCGTGCCCATCTCGTCGGCCAGGGTCGGCTGGTAGCCCACCGCGGAGGGCATGCGCCCCAGCAGCGTGGAGACCTCGGAGCCGGCCTGGGTGAACCGGAAGATGTTGTCGATGAAGAGCAGCACGTCCTGGTCCTGCTCGTCGCGGAAGTACTCCGCCATCGTCAGGGCGGACAGCGCGACCCGGAGCCGGGTGCCCGGCGGCTCGTCCATCTGACCGAAGACCAGTGCGGTCGAGTTGATGACGCCGGACTCGGTCATCTCGGTGATGAGGTCGTTGCCCTCACGGGTGCGCTCGCCGACGCCGGCGAACACCGACACACCACCGAACTCCTGGGCGACGCGACGGATCATCTCCTGGATCAGCACCGTCTTGCCGACACCGGCACCGCCGAACAGGCCGATCTTCCCACCGCGGACGTAGGGGGTCAGCAGGTCGATGACCTTGATCCCCGTCTCCAGCAGCTCGGTGCGGCCTTCCAGCTGGTCGAACTTGGGCGCGTTGCGGTGGATCGACCAGTGCAGGGCGTCCTCGGCGTAACCCGGGGTGTCCAGGCACTCCCCCAGGGCGTTGAACACGTGGCCGGTCACCACGTCGCCGACGGGCACCATGATCGGGGACCCGGTGTCGCTCACCGGGGCACCGCGGACCAGACCGTCGGTCGGGGCCATCGAGATGGTGCGGACCACGTTGTCGCCCAGGTGCTGGGCGACCTCGAGGGTCAGCGTCTTGCCCAGGTCGGCGAGGGTGACCTCGACCTTGAGGGCGTTGAAGAGCTCGGGCATCGCGTCGCGGGGGAACTCGACGTCGACGACCGGGCCCGTGACCCGGACGACGCGGCCTGCGCCGACGGTCTCCTGGCTGGACGGACGTTCCTCGGTGACGGTCATCTGTGCTGCTCTCCTGCCCTCGGGCTCGGTGGTCTCGCGTCTTGATGGTCCCCGTCCGCGGCGGTCGGTGCCGCGGACGGGGCGGGTGGCTCAGTCGTCGGCGTTGGCCGACACGAGTGCGTCAGCACCGCCGACGATCTCGCTGATCTCCTGGGTGATCTCCGCCTGACGGGCCGCGTTGGCCTGCCGGGAGAGGTTCTTGGCCAGCTCCTCGGCGTTGTCCGACGCCGACTTCATCGCCCGGCGGCGCGACGCCGACTCCGAGGCGGCTGCCTCGAGCAGTGCCGCGTAGATCCGGGTGGTCACGTACTTCGGCAACAACGCGTCCAGCAGCTGCTCGGCCGACGGCTCGAACTCGTACGCCGGCGTGATGTCCGAGCTGCGCGACTCCTCGACCTGCGCGTCGCGGTCGTCCCGCAGCTCGTCGACCTCCTCCACGACCAGTGGCGCCATGCGGTTGGCCACCGGCACCTGGGAGAGCAGGGACCGGAACTCGGTGTAGACGATGTGCAGTTCGTCCACGCCGAGCACGTCGTCGGCACCAGCGCCGGTCTCGTCGTCGTCCTCACCAGCGGTGAAGGCGGCGATGAGGGTGCGGCCGATGTCCTGCGCGTTCTCGTAGCCGGGCTGCTCGGAGAACCCGCTCCAGGTCTCCTCCACGTCCCGGTCGCGGAACCGGTAGTACGTCTCGCCCTTGCGGCCGACGACGTACAGCAGCGGCTCCTTGCCCTCGTCGCGGAGCAGGGCGAGGAGCTCCTCGGTCCGCCGCAGCACGTTGACGTTGTACGAGCCGGCGAACCCACGGTCGGAGGTGACCACCAGGACGGCGACCCGCCGGGGGTTCTCCCGGTCGGTCAGCAGCGGGTGGTCCAGGCTCGCCGAGCCTGCCAGCGCCGACAGCACGCGGGTGATCTCCCGGGCATAGGGCTTGGAGGCCTCCACCCGGGCCTGGGCACGGACGATGCGCGCGGCAGCGATCAGCTCCTGGGCCGAGAAGATCTTCTTCGTCGACTGGGTGGAGCGGATCCGGCGGCGCAGCGCGCGGAGGGAACCAGCCATCGTCAGCCGGCCCGCTTGACCTGGACGGTCTCCTGGCCCCGCTCACGAGCGTCCATGGCCTCGGCCTCGGGCTCGTTGACCTGCAGCGACTCACCGTCGGAGGTCGTGAACCGACCGTAGAAGGTCTCGACCGCCGACTCGAGGCTGGCGATGGTGTCGTCCTCGAGCTTCTTCGAGCTCCGGATCGAGTCGAAGACGACGTTGTCGCCCCGGTCGACGAACTCCAGGAACTCCGACTCGAAGCGGCGGACGTCGGGCACCGGCACCTTGTCCAGCTTCCCGGTGGTGCCCAGCCACAGCGAGACGACCTCGCGCTCGACCGGGTACGGGGAGTACTGACCCTGCTTGAGCAGCTCGACCAGACGCTGACCCCGCTCCAGGGTCGCCCGGCTGGAGGCATCCAGGTCGGAGGAGAAGGAGGCGAAGGCCTCCAGCTCGCGGAACTGGGCCAGGTCCAGCCGCAGCCGACCGGCGACCGACTTCATCGCCTTGATCTGCGCCGAACCGCCCACCCGGGAGACCGACACACCGACGTTGATCGCCGGGCGGACACCGGAGTTGAAGAGGCCGGTCTCCAGGAAGATCTGGCCGTCGGTGATCGAGATGACGTTGGTCGGGATGTACGCCGAGACGTCGTTGCCCTTGGTCTCGATGAGCGGCAGACCGGTCATCGAGCCCGCACCCAGCTCGTCGTTGAGCTTCGCGCAACGCTCCAGCAGGCGGGAGTGCAAGTAGAAGACGTCGCCGGGGTAGGCCTCACGGCCCGGCGGGCGGCGCAGCAGCAGCGACACGGCGCGGTAGGCCTCGGCCTGCTTGGACAGGTCGTCGAACACGATCAGGACATGCTTGCCCTCGTACATCCAGTGCTGGCCGATGGCCGAGCCGGTGTAGGGGGCGATGTACTTGAAGCCGGCGGCCTCGGAGGCGGGGGCGGCGACGATGGTCGTGTACTCCATCGCGCCGGCGTCCTCGAGCGCGGCCTTGGTCGCCGCGATCGTCGACCCCTTCTGGCCGACCGCCACGTAGATGCAGCGCACCTGCTGGGCCGGG
Organism: Modestobacter caceresii; assembly: GCF_000761485.1. Taxonomy (GTDB): domain Bacteria; phylum Actinomycetota; class Actinomycetes; order Mycobacteriales; family Geodermatophilaceae; genus Modestobacter; species Modestobacter caceresii. The sequence continues at coordinate 137,048 of NZ_JPMX01000118.1, forward strand.
TCACCGGTCGCCCAGGCCTGCTTCTGGTTGATGATCGTGTCCAGCGCGATCGCCGACTTGCCGGTCTGCCGGTCGCCGATGATCAGCTGCCGCTGACCGCGACCGATCGGCGTCATGGCGTCGATGGCCTTGATGCCGGTCTGCATCGGCTCGTGCACCGACTGCCGCTGCACCACGGTCGGCGCCTGCAGCTCCAGGGCGCGCCGGGTGGTGGTCTCGATCGGGCTGCCGCCGTCGATGGCGTTGCCCAGCGGGTCGACGACCCGGCCGAGGAAGCCGTCGCCGACGGGGACCGAGAGGACCTCGCCGGTCCGGCGGACCGTCTGGCCCTCCTCGATGCCGGAGAAGTCACCCAGGATGACGACGCCGACCTCGCGCACGTCGAGGTTCAGGGCCAGGCCACGCACGCCGCCCTCGAACTCGAGCAGCTCGTTGGTCATGACCGAGGGCAGGCCCTCGACCCGGGCGATCCCGTCGCCGGACTCGGTGACGACCCCGACCTCTTCCCGGGAGACGTCCGGGGTGTAGTCGGTGACGTAGTTCTGGATGGCACTGCGGATCTCGTCCGCGGAGATCGTCAGCTCGGCCATGGCTCTGCGTCCTCTTCCTGCTGGTGTCTGTGGTGGTGCGGTGCGGCGGTGCCGGTCGAGCTGGTTCAGCCGGCGAGCCGCCGGCCGCTGGCCTCGAGTCGCGCAGCGATGCTGCCGTTGATGACCTCGTCGTCCACCCGGACGACCAGGCCACCGAGCACGTCGGGGTCGACTTGGACCTGCAGGCCCATCGTCCGCCCGTAGAGCCGGCCGAGCACGTCGATCAGCCGCTGCTCCTGCACGGCGGTCAACGGGACCGCCGAGGTCACGTGGGCGACCGAGCGCCCCCGGCGCCGGGCGGCCATCGTGGAGAGCCGCTCGACCTCGTTCTCCGGGTTGTGCACGTGCGAGCTGGTCAGTGCGTTCCGCACCAGCCGCTCGGTCACCGGGCTGACCCGACCGGAGAGCAGCCGGTCGAGGAGGGCGGTCTTGCCCTCCCGCGGCGCGGACCGGTCACCCAGGATGCGGGCGAGGTCGGCGTCGCCGGCCACGATGCGGCCGAAGCGGAACAGCTCGTCCTCGACCCCCTCCAGCTCGCCACGCGCGTCGGCGGCGTCCAGCGCCGCCTCGGTGCCGAGGGTCTCGGTGGCCTCCACGAGGTCCCGCGGGCGGGACCAGCGCTGCCGGGCGACCGTCTCGACGACCGACATCGTGTCGGCGCCGAGCTGGCCGGAGAGCAGCCGCCGAGTTAGGCCGGCGCGGTCGTCGGGCCGCACGGAGGCGTCCGACAGCGCGCGTCGCAGCGACGGCTGGCTGTCCAGCAGGTTCGCCACCGCGAAGAGCTCGTCGGCCAGGGTGAGCAGGACGTCACCGTGGTTGCGGCTGCGAGCCCCCTGGGACTTCTCCTGGAGGCTCGCCCGCGACTCCTCCATCGCGGCCCGGCTGGAGGCGTGCATCAGCGCTTGCCCTCGGGGACGTACACCGAGCTGCCGGTGTTGGCGCCATCCGCCGGCTGCACCGCGCCGTTCCCGGCGGGGTTGCTCGCGGCCATCTGGTCCAGCTCGTCGAGGAACCGGTCGACGGTCCCGCTGCGGCGGGCGTCGTCGGCCAGGGACTCGCCGACCACCCGGCCGGCCAGCTCGACGGCGAGGCTGCCGATCTGGCCACGCAGCTCGGCCACGACCTGCTGACGGGAGGCAGCGAGCTGCTCCTCGCCACGGGCCACGATCCGGGCCGACTCCTCCTGGGCCTGGGCGCGCAGCTGCTCGATGATCTGCTGCCCCTCGGCCCGGGCGGAGTCCCGGATCTGGGCGGCCTCGTTGCGGGCTTCAGCGAGCTGGGCCCGGTACTGCTCCAGCGCCGCCTTGGCCTCGGCCTGCATGGCCTCGGCCCGCTCGATCCCGCCCTCGATCGCAGCGCGCCGGGCCTGGAAGACCTGCTCGAACCGTGGCGCGACGAACTTGACCACCACGAACAGCAGGACCGCGAAGGCGATCAGGCCGACGATGATCTCGCCGAAGGGCGGGAGGAGCGGGTTCGCGCTCTCCGCAGCCAGGATGCTCATGCTCTCAACGTCCTCGTCTGGGTGTCAGTGACCGAACTCGTCCGACGAGTGCGGATCAGGTGCCGTAGACGAGGGGGGCGACGAAGCCGATCAGTGCCAGCGCCTCGGCCAGGGCGAAGCCCAGGAAGGCGTAGGTACGGGTCAGGCCGGCCGACTCGGGCTGACGTGCGGTGGCCTGGATGTAGGCGGCCCAGACGAGGCCCACACCGATGCCGGGGCCGATCGTGGCGATGCCGTAGCCGACCGAACCGATGCTGCCCTCGAGCTCTGCGAGTACCTCGATCATTGCGGGGTGTTCCTCCTGTGTCGTCGCCCGGCGGTCACCGGGCGGCTGGCGGGGTCCTGCGGGTGGTGCAGTTCATGGGAGCGGCCCGGCGTGCGGGCCACCGTGGTGCGGATCAGTGGGCCGCTTCGACGGAGCCGTTGAGGTAGGTGCCCATCAGCATCGTGAAGACGTAGGCCTGCAGGAAGATGACCAGCAGCTCGAAGAAGGTCATCACGATCGCCATCAGCGCGGAGATCGGCCCGAACACCGCCGAGAAGTTGCCGACCGACAGCAGGTAGGTGGCCCCGAGGGCGAACGTCACCAGCAGCATGTGGCCGGCGAACATGTTCGCGAAGAGCCGGATCGCCAGCGTGAACGGCCGCACGATGAAGTTCTGCAGCAGTTCCAGCGGCGTGATCAGCAGGTACATCGGCTTCGGCACGCCGGGCAGGAACATGATGTCCCGGAAGTAGGGCCACAGCCCCTGGTTCTTGATGCCGACCACGATGTAGACGACCCAGCAGATGAGCGCCAGCACCAGCGGGAAGGCGAACTTCGACATCGGCGAGATCTGGGCGAAGGGGATGATCGCCATCAGGTTGTTCGCCAGGATGAAGAAGAACAGCGAGGCGAGGAACGGGGCGAACGGAAGGCCCTTGGGGCCGACGACGTCCCGGGCGATCCCGTCGCGGATGAACGAGTAGCCGGTCTCGCCGATGAACTGCATCTTGCCGGGGACGATCTCCGGCTTGCGGACCGTGGCCACCAGGAAGGCGATCATGGCCAGCGTGGCCACCCAGGCGATGATCGTGATCCGGGTGATCTCGAAGCCGACACCCAGCACGGAGAAGCTGGTCAGAACCTCGGGGTAGAACTCACCGATGCCCGGGGGCGTGAAGCCGCCGCCGGGGTCGCTCTCCACAGCGAGCACGTCGCCGAGCGCGTGGGCGCTGGAGGTCACCGTTGTCCCTTCTGCGTCCTGGGCCGGCTCCGTCGTCCGCCCGGGGGGTGTCCGGCGTCCCGCCCGGGGGCCGGGTCGGGTTCGCCGTATGTCTTGACCACCACGTAGATGGCCACTGCCACGCCGAGGATGATCCCGACCGGGAAGAACACTCGCGTGTCCAGCCACTGGTCGATCAGCCACCCGACCCCGCCCCACACCGCCATCCCGGACAGGAGCGTCCCGGTGACCGCCCAGCCCATGTCGGCCCCGCTGGGCTGACGAGCTGCACGCGCAGGTCGTGGTCGGGCGCCCCCAGGTTCGGAGGTGTCCTCGGCCATCGCTTCGGACACTATCAGCCGCGCGGTGCCGGGTTTTCCGGGGAACGCTGCTGCTCCCCCGGTGGGGTCGGCGGTGGCACGTAGAACAACTGGCGGGTCCAGACCCAGCGCAGCTGCACACCGCTCCACAGCAGCGCGCCGGCGACCACCGTCCAGGCCAGCACCTGCCGGTCCGGCCACCCGTCGGCCGGCAGGCCGGTCAGCAGCGGGAAGAGCACCAGCGCCTTGAGCCCGAACGTGCCCAGCGCGGCCGGCATCGTCCAGGTGTCGTCCACCTTGCCGGCCCACGCGACGACCAGTCCGGAGACGCAGAAGAACGCCGTCACGACGGTCGCACCGATGACGACGGTCAGCGCATCCGCCCAGCTCAGGGCCACCCCGACGGCGAGGGCAGCCACCACGGTCACCACCGCGGTGACCAGCAGCCCGATCCGTAGGAAGGACAGGTCCCAGGGTGCGTCCCCGGTCGCCCGGGCGCCGCTCATCGGCGCACCCCGGCCGGGGTGGACGGCGCGACCGGGGTCGGGGGGCGCGTCGCCCCGGCGCCGTCCCGGACGGCACGGCTGGCGGGGTGCGCGGCGCGGCTGCGCTCCTTCATCGCCGCGAGCTCGGCCTCACGGGCCGCGATCGCCGCCCGGCGGGCGCGTGGGCTCAGCACCACGACCACGCCCACCACCAGCAGCGCACCCACGATGACCAGGACCTCGACGGTGCCACCGGTGATGGACAGGGCGACGGCGCCGAAGCTGAGCAGCGCGGCCCAGAAGTACATGATCAGCACCGCCCGGCGGTGCGAGTGTCCGATCGACAGCAGCCGGTGGTGCAGGTGCATCTTGTCCGGACTGAACGGCGACCGGCCCCGCCGGGTGCGGCGCACCACGGCCATCAGCAGGTCGATGAACGGGATGAAGAGCACCGCGATCGGCACGAGCAGCGGCAGGGTCAGGGGCAGCAGGCTGGCCGCCGAGCCGAGGGTCTGGGAGTCGGTCTGCCCGGTGGCCGAGACCGCGGCGGCCGACAGCATCAGCCCGACCAGCATCGAGCCGGAGTCGCCCATGAAGATCCGGGCCGGGCTGAAGTTGTGCGGCAAGAAGCCCAGACAGGATCCCGCCAGCACGGCGGTGATCAGCGCCGGTGCGCTGGCGACGTCGTCGAAGCCGACCAGCCCCAGGTGGTAGCTGTAGGCGAAGAAGGCCAGGGCGGCGATCGCCGAGACGCCGGCCGCCAGCCCGTCCAGCCCGTCGATGAAGTTCAGCGCGTTGACCGTCAGGACGGTCAGCAGGATCGTCGCCGGCACCCCGACGTCCGGGCCCAGGGAGAGGGTGCCGATGTCGGCGACCGGCAGGAACACGTAGGCCAGCTGCACGCCGAGCAGCACCATGACCCCGGCCGCGGCGATCTGACCGGTCAGCTTGGTGAGCGCGTCCAGGCCGAACCGGTCGTCGAGCACCCCCAGCGCGCAGATCAGCCCGCCGGCGACCAGGACGGCGATCGTCTGGGTGCTGAACTCGAAGCTGCGCTGCAGCGACGGCAGCTGCGAGGCGACCAGGACGCCGGCCGCGACGCCGAGGTACATCGCCACTCCCCCGCCCCGCGGGGTCGGGATGACGTGCACGTCGCGGTCACGGACCGCCGCCATCACCCGGAACCGGACCGCCGCCACCCGCACCACCGGCGTGGCCAGGAAGGTGACCAGCGCCGCGGCGAGGAGGACGACGGCGTACTCGCGCACGGCTCAGCCGACGCGCGTGGGCTCGGGATAGGCAGGGTGGGCGCCGACCAGCTCGCGCACCCCGGCCGCGACCTCGGTCGTCCGGGAGCCGTCGGCGTCCCGGATCGCGGTGCCGATGAGCGAGGCGATCGACTTCATGTCGTCCTCCACCATGCCCTGCGTGGTGACCGAGGGGCTGCCGACCCGGACCCCGGAGGCGACCGAGGCCGGCTGTGGGTCGAAGGGGATGGCGTTCTTGTTCAGCACGATGCCGGCCGCGTCGCAGCGGGCCTCGGCGACCTTGCCGGTGACCGGCTCGCCGGCGGTGTCGGTGACCTCGCGCAGGTCCAGCAGCGCCAGGTGGGTGTCGGTGCCACCGGCGACCGGCCGCAGGCCCTCGGCGGCCAGGCCCTCGGTGAGCGCCTGGGCGTTGGTGATCACCTGGCGGGCGTAGGCCTGGTACTCGGGCTGCAGGCACTCCTTGAGGTTCACCGCCTTGGCCGCGATGGCGTGCATGAGCGGGCCGCCCTGCATCATCGGGAAGGCCGACTTGTCGATGGCCTTGGCGTGCTCGGCCTTGCAGACGATGGCCCCGCCACGAGGGCCGCGCAGCACCTTGTGCGTGGTGAAGGTGACGACGTCGGCGTAGGGCACCGGCGAGGGGATCGACTTGCCGGCCACCAGGCCGATGAAGTGGGCCGCGTCGACCATGAAGACCGCGCCGACCTCGTCGGCGATCTCCCGGAAGGCGGCGAAGTCGATCAGCCGCGGGATCGCCGAGCCGCCGGCCACGATCAGCTTGGGCCGGTGCTCGCGGGCGAGGTCACGGACCTGGTCGTAGTCGATGTGCTCGGTACCAGCGTCGACCCCGTACTGGACGGCGTTGAACCACTTGCCGGAGAAGGAGACCTTGGTGCCGTGGGTGAGGTGCCCGCCGTGCGGCAGCGCCATGCCCAGCAGCGTGTCGCCGGGCTGCAGGAAGGCACCGTAGGCCGCCAGGTTCGCGCTGGCACCGGAGTGCGGCTGCAGGTTGACGTGCTCTGCGCCGAACAGCTCCTTGCCCCGGGCGATGCCGATCTCCTCGGCCCGGTCGACGACCTCGCAGCCGCCGTAGTACCGACGCCCCGGGTAGCCCTCGGCGTACTTGTTCGACAGCGTGCTCCCCAGCGCGGCCAGGACGGCGGGGCTGGTGAAGTTCTCGCTGGCGATCAGCTGCAGGCCGCCCCGCAGCCGGTCGAGCTCGTCGAGGACGACGCCGGAGATCTCCGGGTCGAAGTCGGCCAGGGCGTCGAAGTCCGGGCCCCAGTAGGGGGTGGTGGCCGGGGTGCTCATCGCGGGTGCACTCCTGCTGCTCGGTGCGGGTGCCCGCGTGCACTCGTCGATGAGGGGCGCGCGGCTGTCGCACCACGGTATCGCTGTGGCCTGGCGATGCTCCGCATCGCACCGCGGCCGGCCGCCGATCCTCGTGCGGTGAGTCGCCCGGGACGGCCGTCGGACGCGGTGCGGCCCGGAGGGCGCCGGTCAGTCGGTGATGTCGGGGACGACCTCGCGCAGCTGCTCCAGCCCGATGACCCCCAGGCGCAGCACCCGGGGGGTGGGGGCCGTGCAGTCGACGATCGTGCTGGGCGCCGATCCGGTGCGCGGTCCCCCGTCCAGGACCACCGCCGCGTGCTCGCCCAGCTGGTAGGCCGCCTCCGCCGCGGTCGTGCCGGCCGGACGGCCGGAGCGGTTGGCGCTGGAGACCGCCAGCGGGCCGGTGCGCCGCAGCAGGTCCCGGGTGACGTCGTCGTCCGGCAGCCGGACGGCGACCGTCCCCTCGGCGTCCCCGAGGTCCCACGCCAGCGACGGTGCGTGCTCCACCACCAGGGTCAGCCCCCCGGGCCAGAAGGCCGCGGCCAGCTCGTGGGCCACCTGGGGCACGGTGACGACCAGACCGGCCAGCGTGGACGCCTCCCCCACCAGCACCGGGACGGGCATGTTGCGGCCCCGGTTCTTGGCCGCCAGCAGCCGGGTGACGGCGCCCGGGGTGAAGGCGTCGGCGGCCACCCCGTAGACGGTGTCGGTCGGGAGCAGGACGAGCTCACCACGGGACAGCGCCATGGCGGCAGCGGTCAGTCCTGCCTCGCGCTGGTCAGGGTCACTGCAGTCGAAGACGTCGGCCACGGCTCGGGAGTCTGTCACTGCCCCCGCGGGGACGACCGGGCGGTCGTGTAGCGCGGCCGGTCGGCGAGGTCACGGTGGTCGGCGACGTCGGCCCACCGGCCGTGGGCCCGGACCAGCGCCGGCAGCGCACTCCCCTGCTGATCGGCGTGCTCGATGCCCAGCCAGCCGCCGGGGCGCAGCAGGCGGGCGGCGGTGCTCAGCATCCCGCGGACGACGTCGAGCCCGTCCGGCCCGCCCCACAGCGCCAGCGGCGGGTCGTGCTCGGTGACCTCCCGGGGCAACCGGGCACCGTCGGGCACGTAGGGCGGGTTGGAGACGACGACGTCCACGGCGCCGTCCAGCTCGGACAGCAGCGCCGGGTCGGTCATGTCGCCGGCCAGCACCTCGACGGGGGTGTCACCGGCAGCGGCGCGGGCCGCGGCGTTGTGCCGGGTCCACTCGATCGCCGCGGCGTCCCGCTCGACGGCCACGACCCGGGCGCCGGGGTGCTCGTTGGCCACCGAGAGCGCTATCGCACCGGAGCCCGCTCCCAGGTCGACGACGGTGGGCGCGGCCAGCCCGGCGATCCTGGTCAACACCCAGCCGGCGAGGAGCTCGGTCTCCGGCCGGGGCACGAAGACCCCGGGACCGACCGACAGCTCGAGGTGCCGGAAGGGTGCGGTCCCGGTGAGGTGCTGCAGCGGGACCCGGACGGCGCGCTCCTCGACCAGAGCGGCGTACCGGGCTGCCTGCTCGCCGGGGACCTCGCCGAGGGTCAGCAGCGCCGTGCGCGTGACCCCGAGGACGGCGGCCAGCAGCAGCTCGGCGTCCACCCGGGGCGACTCCACGCCGGCCGCGGCGAGCCGCCGGACGGCGTCGCCGAGCAGCGCCCGGCCGGTCGACGGGGTGGCGCTCAGGAGCCGACCGCCAGCAGCTCGGCGGTCGCGGCCGCGGTCAGCGCGTCCAGGACCGGGTCGAGGTCGCCGTCCAGCACCTGGTCGAGGTTGTGCGCCTTGAAGCCGACCCGGTGGTCGGCGATGCGGTTCTCCGCGAAGTTGTAGGTGCGCACCCGCTCGCTGCGGTCGACCGTCCGCACCTGGCTGCGCCGCTGGTCCGACGCGGTGGCGGCGGCTTCCTCCCGCGCGGCGGCGAGCAGCCGGGAACGCAGCACCCGCAGGGCGGACTCACGGTTCTGCAGCTGGCTCTTCTCGTTCTGCGAGCTCACCACGATCCCGGAGGGCAGGTGCGTGATCCGCACCGCGGAGTCGGTGGTGTTGACGCTCTGCCCGCCGGGCCCGGAGGAGCGGAAGACGTCGATCCGCAGCTCGTTCGGGTCGACGCTGACGTCGACCTCCTCGGCCTCGGGGAGCACGAGCACCCCGGCCGCCGAGGTGTGGATCCGGCCCTGGGACTCGGTGACCGGGACCCGCTGGACGCGGTGCACGCCGGCCTCGAACTTCAGCCGGGCGAAGATGCCCTCGTCGGTCCGCGACTTGATCGCCACGGCGACGTCCTTGTACCCGCCCAGCTCCGCCGGGACGGCGTCCAGGACCTCGGTCGCCCAGCCGCGCCGCTCGGCGTAGCGCAGGTACATCCGCAGCAGGTCACCGGCGAACAGCGCCGACTCCGCCCCGCCCTCCCCGGCCTTGATCTCGAGGATGACGTCCTTGTCGTCGTCGGGGTCCTTGGGCAGCAGCAGCTCGGTGAGCCGGCCGGTCAGCTCCCCGACGCGCCCCGTCAGCTCGTCGGCCTCCGCGGCGAAGGAGGCGTCCTCCCCGGCGAGCTCGCGGGCGGCGGCGAGGTCGTCCGTCGCGGCGTCGAGCAGGCGCGCGGTCTCCACGACCGGGGCGAGCTGGGCATACCGCCGGCCCAGCCGGCGGGCCCGGGCGGCATCGCCGTGCACCGCCGGGTCGGCGAGCTCGGCCTCGAGCTCGCGGTGCTCGGCGAGCAGGCCGGCGAGCCGGTCGCTGCCGGCTCCGGTGCTGCTGCTCACGGGCACTCCTCTGGGTCTTCGGTCCCGACAGGCCGCGGGTGGGTGAGGCGGACATGACGACGGCGCCCGTGCCGCCCTGGTGCAGGGCGGCGCGGGCGCCGTCGGGGGTGCTACTTGTCGGCGGGAGTGCCGGCAGCGCGCTTGCCGAACCGCTTCTCGAAGCGGGCGACGCGGCCACCGGTGTCCAGGATCTTCTGCTTGCCGGTGTAGAAGGGGTGGCACGCCGAGCAGACCTCGACGGTCAGCTGACCGGACGGCGAGGTGCTGCGGGTGGTGAACGTGTTACCGCAACCACAGGTCACCTCGGTGACGTTGTACTGCGGGTGGATGTCGGCCTTCATGCCGGTACACCCTCTCTCTGGTCTCGTGGTCTGCTGGTCTGTCTGCTGGTCATGACACCGTCGGGGAACTGGGCGACCCCTGACGGCGGAGGCTCGATCGCCCAGTGTACGGCCCCCCTGCCGGGGCCCCCCCCGGGGCGGG
>NZ_JPMX01000118.1:147135-186001 GCF_000761485.1 Modestobacter caceresii
CTGGACCTGCATCAGGAACTCGATGTTGTTGCGCGTCTTGCGCATCCGGTCGAGCAGCAGCTCCAGGGCCTGCTGGGGCTCCAGGGCCGACAGCACCCGGCGCAGCTTGATGATGATCGCCAGCTCGTCGGGCGAGAGGAGGATCTCCTCCTTGCGGGTGCCCGAGGCGTTCACGTCGACCGCCGGGAAGACCCGCTTGTCGGCCAGCCGCCGGTCCAGCTTGATCTCGGCGTTCCCGGTGCCCTTGAACTCCTCGAAGATGACCGTGTCCATCGTGGAGCCGGTCTCGACCAGCGCCGAGGCGATGATCGTCAGCGAGCCGCCGTTCTCGATGTTGCGGGCCGCACCGAGGAAGCGCTTGGGCGGGTAGAGCGCCGTGGAGTCGACGCCACCGGAGAGGATGCGCCCGCTGGCGGGGGCCGCCAGGTTGTAGGCGCGACCCAGCCGGGTGATCGAGTCCAGCAGGACGACGACGTCGTGGCCCATCTCGACCAGGCGCTTGGCCCGCTCGATCGACAGCTCGGCGACCGTGGTGTGGTCGGCCGGCGGCCGGTCGAAGGTCGAGGCGATGACCTCGCCCTTCACCGAGCGCTGCATGTCGGTGACCTCTTCGGGCCGCTCGTCGACCAGCACCACCATGAGGTGGACCTCGGGGTTGTTGGTCGTGATCGCGTTGGCGATCGACTGCAGCACCATCGTCTTGCCGGCCTTCGGCGGGCTGACGATCAGCGCCCGCTGACCCTTGCCGATCGGCATGACGAGGTCGATGAGCCGGGTCGTCATCAGGTGCGACTCGGTCTCCAGCCGCAGGCGGTCCTGCGGGTAGAGCGGGGTCAGCTTGGTGAACTCGGGGCGGTTGCGCGCCTGCTCCGGGTCCAGGCCGTTGACCGAGTCCAGCCGCACCAGCGCGTTGTACTTGTCCTTCTTCTCGCCCTCACGGGGCTGACGGACGGCGCCGGTGATGGCGTCGCCGCGGCGCAGGCCGTAGCGACGGACCTGGGACAGCGAGACGTAGACGTCGTTCGGGCCGGTCAGGTACCCCGACGTGCGGACGAACGCGTAGCTGTCCAGCACGTCCAAGATGCCCGCCACCGGGAGGAGGACGTCGTCCTCGCTGACGGTGGGCTCGCCCTGGTCGAAGCGCTCGCGCCCACCGGCGCTGCCGCCGCGCCGGTTGCGGTCGCGGTACCGACGACCACGGCGACCGCGGCCGCCCTCGAAGTCGTCGTCGTCCTCGTCGTTCCGGGTGTCGTTGCGGCCGTCGTTGCGGTTGGCGCCCGCGTCGCCGCGGTTGCCGGGGCCGTCGTTCCGGTTGCCGGGGCCGTCGCTGCGGTTGCCGGGACCGTCGCTGCGGTTGGCGTCCCGGTTGTTGCGACCGGGACGACCGGACTCGCCGTCGTTGCGGTTGCGTCCGCCGCGCTGCTCCCCGTCACGGTCGGCACCCTCGCGGCTGCCCCGCTCGTCCCGGCCGGCGGAGTCCCGGTTGCGGTCCTCGCGGCTGCTCCGCTCCTCGCGGGTGCCGGAGTCGCGGTTGCGGTCCTCGCGCTCGCCGGAGTCGCGGCTCCCCCGCTCCTCGCGGGCGGCGGCGTCGCGGGTGGCGGAGTCGCGGTTGCCGGAGTCCCGGTTGCCCCGCTCCTCGCGCTCGCCGGCTTCCCGGGGCGCGCGCTCGGCGCGGTCCCGGTTGCGGCTGCGCTGCGGCCGGTCACCGTCGGGGCGGGTGTCGGACTGGGCCGGCTCGGCCGCCTCGACCGTGGCCGGCTCCGCGGTGTCGTCTGCGGCGACCGGGGCCGCGGGAGCGGTGACCGGGGAGTCGACGGTGGGCGCCCCGGCCGGACGGCTGGCCCCGCGGCGGCGACGCCCCGCGGGGGCCGTGTCGGCGGGAGCGGCGTCGGCGGGAGGGGCGTCGGCGGGAGCGGCGTCGGTGCTGGGGACGGTCGTCGGACCGCCGTTCGCACCGCCGCTGACCGGGGCCTCCAGGGGCGCGGCCGGAGCGGTGCTGGTCTCGTCGGCGCGGGGAGCGGTGCTCGTCTCGTCGGCGCGGGGAGCGGGCACGCTCGGGGCGCTGGCCGACGCAGCGGCGGAGGAGGCGGGTTCGGCGGCGGAGCCGGCGCCCACCTGCCGCTCGGAGATCGCGGCGACGAGGTCGCTCTTGCGCATCTTGCCGGTGCCGGGGATGCCCAGTTCGCCGGCCAGGCGCTGCAGTTCGGGCAGCAGCATGCCGGACAGTCCGCTGCCACGGCGGCGCGAACGGGGAGCCGTCCCACTGCCGGCAGCTGCCTCGTCGGACGGGGCGGCGTCGCGCTCGCCGTCGATGAGGTCGGTGCTCTCGCTCACGTACAGGTCCTTCCCTGCGGTGACCTGCGCCTACCAGCGCAGGAGGTGACCCGGCCCCGGAACGCGAGAGCCAAGTGCTGGACTCGTCGGATCGATCGGGATGACGCGGGTCTGTGGAGTGCGAGGGGTTCAGCGGCGACGGGTCGACCGTCTGCAACGCCCCGCGTGAGGCTCGCCCGGAGGCGGCTACGTCGTCAGCCTAGACACAGACCGACACACCTTTCAACACAGTCCGTCACGGGTGTGTTCCAGGCGCCCCGGACGATACCGCATCGTGATCACCGGACAGCGGGGTGACGACCGCGCCGGTGGGGTCGACGGGCAGCGGCCGGCACTCCCAGCCCGCCGGCGTCGCCTCCCGCAGGGCCCTGACCTGCACGGCAGCATCCAGCGCACCGGCGTCCTCGTCGGGACCGAGCACCGCCAGCGCCAGCACGCACGGACCGGCGCCGGAGACGACGGCGGCGTGCCCGTCGGCCCGCAGCCGGGCCAGCAGGGCGGCGCTCTCGGGCATGGCCGGCGCCCGCTGCGCCTGGTGCAGCCGGTCCTCGGTGCCCTCGAGGAGCAGGGCCGGGTCGCGGGTGAGCGCGTGCACCAGGAGTGCGGAGCGACCGGCGGCGTGTGCGGCGTCGGCGTGCGGCACCGTCTCGGGCAGCAGCCCCCGGGCCAGGTGCGTGGCCAGCGTGGTGGCCGGGACGAACAGCACCGGGGCGATCCGCGGGTCGACGGCCAGCCGCGCGGCGCGTGCGCCGGAGGGCGTCGTCCAGGACAGCGTCGCCCCACCGAGCAGGCACGGGGCGACGTTGTCCGGGTGGCCCTCCAGCTCCGAGCACAGCCGCAGCACGGCCTCGGCGTCGACCTCGGCGACGTCGGGGCACAGCGCCCACGCCGCCAGGACCCCCGCGGTCACCGCCGCGGCGGAGGAGCCCATCCCCCGGCCCTGCGGGATGGTGTTGCGCGCGGACAACCGCAGGCCGGCCGGCGTCCACCCCAGCTCGGCCGTGGCCGCCCGGAACGCGCGCACCACCAGGTGCGACTCGTCGGTCGGCAGCTCACCGGCGCCGGCACCCGCCACCTCCACGGTCAGCCCACCGTCGGTGACGGCGATGTCGAGGGAGTCCCAGCAGGACAGCGCCAACCCGGCACAGTCGTAGGCCGGACCGAGGTTCGCACTCGTCGCCGGGACGCGGATCCGGGCCGCGGCGGGCTGCTCCACTCAGAGCCCCAGCTGCGCCGCGGCGGCGGCCGCGTCGACCGGGATGGTGACCGGTGCCGGCGCACCGGAGATCGCCCACTCCGGGTCCTTGAGGCCGTTGCCGGTGACCGTGCAGACCACCCGCTGCCCCGGCTCGAGGCCACCGGCCTCGGCCACCTGCAGCAGACCGGCCACCGACGCGGCCGAGGCCGGCTCGACGAAGACCGCCTCGCTGCGGGCCAGCAGCCGGTAGGCGGCGAGGATCGCCCGGTCGGTGACCGCGTCGATCCGGCCACCGGAGGCGTCCCGGGCGTCCAGTGCCTTCGTCCAGGACGCCGGGTTGCCGATCCGGATGGCGGTGGCGATGGTCTCCGGCCGGTCGACCACCCGGCCGGTGACGATGGGCGCGGCGCCGGCGGCCTGGAAGCCCCACATCTTCGGGGTGCGGGTGGCCGGGCCGTCAGCGGCGTACTCGCGGTAGCCCTGCCAGTAGGCGGTAATGTTGCCGGCGTTGCCGACCGGCAGGCAGTGCACGTCCGGGGCGTCGCCCAGCACGTCGACGATCTCGAACGACGCCGTCTTCTGGCCCTCGATGCGGTACTGGTTGACGCTGTTGACCAGGCTGACCGGGTAGTCGATCGCCAGCTTGCTGGCCAGGGCCAGGCAGTCGTCGAAGTTGCCCTCGACCTGCAGCAGCTTCGCCCCGTGCACCAGCGCCTGGGCGAGCTTGCCGGTCGCGATCTTCCCCTGCGGCACGAGCACCGCACAGACCAGCCCTGCGCGCGCGGCGTAGGCCGCGGCACTCGCGCTGGTGTTGCCGGTGGATGCACAGATCACCGCCTGCGCGCCTTCCTCCACGGCCTTGGAGATGGCCATGGTCATGCCGCGGTCCTTGAACGACCCGGTGGGGTTGGCGCCCTCGACCTTCAGCCAGACCTCGCAGCCGGTGCGGCGGGACAACTCCGGTGCCGGCAGCAGCGGGGTGGCGCCCTCCTGCAGCGTGACCACCGGGGTCGCGGGGCCCACCGGCAGCCGGTGCCGGTAGGCCTCGATCAGCCCCGGCCAGTACGGCGAGACGGGAGCGCGCAGCCCCGTCGGGAGTCCAGCGCTCATGACCACATCACCCGTTCGCCTCCGCGGAACACTCCGCTCACAGCCCCTCCACCCGCAGCACGCTGGTCACGCCCCGCACGGCCGACATCTCCCGCAGCCGGGCCACGGTCGTGGCCAGGGCCGCGTCCGGAGCCCGGTGGGTCACGATCACCAGCGTGGCGGCGTCGCCGTGCCCGTCCTGGCGGACGGTGGCGATGCTGACGCCCTGCGCGGCGAACTCGTGCGCGACGGTCGCCAGCACCCCGGGCTTGTCGGCGACGTCGAGGCTGACGTGGTACCGGGTGGGGGTGTCGGCCATCGGCCGCACGGTCAGGCCGGCGTACCCCGTCGTCCCCGGTCCGGCGACGCCGGCCACCCGGTTGCGGGCCACCGCGACCAGGTCGCCGAGCACCGCGCTCGCGGTCGGCTGCCCGCCGGCGCCCTGGCCGTAGAACATCAGCTCACCGGCCGCCTCCGCCTCGACGAAGACGGCGTTGAACGCGCCACCCACCGCCGCCAGCGGGTGGGTGGTCGGGATCATCGCCGGGTGCACCCGGACGGCGACGGAGTCGTCGGCGCCGTCACTGCCCGCGACCCGCTCGCAGATCGCCAGCAGCTTCACCGTGCAGCCGATCTCGGCGGCCCGGGCGACGTCGGCCGCGGAGACCGCGGAGATGCCCTCCCGGTACACGTCGGCGGCGGTGACCGGGGAGTGGAACGCCAGCGAGGCCAGGATCGCGGCCTTGGCGGCGGCGTCGAACCCGTCGACGTCCGCAGTCGGGTCGGCCTCGGCGAACCCGGCCTCGGTCGCTTCGGCCAGCGCCTCGCCGAAGCCGGCCCCGGTCTCCACCATCCGGGACAGGATGTAGTTCGTCGTCCCGTTGACGATGCCGACCACCCGCCGGAGCTGGTCACCGGCCAGCGACTCGCGCAGCGGGCGCAGCAGCGGGATCGCCCCGGCCACCGCGGCCTCGTAGTAGAGGTCGACGCCGGCCTCGGCGGCGGCGGCGTGCAGCGCGACGCCGTCCTCGGCCAGCAGTGCCTTGTTGGCGCTGACCACCGACTTCCCGGCGCCGATGGCGGCCAGCAGCAGCGTGCGGGCGGGCTCGATGCCGCCGATCACCTCGACCACCAGGTCGACGTCGGGCCGGGTGACCAGCTCCTCGGCGTCGGTGGTCAGCAGCTCGGCGGGCACCTCGGGGTGCCGGTCGGGACGGCGGACGGCGACCCCGGCGACCTCCACCCGCCGCCCGATCCGGGCGGTCAGGTCATCGGCCTGCTCGGACAGCAGCCGCAGGACGGCGCCGCCCACGGTGCCGCAGCCCAGCAGGGCCACCTTCAGGGAATCGCTCACGACTGGGCTCCTGCGGCGTGCTCGGGCGCCGGCTGGTCGATCGCCGGGCTGGGGGCGGGCACGTCGGCGAGGACGGCATCGAGGGCGAACACGTCGGACAGTGTCTGACGCCGCACGATCTCGGTCGCCACCCCGTCCCGCACGGCGACCACCGGCGGCTTCAACAGGTAGTTGTAGTTGCTCGCCATCGACCAGCAGTAGGCGCCGGTGGCGGCGACCGCGAGCAGGTCACCGGGCTGGACGTCCGAGGGCAGCCACAGGTCGCGGACCAGCACGTCGCCGCTCTCGCAGTGCTTGCCGACCACCCGGCAGAGCGCCGGCGGGGCGTCGGAGCTGCGGTTGGCCAGCACGCAGGTGTAGCTGGCGTCGTAGAGGGCGGTGCGGATGTTGTCGCTCATCCCGCCGTCGACGGACACGTAGTTGCGCACCAGCGGGGTGCCCGGCGCGCCACTGGCCCCGAGCCGCACGGGCTTGATCGTGCCGATCTCGTACAGCGTGACGGTGCCCGGTCCGGCGATCGCGCGGCCCGGCTCGACGGCCAGCCGGGGCACCGGCAGACCCAGGGCGGCACACTCGGCGGCGATGACCGACCGCAGCTTCACCGCGACGTCCTCGGGGGTGACCGGGTCGTCCTCGGCGAGGTAGGCGATGCCGAACCCGCCGCCGAGGTTGAGCTCGCCGAGCACCTCACCGGTGGCCTGGTGGACCTGGCCGAGCAGGCCGACGACCCGGTGCGCGGCGGCCTCGAAGCCGGCCGTGTCGAAGATCTGCGAGCCGATGTGGCTGTGCAGCCCGGCCAGGTGCAGGCCCGGCTCCCGGATCACCCGGACCGCCGCGGTGAGCGCGTCGCCGGTGGCCAGCGAGAAACCGAACTTCTGGTCCTCGTGGGCGGTGGCGATGAACTCGTGGGTGTGCGCCTCGATGCCCACCGTCGACCGGATGAGCACCGACACCGGCGCGCCGCCGGCGGCCACCCGGGCCTCCCCGAGCGGCACCAGCCGGTCGATCTCGTCGAAGGAGTCGAGCACCACGTGGCCGATCCCGGCGTCGACCGCGAGCTGCAGCTCGACCAGCGACTTGTTGTTGCCGTGCAGCGCGATCCGCTCGGCCGGGAAGCCGGCGGCCAGCGCGACCGCGAGCTCGTTGCCGCTGCAGGCGTCCAGGTGCAGGCCGTCGTCGGCGATCCAGCGGGCCACCTGGCCGCAGAGGAACGCCTTGGAGGCGTAGTGCACGTCGGCGTCGGTGAAGGCGTCGGCGAAGTCGGCGGCGCGGCCGCGGAAGTCGCCCTCGTCCAGCACGAACAGCGGCGTGCCGTGCGCGCGGGCCAGGTCGGTCACCCGGCGGCCACCCAGCTCCAG
Source organism: Modestobacter caceresii (assembly GCF_000761485.1). GTDB lineage: Bacteria > Actinomycetota > Actinomycetes > Mycobacteriales > Geodermatophilaceae > Modestobacter > Modestobacter caceresii. The sequence goes on from NZ_JPMX01000118.1 coordinate 154,469, forward strand.
CTCGCCGTCGACCCGCCGGGCCGACCGCGGCCAGACCTGCGGGTCCAGCACGCCGAGGTCCGCCGGTGCCGGGCCGGCCGCCGGGGGCGGGGCGATGTTGCCGTGCAGCGGACCGGCCGGGTGCGCCCTCACATCCGCTCCGGGGCGGAGACGCCGAGGACGGCCAGGCCGTTGCGCAGCACCGTCGCGGTCGCCGCGCAGAGCCACAACCGGGCCGTGGTCACCGGGGTGGCCTCCTCGTCACCGCGCGGCAGCACCCGGCAGGAGTCGTAGAACCGGTGGTAGGTGCCGGCCAGCTCCTCCAGGTAGCGGGCCACCCGGTGCGGGGCCCGCAGCTCCGCGGCCGAGGCGATCACCCGGGGGAACTCCCCCAGCGCCCGCAGCAGGTCGCCCTCCCGCTGGTGCGCCAGCGCCGCGGTGTCCACGTCGCCGGCCTCACCCAGCGGCAGGCCGAGGTCGGCGGCGCCGCGCAACAGCGAGGAGATCCGGGCGTGGGCGTACTGGACGTAGAAGACCGGGTTGTCGTTGGTCTGCCGGCTCCACAGGTCCAGGTCCAGGTCGATCTGCTGGTCGACCGAGGCCCGGGCGAGGGCGTACCGGGCTGCGTCGGCCCCGACGGCGGCCACCAGGTCCTCCAGCAGCACCACCGTGCCGGCCCGCTTGCTCATCCGCAGCGGCTCCCCGTCGCGGACGAGGTTCACCAGCTGGCCGATCAGGATCTCCAGGTTGACGTCCGGGTCGTCGCCGAGTGCGGCGACCAGCGCCTTGTACCGGCCGATGTAGCCGTGGTGGTCGGCGCCGAGCATGATCACGACCTTGTCGAAGCCGCGCTCGCGCTTGTCCAGGTAGTAGGCGCAGTCGGCGGCGAAGTAGGTCGTCTCGCCGTCGCTCTTGACCAGCACCCGGTCCTTGTCGTCCCCGAAGGTCGTCGTCCGGAGCCAGACGGCGCCGTCGGCCTCGAAGACGTGCCCCTGCTCCCGCAGCCGGGCCACCGCCTTCTCCAGCGCACCGGTCTCGTGCAGCGTGCGCTCGCTGAAGTACACGTCGAAGACGACGCCGAAGTCCGCCAGCGTCCGCTTGATCTCGGCGAACATCAGGTCGACGCCGAGCACCCGGAACCGCTCCTGCTGCTCGGCCTCGGGCAGCTCGAGCACGCCGGGCTCGGCCGCCACCACCTGGGCGGCGATCTCACCGATGTAGTCGCCGGCGTAGCCGTCCTCCGGCACCGGCCGCCCGTGTGCCGCCGCCAGCAGGCTGAGCGCGAACCGGTCGATCTGCGCGCCGGCGTCGTTGAAGTAGTACTCCCGGGTCACCTGCGCGCCGCTGGCCGTCAGCAACCGGCCGAGGGCGTCGCCGACGGCGGCCCACCGGGTGCCGCCGATGTGCACCGGGCCGGTCGGGTTGGCCGAGACGAACTCCAGGTTGAGCCGCTGCCCGGCCAGCACCTCGGTGCGCCCGTAGGCCTCGCCCGCGGCGACCACCCGGACGGCGATCTGCCCCAGCGCGTCCTTGGCCAGGGTGACGTTGAGGAAGCCGGGCCCGGCGACGTCGACCGCCGAGACGCCCTCGACACCGCGCAGTTCGGCAGCCAGCACCTCGGCGACCTCACGCGGCGGGCGCCCGGCGGCCTTGGCCAGCCGGAGCGCCACGTTGGTGGCGTAGTCACCGTGCTCGGGGTTCTTCGGCCGTTCGATCACCACCTCGTCGGGGACGGCGACGGAGAGCACGCCGCGCTCCACGGCCGCCGCGACTGCGGACCGGACGACGTCGCTGAGCTGCTCGGGTGTCACCGTTCGATCGTACGGAGCCGGGCATCCCCGTTCCGACCTGCCCGCCGGGCTGTGGGCCGCGACACCTCCGCCGGGCCACCGACGGCCAGGGGCCACACAGGTCCGCGACCTAGACTCGCACGCGCCGGACGGGAGCAGCCCGGGCCGGACGAGGGCATGCGCTGGCTCGCGAGACAGCGCGGCCCACGACGCACAGCGAGCGAGGAGCGGCAGTGGCCAAGGACCCCAAGCCCGAGAACGGCCGCGCGACCGGCGGCGCTTCCCGTGGGGGGTCACGGGTGCCCGGCAAGGGCTCCGGCGGCCGGGGGCGCACGCGCCCGCCGACCACCGTGGTCACCCAGCAGAAGCCGTGGGGCCTGATCGCCGCCGCCGTCGCGGTGGTCGTCTTCGCCGCGGCGATCATCAGCTACGCCGTCGTCCAGGTGAACGAGTCGAACGCGAACCGGGTCACCGAGGCCAGCCAGATCAGCGGCCTGGAGACCTTCGAGTACGCCGCCGGCCAGGAGCACGTCACCACGCCGGTGAGCTACACCGAGACCCCGCCGGTCGGTGGGCCGCACGACGGTGAGTGGGCCGACTGCACCGGCACCGTCTACGACGTGGACATCCGGCACGAGAACGCCGTCCACTCCATGGAGCACGGCGCCACCTGGATCACCTACGACCCCGAGCTCATCGCCGACGGCGACCTCGCCACGCTCGAGGAGCTGGTCGAGGGCACGTCGGGGCTCATGCTCTCGCCCTACGCCGGCCTGGGCACGCCGATCAGCCTGCAGTCGTGGAACCACCAGCTCGCCGTCGACTCCGCCGACGACGTCCGGGTGCAGCAGTACGCCGACTTCATGACCTACAACGCCGACTTCTACCCCGAGGTCGGGGCCAGCTGCGAGAACCCGCTCTTCATCACCGACCCGCTGGTGGAGGACGGCAACAGCCGGGGCGCCGACGCCATGGTCACCGACGCGCCGACGACGTCGACCCCGGCGGCGGAGACCACCTCGGCCCCCTGACCCACCTCCCGCCCGTCACGCCACCCGCCGCACCACCGGAGAGGACCCGATGACCGATCCCGCGAACGAGGACGGCCGTGGAGCGACGAGCTCCGGCCGGCCGCGGGGCTGGCTGACCGGCGTCCTGGTGGCGGTGATCGCCCTCGGGCTGCTGGTGGCCGGCGGGGGGCTGGCCGTGGCACTGGGCGTGGGGCGCGACGAGCAGCCCACCACCGACTCGGTGGCCGCCGGGTTCTCCCGGGACATGTCCCGGCACCACCTGCAGGCGGTGGAGATGGCGAACCTGGCGCTCACCGAGACCGAGGACCCGGAGATCCGCCAGCTGGCCTTCGACATCTCTGCCACCCAGACCAACCAGCTGGGCCGGATGCAGGGCTGGCTGTCGCTGTGGGACCTGCCGTTCAACGGCGGGGAGACCATGGCGTGGATGTCGGACGGGGAGATGGCCGGACACGACATGGCCGGCCACGAGGCGGCCGGCGCGGCCCTGATGCCGGGGATGGCGACCGAGGCGGAGCTCGCCGAGCTGCGCTCGCTGTCCGGGACGGCGTTCGACCGGATGTTCCTGCAGCTGATGATCCGGCACCACCAGGGCGGGCTGGCCATGGCCGAGTACGGCCGGGAGCACTCCGACGTCGACGTCGTGGAGCGGCTGGCCCGGTCGATAGCGGAGACCCAGGACGCCGAGACGGCCACCATGGCGGCGATGCTCCGGGCGCGTGGCGGGGAGCCCCTGCCGGCACCCTGACCCGGTCGCCGCGGCCGCGGGGCCCCTGCCGGTGACGCATCCGTGGGCTGGTAACGTGCCACGGGCGCCGAGCGGGAGCAGAGCGCAGCACGATCGCAGGACAACACGACACGCGGACGAGCCCCCGTAGCTCAGGGGATAGAGCACTGCCCTCCGGAGGCAGGGGCGCAGGTTCGAATCCTGCCGGGGGCACACCAGCCCAGCTCGCACCGCGACTCCCCGCCCGCCCAGGACACCTCGTCCCGGGCGGGCGGCGTCGTTCCCGGCCCGGTCAGCCCTGCTGGACCCGGCCGTCGGCCACCGCGAACGGCCGGGTGGTGCGCACCGCCTCGAGCATCCGGCGGTCGTGGGTGACCAGCAGCAACGTGCCGGTGTAGTCGGCGAGCGCCTGCTCCAGCTGCTCGATCGCCGGCAGGTCCAGGTGGTTGGTCGGCTCGTCGAGCACCAGCACGTTGACCCCGCGGGCCTGCAGCAGCGCCAGCGCCGCGCGGGTCCGCTCCCCCGGCGACAGGGTGCCGGCCGGCCGCACCACGTGGTCGGCGCGCAGCCCGAACTTGGCCAGCAGCGTGCGCACCTCGGCATCGGGCAGGTCGGGCACCTCGGCCCCGAACGCCGCAGCCAGCGGCTCGTCCCCCAGGAAGCTGCCCCGGACCTGGTCCACCTCGCCCAGTCGCACGCCCGAGCCGAGCGCCGCCGTCCCCTCGTCCAGCGGCAACCGGCCCAGCAGCGCGGCGAGCAGGGTGCTCTTCCCCGACCCGTTGGCCCCGGTGATCGCCACCCGGTCGCCCCAGTCGACCTGCAGGTCCACCGGTCCGAGGGTGAACCCGCCACGTCGGACGACGGCGCCACGGAGCGTGGCGACCACGGCGCCGGCCCGCGGAGCCGCCGCGATCTCCATCCGCAGCTCCCACTCCTTGCGCGGCTCCTCGACCACCTCGAGTCGCTCGATCCGCCGCTCGGTCTGCTTGGCCTTGGCGGCCTGTTTCTCCGACGAGGACCGGTTGGCCGCCTTGATGTGCTTGTCGCCGTCCTTGGACTTCTTGATCGAGTCACGGACGCCCTTGGCCATCCAGTTGCGCTGCATCCGCGCCCGGGACTCCAGTGAGGCCTTGGTGTCGGCGAACTCATCGAACTCCTCGCGGGCGTGCCGACGCGCCACCTCCCGCTCGACCAGGTAGGCCTCGTAGCCGCCGTCGTGCACCCGCACCAACTGCTGGGTCAGGTCCAGCTCCACCACCCGGGTGACGGTGCGGGCGAGGAACTCGCGGTCGTGGCTGACCAGCACCACGCCGGTGCGCAGGCCGGCGACGAAGCGCTCCAGCTGCTCCAGCCCGGCCAGGTCGAGGTCGTTGGTGGGCTCGTCGAGCAGCAGGACGTCGTACCGGCTGAGCAGCAGCGACGCCAGCCCGACCCGGGCGGTCTGCCCGCCGGAGAGCCCGACCGTCGGCGCGTCCAGTGCCACACCGGGAGCCACCGAGGCGACCACCGCCTCGGCGCGCTCGGCCAGGTCGGCACCGCCGAGGGCCAGCCAGCGCTCCAGCGCGTCGCCGTACCGGTCGTCGGCGCCCGGGGCACCCGCGGTGAGCGCCTCGGTGGCCTCCTCCATGACCCGCTCGGCGGCGGCGACCCCGGTCCGCCGGGCCAGCAGGTCGAGCACGGTCTCCCCCGGCCGCCGGTCGGTCTCCTGCGGGAGGTAGCCGACCGTCGCCGACGGCGGGCTGAGCGCGATCTCCCCCGACTCGGCCGGCAGCACCCCGGCCAGGGTCTGCAACAGGGTGGACTTGCCCGCGCCGTTCACCCCGACCAGGCCGACGACGTCGCCGGGGGCGACGACCAGGTCGAGGTCGGCGAACAGGACCCGGGCGCCGTGACCGGCGGCCAGTCCACGGGCGAGCAGCGTGGCGGACACCCGCCCATGGTGCCGTCCGCCGGCCGGACGTCCGGTGAGCGGCCCCGGCGCGGACCGGGGTCAGTCGGCGAAGGGGCCGGCGCCGCCGGGCGGATCCTCGTCCTCGGGGAGCGCGAGGACGTCGTCGGCGATCTCGTCGAGCAGCTCCTCGAACGCGGCCACCCCCGGCGCCTCGTCGCCCGCGCCGCGCCGGCGGACCAGCCAGGGGCGCAGGTTGTCGTAGCCGCGCACCGACACCCGGCGCAGCGGCCGGACCCGGTACTCCCGGACACCGCGCAGCTCGCGCGCCAGCTGCTCGTCGACCAGCACGGTCGAGGGCCGGGCGAGCGAGGTGAGCCGGCTGGCCAGGTTGACCACCGGGGAGTACACGTCCCCGAGCCGGGTGAGCACCGCCCCGTGGGCAGCACCCACCCGCAGCGGTGGACGGTCCGCGGCGGTCCACTCGTCGGGCAGCAGCAGCGCGATCTCCACGGCGTCCACCGGGTCGGCGCAGGTGAACAGCACGCCGTCCCCGACCGTCTTCACCACCCGGCCGCGGAACCGGGCGATGACGTCGGCGGCCAGCCCCTCGAAGTCCTCGACCATCGCGCCCAGCTCCCGCCCGCCCATGCCGCGGCTGCGCGAGGTGTAGCCGACCAGGTCGGCGAAGCCGACCGCCAGCTCCCGCCGGTCCCCGGACCCCGGGGTGGCGAGGAACAGCCGCCCGGCGTTGGCGGCCAGGTGCCGCCGCCAGACGTAGTCCTGCAGCTCGCGCATGAGCGGCAGCAGCCGCTCGGTGGACCGGACGGCGTCGGCCTCCACCGCCGCGCGGTCCTCCGGCGGGCCGCCGGGGGCGGCGAGCAGGGTGGCCAGCATGTCGGTCTGCCAGTCGGCCAGCCGGGACAGCGACTGCCCCATGGCGCGGGCGATGGACGCCTCGGCGCCGGGCTCGACGAAGCCCGAGTCGATCAGCGCCGACAGCCGGGCCAGGGCGGTGACGTCGGCGTCGGTGAACGCCGGATCGCCCTCGGGGACGTCGGCGAAGCCCAGGGCACGCCACAGCCGCTGCGTGCGCTCGGGTGGCATGCCGGCCAGCTCGGCCACCTGCCGGCGGGTGTACCGGCGTGGCCCCTCGAGCAGCAGCCGCTCCAGGGACTCACGCGGATCGGGACCGTCGGCGGGACCCGGCTCGGACGTCGGCAGCGCTCAGCCCGCGCGGTGTGCAGCGGCCGGCCGGCCGCTGGTGCTGCGAGAGACGGTCACCGGACCTCCTCGGCGGGCGTTCGTCGGCCGCGTGCACGGCACTGCTGGGACATCCGTCGGTGTGCGAGCTCGCCCACCCGGGCGGAACCTACCGAACCCACGACCGATCGGGTGCCACCTCCCGCCGCCGGAGTCCTCGCGTCGGAGGGCGCCGGTGCGCTTGGATGGCCCCGGCGCCGGACCCGCCGGCGGAACGAGGAGGACGAGATCAGCAGCGGCAGATCGGCCGCCGTCGACCCCGTCAGGGTCGAGGTGAACGGCCTCACGAAGACGTTCGGCAAGGTGCGCGCGGTCGACGACCTGAGCTTCACCGTCGAACCCGGGCAGGTGACCGGTTTCCTGGGGCCCAACGGCGCGGGGAAGACCACCACGCTGCGGATGGCACTGGGCCTGATCACGCCCGACACCGGGACGACCACGTTCAACGGCGTCGGCTACCCGGGGCTGCCCGAGCCGATGCGCCAGGTCGGCGCGGTGCTGGAGACGGCGTTCCACCCGGCGCGCAGCGGTCGCGACCACCTGCGGGTGTACTGCCGCGCGACCGGCCTGCCGGTCGGCCGCGCCGACGAGGTGCTCGGCCTGGTCGGGCTCGGCACCGCAGGCCGACGCCGGGCCGGGGGCTACTCCCTGGGCATGCGCCAGCGCCTCGGGCTGGCCACGGCACTGCTGGGGGACCCGGCCGTGCTGGTGCTCGACGAGCCGGCCAACGGCCTGGACCCGGAGGGCATCCAGTGGCTGCGCGGGTTCCTCCGCCACCTGGCCCACGACCAGGGCCGCACCGTACTGGTGTCCAGCCACCTGCTGTCCGAGGTCGAGCAGACCGCCGACCGGGTGGTGATCGTCGGCGCCGGCAAGCTCGTCCGCCAGGGGACGCTGGCCGAGCTGCGCTCCGGCAGCGCCGGCAGTGTGCTGGTGCGCAGTCCGCAGACCACCGCGCTGGCCGACCTGCTGCGCGCCGACGGGACGACGGTGGCCCCGACCGACGCGACCTCCGACGGGCTGACGGTCACCGGGCTGAGCACCGACGAGATCGGCCGGCGGGCGTTCGCCGGCGGGATCGAGCTGCACGAACTGCGGTCGCGCACCAGCGGGCTGGAAGAGGTGTACTTCCGGCTCACCGCCGGCTCGGAGCAGTACGCCGCCGTCCCCGCCGAGCAGGGAGCCGTCTGATGGGCACCGTCGTGGCACGACTGGTCCGCGCGGAGTGGACGAAGCTCTTCACCACCCGGGTGTGGATCGGGCTGCTGATCGGCGCCTGCGTGCTGTCCGGCGCCTTCGCGGCGCTGTTCACCGCCTTCGCCGGCAACCCGGACAGCGGGTTGCCGCCGCTGGACTCCCCCGCGTACGGCCAGCTGGCCTTCTCCCTCGCCACGAACGCGACGGTGATCTCGGTGGTCCTCGGCATCATCGGGATCACCCAGGAGTACCGGCACCGCACCGCGACGCCGACCTTCCTCGCCACCCCGCAGCGGGGCCGGGTGGTGATCGCCAAGCTGCTGGCCTACGCCCTGGTGGCGATCCCCTACGCGGTCATCGTCTGCGCCGTGACCGTGGCGGTGGTGCTGGTCTACGGCAACGCCCGGGGTGGCGCCCCGGAGCTGAGCGGCAACAACCTCGAGGTGCTCGCCTTCGCCGGTCTCGCGCTGGTCATCTACACGGTGATCGGGGTGGGCCTGGGCGCGCTGCTGAAGAACCAGGTCGGCGCCATCGTCGCCGCACTGATCTACCTCTTCGTCGTGGAACCGCTGCTGCGCAGCATCCCGGCGACCTCGGGGGCCTACAAGTGGCTGCCCGGTGGCGCGCTGGAGGCGATGACGGCGACCTTCGAGGGCCCGGACCTGCTCGAGCAGTGGCAGGGCGCCCTCCTGCTGCTGGGCTACGGCCTGGCCGCCGCGCTGCTCGGCACGCTGCTGGCCGTCCGCCGGGACGTGGCCTGAGTGCGCACCCACCGGGACCCGACGACGCCGGAGGTCGCTGCGTGACGAGTCGGATGACCGTCCAGCGGCTCGGCCGACTGGTCACCGACGGCGAGCTCGGTGCCGTCCGGGCGGCCGTGCAGGAGCAGCCGCACCTGCTGTCGGCCACCGTCGAGCGGGACGGCGCGGACGGCTGGACCGCGCTGCACCTGGCCGTCCTCGCCGGGCAGGCCCCGATGGTCGCCGCACTGGTCGAGGCCGGGGCCGACCCGACCGCCCGGACCGAGGACGGCCGCACACCCCTGCACCTGGCCCTGGTGCACGCGCCGGCCCTGGTGGAGGTGCTCCGCGAGGCGGGTGCGCCCGTCGACGCCGCCTCCGCGGCGTTCCTGGGCGAGGTCGAGACGCTGTCCCGGGCGCTGGACGACGGCGTCCCGCTCACCGACCCGGCCACCGACACCGACCTGCTGAGCTGGGCGGCGGCCGGTGGCCGACCCGGCACGGTCCAGGTGCTGCTGGACCGCGGCGCGGCACCCGGCCGGGCGCTGCACGCCGCGGCCGCCGGGGGTGCGCCGGCGGTCGTCCAGGCGCTGCTCGCGGCAGGCGCGGACGCCGACGAACGTGACCCGGTCACCGGCCGCACCCCCCTGCACGCCGCCGTCGCCGGCGCCGCCTCAGGTGGCGATGTCCAGGCGGTGGTGCGGCTGCTGCTCGACGCCGGGGCCGACGTGGACGCCACCACCCACGACGGCGCCTCCGCCCTGGACATCGCCCGGGTGGCGGCCGCACGGCAGCGCGCCGAGGCCGCCGGGGACCCGCCGGTGGCCGACTCGCTCGCCGAGATGCTGGTCACCGCCGGCGCGAGCGGATGACGCCACGCCCGGGGGCGGACCGGACCGCACGGTGCCGGTTCTCCCCGGCCGGACGGCCCCAGTGACCCGGGACACGTGCGGCATCTCACGCAGGAGCGCTGCACCCCCGGATCGGGGGCGTAAAGTCGGCACCCGGTCCAACGACGTCCACCGACGAAGAAGGCACTCGACCCCGTGTCAAGCGTGAGCTCATCCCAGCCGTCCCCCGCCCACTCCGCCAACCCGGTGGCGGGCTTCGGCACCAACGAGTGGCTGGTCGAGGAGATGTACCAGCAGTACCTCGCCGATCCACGGAGTGTGGACCAGGCCTGGCACGACTTCTTCGCCGACTACCGGCCCGGCAGCCCCGTCGCCGACGGCCAGGACCGCTCCTCCGAGCCGGCCGAGCCCGCTGAGGCGGCCGAGCCCCCGGCGTCCGAGGCGGCGGCCGCGCCGTCGGCCACCACCTACGCCTCCCCCGCGCCCAGCCGAGAGGTCGCACCGCAGATGACCCAGTCGGGTCCCGCCGCGCCGAAGCCGGCACCCGCCAGCACGAGCTCCGCCGAGGAGTCCGGGTCCGACAAGGGGTCCGCCGACAAGGGGTCCGCCGACAAGGGCGCCTCCGACAAGGGCGCCTCCGACAAGGCCGCCTCCGACAAGGCCGCCGCCCCGGCCGCCCGTGCCGCCCAGAGCGACGCCCGGTCCGAGGGCACCGTGGTGGCCCGGGCCGCCGAGCGCGCCTCGCAGCAGAAGCCGGCGGCACCGGCCAAGCCGGTCGTCAAGCCGGGGGCCGGTCGCGCCACCGCCGACGAGGACGGCGGAGGCCCGAAGCGCACCCCGTTGCGCGGGGCCGCCGCGAGCGTCGTGAAGAACATGAACGCCTCGCTGACCGTGCCGACGGCCACCAGCGTGCGGGCGGTGCCGGCCAAGCTCATGGTCGACAACCGGATCGTCATCAACAACCACCTGGCCCGCGCCCGGGGCGGGAAGATCTCCTTCACCCACCTGATCGGCTACGCGCTGGTCCGGGCACTGGACGACTTCCCGAACATGAACAGTGCGTTCGCCGAGGTCGACGGCAAGCCGGTGCACGTCCAGCCCGAGCACATCAACTTCGGCCTGGCCATCGACCTGCCCAAGCCCGACGGCACCCGCTCGCTGGTGGTGGCCTCCATCAAGGGCGCCGAGGCGATGGACTTCGCCGCCTTCTGGGGCGCCTACGAGGACATCATCCGGCGGGCCCGGGCCGGCAAGCTGACGATGGAGGACTTCTCCGGCACGACGATCAGCCTCACCAACCCGGGCACCATCGGCACCAACCACTCGGTGCCGCGGCTGACCACCAACCAGGGCACGATCGTCGGCGTCGGCGCGATGGACTACCCGGCCGAGTTCCAGGGGATGAGCCCCGAGGCACTCGCCGAGATGGCCGTCTCGAAGATCATCACGCTGACCTCGACCTACGACCACCGGGTCATCCAGGGCGCGGAGTCCGGCGACTTCCTCCGCCGGATGCACCAGCTGCTGCTGGGCCAGGACGGCTTCTACGACGACGTCTTCCGCTCGCTGCGCATCCCCTACGAGCCGGTCCGCTGGGTGCCCGACAAGCGGATCAGCCACGAGGGCCAGATCGACAAGGAAGCCCGGGTCATCGAGGTCATCGAGGCCTACCGGCGCAACGGCCACCTCATGGCCGACACCGACCCGCTCGAGTTCAAGGTCCGCACCCACCCGGACCTGGACATCGTCCAGCACGGGCTGACCCTGTGGGACCTCGACCGGCCCTTCCCGGTCGGTGGCTTCGCCGGCGAGCGCACGATGCTGCTGCGCGACATCCTCGGCGTGCTGCGCAACTCCTACTGCCGCACCGTCGGCGTGGAGTACATGCACATCACCGACCCCGAGGAGCGCCGCTGGCTCCAGGAGCGCATCGAGGTCAAGCACGACCAGCCCAGCCGGGACAAGCAGAAGCGCGTGCTCGGGCGGCTCAACGCCGCCGAGGCGTTCGAGACCTTCCTGCAGACGAAGTACGTCGGCCAGAAGCGGTTCAGCCTCGAGGGCGGCGAGTCGGTCATCCCGCTGCTGGACGAGGTGCTGGTCAGCTCCTCCGAGCACGGCATCGAGGAGGTCGCGATCGGCATGGCCCACCGCGGCCGGCTGAACGTGCTGGCCAACGTCCTCGGCAAGAGCTACGCCAAGATCTTCGGCGAGTTCGAGGGCAACATCGACCCGGGCACCGTGCAGGGCTCCGGCGACGTGAAGTACCACCTCGGGGCCGAGGGCACCTTCGAGCACGAGGGCCGTTCGGTCGCGGTCTCGCTGGCCAGCAACCCCAGCCACCTGGAGACGGTCAACCCGGTGCTCGAGGGCATCGTGCGGGCCAAGCAGGACATGATCGACAAGGGCGAGGGCGGCTTCACCGTGCTGCCGCTGCTGCTGCACGGCGACGCGGCGTTCGCCGGCCAGGGAGTCGTCCAGGAGACCCTGAACCTCTCCCAACTGCGCGGCTACCGCACCGGCGGCACCGTGCACGTGGTCATCAACAACCAGGTCGGCTTCACCACCAGCCCGGCCCAGTCCCGTTCGACCCTCTACTCCACCGACGTGGCGCGGATGATCGGCGCTCCGGTCTTCCACGTGAACGGGGACGACCCCGAGGCCTGCGTCCGGGTGGCCAAGCTGGCGGTCGACTACCGGCAGGAGTTCAAGAAGGACGTCGTCGTCGACCTCGTCTGCTACCGCCGGCGCGGGCACAACGAGGGCGACGACCCGTCGATGACCCAGCCGCTGATGTACGACATCATCGACCGCAAGCGCTCGGTCCGGAAGCTGTACACCGAGGCGCTCGTCGGCCGCGGTGACATCACGCTGGCCGACGCCGAGGAGGCCCTGAAGGACTACCGCGGGCAGCTCGAGCGGGCCTTCGCCGAGACCCACGACGCCCGTGACTCCTCCGCGCCCGAGCCGGTCATGGACCCGCGCTCGCCGCAGGAGGCCACGGTCGACACGGCGATCACCCCCGAGGTGCTCAAGGCGATCGGCGACGCACACGTCTCACTGCCGACCGACTTCACCGTGCACCCCAAGCTGCAGCGGATGCTGGAGCGCCGGGCGGCGATGGCCAGCGAGGGCGGCGTCGACTGGGCGATGGGCGAGCTGCTCGCCTTCGGGTCGCTGCTCATGGAGGGCGTGCCCGTCCGGCTGGCCGGGCAGGACTCCCGCCGCGGCACGTTCGTCCAGCGCCACTCCGTGCTCATCGACCGGGAGACCGCCGAGGAGCACACGCCGCTGCTGAACCTCACCGAGGACCAGGCGAAGTTCTTCGTCTACGACTCGTTGCTGTCGGAGTACGCCGCGCTCGGCTTCGAGTACGGCTACTCGGTGGCCAACCCCAAGGCCCTCGTGCTCTGGGAGGCCCAATTCGGCGACTTCGTCGACGGCGCACAGATGGTCATCGACGAGTTCATCAGCTCCGGTGAGGCCAAGTGGGGCCAGCGTTCCGGCGTCGTCATGCTGCTGCCGCACGGGCTGGAGGGCCAGGGGCCCGACCACTCCAGCGGCCGGATCGAGCGCTTCCTGCAGCTGTCGGCCGAGAACAACATGACGGTCGCCAACTGCTCGACGCCGGCGAACTACTTCCACCTCCTGCGCCGTCAGGCGCTGTCGGAGGTGCACCGTCCGCTGGTGGTGTTCACACCCAAGTCGCTGCTGCGCGCCAAGGCCGCGGTCAGCTCGGTGAGCGACTTCACCGAGCAGCACTTCCGTCCGGTGCTCCCGGACCCGGGTGTGGGCGGGCAGCCCCTGGACGGCTCCGCGGTGCGCCGCGTCCTGCTGTGCAGCGGGAAGATCAGCTACGAGCTGCTCGCCCAGCGGGAGAACGAGGGGACCGCCGACACCGCGATCCTGCGGGTCGAGCAGCTCTACCCGCTGCCGGCCGAGGAGATCGCCGAGGCGCTGGATGCCTACCCGAACGCGACCGACGTCGTGTGGGTGCAGGAGGAGCCGGCGAACATGGGCGCCGCCCAGTTCATGGCCGTGAACCTGCCCGAGCACCTGCCGGCCGGGCGGACGCTCCGCGGGGTGTCCCGGAAGGCCTCGGCGAGCCCGGCCGTGGGGTCGGCCAAGGTGCACGAGGTCGAGCAGCGCCAGCTGGTCGCCCGGGCCTTCGCCGACTGAGCACGGCGCGGCAGGACACGACGATGTACTTCACCGATCGCGGCATCGAGGAGCTGGCCGGCCGGCGGGGCGAGGAAGAGGTCTCGCTCTCCTGGCTGGCCGACCAGCTCCAGGCCTTCGTCGACCAGCACCCCGACTTCGAGGTGCCGGTCGAGCGGCTGGCCACCTGGCTGGCCCGGGGCGGCACGGACGACGTCGACGAGGACTGACGGGCCACCGCGCGCCTCCGCGGGATGACGGCGACGCGGGGAGACGCTGCGTAGGTGCTCGGTCACTCACACGCTCTCTCCGGTCTGGCGGCCGGTGCCGCGACGCTCCCCTGGGTGCCGGTGCACGGCACGGTCGCCCAGGTCGCCTGGGTGTCCGCCGTCGGCGGGTTCGCCATGCTCCCGGACCTGGACCAACGCGGTTCGACGATCTCCGGGATGTGGGGCCCGCTCACCGACGTCCCCTCCGGGCTCGTCAACACGATCGCGCGGGGACACCGCTGGGGCACCCACGACGCCGTCCTGGGCTCGCTGGCCTTCGGGCTGCTGGCCACGGCGGCGACCTGGCACCGCTGGTCCAGCCTGCTCCTGCTGGCCCTGGCGATCGGGCTGGCCCTGCGGGCCCTGCACTTCGTCATCCCCGGTCGCGCGGAGAACACCGTGATCGGCAACCTCGTCCTCTCCTGGGGCGGTGCGTGGCTGCTGCTCGCGCACAGCCCGGCCCCCGGGTGGCTCCCCCTGGCCGTCGTCCTCGGCACCCTGACCCACATCGCCGGGGACTGGCTGACCAAGGAGGGGGTGCCGGTCCCGGTCTTCTGGCTGGTCCGGCGCAGCCGACTGGCGCCGGTGCGCCTGCGCACCGGCGCGATCGTGGAGAAGGCGGTGCTCGTCCCGCTGTTCGTGGTGGCGACCGTCGTCCTGCTCTACCTGAACACCGCAGCGCACGAGCTCGTCGACCCGCTGCTGCAGCGGCTCGGCTGAGCCGGGCGGTCAGCCGGGCGGCGCCACGGCCAGCCGCCCCGGCCGGGGCCACAGCCGGGCCACCACCCGCCCGACGACGACCGCCGTCCCGAACGCCCGCGAGTCGTCGGTGACCAGGGGGTTGTCCCCCTCCACCCAGTGCCCTCCGGGCACGTCCCGGCGCACCCGTTTGACCACCAGCAGCTCCGGCCGGGTCGGGAAGCGGGCGAGGACGACGGTGCCGGGCCGCACCGGCGCTCCGGCAGGCAGCCGGCGGACCAGCAGCCGGTCCCCGTGCCGCACGGTCGGGGCCATCGACGGCCCGGCGACCCGGGCCAGCACCCAACGGGTCGGCAGCCCGGGGAGGCTCCCCGGACTGCCGCTGCTCGACGTGTTCTCGCTGATCACCGCGGGTAGGGTCGCAGAAGACCCATCCCCGCGAACCCGGAGGCACACCCATGCGTCTGTTCCGCATGTTCTCCGCCGTGGAGGCCACCGCGCACTGCGACCTCCCCTGCGGCGTCTACGACCCGGCCCAGGCCCGTATCGAGGCCGAGAGCGTCAAGGGCATCCAGGAGAAGTACCAGGGCAACGAGGACCCGGTCTTCCGTACCCGGGCCGTCCTGATCAAGGAGCAGCGGGCCGAGCTGGTCAAGCACCACCTGTGGGTGCTGTGGACCGACTACTTCAAGCCCCCGCACTTCGAGAAGTACCCGCAGCTGCACGAGCTGTTCAACAAGGCGACCAAGCAGGCCGGTGCCGCCGGCGGCAAGGGCAGCATGGACCCGGCCGAGGGCCAGAAGCTGCTCGACTACATCGCCGAGATCGACCGGATCTTCTGGGAGACCAAGGCCGCGGCCTGAGAGTTCCCACGTTCCACCGGCGCTGCCGGGCCGCCCCACGGGGCGGCCCGGCAGCGCCGTCGTTCGTCATCCAGGTCCTCGGTGCGATCGTGCGCCTAGGGTCTGTCCCATGCGCGGCTCGGAGGATCACGTGATCGACGTCGGCGCACTGCTGGAGAAGGTCGAGACGGCGGCGCCGATCGACGCCGTGGAAGCCGTGTCGGCTGCGCTGGGCGAGATGGTGGACGCGCGGGCGGTGACCCTGCTCGTCGCCGACTTCAGTGGCCGGGCCGTGGTCCGCCTCACGTCCGCCCACCAGGTCGCTGGAGCACGCAGCCATGGCGTGGAGCAGGCCGAGACGATCCCGTTGGCCGGCACCGACTACGAGCAGGTGCTGCGCACCCAGCAGCCGGACGTCCGGGCCCTCGACGACGGAGTCCGGATGATCGTCCCGGTCACCGACCGAGGCGACGCCATCGGGGTCATCGAGCTGCGGCTGAACCACCACCCCTCGGCGAAGGAGGTCGCCGACGTCGGGAGCGCCGCGCACGCGTTGGCGTACGTCATCATCGCCGCGCGCCGGCACACCGACGTGTTCGAGTGGGCCAGCGGTCCACGCCCTTCGCGCTGGCTGCGGAGATCCAACGCCGTCTGCTTCCCGCCTCCTACACGTGCGAGGCGGGTCAGTTCACCCTCGCCGGCTGGCTGGAACCGGCCAGCTCTGTCGGCGGAGACACCTTCGACTACACCCTCGACCGGGATTCCCTCCAGCTGTCGATCACCGACGCCGTCGGCCACCAGGTGCCCGCGGCCCTCCTGGCCACCCTGCTCGTGGGCAGTCTGCGCAACGGGCGCCGGAAGGGCCTGGACCTCGCCGAGCAGGCCCGCTACGCCAACGACTCCCTGGCCGAGAACTCTGCTCCGGGACAGTTCGTCACCGGCCAGCTCGTGCGGGTGGACCTGCACACCGGAATGGCACAGGTCGTCAACGCCGGACACGTCCTGCCGCTCCGGCTGCGCGCCGGCCGGGTGGAGGAGATCGACCTCCGTGTCGAGGCGCCGTTCGGCGTCCTTCCCGGCAAGTCCTTCGACGTACAGCCCTTCCCGCTGGAACCGGGTGACCGGATCGTCTTCCTCACCGACGGCATGCAGGAGCGCAACGCGGTGGACCTCGATGTCGCCTCGGCGCTGGCTGACTCCGCGGACCTGCACCCGCGGGAGGTCGTCCACGCCCTCGGCGCCGCCGTACTGCGCGAGACGGGAGGCGACCTCCGCGACGACGCCACGATGATCTGCCTCGACTGGTACGGCGGGCCCCCGCGCGGGCGCAGCACCGAACAGGGAGCCGACCCAGACCTCGCCTCGGCGCCCGCCTGAGCCAGCCGTCGGGGCACATCGCGGTCGTCCCGGTAACCTCGGTCTGCGATGCGCATCGACCGGGCCGGCTGGCCCTTCCTCGCCGTTCCCCTGGCCTCTGCGGCGGTCTCCACCGTCCTGGGTCGGGGCAGCGGTCTCCGCTGGGCCCGCGCTCTGGCGTGGCCCCTCCTCGCCCTGTCGGCGTACATGGCCGTCTTCTTCCGCGACCCCGACCGGCGGTGCGACTCGGTCCCACCGTCGCCCGAGGACGTGCTCTCCCCGGCCGACGGCGTCGTCATGGTCGCCGGTGAGCCGCAGCCGGGCGTGGCCCCCGAGGGCGACTGGCAGCAGGTCAGCGTCTTCCTGTCCGTCGTCGACGTGCACGTGAACCGCGCGCCCTACGGCGGCCGGATCACGGAGTCCACGTACACGCCGGGCAGCTTCCTGGCCGCCTACCGCGCGGAGAGCGCGCACCGCAACGAGCGCAGCGAGCTGTGGGTGCGCGACGGCGACCGCACGGTCGTCTTCCGGCAGATCGTCGGCGTGCTCGCCCGGCGGATCGTCACCCGTGTGGTGCCCGGGCAGGAGGTGTCCACCGGCGACCGGATCGGGTTGATGAAGTTCGGGTCCCGGATGGACGTCTTCGTGCCACCCGAGTGCACCGTCACCGTCACGAAGGGGCAGCGGGTGCGGGGCGGGGAGACCGTCATCGCCCGCTGGTCCCAGCCCAGCTGAGGAGCCGGCGGATGCCAGGGAGGCGCACCACCACCGTCGAGTTCGTCCGTGGTTCGGTGCGCGGCGGGCGCCGGCGGGCTCGCTCGTGGCTGCCCAGCCTGTTCACCCTCGCCAACATGATGTGCGGCTTCGGCGCCATCCTGGTCGCGTTCCGCGGCGAGTACCGGCTGGCCTGTCTGCTGATCGCGCTCTCGGTCGTGTTCGACATCGCCGACGGCGCGGTCGCCCGGCTGGTCGGCGCCGTCTCACCGTTCGGCCTGCAGTTCGACTCACTGGCCGACCTGGTCTCCTTCGGCCTGGCCCCGGCCCTGCTGGCCTTCGCCCTGTTCTCCGACGGCCGGGACGAACTCGACGCCCTGGGCTGGGTGGTCTGCTTCCTCTGGGTGGCCTGCGCGGCCATCCGGCTCGCCCGCTTCAACACCACCATCGACCCGACGGCGGACAAGCGCTTCTTCACCGGCCTGCCCAGCCCCGGCGCGGCCGGCGTGGTGCTGGCCAGCGTGTACGCCTTCGCCGACGCGATGCAGGGCCGCGACCGGCTGTGGGTGCTGCTGGTGGTCGTCGTCCCCGGGCTGCTGATGATCAGCAACGTCCGCTACCGCTCGTTCCGGTCCCTGGTCAGCCCGAAGAGCGGCAAGCCCTACGGACTGGTCGTCACCGTCGTCCTGGTCGTCGTCGGCCTGATCACCGTGCCGACCGTGACCTGCCTCGTGGTCGCCTACAGCTACCTGCTCTCCCCGCTCGTGATGCCGGTGCTGTCCCCACTGGGCCGGCTCGTCCCGGCACGGGTGAAGGAGGTGCTGTCCTGAGCGTGCGCCGGGTCCGGCCGGACGACGTCCCGACGGTGCTGCGGCTGGTCCGTGAGCTCGCCGCCTACGAGGAGTCCGAGCACGAGGCCCGGATGACCGCCGACCAGCTGCACGCCGCGCTGTTCGGGGAGTCCCCGGCGCTGTTCGGGCACGTGGCCCTGACCGGAGCGGGGGACGACGCCGAGATCGCCGGCTTCGCCCTGTGGTTCCTCAACTTCTCCACCTGGCGTGGCACCCACGGGCTGTACCTCGAGGACCTCTACGTCTCCCCCGCGCACCGCGGCACGGGGCTCGGCCGTGAACTGCTCCGGACGCTGGCCGACGAGTGCGTGGCCCGCGGCTTCGCCCGGCTGGAGTGGTCCGTCCTGGACTGGAACACCCCGTCCATCGACTTCTACAGAGCCGCCGGTGCCGTGCCGATGGACGGGTGGACGGTCTTCCGGCTCACCGATGACGCCCTGACCAGGTTCGCGGCCGAACGTCGCTGACCCACCCGACCGACAGGAGAACGGCGTGACCACCGAACGCGGCGAGTCCGAGTGCTGGCTGACCGACATGGACGGCGTGCTGGTGCACGAGGGGAAGGCGCTGCCCGGCGCGGCCGACTTCCTGGCCCGGCTGGTGGAGCGCAACCGCCGGTTCCTGGTGCTGACCAACAACTCGATCTTCACCCCGCGCGACCTGTCCGCCCGGCTGGCCCGCAGCGGCCTGGACGTGCCGGAGGAGGCGATCTGGACCTCGGCCCTGGCCACGGCGGACTTCCTGGCCTCCCAGCTGCCCGGCGGCTCGGCCTACGTCATCGGTGAGGCGGGCCTGACCACCGCGCTGCACGAGGCGGGGTACACGATGACCGACACCGACCCGGACTACGTCGTCCTCGGGGAGACCCGCACCTACTCCTTCGAGGCGATCACCCAGGCGGTCCGGCTGGTCGGCGCCGGCGCCCGGTTCATCGCCACCAACCCCGACGTCACCGGCCCCTCCCCGGAGGGCCCGCTGCCCGCGACCGGCTCGGTGGCGGCGATGATCACCAAGGCCACCGGGGCGGAGCCGTACTTCGTCGGCAAGCCCAACCCGATGATGTTCCGCAGCGCGATGAACCGCATCGAGGCGCACTCGGAGTCCACCACGATGATCGGTGACCGGATGGACACCGACGTCGTCGCCGGCATCGAGGCGGGGCTGGACACCATCCTGGTGCTCACCGGCTCCACCCGCGCCGAGGACGTCAGCCGTTTCCCCTTCCGGCCCAGCCGGGTGCTGCCCTCGATCGCCGAGGTCATCGAGCTCATCTAGGGCGAGCCGGCCCCCGGGTCAGCGGGGGCCTCCCTCAGCGTTCGAAGAAGGCCAGCCGCGCCTCGGGGGTGGCCAGCAGCCAGAGCTCGGTCGCCACCAGGGCCAGCACCGGCAGGCCCAGCAGCGGCTGCTGCGCCTCGAAGGCCGCGTTGTAGCCCAGCAGGCCCAGCAGGATCTGCAGCACGATGACCGGACCGCGGGCCCAGCCGGACACCCGCCACAGCCCGACCGCGGCGGCAGCGAGCAGCCCCGCCCCCAGCCCGACGTAGACCACCTCGGCCAGCGCACGGCCCACGCTGTCCGGCGAGCCGGTCAGCGTCAGCACCAGCAGCACGAGCGCGAGGACCGTCAGCGCGAGCGCCTCCACGGCGACCACCAGGGCGGCCCGCCGGACGGCGGTCGGTGCCTCCTGGCGCTCCCGCTGCGGGCGCGGTGCGGTCGGCTGCGCCGCCCTCCCGAGCAGGCCCTCCGCCCTCGGCCGACGGCGGCCCGGGATCTGTCCGTCCTGACCTGACACGCCGTCGAGGTTACCCGCGGGCACCGCGCGAGCCGCCGCACCGGACGTGCCGCGCGGCCGGCCCGGAGCCGCTGGATATGTTGGGCGGCATGCGTGCCCTGCTGGTGGCGAACCCGGCGGCCACGACCACCACCCGCAAGGTCCGCGACGTGCTGGTCCGCGCACTGTCCAGTGAGCTGGACCTCGAGCTGGCCGAGACCGCCCACCGCGGTCATGCCCGGGAGCTCGCCGCCCAGGCCACCGCGGACGGGATCGACCTCGTCGTGACCCTCGGGGGCGACGGCACGGTCAACGAGGCAGCCAACGGGTTGCTCACGGCCGGCCCGGGGCCCGACGTGCCGATGCTCGCCGTCGTGCCGGGCGGCTCGACCAACGTCTTCGCCCGCGCGCTCGGCCGTTCCCGCGACCCGGTGGAGGCGACCGGGGAGATCCTCGACTCGCTGCGCGCCGGCCGCACCCGCCTGGTGTCCCTCGGGACCGCGGAGGCCCGCGCCGGCGGAGCGGGCGCGACGGAGGGCTGGACCACGCCCCGGTGGTTCGTCTTCGCCGCGGGCATGGGCTTCGACGCCGACGTGATCTCCCGGGTCGAGGCCCAGCGCGCGCGGGGACGGCGGTCCACCGGCAGCCTCTACATCGGGGCCGGGGTCAACGCCTTCCTGCTGGGCCGGGACCGCCGTCGTCCGCCGATGACGCTCCAGCTGCCCGGCGCGGCCCCCGTCGACGGGCTGTTCCTCGCCCTGGTCTCCAACGTCAGCCCGTGGACCTACCTGGGGGCCCGGCCCATCGACCCGAGCCCCGAGGCGTCCTTCGACACCGGGCTGGACCTCTTCGCGATGGGCCGCGTCGGCGTGGTGCGGATGCTGCACCACGTGCGCCAGACCATGGCCGCCCGGCCGGACGCCCGGGGCCGCGGGGTGCACCGCTGGCACGACCTCGGGGAACTGACCCTGACGTCGACCCGCCCGCAGGGGTGGCAGCTCGACGGTGACCACCTGGGCACCGCCACCGGGCTGCGCGTGCGGTCGGTCCCGGACGCGCTGCGCGTCGTCGTGTGACCGAGCGCTCGGTCCTGGCCCCCGCTGGGTGATGCAGGGACGCGCCGGGTGCGGTAGGACGGAGTGGCGAGGCCCCGCCCGGCGTGGTGAGGTTGCTCACGAGCCCCGCCGACGCCCGGCGAACTGCTTGACAGTGCGTCTACTCGTGAAAGCATCACAAGCAAGCAACCTGCTGGTAACACAGCAGGCGGTCGTCGTTCTTCGTGCTGACATCAGCGCACGGACCTGCGGGGGCGGTCTTCGGACCGACGACCGGACACCCTGACGAGATCGAGGAGTACACCGCCATGGACTGGCGCCACCGCGCGCTCTGCCGGGACGAAGACCCGGAGCTCTTCTTCCCGATCGGGACGACGGGCCCGGCAGTCGTCCAGATCGAGCAGGCCAAGGCTGTGTGCGGCCGTTGCCCGGTCGTCGAGTCCTGTCTGGACTGGGCGCTGAGCTCGGGCCAGGACTCCGGGGTCTGGGGCGGGTTGTCCGAGGACGAGCGCCGTGCCTTGAAGCGCCGTACCGCGCGCACCCGGGTCCGCACCGCCTGAAGAAGGACCCCGTCCCCCTCTCCCTTCGCACGCTCAGGGTGAGCCTCCGGACGGGGCTGAACGACAGCAGGGACCGCTCCGTGACCGGAGCGGTCCCTGCTGTCGTTCAGCGGCGGGGCCGGCCGGCGCCCGGGAGGCTGAGCACCGCCTCGGTCCCCGGGCCGCCGTCCGCCGGCGGTCCCATCTCCAGCGTCCCGTGCAGCTCGCTGGTCACCAGCGTCCGCACGATCTGCAGCCCGAGCCCGGTGCTGGCCGCCGGATCGAAGCCCGGCGGCAGCCCGCGCCCGTCGTCGCGGACCCGGACCACCAGGTCGTCGCCCGTCCGCTCGGCAGCGAGCACGATCGTCCCCGGCTCGCCGTCGTCGAACGCGTGCTCGGCCGCGTTGTGCAGCAGTTCGGTCACCGCCATCACCAACGGCGTCGCACACGCCGCGGGCAGCTCCCCGATCACGCCGTCGCGGGTGATCCGGGCGGCCGGCCCCACCGACGTCACGTCACCGAGCATCGGCAGCACCTGGTCGAGGACGTCGTCGACCTCGACGACGTCCTCCCGGCTGCCGGCCAGCGTCTCGTGGACCACCGCGATCGAGGCCACCCGGCGCACCGACTCCTCCAGCGCCGCCCGGGCCGCCGGCTCGGTCATCCGCCGGGCCTGCAGCCGCAGCAGCGCGGCCACGGTCTGCAGGTTGTTCTTCACCCGGTGGTGGATCTCCCGGATGGTGGCGTCCTTGGTCATCAGCGCGCGGTCCCGGCGGCGCACGTCGGTGACGTCGCGGACCAGCACCAGCGCGCCCTCCTCACCGCCGGGGGCCTGCAGCGGCAGGGCTCGGACCAGCATGGTGGCCGCGTCGTTCTCCACGTCCATCGGCTCGGGGAACCGGCCGGCCACCGCTGCGGCGATGCTCGCGGCCACGGCCTCACCGGCCACCCGGTCCGCCGAGACCTGCCGGGTCACCTCGCCCAGGTCGGACCCGACGACGTCCCCGGTCACCCCCATCCGCCGGTAGGCCGACAGGGCGTTCGGGCTGGCGTAGACCGCGTGCCCGGTGCCGTTCAGCCGGACCAGCCCGTCGCCCACCCGCGGGCTCATCTCCGCGTCGTCCAGCATGCGCGGCGGGAAGGTGCCGGCCGCCACCATCAACGAGAGGTCCGCGGCGATGTCGAGGTAGGTGAGCTCCAGGGTCGACGGCGACCGGGTCGCCGCCAGGTTGGTGTCCTTGGCCAGCACCGCGACCACCGCACCGTCGTGCCGGACGGGGATGACCTCCCGACGGCGGGGGCTCGCCCCCGACCAGTCGGGATCGCCGTCGGTGATCGGCCGCCCCTCCCGCTGCGCACGCACCAGCGGCTCGGCGTCCGCCCCGGTGGCCTCACTGCCCACCAGGTCCTCCGGCTGGCTCGTGGGCGCCGTCAGCGGGCGCACCTGGGCCACGCACCACCAGGCCCCGGTCTGCAGCGGCACCCACAGCGTGAGGTCGGCGAAGGAGAGGTCGGCCAGCAGCTGCCAGTCGGCCACCAGCCGGCGCGCGTGGTCGACCTGGGACGGGCTGGCCGAGCCACGGGTGAGACGTTCGGACAGGCTGCTCATCGTGAGCCGGAGCCTACGGCCCTGTCCGGAGGCTCACCCGAGCCTGCGAGGGAGGAGTGGGACAGGGGCCTTTGTCTACCCTGCTCCGGTGGCCATCCCCGCACCCGTCGTCGGCCCGGCCGGGCCCGCGGACCACGCCCGCATCGCCGAGCTCACCGTGGCCGCCTACGCAGCCGAGGACCTCGCACCGGCCGAGTACCTGCCCCAGCTGGCCGACGTGGCGGGGCGGGCGGACCGCGCGGAGCTGCTGGTGGCCCGCGACCACGACGGGCGCATCGTGGGCAGCGTGGCGCTGGTGCTGTCCGGGGACTTCGGCGAGGTCGTCGAGTCCCCGGACGAGGCGGCGTTCCGGATGCTGGCGGTCGACCCCGGAGCGCGCGGCCAGGGCATCGGGGCGGCGCTCGTGCGCGCCTGCCTGGACCGGGCCCGGTCCGCCGGCAAACGACGGATGGTGCTGTCCACGGGCGAGCGGATGACCGCAGCGCACCGGCTCTACGCCCACCTCGGCTTCACCCGGCTGCCGGAGCGGGACTGGGCGCCGGTGCCCGGCATCGACCTCCGGGTCTACTCCCTCGACCTGGCCTGACGGGCCCCGTCCTCCCCCGCCCGGGGTCGCTACGCCGGGACGACGGTGGCGATGAGGTCGCCCTCCTGGAGCACCTCGCCCTCGACCACGTGCAGCTCGCCGATCGTGCCGGCGCGCTCACTGAGCACCGGGATCTCCATCTTCATCGACTCGAGGATGACCAGCGTGTCACCGGCGGCGACCTCCGCACCGGGGGCCACGAGCACCTTCCACACGCTGGAGACCATCTCGGCGTGGATCTCCTCGACCGCCACCGGCGCCCCCTCTTCCCTGACCCGCCACGATCCGCCTGAGCCGACGGTGTGCTCATGAAAGCACGCATGGGGGCCTGCACCGCACCATGCCGAGCAGCGGTCAGGTGCAGTCGGGGACGAGCGCACCGGCGATGCGCTGCAGCACGTCGCAGACGGCCGCACCGTCGTGCGGGACGCCGGTCTCCGGGAGACCGGCGAGGAGCTCCGTCGCCGCCCGCGCGGCGCTCGCCGCATCGGGGCCGGCGGCGCTCACCGTGGCCAGCAGTGCGTCGTACCAGCCGTCGAGCCGGTCGCCTGCGTCGTAGCCGCTCACCGCGACCAGCTGGGCGTCCCCGGCCGCCCGCCGGTCAGCGACCACGACGTCGGGCAGCCGGCCGGTGACCCGTCCCGCAGTGCCCGGTGGCAGCGTCGACCGCAGCTGGACGGCGAGGCCGGCGTACGGCGGCCCCTCGGCAGCGTCCAGGGCCCCGCCCGCCGGCGTGCCGGACACCCTGCCCAGCGCGAGCGCGACGGCGTCCAGCCCGTGTGCCCGCTCGAGCACGGCCATGTCCAGGGAGAAGCCCGCCGCCACCTCGGCCAGCTCCCCGCCAGGGTCGATGCCCACCGTGACCAGCCCGCGCCAGCCGAGCTCGGGGAGCCGCCGGGCGGCCGCGGGCAGTGATCCCAGCCCGTCGGGGGGCGTCCAGGAGACCCGTGGGGTGCCGCCGGCGCGGTCACGCAGCACCGGGGTGACGTGGTGCAGCCCCTCGGCACTGACCCAGGCCAGGAAGCCACGCTCACTGGCCGGCTCGACGCCGTCACCGCCGAGGCGCTCGAGCACCCCGGCCTCCGGCCCGATCCAGCCCAGCCCGGCGTCGGCCACCGCTGCGGCCAGCCGTGCGTTCCCGGCCAGGGCCGGGGGGACGGGCAGCACCGCGTCGACCCGCGTGCGGCGAGCGGCCTCCACCAGCCGGCGCACGTCCAGGTACGACTCCGCTGCCGGCGCAGGACCCAGCAGCACGGACTCGTCGGCCATCCGCACGTGCCGGGCGTCGCGTTCCGCCTCCGAGTACACGGCCACGGCCTTCACGCCCAGCCGGCCGCACGCCCGGATCACCGCGCAGGCCATCGGCCCCCGGCCGGCCACGAGCACGCTGTCGACTGCCTGGACCACGTCGTCTCCTCTTCCCGGCTGCGCCGGCGTCCTGCGCTCACCGGCTGCGCCGGCCTCCTGCCGATGGCCCGTCCCACCGCTGGTCCCGACCGTGCACCAGCGCACGGTGCCGGGCCCACCCGTGAGAGCCTTGCAGGGTCAGCTTGGCCGGTGCCGGGGTGCTCTGCATCCCGCGCCGGGACCGATCAGCAGCCGGGCCCCCGCCCGGGTGGAGCACAGAGAGGAGGGGCAGCCATGTCCAAGCGTGGACGCAAGCGGCGCGCCCGCAAGAAGAGCGGCGCCAACCACGGCAAGCGCCCCAACGCCTGAAGAAGGACCCCCTTGCCCCCACTCGCAAGCTCGCGGTGGGTCCCTGCAAGGGGGGCCGGAGAGCGCTCCGCCGCCGTCAGGCGGTGGGGCGCTCCTCCGGGAGCTCGCCGCGGGTCTCGAAGCTCGTCGTCTCGAAGGTCGTCGTCTCGATGCTGGCCTTCTCGACGCGCACCTGGGTGCCGTCCTCCTCGAACGAGACGGTCGTCAGCTGCACCTTGATCCGGTCGCGCAGGCCCATCGGCGTGGGGTCACCGCCACAGCGGCGGCGCACCAGCGCCTTGAACTCCTGCTCGATGCCGAACTGGCGCAGACAGGGCGAACAGTCCTCGAGGTGCTCGGCGATGACCGCGCGCCGGGCGTCGTCGGTCTCGTGGTCGAGGAACTCGAAGACGTGGGAGAGCACGTCGTCGCAGGAGGTGACCTCCTCGCCGTGGAGGTCGTGCCGGGCGCCGTCGTGAGCGTCGGTGCTCATGAGCGGGTCGCCTCCTCAGCAGCTCCGGCCGCGACGAAGCCACGGTCCCGGGCGTAGTCGGCCAGCAGCTTCTGCAGACCCCGTCGACCGCGGTGCAGGCGGGACATCACCGTGCCGATGGGCGTGCCCATGATCTCGGCGATCTCCTTGTAGGCGAACCCCTCGACGTCGGCGAGGTAGACCGCGAGCCGGAAGTCCTCCGGCAGCTGCTGCAGCGCCTCCTTGATGTCGGTGTCGGGCAGGTGGTCCAGCGCCTCCATCTCAGCGGAGCGCAGGCCGCTGGAGGTGTGCTCCTCGGCGGCGTAGAGCTGCCAGTCCTGCACCTGCTCGGTGGGGTACTGCTGCGGCTGGCGCTGCTTCTTGCGGTAGCTGTTGATGTAGGTGTTCGTCAGGATCCGGTACAGCCACGCCTTGAGGTTGGTGCCCTCGGCGAACTGGTGGAAGGCGGAGTACGCCTTGACGAAGGTCTCCTGCACCAGGTCCTCGGCGTCGGCGGGGTTGCGGGTCATCCGCAGCGCCGCCGGGTACAGCTGGTCCAGGTAGGGCAGGGCGTCGCGCTCGAAGCGGGCGTCGCGCTGGGCCCGGGTCTCGGCGAGCTCGGCACGACTGCCGTCAGCGCGCGCCTCCGGCGTCTCATCGGGCTTCGCCGTCTCGACGACGGGGCTGTCGATCGCGGGCTCCTCGGGCACCGACCGTCCTCTCTGCGGCGCCCGGGAACGGGCGACCACGTCGCTCGATCCTAGCCGGGTGCGGCCGGGGCGGCCGGGGGGACGGCGGGCGGGCGCGGAACTGCGCGCGATGCGCGCCGGGGCGCCCGGGACTGTGCTGCTCACGGTCGGTGCAACGGCACGCACCCGGGCTCGATTCCCCACCCGGGTCGGTCCGTCGGGGAAACCGCTCCCCGACCCGGCCGGGCCGCCCTAGGCTGCTGCGCCGTGGCAGCGACACCAGCGGTGCGGACCCTGGACCAGGCGCGGGCTCGGTACTCCCTGCACGAGTACGACCCGGCAGACGGCGCGGACGGACACGGCTACGGCGAGGTGGCGGTGGCCGCCCTCGGCGCCGATCCGGCCCAGGTGTTCAAGACCCTGGTCGCCCGGGTCGACGGGGCGCTCACCGTCGCCGTCGTACCGGTCAGCGGCCAGCTGGACCTCAAGGCACTGGCCACCGCCGCGGGCGGGCGGAAGGCCACCATGGCCGACCCGGCCGACGCCGAGCGGAGCAGCGGCTACGTGCGGGGTGGGATCAGCCCGCTGGGTCAGCGGAAGGCGCTGCCGACCGTGGTGGACGACAGTGCGCTGACCTTCCCGACGGTGCTGGTCAGCGCGGGACGCCGCGGGCTCCAGGTGGAGCTCTCGCCGGCGGACCTGGTGCGGCTGACCCGGGCCCGGACCGCCGCCATCGCCCGTCTCGGCTGACGGGCCTCCGCTCCCCCGCGGCTCGGGCGCGCCGCGGCCCCTGCCGGGGGCCGGCGGGGGTCAGCCGTAGGGGGTGAGCAGCTGGTCGACCGGCGCGAAGTCGTCGGTGAGGACGTCGGCGTCCCCGATGAACCGGTCGAGCTCGGGTCCCTCGGCCACCTGCCAGGCGAGCCCACGCTCGGCCAGTGCGGCGGCGATCCCCGCCGACGGCAGCGGACGCTGCGAGGCGACCGCGACCACGTTCCCGCCGTCCTCCCCGGCCAGCACCGGCGCCCGGGCCAGCAGGAGCACGTGGTCGAACACCTGCTGCACGGTCGCCAGCTCCGCCCGCACGAACGACAGCGTCGGGTGGTCGATCAGGTTGACCGCGTAGACGCCGTCCTCGGCCAGTGCCCCGTCGACCAGGCGCAGCGCCTCCACGGTGGTCAGCTGCCACGGCACCGACAACCCGCCGAAGGCGTCACCGACGACGAGGTCCCGTTCCCCGGCTTCCTCCGCCTCCAGCCCGACCCGGCCGTCACCGACCTGCACCTCGAGCTCGTCGGAGGTCTCCAGCCCCAGCTCCTGCTCGTCGATCGCGACGACGCCGGGGTCGACCTCGAGCACCCGGCTCAGCGTGCCCGGCCGCACCTCGGCCAGGTAGCGCGGCAGCGTCAGCCCCCCGCCACCGACGTGCAGCGCCGACAGCGGTTCGCCCGCCGGGGCCAGCGCGTCGGTGACCGAGGCGATGGCCTGGACGTACTCGAACTCCAGGTACGTCGGGTCCTCGAGGTCGACGTAGGAGTGCCGCAGGGTGTCCAGCAGCAGCACCCGCCCGGTGTCGCGCTGGGGGTCGGCCACCACCCGGGCGCAGTGGTAGGCGGTCTCCCGTTCGCAGGGCGTCGGTGCCACCGCGGCCAGCACCGGGGCGGCCACGGCCAGGGCCAGCAGCCCGACGGGCAACCGGCCGGTCATCTCGGGGGTGCGGCGGCGCAGGAGCACCGCGAGGGCCACCCCGACCAGGACGACGAGCAGCCCGGTGCCGACCAGGATCACGCTGCTGGGGAGCACCGCGATCAGCAGGAAGCCGGTGGAGAACGTCGCCACGATGCCGCCGATGGTGCCGATGCCCGACAGCCGGCCGACGACCGAGCCGGTCTGCGCCAGGCTGCCCAGTTGCAGCGCGACGATCATCGGCGGGACGGCGGACAGCAGCGCCGCCGGGACGACGACGGCCAGCGCGGCCAGCAGCAGCACGTTCCCGGCCGCGGCGCCGGTGAACAGCGCACCGGCGAACCGCACCAGGGGCAGCACCGCCACGATCAGGGCACCGCCGGCCACCATCAGCGGCGCGATCAGCCGGCGCGGGTCGGTGCGGTCGGCGGCGGCGCCCCCGGCCCAGGCGCCGACGGCGATCGCGGCCAGCGCGAACCCGATGACCGCGGTGCTGGTCTGCACGGTGATCCCGACGTAGGGCGCGATCAGCCGCAGGCCGACGACCTCGAGCACGAGCACCGCCCCGGAGGACAGGAAGGTGACGCCGGCGGCGATCCAGTCGGGCAGCGCCCGGGAGCCGGGACGGGTGGGCTCCTCGGCCGTGTCCGGGGTCGTCGACGCGGTGGTCGGGTGGGGGTCCAGCGGGCTCACCTCGGGGATCGGGGGACGGTCAGAACAGGGCGGGCTGGTCGGCGGGCTCGCTGACCGACTCCACCCGCGCGGTCAGCTGCGGCCCGTTGTTGGCCACGTTGCCCACGGCCGCGCCGACCGGGCGGATCTCCAGCCGCTCGACGTACTCCGGCGGCGTCGGGCCGGCCAGCTCGGTGACGTCCTCGCGGGCCGGGTCCAGCCACTCCGCCCAGCGTTCCGGCGGCAGCACCAGCGGCATCCGGGGGTGCACCTCGGTGAGCGCGCCGACCGCGGGGGCGGTGACCACGGTGCAGCTGTACAGCCGGTCCTCACCCCGGCCCCACACCTCCCAGAGCCCGGCGAAGGCGAGCCCGGAGCCGTCCTCCGGGGTGACGTAGAACGGCTGCTTCCCGGGGCGGTCGTGGCGGGGCGCCCACTCGTACCAGCCGTCGGCCGGGACCAGGCAGCGCCGGCTCGCCGCGGCGGTACGGAACGCGGGCTTCTCGGCGAGCGACTCGACCCGGGCGTTGAGCATCCGGTTGCCGACCGAGACGTCCTTGGCCCAGGAGGGCACCAGGCCCCAGCGCACGGCCCGGAGCTCGCGGTGCCCGCCGCCGGTGAGCGCCCCCTCGGCGTCGCGCTCCTTCTTGTGCCGCACCACGTACACGTCCTTGGTGGGGGCGACGTTGTGGTCGGCCGGCAACGGCGCCTGGCCCTCGACCGGGACGGCCTCGAACTCCAGCGCCAGGTCCTCCGGGCGGCGACTGGCGGCGTAGCGACCACACATGCGGGGCTCCTCCCGGACGACGACCTCACCGAGCCTAGGTGCGCCCACCGACGACCCGCCGTGCGTCACCCGGGGTGAGCGGGGTAGGACGGGGACACAGACCCGACGCACCGCGACGAAGCACGACGGAGGGCACATCACGTGACGACCACCCAGGCTCCCTCGACAGAGCAGCCGAAGACCGCCAGCGACGCAGGCGCACGCCCGTACGCGACGGTGAACCCCTACACCGGGAAGACGGAGAAGGAGTTCCCCTTCCTGGAGACCGACGCCATCGACGGCGTGGTAGAGCAGGCCCACGCCGCCTTCGGCGACTGGCGCCGCCGGTCGGTGGAGGAGCGCGCCGCCGTCGTCGGCCGGGCCGCCGAGCTGATGCGCGAGCGGCAGGACGAGTTCGCCGCCCTGATCACCCGGGAGATGGGCAAGCGGATCCAGGAGGCCGCCGGTGAGGTGCAACTGGCCGCCAGCATCCTCGAGTACTACGCCACCAACGGCCCGCGCTTCCTGGAGCCGAAGCCGATCGACGTGATGGGCGGCGGCGAGGCCGAGGTGGTCAACGAGCCGATCGGCGTCCTGCTGGCGATCGAGCCGTGGAACTACCCGCTGTACCAGGTGGTGCGGGTGGCCGGCCCGAACCTGACCCTGGGCAACACCGTCCTGCTCAAGCACGCGGAGAACAACCCGCAGTGCGCGCTGGCCCTGGAGCAGCTGTTCCGGGACGCCGGGGCCCCGGAGGGCGTCTACACCAACCTGTTCCTGCGGATCGCCGACGTCGAGCAGGTCATCGCCGACCGGCGGGTGCAGGGCGTGACGCTGACCGGTAGCGAGCGGGCCGGGGCGAGCGTGGCCCAGCTCGCCGGCAAGCACCTCAAGAAGTCGGTGCTGGAGCTCGGCGGCAGCGACCCGTTCATCGTGCTCGACGCCCCTGACCTGGGGCGCACGGTGAAGGCCGCGACCATGGCCCGGATGGCCAACACCGGCCAGGCCTGCATCGCGGCGAAGCGGATCATCGTGCTCGACGAGGTCTACGACGACGTCGTCGCCGGCCTGCAGCAGGCCTTCGGCAGCTTCACCCCCGGCGACCCGGCCGACCCGGCCACGACGCTGGGCCCGCTGTCCACCGAGCGGGCCGCGCAGGACCTCGCCGCGCAGATCCAGGACGCCGTGGACAAGGGGGCCACCGTGCTGGCCGGCGGCAACCGCCCCGAGCACGACGGCGCCTTCGTCGAGGCCACGCTGCTGGCCGACGTCACCCCGGAGATGCGGGCCTACCACGAGGAGCTCTTCGGCCCCGCGGCCGTCGTCTACCGGGTGAAGGACGCCGACGAGGCCGTCGCGCTGGCCAACGACAGCGACTTCGGCCTGTCGGCAGCCGTCTACAGCGGCGACACCGAGCGCGCCCGGGCGGTCGCCGACCGGCTGGAGTCCGGGATGGTCTGGATCAACCAGCCCTCGGGCTCCTCCGCGGAGCTGCCCTTCGGCGGGGTGAAGCGGTCGGGCTACGGCCGTGAGCTCTCCGAGCTGGGCATGTTCGAGTTCGCCAACCGGCGGCTGGTCCGCACCATGCCGCCGAAGAAGCAGGCGGCACCGGCGCAGCACGTCGGAGGCTGACGCACCGGCGCC
>NZ_JPMX01000118.1:186153-287369 GCF_000761485.1 Modestobacter caceresii
CGCCCGCCCGCCACACCCCGGTGGACGCCGTGGTGACCCTTCCCGGGTCCAAGTCGATCACCGCCCGCGCCCTCGTGCTGGCCGCGATCGCCGACGGGCCCAGCCGGCTCGTGCGCCCGCTCCGCGCCCGGGACACCGACCTGATGGCCGCCGGGCTGCGGGCGCTCGGGGTCGGCATCGCCTCCGACGGCGCGGACTGGCTGGTCACCCCGCGCTCGCTGCACGGGCCGGCCGAGGTGGACGCCGGGCTGGCCGGCACGGTGCTCCGGTTCCTGCCGCCGGTGGCCGCGCTGGCCACCGGGCCGGTGCGGCTCGACGGCGACGCACGGCTGCGGGACCGGCCCAACGCCGGGTTGATCGCCGGGCTGCGCGACCTCGGCGTCCGGGTCGACGACGACGGCCGCGGCCGGGCCCCTTTCACCGTGCACGGCACCGGCGCGGTGCGCGGTGGTGCGGTCACCGTCGACGCCAGTGAGTCCAGCCAGGTGGTGTCCGGTCTGCTGCTGGCGGCGGCCCGGTTCGACACCGGCATCGAGCTGACCCTCGCCGGGAGCCTTCCCTCCCTGCCGCACGTGGAGATGACCGTGCGGACGCTCGCCGAGCACGGGGTGCAGGTGCGCCGGACCGACGGTGGGTGGCACGTCGCCCCGGGCCCGATCGCCGCCCTCGACCGCGTCGTCGAGCCCGACCTGTCCAACGCCGCGCCGTTCTTGGCCGCGGCCCTGGTCACCGGCGGCCGGGTGACCGTGCGCGACTGGCCGACCGACACCACCCAGCCCGGCGCGCAGCTCGACCGGCTGCTCACCGCGATGGGCGCCGCTGTGGCCCGCACGCCCGAGGGGCTGCAGGTGACCGGGGGCGCCCGGATCGCCCCCCTCGAGGCCGACCTGGGCGAGGTCGGTGAGCTGACCCCGGTGCTCGCCGCGCTGTGCGCCCTGGCCGACGGGCCCTCCCGGCTCACCGGGATCGCCCACCTGCGTGGCCACGAGACCGACCGGCTGCAGGCGCTGGACGAGGTGCTCAGCGCCGTCGGCGCCCGGGTCGAGCAGCTGCCCGACGGGCTGGTCATCACCCCGGGGCCGCGCCGGGCGGCGCGGCTGGACTCCTACGCCGACCACCGGATGGTGCACGCGGCGGCCGTGCTGGGCCTGGCGGTCGACGGCATCGAGGTCACCGACCCGGCCGCGGTGACCAAGACGCTGCCGGACTACCGGGAACGCTGGGCCGGCCTGCTCGGCGAGGGTGCCGGGGTGCCCGCGTGAGCCGGAGGATGGACAGCCGGTCCGACGAGGACGACGTCCGCGTCCGGGCCTCGCGGCACGGCTCCCGTCCCCGCACCCGCACCCGCCCCACGCACGAGGAGGCCGTGCCCGGGCTGGTCATCGCGGTGGACCGCGGCCGGATGACGGTGCGGGTCGAGGGTCCTGGGGGCTCCCCGGTCGACGTGACCGCGATGCGCGCCCGCGAGCTGGGCAAGCACGGCGTCGTCGTCGGTGACCGGGTGCGCCTGGTGGGCGACACGACGGGGCGCACCGACAGCCTGGCCAGGATCGTGACCATCGCCGACCGGGTCACCTCGCTGCGCCGCACCGCCGACGACACCGACCCCACCGAGCGGATCGTGGTGGCCAACGCCGACCAGCTCGTCGTCGTCACCTCGATCGCCGACCCCGAGCCGGCGCTCGGCTTCCTGGACCGCTGCCTGGTCGCCGCCTACGCCGGAGGGCTGTCGCCACTGCTGGTGCTGACCAAGTCCGACCTGGCCAGCCCGCAGCCACTGCTGGACCGGTACGCCGGACTGGAGGTCGACGCGGTCCCGATGTCCCGCGAGGCGCCGCTCGATGAGCTGGTGACCCGGCTGCGGGACCAGATGAGCGTGCTGGTCGGCCAGTCCGGGGTCGGCAAGTCGACGCTGTTCAACCGGCTGATCCCGGGCGCCTTCCGGGCCATCGGCGACGTGAGCAAGATCGGCAAGGGCAGGCACACGTCCTCATCGGCGGTGCTGCTGGACCTGCCCGGGGGCGGCACCCTGATCGACACCCCGGGCATCCGCTCCTTCGGGCTGGCGCACGTCACCCCGCAGGACGTGCTCGCCGCCTTCGACGACCTCGCCGAGGCCGCGGTCGACTGTCCGCCCGCCTGCGGGCACACCGCCGCGGACCCGGAGTGCGCCCTGGACGCCTGGGCCGCCCAGGGCCCACCGGCCGCCCGGGAGCGGCTGGGCAGCTTCCGCCGGCTGATCACCGCCGTCGGCCAGCTCACCCCCGGCCACTGAGGAAGGACCCCGTCCTCCTCGGGACGGGGCCACTCCCCATCCCTCGCGAGCTCGGGGCGGGCCCCTGAGAGGGGGCCGCGCTCGCGGCGGGGCCGTGCGGGTCCGCTCAGATCGCGCGGGGGGTGATCGCGCGCTCGGTCCAGCCGCCGTGGTCGTCGGGGTCGACGCGGTACGCGCGGGCGCCGGGCCGCACCGCGACCGCCTCCGCCAGCTCGGTGCCCCGGTAGTGCAGGCCCACGCCGTCCTCGGTCGCGTAGCCGGCGGGGAGGGCCCCGGCGGCCACCAGCCGGCGGTAGGTGTCCCGGCGCGGCTGGGCGGTCAGGTCGTCGTGCACACCGTTGCTGAACGGCAACAGGGCCAGGCCCTCGGTGAACGGGTCGAGCCGGTCGGACCACGAGTCGGTGGGCCCGCCCACGTGCCAGCACAGGCTGCCCGCGCTGGGGCCGGCGAGCACCACCCCGGCCTCCCAGCACTCGCGCAGCACCGTCGGCAGGCCGTGCGCCCGCCAGACGGCGATCAGGTTCACCACGCTGCCGCCCTCGACCAGCACGACGTCCTGGGTGAGCAGGTGGCCGCGCACGTCGGGGACGCTCGGCTGCGGGAACAACCGCAGCACGCTCAGGACGACGTCGTCCCGGCCACCGAACACCCGCTGGTACGCCGAGACCGCCGCCGGGTCGTCGCCCACCGCCGTCGGGACGTAGCACAGCCGCACCGGCCCACCGCTCGTCCGGCGGGCAGCGCCCAGGGCCAGCACGTGCTCCAGGAGCGGGCGGTTGCCCCGCTCCCCCGGCTGCGGCTCGATGACACCCGAGAACGCGAACACCTGCCGTTGCACCGTCACACCTCCACGTAACCGCCGCTGCGCCAGTAGACGCCCGACTCCCGGGTCAACAGCGCCTCGTCCACCAGGTATCGGCGGAGCGCGGCCACATCCGGGTGCCAGGCGGCCAGCAGTGCGTTGACCTCCCGCTCCGGGTAGCGGACGCCCGGCTCGAACACGTGCACGAGGTGCTCGAGCACGACCCGGCGCTTGCTGTGCTGCGCGGGGACGGAGACCAGCCTGCCGTCCCGGACGAACGCGCGCAGCACGGCGTCGGCACCCGGGTCGTCGGACAGTCGCGGCACGGGCGGGGCGGTGGCGGCCGCTGCCCGGGCCGCCTCCCCGAACCGCTCGGCGTGCAGCGCGAGCAGGTGACCGTCGCGGTGCACCAGGCCGGCCCGGGACAGCCGCCGTGCGGCCAGCGCGACGTCCTTCAGGGGCAGCCCCGACGCCTCGGCGACCTCGGTGAGGGTGCCCGCGCCGAGCGCGAGCGCGGCCACGACCTTCAGCCGCGCCGGATCGGCCAACAACCCGACGATGGTCCCGGCCTCCACTCCCCGACGGTATCCGTGCATCGCCGGCGCGGCTGCGGGTACCCGGAGGCCCATGGTGAGCCCGATCGACATCCAGAAGGCCCTGTCCGGCATCGACTACCCGGCCAAGAAGGACGACGTGGTCAAGCACGCGGAGTCCCAGGGGGGCAGCGCGGAGGTCATCGACGCCCTCAAGGGGATCGACGACCAGGAGTACGACACCCCGGCGGCGGTCAGCAAGGCCGTCTTCGACTGAGGAAGGACCCCCTCTCCCCCCACGCCTCGCAGGCTCGGCGCGGGCCCCTGAGAGGGGGCCGCTCCAGCACGTCACCACGCTCGCGGCGGGCCCCTGAGAAGGGGCCGCTCCAGCACGTCACCACGCTCGCGGCGGGCCCCTGAGAGGGGGCCGCGCCAGCACGTCACCACGCTGCGGGCGGGCCCCGACGGGCCCGCCCGCTAGGTTCGGGCCATGACGGCTGGTCAGCGGGGATACAACGAGGACATGCGCCTGGCGCACGTACTGGCCGATCAGGCGGACGCGATCAGCCTGGACCGGTTCCGGGCGCAGGACCTGCGGGTGGACACCAAGCCCGACCTCACCCCGGTCACCGACGCCGACCGCGCGGTCGAGGAGCAGCTGCGCAGCACGCTGGCCCGTGCGCGCACCCGGGACGCCGTGCTCGGCGAGGAGTTCGGCAGCACCGGCCGCGGCGACCGGCGCTGGGTCATCGACCCGATCGACGGCACCAAGAACTTCGTCCGCGGCGTCCCGGTGTGGGCGACCCTCGTCGCCCTGCTCGACGGCGACCTCCCGGTGGTCGGCCTCGTCTCGGCACCCGCGCTCAACCGCCGCTGGTGGGCGGCGGCGGGCACCGGCGCCTGGACCGGACGCCGACTGGAGAACGCCACGCGCTGCACGGTCTCCCAGGTGGGCGCGCTCGCCGACGCGAGCCTGTCCTACTCCAGCCTCTCCGGCTGGGAGGAGCAGGACCGGCTGGAGCCCTTCCTGGACCTGACCCGCTCGGTCTGGCGCACCCGGGCCTACGGCGACTTCTGGAGCTACATGATGGTCGCCGAGGGCGCCGTCGACGTCGCCTGCGAACCGGAGGTCTCGCTGTGGGACCTGGCCGCCCTCGACGTGATCGTGCGCGAGGCCGGCGGCGCGTTCAGCGACCTGGCCGGCAACGCCGGGCCGGCCGGGGGGAGCGCCGTGGCCAGCAACGGCGTCCTGCACCCCGACGTGCTGACGGCGCTCGCCCCCCGAGGGGAGTGAGCGCCGCCGGCATGGGTCGAACCGGTCAGGCCGAGGTGCCGGACCCCGTGCCGGAGCCGCCGCGGCCACCCTGCACCCGGCGCCGGACGTCCTGGATCTTCGCCAGGGTCTTCGGGTCGCTGGCCAGCTGCTGGGCCTTGTCCGTCGCCTGACGGATCACCTGCCTGCCCTTCGGGCTGTTCGCGACCTTGTCGAACTTCGCCCGGGTCTTCGGGTCCTTGGCCAGCTGCTGGGCCTTGTCCGTCGCCTGCCGGATGACCTGCTTGCCCTTCGGGCTGTTCGCGAACTGCATGACCTTGTTCATCAGCGACGCCATGGTGCGCCCACCCCCTTGCTCTCCTGCGGTTCCCGGTCGGGCCGCTCGTCGGCGTCAACGGTGCCAGCAGCGCCGACGTTCCGCGCGACGGGCCGGACATCAGCCCCGGGCAGCTGCCCAGCGTGCGCGGACGGCGCCGGACTCCGCCGCCCGCCCCGGCTCGACGACCGGCCCGGCCGCCCGCACGGGTACCAGGTCCAGGCCCACCCCGCGGGCGGCCAGCACCGCGGCGCCGGCCGCCGATGCGCTCCGGACCTGCACGTGCTGGACCGGTCGGGCGAGCACGTCGGCGAGCAGCTGCTGCACCCCGGCGTCCCGCGCTCCCCCACCGGTGAGCACGACCGTCCCGTCGGCGTCCGGCCCGAGCAGGTCCAGCGCCGCCGCCACGGCGCACGCCACGCCCTCCAGGGCCGCGCGGGCGAGGTCCGCCCGGGTGGTGTCGGCCGACAGCCCGGTCCAGCCACCACGGTCGGTCGGCCCGGCCACCCCGCCCCGCTCCCCCGCGAGGAACGGGGAGAAGACCACGCCCCCGGCCCCCGGCCGGGTGGTGGCGAGGGTCGCGGCGAAGGTCGGCCAGTCCAGGCCCAGCACCTCGCGGACCCAGGCCCAGGCCGTGCCGGCGTTCTGCAGCGCGGCCATGGCGTACCAGCCGTCCCCGGCGTCGGCGTAGCAGTGAACGGCGGGCTCCGCGCCCGGCCGGGGCGCCACACCCGGCCGGATCACCTGGGCCCCGGACCCGAGGTTGACCTGGACGCCGGTGCGCGTGCCGGCGGCCAGCAGGGCGAGCGGCGTGTCGGCGCCGCCGACCACCACCGGAACGCCCCGGCCGAGCACCCGCGCCGTACCGACGACGGTCGATCCCGGCAGGACGGCGGGGAGCAGGGCCCGGTCGACGCCGGCGGCGGCGGTGGCCGCGGTCGACCAGCGGTCACCGGGCACGTCCCACAGCAGGGTCGCCGACGCGTCGCTGCGATCGGTGACGGCGGGGTCGGCGTCGGGCACGAGGGCGGCTCGGACGGCGTCCTTGGGCATCAGCACCGTCGCCGCCCGGGCCACCAGCTCCGGGTGGTGCACGCCGAGCCAGGCCAGCAGCGGCCCGGTCATCCCGGCGGCCAGCGGGTTGGCCAGCGCGGCGCGGTCTGGCTCGGGGAGCTCCCGCCAGCGGCACAGCTCCGCGGTCGCCCGCTGGTCGGGCCAGAGCAGCGCCGGGGCGAGCGCGGCGCCGGACCGGTCCACGAGCACGGCCCCGTGCATCTGGCCGGAGAACCCGAGGGCCGCGACCGGCCGGTCGCCCAGCGTCGCGGCCACCGCGGTGAGGGCGTCGTCCAGCGCGCGCTGCCAGACGGCGACCTCCGTCTGCGCCCAGCCCGGCCGCGGACGCTCGACCGGGTAGCCGACCTCGCTCTCCGCGACCACCACCCCGTCGAGGTCCAGCGCGGCGAGCTTGAGCCCGCTCGTGCCCAGGTCCGCGCCGAGCACGACGGTCATCGGGTGCTCCGCCCCGCTGCAGGTCTGCGCTGGGTCACGCCCTGAATCTGACCTCGTCCGCGCGCGTGCCGCCAGCCGCCGTCAGCTGCCGCGCAGCAGCCCGGTGGCGGTGAGCTCCTCGGCGATGTCGCGCAGCTTGACGTTGGTGCGCTGCGAGGCGTGCGTGAGCAGCGTGAACGCCTGCTCGGAGGTGACCTTGTAGCGCTCCATCAAGATGCCCTTGGCCTGCTCGATGACCGCGCGGGAGGCCATCGCCTGGCGCATGTTGGCCACGTCGTCGGTTGCGCGGGCAGCCGCCTCCGCGTTGCCGACGGCGATCGCGACGAAGGCCGCCACCTCCTCCCCGGCGGCGACGTCGGCGTCGCCGAAGGCAGCGGGGTGTCGGGCGTAGTTGTTCAGCGCGCCGATGTTCGCGCCCTGGAAGGGCAGCGGGATCGACAGCGAGCTGCGCACCCCCAGCTCCGCGACCTGCCGCGCGTAGTCGGGCCAGCGGTCCTCGCGCAGCATGTCCTCGATGATGAAGACCTCCCCGGACCGCCCTGCGTCGAGGCACGGGCCGTACCCGCGCTCGTACTGCAGTTCGTCGGCGTCCATCGCGATCTGCCCGTCGAAGGCAGCGGTGAAGGCGCGGTCGTCACGGATCAGCGTGATCGAGGTGGCCTCGGCACCAGGGATCGCACGGTGAGAGATCTGGACGATCTCGGTCAGCACCTCGGGCAGCTCCCGGCCCGCGAGCACGACTCCGGCCAGCTCCTGGTGCAGCGCGCCAAGGCTCTCGGTCATCGTCTCGGGGGTTCCCTCTCCAGTCCGGCGGGTGGGCCGTTGGTTCGACGTCCGCCTCCGGCGGGTGGCATGCCCGACCGGCCGACCGAGCGTATACGCCGTAAACGGGTCGGTCGCACAGCCGGGCGCCGAGTCCGGCCCCGGAACTCGGTTGTCCCGCCCCGACCTCCGCGCCAGGGTCCGGACATGACCACGACGGCAGCAGTGGAGCAGCTCCTCCCCGGCGGCCTCCGCCTGCGGAGCTGCCGCCCCGGCGACCTGGAGCAGGTGGGCGCACTGCTGGCCGACCGTGGCGAGCCGGCCGACGCACTGGACCAGCGGCTGGTCGTGGAGGACCCGGACACCGGCTGGGACGCCACCGCGGTGGTGGTGGACGGCGACCGGGTGGTCTCCACCGCGACCCTGCTGGCCGACTCCGTGCGGCTGGAGGACGTCGTCCTGCCCGCCGGTCAGGTCGAGCTGGTGGCCACCGCCCCCGCCTACGAGGGCCGGGGCCTGGTGCGGGCGCTGATGGCCTGGGCGCACGACCGCTCCGCCGCCCGGGGCGACCTGCTGCAGGTGATGATCGGGATCCCGTACTCCTACCGGCTGTTCGGCTACGAGTACGCGATCGACGTCCCCCCGGCCCGGCCGGTGCGCTCGCCCCCCGCCCCGGCCCCCGGGCTGCGGCCCGCCACCGCGGCGGACCTGCCGACGCTGGCCCGGCTGCAGGACGCCGCCCAGGCCGGCGCGGACGTCGCGATGCCGCACCCGGCTGCCCGGCTGCGCTGGCTGGTGGCGCACGAGGCGAGCACCACCTGGGTGCTGGAGCGGGACGGCACGGTCGTCGCCTCCGCTCGGGTCCCCGAGCCCGACGACGACGTCCTGGTCGCCGAGCCGACCGCGGTGGACGACGCGGCGGCCACCGGGTTGCTGGCCGGCGTCGCGGCCCTCGCCGCCGGCCGGCCGGTCCGGGTCACCGACCGCCCGGGCACCCTCCCCGGCCGCGCGTGGGCCGACCGGCTGGGCGACGGGAGCGACCTGGCCGAGCAGTACTACGTGCGGGTGCCCGAGCCGGGTGCGCTGCTGGAGGCGCTGCGGCCGGTGCTCACCCGCCGGTTCGCCGACGTCGGAGCCGAGCGCGGTGGACACGACGTCGTGGTCTCCACCTACCGGGCCAGCTGGCGGCTGCCGGTCACCGACGACGGGCTGGGTCCGGTGGTCCCCGGCGGGCGGCTGCAGGCCCCCGGCACGGTCCGCGGCGCGGGCGTCGCCCCGGACCAGCTGGGCGCCCTGCTCCTCGGGCCGCACGGCATGCACGGGCTCTCCCGTCGCCGACCGGACGTGTACCCGGGCCGGGACGCCGACTCCTACGCGGCGCTCTTCCCGCCGCTGCGTGCGGACCTGCTCACCTACTACCTGCCGTACTGACGCACACCCGCGGCGTCTGGTGGGATGGTCGGGTACGCCGGTGCGCGCGATCCACCGCCGGCCCACCCGCAGAGCAGGAGCCCCCGTGCAGTACGCCGAGTCCGTCGTCGAGCTCATCGGCAACACCCCGCTGGTCCGGCTGAACGCCGTGACCGCCCACCTCGGCCCGGACGCACCGCTGGTGCTGGCCAAGGTCGAGTACGTCAACCCGGGCGGCTCGGTGAAGGACCGGATCGCGCTGCGGATGGTCGAGGCCGCCGAGGCGTCCGGCGCCCTGCAGCCGGGCGGCACGATCATCGAGCCGACCAGCGGCAACACCGGCATCGGCCTCGCCATCGTCGCCCAGACGCGCGGCTACAAGTGCATCTTCGTGTGCCCGGACAAGGTGGGCCACGAGAAGATCAACGTGCTCAAGGCCTACGGCGCCGAGGTGCACGTCTGCCCCACCGCCGTCGACCCGGCCGACCCGCGCTCCTACTACTCGGTCTCCGACCGACTGGCCCGGGAGACCCCCGGCGGCTGGAAGGCCGACCAGTACGCCAACCCGAACAACCCGCGCTCGCACTACGAGACCACCGGGCCGGAGATCTGGACGCAGACCGACGGGAAGATCACCCACTTCGTCACCGGCGCGGGCACCGGCGGCACCATCTCCGGCGTCGGCCGCTACCTCAAGGAGGCGAGCGAGGGCCGGGTGCAGGTGATCGGCGCCGACCCGGAGGGCTCGGTCTACTCCGGCGGCACCGGCCGGCCGTACCTGGTGGAAGGCGTCGGCGAGGACTTCTGGCCCGAGGCCTACGACAAGTCGATCGCCGACGAGATCGTCGCGGTGTCCGACGGCGACTCCTTCGCGATGACCCGCCGGCTGGCCCGCGAGGAGGGCCTGCTGGTCGGCGGCTCCTGCGGGATGGCCGTCGTGGCGGCCCTCCGCGTGGCCGAGCGGCTGACGAAGGACGACGTCCTGGTCGTGCTGCTGCCCGACGGTGGCCGCGGCTACCTGAACAAGATCTTCAACGACGAGTGGATGGCCGACTACGGGTTCCTGGACGCCGGCGGTGGCGAGACCGTGGGCGAACTGCTGGACGCGAAGTCCGGCAGCACCCCGACGCTGGTGCACACGCACCCGAACGAGACGGTGCGCGACGCGATCGACATCCTCCGCGAGTACGGGGTGAGCCAGCTGCCGGTCGTGAAGGCCGAGCCGCCGGTGACCGCCGGTGAGGTGGTCGGCTCGGTCGCGGAGAAGGCACTGCTGGACGCGCTGTTCACCGGCCGGGCCTCGCTGGCCGACCCGGTGGAGCGGCACATGTCCGCCCCGCTGCCGATCATCGGCTCCGGCGAGCCGGTCTCGGCCGCGGTCGGGGCGCTCGGCGACGCCGATGCCCTGCTCGTGCACGTCGACGGCAAGCCCGCCGGCGTCGTCACCCGGCAGGACGTGCTGGGCCACCTCGTCGGCATCCCGGCGCCTACGGTGCAGTCGTGACCGGTTTCAACACACTCGCCATCCACGCCGGGCAGGAGCCAGACCCCGCCACCGGCGCGGTCATCCCGCCGCTGCACCTGACGACCACCTACAAGCAGGACGGCGTCGGCGGACTGCGCGGCGGCTACGAGTACAGCCGCAGCGCCAACCCCACCCGGGACACCCTGCAGACGGCGCTGGCCGCGCTGGAGCAGGGCACCCGCGGGCTGGCCTTCGCCTCCGGGCTCGCCGCGGAGGACACCCTGCTGCGCACCGTGTG
Source organism: Modestobacter caceresii (assembly GCF_000761485.1). Taxonomy (GTDB): domain Bacteria; phylum Actinomycetota; class Actinomycetes; order Mycobacteriales; family Geodermatophilaceae; genus Modestobacter; species Modestobacter caceresii. The sequence continues at coordinate 196,797 of NZ_JPMX01000118.1, forward strand.
CCGGCCCGGTGACCGGATCGTGCTGGGCGGCGACGCCTACGGCGGCACGTACCGGCTGATCTCCCGGGTGCTCGAGCCGTGGGGCGTCACCCACTCCCCGGTCGACCTCAACGACCTGGACGCGGTCCGCGCCGCGGTCGCGCCGGAGACGACCCGGGTGATCTGGTGCGAGACGCCGAGCAACCCGCTGCTCAACGTCTCCGACATCGCCGCGCTGGCCGAGATCGCGCACGCCTCGGGCACGCTGCTGGTCGTCGACAACACCTTCGCCAGCCCCTACCTGCAGCAGCCGCTGACCCTGGGCGCCGACGTCGTCGTGCACTCCACGACCAAGTACCTGGGCGGGCACTCCGACGTCGTCGGGGGCGCACTCGTGGTCGCCGACACCGAGCTGGGTGAGCGGCTGGCCTACCACCAGAACGCGATGGGTGCGGTCGGCGGCCCGTTCGACTCGTGGCTGGTGCTGCGCAGCCTGAAGACGCTCGGGGTCCGGATGGACCGGCACAGTGCGAACGCCGGCCGGGTCGCCGAGTGGCTGCTGGAGCACCCGGGAGTCGGCGACGTGCTGTACCCGGGGCTGCCGCAGCACCGCAACCACGAGATCGCGGCCAAGCAGATGTCCGGCTTCGGCGGGATGGTCTCGTTCCGGCTGAAGGCGGGCGAGGAGGCAGCACTGCGGGTCTGCGAGCGCGCGCAGCTGTTCACCCTGGCCGAGTCGCTCGGTGGCGTGGAGTCGCTGATCGAGCACCCGCACCGGATGACCCACGCCAGCGCCGCCGGCTCGCCCCTGGAGGTCCCCGCCGACCTGGTCCGCCTGTCCGTCGGCATCGAGGACGTCGACGACCTGCTCGCCGACCTGGACCAGGCCCTCGCTTGATCGCCGTTGTGCGCTCACTGTCGGTTCCTCGGCTGAGAGGCGACGGTGAGCGCACAACGGCGGCTCAGCGCGGGGCGGTCAGGATGCGGGGGCCGTCGGCGGTGACGGCGACCGTGTGCTCGACGTGGGCGGCGCGGCTGCCGTCGGCACTGCGCAGCGTCCAGCCGTCGGCGTCGACCCGGTAGTCGTCGCTGCCCCCTGCCAGGAACCACGGCTCGATGGCGATGACCAGGCCGGCGCGCAGCGGCAGCCCACGGCCGGCCCGGCCCTCGTTGGGCACGCTGGGTGCCTCGTGCATCGACCGGCCGACGCCGTGGCCGCCCTGGTCGGTGTTGATCCCGCAGCCGCCGGCCCGACCGACCGCACCGATGGCGGCGGAGATGTCGCCGATCTTGTTGCCGACGACCGCCGCGGCGATCCCGGCGGCCAGCGCCCGCTCGGTGGTCTCCACCAGCTGGACGTCCTCCGGCCGGGGAGTGCCGATCGGGTAGGTGCGGGCCGCGTCGCCCACCCAGCCGTCGAGGGTGGCCCCCGCGTCGACGCTGAGCAGGTCGCCGTCCTCGAGCTCCTGGGCGGTGGGGATGCCGTGCAGGGCCACGTCGTTGACCGACAGGCAGAGCACGCCGGGGAACGGCGGCGTGCTCTGCAGTGGCGCGTAGCCGAGGAACGGCGAGGTGGCGCCGGCATCGGCCAGGACCTGGCGGGCGACGGCGTCCAGCTCGCTCAGCCGTACCCCTGGCGCGGCCAGCGCGTGCACCGCGGCGTGCATGTCGGCGACCACCGCCCCGGCGGCGCGCATGGCGTCGATCTCCCCGGGTGTGCGCAGCTCGATCATCTGGAGTCCTTCCGGTATTGGTATCCCGGTATTACTATCACGCCCATGGTCCGACCGCCGCTGACCCCCGAGGAGCACGAGCGCGGCCGCCGGCTGGGTGGCCTGCTCCGCGCGGCGCGCGGCGACCGCTCCCCCGCCGAGGTCGCCGCCGCCTCCGGGGTGAGCCTCGAGGCGCTCCGGAAGATCGAGTCCGGCCGGGTCCCGACACCGGCCTTCTTCACCGTGGCCGCACTGGCCGGCGCCCTGGACCTGCCACTGGACTCCCTGGTCACCGCGTTGCACTCCCCGACCGAGGGCACCGCCCTCACCGCCTGATCACCCACGGGGCAGGTCCGGTGGCCGGTCCCACACCGCGGCCACCCGTGCAGGGGCCGGCAGCCGGGTAGGGGGTCGTCGTGAGCGAGCCCCGGGTCAGCGTCGTCATCGCCACCATGGACCGACGCGAGTCGCTGCTGCGGTCGCTCGACCGGCTGGACTCCCCCGGCGGGCCACCGGTGATCGTGGTGGACAACGGCTCCACCGACGGCACTGCCGACGCCGTCCGGGCCGGCCACCCCCGGGTGGAGGTGGTCGAGCTGCCGGCCAATGCCGGCGCGGTGGGGCGCGACCACGGCGTCCAGCGGGCCGGCACCCGGTACGTCGCCTTCGCCGACGACGACTCGTGGTGGGAGCCGGGTGCGCTGGAGGCCGCGGCCGACCTGCTGGACACCCACCCGAGGGTGGCGGTGGTGGTCGGTCGGGTGCGAATGGCCGGGGACGGCAGCGAGGACGCCGTGACCCGCAAGCACCGCGCCGAGGTGCTCGGCCGTTCCGCCGCCGGGCCCGACGTCCTGAGCTTCCCGGCGTTCGCCGGCGTCGTGCGCCGCGACGCCCACCTGGCCGTCGGCGGCTTCTCCCCGCTGCTGTTCTTCGGCGGCGAGGAGCACCTGCTGGCCCTCGACCTCGCCGCTGCGGGCTGGCAGCTGGTGTTCGCCGAGGACGTCGTCGCCTGGCACGACCCCGCCGGACGCGACCGGCCGAGCCCGGCCCGCTGGGCGCTGCAGACCCGCAACGACGTGCTCGTCGACTGGCTGCGCCGCCCGCTCCCGGTGGCGCTCGCCGCGACCGGGAGGTTGGCGCGCCGCGCCGCCGGGGACGCCGCCGCCCGCCGGGCGCTGGCCGGGGTGCTGCGCCGACTGCCTGCCGCACTGGACCGGCGCCGGCCCGTGCCGGCCGAGCTGGAACGACGGTTCGCCACCGCCCTGCGCCCGCTGGACCAGGCGGGCTGAGCGGTCAGTCCTCGTCGACCAGGGTGAGCGCACCGGTGGGGCAGGCGCGCACCGCGGTCTCCACCGCCGTGAGGTCGGTCGGCTCACCCACCTGGAGCACGCCGTCGTCGTCGAGCTGGAACACCTCCGGCGCCTCCATCTCGCACACCCCCGCACTCATGCAGACCTCCCGGTCGACCACCACGCGGGTCATCGGGCGCCGGTCAGCCGCGCCGGCAGCCGCTTGAGGCCGTTGACGAACGAGGACTCCAGCCGGGCCGGCGGCCCGACCACCTCGAGGTCGGGCAACTGGTCGGCGAAGGCCCGGAAGGCCACGCCGATCTCCCGCCGGGCCAGGTGCGCGCCCAGGCAGAAGTGCGGACCGCGGGAGCCGAACCCGACGTGCGGGTTGGGATCGCGGGACAGGTCGAACCGGTGCGGGTCGGGGAAGACGGCGGGATCACGGTTGGCCGCGCCGTAGAACAGCAGGAACTTCGACCCGGCCGGGAACGACTGCCCGGACAGCTCGACGTCCTGGGCGGCCGTCCGCCGCATCCAGGTGATCGGGCTGGTCCAGCGCACGACCTCCTCCACCGCGGTGCGGGTGAGGCCCGGGTCGGCGGCCCACCGGTCGCGCTCGGCCGGGTGCTCGGACAGCGCGAGCACGCCCTGGGAGATCGCATTGCGGGTCGTCTCGTTGCCGGCGACCAGCAGCAGGATGAAGAACGAGGCGATCTCCTGCCGGGTGAGCCGCTCGCCGTCGACCTCGGTGCTGACCAGCGCGGTGGTCAGGTCGTCGGCCGGGTGGGCGTGCCGTTCTGCGGCCAGCCGGGCCATCAGTCCGGCGAGCTCCTCCCCGGCCTCCAGGAAGGCGGTGACCATCTGCTCCTCGTCCTGGACGAGTTCGGGGTCACCGCCGGAGAGGATGACGTTCGACTGCTGCAGCACCATCGCCCGGTCGTCGTCCGGGATGCCCATCATGTCGCAGATGACCCGCAGCGGGATCGGTGCGGCGAGGTCGGCGACCACGTCGATGGTGCCGTCGCCGTCCTCGGCGGTCCGCCGGGCGCGGGCGACCACGTCGTCGGCCACCGCCTGCACGTTGCCCACGAGCTTCTCCAGCACCCGGGGCGTGAACGCCTTGGCGACGATGCGCCGGATCTTGCCGTGCCGGGGGTCGTCCATGCTGATCAGCGAGCCGTAGAACTCGTTGAGGTCCGGCGGCATGTCGGCGATGGACACCGCGCCGGACCCGGAGGAGAACAACGCCGGCTGGCAGCTGATCGCCTCGACGTCGGCGTACCTGGTCACCGCGTGGTAGCCGGGGCCGGGCTCGATGTAGGGGATCACCGGCTCGGCGAAGAAGGCGAACGGGCGCTCGCGGCGCAGCTGGTCGTACACCGCGTGCCGCTGCTCCGGCGGCGCGCCCCAGAACGTCCGGTCGGACAGGTCGACGGTGTCCAGGTCCAGCGTCGGTGAGCTCACGGTCGGCCTCCAAGGCGGACGACGGGACGCAGCACCCCGACGCTAGTCCAGCCGTGACCGGCGTCACAGACCCCGGCTCACCCGCCCGCGAGCTCCCGGACGAACCACTCGTGCGCCGCCGCGTTGCCGGCCGCCCCGCGGCGGCGGGCCTCGGCCAGCTCCTGGGTCAGCGTGCCCGACAGCGCGTGCTCCAGCGCCGCGTCGAGTGCGTTGGCGTCGACCTGCTCCGCCGGCAGCACGACCGGCCAGCCGAGCGCCGCGGCCTGGGCGCTCACCTTGGCCCCGCCGACGATGGCGTCGCACGCGATGACCGGGACGCCGTGCGCCAGCCCGAGGACCAGCGCGTGCAGCCGCATGCTGACCACGACGTCCGCCCGGCGGACCAGCGCCTCGACCTGCGACGGGAACCGCTCGTGCGGCTTCTCGTACAGGTCCATGGTGAGCTCGAACCACGGGACGGCCCGGGCACCCAGCCAGCTCTCGATCGCGGCCCGCACCTGGGCGGCCCGGCTGCGGTCGCCGTACTCCTCCTGCGGCGGGGCGAAGGCCACCGCGACCACCGGGACGTCCGGGGTGGTTGTGCCGATCGCCAGGTCCGGCCGGGCGATGCCCGGGGCGTCCCGCTCCCAGACCCGGTGGAACAGGGCGCGCCCGGCGTCGGAGACCACCGAGACGTTCACCGCCCACCGCTGGGCGTCGGCGAAGGCCGCGGTCAGCTCCCGCAGCAACGGGGTGTCCGACAGCGGGCCGCTGACGAAGACCAGGTGGGTGTAGTCGGCCGGGTCGAGATCGCGCCAGTTCGCGCCCCGCTGGAGGTAGGGCGCCCAGGCGACGTCGTGGCCGATGCCGGCCTCGGTGAGCCAGCCGACCACCGCATCGGCACCCAGTTCGTCGCCGATGGTGGCGATCACCTCGTCGAAGCTGAACCAACCGGTGACCAGGACGCGCATGCCCCAAGCCTCTCAGGCGCGCACCGCCCGCCCGCAGCGGCCTCAGGCCCCAGCGACCGTGTCGGCTCAGGCCTCGGCAGCGACCAGGTCGCGGTACTCGGGGTGCCGCTCGATCCAGCCGCGCACGAACGAGCACATCGGGACGACGGTGCCGCCCTTGCTCCGGACGTCGTCCAGGGCGGCGCGCACCAGCGTGCTGCCCAGCCCGGAGTGCTCGGCGTCGCTGTCGACCTCGGTGTGGGTGAACACCACCTGGTCACCGCGGCGCTGGTAGACGGCCTGGCCGAGCAGCTGCTCGCCGTCCCGGATCTCGTAGCGGCTGTCCTCGGGGGCGTCTCTGACGGTCGGCTCCATGCTCTCCCGAACCGGCGTCGCAGCCGGGGTGTTCCCCGGGAGGCTCCCTCAGGACAGCCGGCGGGCCGCCGGACCGGAGGTGACGGTGAGGACGCCGGGGGTGGTCAGGTCCTGCTCACGGCAGGCGGCCACGACCGCCTCCTCGACCGCCGAGGCGTCGGCGGAACGGATCAGCGCGATCGCCGACCCCCCGAAGCCGCCGCCGACCATCCGGGCGCCGAGCGCACCCGCTGCCCGGGCCGCCGCCACGACGACGTCGAGCTCCACGGCCGACACCTCGTAGTCGTCGCGCAGCGAGGTGTGCGAACCGTCGAGCAGCGGCCCGATCTCAGCCACCCGCCCGGCCCGGACGAGCTCGACGACCGCGTCGACCCGCTGGTTCTCGGTGACCACGTGCCGGGTGCGCGCCTTCAGTCGCGGGTCACTGAGCCGCTCCACGTCGGCCGGCGTGGCGTCGCTGAGCCACTCCAGACCGAGCAGCCGGGCTGCCTCGTCGCAGTCGGCGCGCCGCTGGGCGTACTGGCCGTCGGCCAGCGTGTGCTTGACCCGGGTGTCGATGACCATCAGCTCCAGGCCGGCCTCGGCCAGCCCCAGTTGCACCGGCTCGGTGCGGGAGTCCCGGGTGTGGATGAGCAGGACCGAGCCCTCCTCGGCCAGCAGGGCGACGGTCTGGTCCATCCCGCCGGTGCCGGCGCCGACGACCTCGTTCTCCGCCCGGATCGCGGCCTGGATCAGCAGGTGCCGCAGCTGCTCGTCGTCGGTCCGGCCGGCCAGCTCGGCCGCCGACAGCGCCACCGCCGCCTCCAACGAGGCCGAGCTGGACAGGCCGGCGCCCAGCGGGACGTCGCTGCTGACCGCCAGGTCCAGCCCGGGCACCTCGACCCCGGCCTGCTGCAGCGACCAGAGCGTCCCGGCGGCGTAGGCGGCCCAGCCGGAGACCGCGCCGGGGCCCAGGTCGGCCAGCGTCCCCTCGAACGGCGCGGCGTCCGGGTCGGTGCTGCTGATCCGCACCCGGTCGTCGTCCCGGCGGCGCACGGCCGCGGCCGTTCCCCGGGTCAGCGCGAAGGGCAGGCAGCGGCCGCCGGTGTAGTCGACGTGCTCGCCGATCAGGTTGACCCGGCCGGGCGCGGTCCAGACGCCGTCCGGCCCGCTCCCCCAGGTCTCGCGCAGTTCCGCCACCGCGAGGTCGGCCTGCGACCGCCCGCCGCTCACGACGCCACCTCACGCAGCCGCTCGGCGATCCGCTCCGGCGTGGTGTCGTTGATCCAGGCGCCCATGCCGGACTCCGAGCCGGCCAGGTACTTCAGCTTCCCGGGCGCCCGCAGCAGCGAGAACAGCTGCAGGTGCAACCGGCCCAGCTCGCGGTCTTCACCGGTCGGCGCCTGGTGCCAGCCGGAGATGTAGGGCACCCGCTCGACGCCGGGGTGGAAGCGGTTCACCCGGCGCAACAGCTCCTGATAGACCACCGCCAGCTCGGCGCGCTCGGCGTCGTCCAGCGCGGCCAGGTCGGGCACGTCGCGGCGCGGCGCGAGGTGCACCTCCACCGGCCAGCGGGCGGCCCGTGGCACGTAGGCGGTGAAGTGCTCACCGGCCAGCACCACCCGGGTGCCCTCGGCCTGCTCGGCGGCGAGCACGTCCGCCAGCAGGCTGCCGCCGGTCGCCTGCCGGTGCCGGCGGGCCTGCTCCAGCAGCTGGCCGGTGCGCGGCGTGACGACGGGGTAGGCGTAGACCTGCCCGTGCGGATGGGTCAGCGTCACCCCGATCTCCTGGCCGCTGTTCTCGAACACGAAGACCTCGGCGACCCCGGGATCGGCCGAGTGCGCCGCCGTCCGCTGCGCCCAGGCCTCCACGATCGTGCGCATCCGGGCCGCCGGCAGGTCGACGACGGCGGCGTCGTGGTCGCTGGAGAACACCACGACGTCGCAGTGGCCGTACGCCGGGGCGTCCGGCGGGCCGAACGGGACGGCGGGCGCCCCCTCGACCGGGCCGGCGGTCAGCGGCGCGAAGCTCGGGAACCGGTTGGCGAAGACGGCGACGTCGTACTCGCTGTCGGGCACCTCGGTCGGGCGGGCCGGGTCGCGGGTCGGGTCGAGCGGGCAGTCGGCCGCGCTGGGCAGGAACGTGCGGTTCATCCGGTGCCCGGCGATCGTCACCCACTCACCGGTGAGGACGTCGTAGCGGACCTCCCCGGCGCGCGGCGCCTCGCGCAGCGGACGGTCGTCGGCCGTCTCGTGCACCGGACCGGCGGTCGCCTCGTCGTCGAAGTAGAGGATCGGCCGCCCGTCGGCCAGCGTGCGCTCGGTGACCTGCCCCGGCCATCGCTGTGCCCGGTCGGAGATCGGTCCCGCGTCCATCTGGAGGTCCTCCTGTCGCACGGCGCTGCCGTGTACGTCCGTGACGGTGCAGAGTCTGCCCAACCGGCTGGGCGCACACAGACGGAGGGCCCGGTCACCGTGACGGTGACCGGGCCCTCCGAGTGGTAGCGGGGACAGGATTTGAACCTGTGACCTCTGGGTTATGAGCCCAGCGAGCTACCGAGCTGCTCCACCCCGCGTCGCAGGGAGAACACTACCGCACCCCTCAGACCACCTGCACCGGGGGGTCAGAGGGCGAGCTCGGCGGCGGGCACCGGCCCGGCTGCCGCCTGCAACGCGTCGGTCAGCAGGGCGACGAGCGCCTCGAGCTGGACGTCGGTCGACGACCCGACCTCCTCGTCGGACCCGTCCAGCGCGCGGGCGGCGAGACCGGCCTTGCTGTCGATCAGCTCGGCGATCCGGGCGTCGATCGTCTGGGCGGCGATGATCCGCCAGGCGGTGACCGGCTCGGTCTGGCCGATCCGGTGGGCGCGGTCGATGGCCTGGGTCTGCTCGGCGTCGGTCCAGGAGAGCTCGGCGAGCACCAGGTTGGAGGCGACCTGCAGGTTGAGCCCGACGCCGGCCGAGGTCAGCGAGCAGACCGCGACGGCGACGTCCGGGTCGTTGACGAACGCGTCGATGTTCCGCTGCCGCGCCCCCGGCGTCTGGTCGCCGCGGATCGAGGAGAAGCGCACACCCTGCTTGGCGAAGACCTCCTCGGCGGTGTCCATGACGTCGATGTGCTTGGCGAAGAAGACGACCTTGCCGGCGCTGCGGGCGAGCTGGGCCGCGTAGTCGGCCGCGAGGCCCGCCTTCGCCTCACCGATCCGCCGCATCATGCTGAAGACGTTCTCCCCGGCCTTGGCCGTGGTGGCGTCCTTCAGCTCCCAGCGGGCCACCTGACGCACCAGGCCCGCGTCGATGCCCTCGACGACGGTCGCGGACTCCCGCGCCGCGATCGCCGACTCGTACCGCTTCACCAGCCGACGGGAGAGGTCACGCTCGGCGGCGCGGATCGACCGCCCGGCCGGCCCGTCCAGCTCGATCGGCAGGTCGGCGACCCGGCGCGCGGGGATGTCGGCAGCGACGTCGACCTTGCGGCGCCGGACGATGCCCATGTCGATGACGCAGCTACGGGCGGAACTGTAGAACCCGGCGTCGGCGGGCGTCAGCCCGGTCTCCTCCAGCGCGTCCATCAGCTCGGCGAGCGGCTTGGCGTCGTCGATCCAGCCGAGGAACTGCCAGATGGCCCGGAAGTCCTCGATGTCGTTGATCAGCGGCGTGCCGGTGAGGGCCATCAGCAGCGGCCGGGGGTTGCGGGTCCGGATCCGCTCGGAGAGCTCCAGCACGTGCTGGGAGCGCTGGGAGGTCTTGTTCTTGATGAAGTGCGCCTCGTCGACGACCATGCCGCCGAAGCCGAAGTCGCCGAGCCAGCCCACGTGGCGGTCCAGGACCTCGTAGTTGACGACGACGATGTCGGCGAAGCCGTCGATCGTGTCCCCGTTCCCGTGGATCACGGTGGCCGAGCGGTGCGGCACCCAGAGCCCGGCCTCCCGCGCCCAGTTGGTCTTCACCACGTTCGGGACGACGACGAGCAGCGGGTAGGCGTCCGCCGCCTCAGCGGCGAGCAGCGCCTGCGCCGTCTTGCCCAGGCCGGGTTCGTCGGCGAGCAGGAACGTCCGGTGACCGGCGGCGGCCGCGGCGACCAGCTGGCCCTGGTGCGGCATCAGGTCCAGGCCGGCCGGGGTGAACCGGCTGGTCGGGAAGGGCAGGTCCAGGCACGCGGGGGCTCCCCCGGAGGCGCGCTCGAACGAGTTCAGCAACGGGCCGAGCAGCTCCCACCCGGCCAGGCGGCGCGGACGGGGGGCGGCCGGCCGGACGGCCGAGAAGTCCGGAGCCAGGAACGGGTTGGCCATCTGCCGCGAGACGACCGACTGGGGCACCACCTGACGTTCGGGGGCGACGGGGGCGGCAGCGGGCTCCGGCGTCGGCGCCTCGTCGGGGGTCGGCTCGACCCCGACGGACTCCAGCACCTGCCGCTTGAGCGACCTGGCCGCTTCCGACACGACGGCGTCCTCGGCGAGGAGCGCGAGCAGGCCGGAGTCCCGCACAGCGGTCTTCGCCAGGATCGTCCCGATCCCGTCCAGCCGCTTCAGCTGCTCGGCCCGGCGGCTGTCGTTGCCGGCCCCCTCCGCGCGGACCCGGGCGTGCTCCTCGCGGACCAGCAGCGCCACGACCTGGAACTTCGCGCGCACGGCCGGGGTCACCCGGCCGCGCTGGGCGGCCGCCTCGACCTCCCGGACGGTGCGGGCGAGCACCGCGATGAGGTCGCCCTCGTCACGGTCCCGAGCACGTCGCTGGGTGCGCGGGGCGCCACGGCGGGTGCCCGCCTGGGCCTGGCCTCGTCGAGCCAAGAATCCTCCTCTGGAACGCCCGGCCCGGTGGCCGCGGCGGGTGCCGCACACAGGCCCGCGATCGGGGTGACGGCTGTCGCGAGGAGACGACCAGGACGGTCGCTCCGATCCACGACCCGGCCCCACGGATCTGCAGCAGATCGACGCGATCGGGGCCGGACAGCCCACCCACGGTGGGGACCTGCAGCCACCACTCGATGGCCAGGGCACCCACCGCACAGGAGAAGTCGTCGCCGGACGAGCGACAGGTCCCTGAAGCAGGTGCTGTCCCCATGCTAACGGCCGTCCCCCCGGCCATCTTCCCGGCCAGGGACACCGGCACGGAAGGACGACCCGGCACGAACGAGAACGGCCCCCACAGTGACTGTGGGGGCCGTTCTGTCGTGGTAGCGGGGGCAGGATTTGAACCTGCGACCTCTGGGTTATGAGCCCAGCGAGCTACCGAGCTGCTCCACCCCGCGTCGGTAAACAGGACAGTACCAGCTCTGCGGGGAGGGGACCGCAGGCCCCCTCCCCGCCCCCAGCTCAGCCGCCCGGGGACGCCTCGGCCGCCGCCTGCGCCGCCTGGTACGTCTCCACCGCGACCTGCAGGTCCTCCAGGGCCGCACCCTGGCCGGCGAAGTCACCGCCCTGCTGGGCCGTGCGGAGTGCCTCCAGCGCGGCGTTGATGTCCGAGACCGCGTCAGCCATCTCCGGGGTGCCGTTCGCGTCGCCCCCACCCACCGGCACCTCAGGATCCGGTACCGGCTCCGGCACGACGTCCGGGGTGGCGTCCTCGTCGACGGTGTCGGCGACGTCGTCGCTGTCGGTGGCCGACTCCCCCGCTCCGGCGCCGAAGACCTGGTCCAGGGCCTCGGAGAGGGTGTTGGCGTAACCGATCCGGTCCCCGAAGTTGACCAGCACCTTCTGCAACAGCGGGAAGCCGCCCTCACCCGACGACCGGACGTACAGCGGTTCGACGTAGAGCAGCCCCTCGTCCCCGATGGGCAGGGTGAGCAGGTTGCCGAACACCGCCGTCGAGCTGTCGCTGTTGAACAGGGTCAGGTCGGGCCGGATCAGGTTGTTCGTCTCGAAGGCGTTCTGCACCTGGCCCGGTCCACGGAACGGCGTGTTCCCGGGCAGCTGCAGGACCTGGATCTCCCCGTAGGTCTCCGGTGCGCTCGAGGCGGAGATGAACGCCGACAGGTTCTGCCGTTCGAAGGCGTTCATCGGGCTGGTCAGCTGGAAGCTGGCCTCCTCGTCGCCCGGCCGCTGGGCCAGGATGTAGTACGGCGGCTGGTCCTGCGTGGTGTCCTGGGTCGGGTCGTCCGGGATCTGCCAGCGGTCGTTCTGGTTGTAGAAGTCGACCGGGTCGTCGACGTGGTAGCGGGTGAGGATCTCCCGCTGGACCTTGAACAGGTCCTCCGGGTACCGCATGTGGCTCTCCAGCTCGGCACTCATCGAGTCCCGCGACTCGACGACGCCCGGGAACGCCTGCATGTAGGTCTGCAGGACCGGGTCGGACTCCCACTCGTACAGCGTCACCGAGCCGTCGTAGGCGTCGACCGTGGCCTTCACGGAGTTGCGGATGTAGTTGAACGTCTCGTTGGGCAGCGCGGTCGTGCCGGTGCCCGTGAGCGCGTCGGTCGCGGCCTCGCCCAGCTCCATCTGCTCGGCGTAGGGGTAGGAGTCCGAGGTGGTGTAGCCGTCGAGGATCCAGACGATCCGCCCGTCGATCACCGCCGGGTAGGGGTCGCCGTCGACCTCGAGGAACGGTGCGGCCTTCTGCACCCGGTCCCGCGGGTTGCGGATGTGCAGGACCTTGGACTCCTCGTTGACCGCCTCGGAGAGCAGGAAGTTCCGCTCGCGGTAGAAGATGGCGAAGGTCAGCTGCCGGAAGAAGCTGCCGGCCGCGATCCCGCCGGCACCGTCGTAGGTGTTGTTGATCTGCCCCTCGTCCGAGCCGCCCTCCGGCTGGTCGAACTCCCGCGGCTCGGCTCCCTCGGGTGCACCGACCACCGAGTAGTCGTTCATCAGCTCGCCGTAGTAGACGCGGCTCTGGTCCACCGGGATGTTGCCGGTCGTGGGCAGGTTGCCGGTGGTGAAGTTGGGCTCGCCGCCCTCCCGGCCCGCGGTCACCTGGTTGGCCGGCGCGGCCACGAAGCCGTTGCCGTGGGTGTAGACGGTGTGCCGGTTGATCCAGCTGTCCTGGTTCTCGCTCAGGCCGTCGCTGTTCAGCTCGCGGACGGCGACCACGTAGTCCTGGGTCTGGTCGTCGATGGTGTACCGGTCGATGTCGAGCTTCTCCGGGAACCCGTACACGTTGCGGATCTGCTGGCGCGCGGTGAACGTGTCGCTGAGCACGTTCGGGTCCAGCAGGCGGGCGTTCGGGATGGTCTGGTCGTCGTTGCGCAGCTCGGACAGGACGGCACCGACATTGGGATCGCCGGCGGTGTCCTGCGCGTAGTCGACGTACTCGACGTCGGCCAGGCCGTAGGCGTCGCGCGTGGCCTCGATGGCCCGCTCGATGTAGGGCGCCTCGCGCTGGTTGGCGCTCGGGTTGACGACGAACTGCTGCACGATCGCCGGGTAGGCCACGCCGATCACCAGGCTGGAGGCCAGCAGCAGCACCAGCGCCGCGGCCGGCAGCAGCGTGTTGCGCACCAGGATGTTGGCGAAGAACGCGATGGCGCAGATCGCCGCCACGACGACCAGGATGTTCTTCGCCGGCAGCAGGGCGTTCAGGTCGGTGTAGGAGGCACCGGTGTAGACGTCACCCCGGTTGGAGTAGACCAGCTCGTAGCGGTCCAGCCAGTAGGCGATCGCCTTGAGCGCCACGAAGGCCCCGACCAGGACCGACAGCTGCACGCGCGCCGCGCCGGTGAGCTTCTGGCCCGGGGTCTGCAGCCGCAGACCGCCGAACACGTAGTGGGTTAGCACCGACCCGATCAGCGACAGCAGGACGATGGCGAAGCCGAAGCCCAGCAGCAGCCGGTAGAACGGGTAGTCGAAGACGAAGAACGAGATGTCCAGCCCGAACTGCGGGTCGACCGTCCCGAAGTCGGTGGAGTTGCGGTAGGTCAGCCAGGTCTGCCAGCTGCCCTGGGCGGTGATGCCGGCGAACAGGCCCAGGACGACGCCGATGCCGGCGAGCACCAGCTTGCGCCGCGGCTCCACCGACTGGCGGTAGCGCTCGAGGTTCTGCTGCTCCAGCGACATCGGCCGGAAGGTCGGGCGGAACCGGTAGGCCAGGTACACCGCGAGGGCGACCAGCCCCCCGGTGGCCACCGCGGCCACGGCGAACAACAGCGCACGGGTCTGGATCTCGGTCCAGAACACCTCGGTGAAGCCGGTCTCGTCGAACCAGAGGTAGTCGACGTAGACGTTGGTGAGCGTGCCGATCACGGTGAAGAGCACCAGCAGCACGGCGACGACGCCGATGACCAGCTTGGCGCGCCGGGACAGCGTCGGCACCGGCACGGGGGGCCGCATGGCCACGGTCGGTCTCCTGTCTTCTTGCTGCTTCGAGATGGCTCGGGCTCAGGGGCCCGGCCGGGGAACACGATCACAGGGGACCCGGGAACCGCCAGGGGCGGAAGGCGGGACCGCTGGGGTCCGCTCCCTCAACTGTTGTCGGCGGCGCCGGGTTCCCAGCGGGTCACGAGCAGGTCACGGCTGGCTGACAGTCCGTTCCGGGCGGGACGGTGAGCACTCCAGGGGCGCGGTCAGCACGGCGTGGGGGTCCGCCCGGCACGCAGGTCCGCCAGGGCGGTGAGCGCGTCGTCCAGCGTCGCCACCCGGGCCGTCGGCAGCCCCTCCTGGGCGTTCTGCACCGCCTCGGCACAGTTCTCGGCGGGCACCAGGAAGAGCTCGGCCCCGATCTCCCGGGCCGAGACGAGCTTGAGCGGGATGCCACCGATCGGCCCCACCACGCCCTCGGTGTCGATCGTCCCGGTACCGGCGACGACCGCCCCCTCGGTGAGGTCGGTGTCGCCCACGAGGTCGATGATCCCCAGGGCGAGCATCAGGCCGGCGGACGGGCCACCGACGTCGGCGACCTCGATCCCGACGTCGAACGGCGCGTACGGGGTCTGCAGCACCAGCACGCCGAGCGCCGACCCCTCGCCCTCGGCTGCGGCGGACGTGGTCACCGTCGTCGACCCGGGCTCACCCCGCCGCCGGTGGTCGACGACCACCTCGGAGCCGGGTGGGGTGGCCGCCAGCACGGCGGAGAGGGCGTCCAGGTCCGGGGTGGGCGTGCCGTCCACCGCGTCGATCGCGTCCCCGGCCTCCAGCCGCCCCTCCGACGCCGACTCCTCGACCAGCTCCTGCACGACGACCGCCTCCGGGTACCCCAGCTCGGCCAGCGCGGCACCCCGGGCGGCCTGCTCGGAGGTGAGGAAGGCCTGCCGGTTCTCCGCCTGGGTCTCCTGCACCGATCGGCCCGAGGGGTAGACCTGCTCCCTCGGCACGACCACGACCTCGCTGTCGAACCACCCCTGCACCGCGCCCACCAGCGTCAGCTCCTCCTGCGGGATGCCGACGGTGGTCAGGTTCAGGTTGCCCGAGACGTCGTTGGGCTCACGGCCCTCCACGCTGATGATGGGCGTGCCGTCGATGTCGCCCAGGGTGTTGTAGGTCGGGCCCGGCACCTGGGCCACGAAGGGCACCGGGAGCAGCGTCCCGAGCACGCCGAACACCAGCAGCAGCAGCGTCCCGGCGACCAGGACGGTGGTCCGCCGGGTCACCGGTGCCCCGCACCGGCGGCGGCCGGCTCCGTCCGCGACGTCGCCGGGTCCACGCCTGCGCCCTCGACCACGACTCCTCCTCGCTGGCGGTCCACCGCCGTCGGCGGGCCCCGCCACCGTCGTCGGGCCCGCGGCCCGGCGGGCGGGCCCGTCGAACGGCGAGCGTAGGTGACCAGCGCAGGTCGCCGGTCCGACGCAGGTCAGCCGCCGGTCGGGGCGGGAGGACCGGTGCCAGGTCCGGACGGCGGTCGACCGGCGTCCAGCGCGGTTACGGTGGGGACATGAGCGATCTCCCCTTCGGCTTCGGGCCCCCTGACCGCGACCCCGAGCGCCGGGGCGAGCCCGGCGGGCAGGGCGGCGACGGGCCGGCGGGCAACGACCCCTTCGGCCTCGGTGCGCTCTTCGGCGCTGCCGGGGCAGGCGGCGGCAACCCCGCCGAACTGCTCGGCAAGATGCCCCTGTTCGCCGAGCTCCAGAAGCTGATGAACTGGTCGGGCGGCCCGGTGAACTGGGACCTCGCCCGGCAGGGCGCGATCAGCCAGCTGGCCCCCGGCCACCAGCCCACCTCCGCCGGTGAGCAGGCGGCCGTCACCGAGTCGTTGCGGCTGGCCGACCTCTGGCTGGACCAGGTCACCGACCTCCCCTCCGGGGTCGACCGGGGCCTGGCCTGGTCCCGGGTGGAGTGGGTCGAGCAGACGCTGCCGGCCTGGACGGCGCTGATCGACCCGCTGGCCGAGCGCGTGGTGGCGGCCATGACCAGCGCGCTGCCGGCCGAGGCCGCGTCCATCGCCGGCCCGCTGGCCGGGATCATGGGCCAGATGGGCGGCGTCATGTTCGGCGCCCAGGTCGGCCAGGCGCTGGCCCGGCTCGCCGACGAGGTCACCACCAGCACCGACGTCGGCCTGCCGCTGGGGCCGCAGGGCGCCGGCGTCCTGGTGCCGCAGAACGTCGCTGCCTTCGGTGAGGGTCTGGACCGTCCCGAGGACGAGGTCCGGCTCTTCCTGGCGCTGCGCGAGGCCGCCCACCAGCGGCTGTACGCCCACGTGCCGTGGCTGCGCCAGCAGCTGACCGACGCCGTCCACGCCTACGCCCGCGGCATCCACGTCGACCGGGAGGCCATCGAGCGCGGCCTCAACGACGCGATGAGCGGCATGGAGGGCGGGCTGGACCCCAGCGACCCGGAGAGCATCCAGAAGCTGCTGGGCAGCGGGCTGCTCGAGCCGGAGGAGACCCCGGAGCAGCAGATGGCGCTGCGCCGGCTGGAGACGCTGCTGGCCCTGGTGGAGGGCTGGGTGGACAGCATCGTCTCCGCGGCCGCCGCCGAGCGACTGCCCGGCCACTCGGCGCTGGCCGAGACGATGCGCCGGCGCCGGGCCTCGGGCGGGCCGGCCGAGCAGACCTTCGCCACCCTCGTCGGGCTGGAGCTGCGCCCGCGGCGACTGCGGGACGCCAGCACGGTCTGGGGTGCGATGGCGCAGCAGCACGGCCCGGCCGAGCGCGACCGGCTGTGGTCGCACCCGGACCTGCTGCCCACGTCGGACGACCTGGACGAGCCGTTGGACTTCGTCTCCCGCCAGGGAGCAGGCGACCCGTTCGCCGAGCTGACCGGCGGCATGGACGAGCAGTCCGACGGCACGCCGCCGGAGCAGGGTGAGAGCACCACGGACGACGAGGACGGCGGAGCAGGGCCCCGCGCCTGACCTCCGTCGGCAACGGGGCTGGTGCCGTGCTGGCACCAGCCCCGCTGCCAGGTCCCGCCGCGAGCGTGGTGACGCGCTGGAACGGCCTCGCTGCAGGGTCCCGCCGCGAGCGGGGTGACCTGCTGGAACGGCCCCGTCCGAGGCTCGCCCCGAGCTTGCGAGGGGTGAGGAGGACGGGGTCCTTCCTCAGTCGACGGCGCCGGGCTCCAGCTCGTCGCCGTCGGTGCCCTGGCCGCCCGTGGAGCCGTGTTCGAAGCCCTCGAGGAAGCCCAGCGCCCGCTCGGCCCGCGGGTAGGCGTGCACCAGCGCCCAGAAGCGCTCGTCGTGGTTCGCCTCCAGCAGGTGCGCCAGCTCGTGAACAAGGACGTAGTCGACGACGAACTCCGGCATGCCCCGCAGCCGGCTCGACAGCCGGATGGTCCGGTCGGCCGGGGTGCACGACCCCCAGCGGCGGTTCTGGTTGTCCACCCAGCGGACGCTGGCCGGCACCGCCCGCCCGCCCAGGTGCGCCCGGGACAGCTCCAGCGCCCGGTCCATCAGCTCGTCGTCGGAGGCGAGGGTGCGGCGACGCCGCTCCTCGCGGGTCTGCAGCTTGGCGACCATCTGGTCCACCCACCGCCGCTCCTCGGCGGCACTGAAGGCCGCCGGGATGAGCACCACGGTGCGCCCGTTCTCCCGGTAGGCCGTGACGGTCCGGCGGCGACGGGCGCTGCGGCGGACCTCCACCTCCGGCACCGGACGGGGAGCCGTGCGGACAGCGGGGACCGCCGTCGACGCAGCCGGCGCGCGGCGGTCGGGTCGCTTCTCCACGCACGCACCGTATCGGGCCGGGCGGCGGACGCTGAGGGTGAGGACACCCGGTCGTGGACAGGTGCACACGGACAGTGGACACCGGTCGAGCGGCTGTCCCCCGATCGATGGACGGCGGGTGGTCGCTCCACAGGACCGCCAGGGCGTTCTTGCAGGTAAGGCGAGTGGCCGGCGACCTCAGCCCGGCGTCGTCCCCGCCCACTCCCCCGGTCGTGCACAGCGACACGCCAGCCGGTCAACACCGTGTCCACACCGCCGTCCACAGGTTGTGGGAGAAGGCCGGCGGGCCTGCTCGCAGGCCTGTGGACGACGGCTGCGGGCCGGACCGCCGCGCTGGCACCCTCCCTCCGATGACCGAGAGCCCGCACCCGCTGCTGCCCGCTGCCACGCCGCTGCTCCGGCTGGACCCGGAGCTGCTGCAGATCGGCGGCGTCGACGGGCGTGACGGGCTGCGGGTCCACCCGGCCGGCAACGAGGTCGCCGCCCTGCTGCGCCGGCTGGACGGACGCCGCAGCGAGCGCACGGTGCGCGCCGAGTCGGTGGCCGAGGGCGTGCCCGGTGACGTGGTGGACGACCTGTTGGCCGGGCTGCGCGGCACCGGCCTGCTGCACGACCTGGCCGCGGCCGACCTGCTGGCCACCGACCCGGGCCCGGCAGCGGTCGCCCGGGCCGGGCTGGAGCTGCCCGCAGCGGTCCCGCGGGCCGGCACGGGCGGGCGGTGGCGCGTCCGTCGGCAGAGCGCGGTCGTCGTCGACGGCGCCACCCGGGTGGGCGCGCCGCTCGCCGCGGTGCTGGCCGCGAGCGGGGTGGGGTGGGTGCACGTCCGGGACCGGGGCGCGACCCGCGCCGAGGACGCCGTCGTCGGTGGGGTGACGGCGGCCGACGAGGGGCGCCCCCGGGCGCTGGCTGCGGCCGACGCCGTCCGGCGGGCCAGTCCGCTGACCGACCTCCGGCCGCTCCCACCGGACCGGGCACCGGACCTGGTGGTGCTGTGCCGACCGTGGGCGGCTGCCGATCCGCTGTCCGCGGCCCTGCACCAGGCGGGCACGCCGCACCTGGTCGCCACGGTGCGCGAGGAGACCGGCGTCGTGGGCCCGCTCGTGCTGCCGGGCAGCCCCGGCGGCGGGTGCCTGCGCTGCGCCGACGCCTGGCGGCGGGACGACGACCCGGCGTGGCCCCGGCTGGCCGCCCAGCTCGCCGCGGTCGAGCCGGCGCCCAGCGGCGCCACGGTCACCTGCCTGCTCACCGCGGTCACCGCGGCCGTCCAGGTGCTGGCCCACCTCGACGGCGACGACGACCCGGTGACCGTGGGCGCGGCTCTCGAGCTGCACCCGCCCGACCTGCTCCCCCGCCTGCGCCGCTGGCCGCCGCACCCGGGATGCGCCTGTCGCGGGGCCGGTCGGGGCGCGCCGACGCCGTAGAGGGGACACTGGTGTGGTGAGTGACACCGGACGGGACATCCCGCGGGGGGCGGTGTCCCGAACGGCACGGCTCGCCTCCCTGCCGCTCGGCGCCGCCGGGCGCGCCACCCTGGGCATCGGCAAGCGGCTCTCCGGGGTCTCGTCCGAGGAGGTCAGCGCGGAGCTGCAGCAGCAGACGGCCGAGCAGCTGTTCGCCGTGCTGGGCCAGCTCAAGGGCGGCGCCATGAAGCTGGGCCAGCAGCTGTCGATCTTCGAGGCCGCGGTGCCCGAGGAGATGGCCGGGCCCTACCGCGAGGCGCTGGTCAAGTTGCAGGAGGCGGCTCCGCCGATGCCGGTGCGCACCGTGCACGCGGTGCTCGCCCAGCAGCTGGGCGGGAGCTGGCGCGAGCGGTTCCGCGACTTCGACGACACCCCGGCCGCGGCGGCCAGCATCGGTCAGGTGCACCGGGCCACGTGGCGGGACGGCCGGGACGTCGCGGTCAAGATCCAGTACCCCGGTGCCGGCACCGCGCTGATGGCCGACCTCAACCAGCTCGCCCGCTTCGCCCGGATGTTCGCGGTGCTCTTCCCCGGCATGGAGGTCAAGCCGCTCATCGCCGAGCTCAAGCTGCGCGCGGAGGAGGAGCTGGACTACGGGCTGGAGGCCGACGCACAGCGGGCGTTCGCCGCCGCCTACGCCGACGACGACCAGATCGTCGTCCCCCGGGTCGTGGCCAGCGCACCGAAGGTCATCGTCTCCGAGTGGCTCGAGGGCATCCCGCTGTCCCGGGTCATCGCCGACGGCACCCGGGAGCAGCGCAACCGGGCCGGGCTGCTGATGTCGGTGCTGCACTTCTCCGGGCCGCAACGAGCCGGGCTGCTGCACGCCGACCCGCACCCGGGCAACTACCGCCTGGTGCCCGACGGGCGGCTCGGGGTCATCGACTTCGGGGCCACGGCCCGGCTGCCCGGCGGCCACCCCGAGCCCATCGGCCGGCTGGTCCGCTGGGCGCTGGAGGGCCGCGCCGAGGACGTGCTGGCCGACCTCCGTGCCGAGGGCTTCGTCCGCGAGTCCATCGAGGTCGACGCCCAGGGAGTGCTGGACTTCCTCCTGCCCTTCCTCGCTCCGGTGTCGGCCCCGTCGTTCCAGTTCAACCGGGCGTGGATGCAGGAGCAGGCGAACCGGATCGGTGACCCGCGCAGCGACGCCAGCCGGCTGGGCCGCCAGCTGAACCTGCCGCCGGCCTACCTGCTGATCCACCGGGTGACGATGGGGTCGATCGGCGTGCTGTGCCAGCTCGACGCGGAGGCGCCCTACCGCGGCGTCTGCGAGGAGTGGCTGCCCGGCTTCGCCGGCTGACCCGTCGCCCTCACCGACGGCACCGCGGTCGGGGACCGTCCCGGCTCAGCCGGAGCGGTCGGGTCCGTTCCGACCGGGAGCCTGCGGCCCCGCGGTCGGAACGGACGGCGGCTGCTGCCGCGCAGTGGTGCTGTTCCGTGCTCGCGTCGTCACCAGACGGCGGAGTTGGCGCGGGCGGCCCGCTGGGAGGCCCGCTCCGCCCGGCGTGCCCAGCGCCGGGCGGTGATCAGCCGTCGGGCCCGGGCGGACGTCTCCGCCTCGGCCATCCGCCGGGTCATGTGGGATCTGGTCAGGTCCTGGTCGAACGAGTGCATCGTGGTCCCTCAGGGTGTGTCGGCACCGCTGCGCGGTCGCCGGGTGGAGGTACATCGGGTGGCCGGTCGCCCCGGGTGGGGACGCCGGACCGGCGGGAGCCCGCTGCTCCGGTGCCGCGGCCTCATGCCGCGGCCTCGGTCCGGACCTTGGGCGGGCGGCCCCGGGGCCGCTTCCGGGCGATGACGACCCCGTGGTCGAAGATCTCCCCGCCCCAGACGCCCCAGGGCTCGGCCCGGTCGAGCGCCCCGGCCAGGCAGGCCGACCGCACCGGGCACGTCGCGCAGTGCGCCTTGGCCTGCTCGAGCTGAGCCGGGCTCTCGGCGAACCACAGGTCGGCGTCCTGCACCCGGCAGGGCAGCCCCCGACGGGCCACCTCCCGGGCCGTCGCCTGGGTGGACACGTGCGTGCGGTCGAGCCCGGATCGGCGATGGGACGTCGCGGGGTCGATCGTGGTCTGCACGGCCGCGCCTCCTCTTCCTTCGTCTGTGCGGCCGGTCGGCGGGGCCCCGCCGACCGGTGTGGTCGGGATTCCGCGGAGGCTCGTCGAGACGCTGGAGCAAGACGAAGGCCGCGGTACCCGGTGTCCGGGTTCCGCGGCCTCGAGGAGGACCTGCTGGGCTGTGCTAGCCCAGTGGGTCTTCCGGGGGCAGGTCACCCGGGGTGCTGCTGGTGTGCCGAGCAGGGGCGCCGATGACGGCGTTGCCCTTCAGGGCGGTGGTCTGGACGGACGGCAGGGCATCGGTGCCGAGGCGCGCACCGGTGGTGGACAGGCCGGTCGTGCCGGCGGCGGCGATCAGGCCGCGGAGGCGGACAGCAGGCACCCAGCCGGCGAAGGACAGATCGGTGCCGTACTGCGGAGCGGCGGCGGGCGCCATCGCGACGACCCACTCGGCCGGGATGGAGCAGCGCAGGCCGACGGCCGGCGAGGTCTCGGTGCGCACGCCGGCGTTGGTCATGTCGGTGGTGATCACGGGGCCCCTCCTTCCGAGGGTCGGAGTCCGGCCTCCCGGCCGGTCTCGCTGCGGTCTGCTGCGGGTGGTGCGGTGCTGCTGGTGCGTCCTGGATCACTCCCAGGTGGTGGAACGAAGGCTAGGGGAGCCGCCGGAGACGGGTCAACCGGATTAACCGAGATTCCTCAGGACGTGTGTTCGCCCTGGTCGGAGCCGTGTCCGCCCTCGACGGTGGCGATCACCTCGGCGCCGTAGAGGTCGAGCTTGCGGGCCCCCACACCGGGCAGCGCCGACAGCTCGCGCGCCGTGGTGGGACGGGTCTCGGCGATCGCCTGGAGCGTGGCGTCGGTGAAGACGACGTACGCCGGCACCGACGCGGCCTCGGCTGCGGTGCTGCGCCAGGCCCGCAGCCTCTCGAACACCTCCCCGGCCTCGCCCTCCAGGACGACCTTCGGCCGCTTGGCCGGACGGCGGGGCGCGGCAGCCGCGTCCGGCGCCAGTCCGTCGAGGAACCGGCTGCGTGGCCGGGAGCGGCGGCCCCCGGGGTTGCGGGCCAGCGACCAGGACAGCGTGAGCTGCTCGCGGGCCCGGGTGACCGCGACGTAGAGCAGCCGGCGCTCCTCCTCCACCGCCTCGAGGCGGGACTGCGACTGAGCGATCGGGAGCACGCCGTCGACCAGCCCGACGACGAACACGGCGTCCCACTCCAGGCCCTTGGCCGCGTGCATCGAGGCCAGCGTCACCCCCTGGACCGTGGGGGCGTGCTGGGCGTTGGCCCGCTCGGCCAGGTGCGCCACGAAACCGGCCAGGTCCAGCGTGGGCTGCTCGGCCACCAGGTCGACGGCGAGGTCGACCAGCGCGGCCAGGGACTGCCACCGGTCGCGCGCGGTGCCGCCGGGCGGTGGCCGGTGCTCCACCCAGCCGGTGGAGGCCAGCACGTCCCGGACGGCGGGCACCAGCGCGCCGGGGTCGTTCCCGCCGGCCGCCGCCCCGCGCAGCAGCAGCACCGCCTCGCGGATCTCCGGCCGCTCGAAGAACCGCTCCCCGCCCTTGAGCACGTAGGGGACGCCGAGGTCGGCCAGTGCGGACTCGTAGACCTGCGACTGGGCGTTGATCCGGAACAGCACGGCGATCTCGCTGGCCGGCAGCCCACCGTCGACCAGCTCCCGGCAGGCGCGGGCCACCGCGGCGGCCTCGGCCGGCTCGTCGGGGTGCTCGACGAACGCGGGGGCCGGCCCCTCGGCCCGCTGGCCCAGCAGCCGCAGCCCGGGCAGCCCCTTGCGTGGCGGCGCCTGGCCGATCAGCTTGTTCGCCAGCCCGACGACCTGCGGCGTGGACCGGTAGTCGCGCTCGAGCTTGACCACCTCGGCGTCGCCGTAGCGGTCGGCGAAGCCCAGCAGGTACTCCGGGTCGGCGCCGGTGAAGGAGTAGATCGTCTGGTTGGGGTCGCCCACCACGCAGACCTCGGCGCGACCGCCGAGCCAGGCGTCCAGCAGCCGCTGCTGCAGCGGGTTGACGTCCTGGTACTCGTCGACGACGAAGTGCCGGTACTGGGCGCGCACCTCGCGGGCGACGTCGCGGTGCTCCTCGATCGCGTAGGCGGTGACCAGCAGCAGGTCCTCGAAGTCCAGGGCGCCGTCGCGCTGCTTGGCCGACTCGTACCCGCGGTACACCTCGGCGACGGCGGCGGCATCGAAGGGCAGGTCGCGTGCGGCGGCCGCGGCCCGGGCCGGGTAGTCCTCCGGGGTGGCCAGCGTCGTCTTCGCCCACTCGATCTCACTGGCCAGGTCACGCAGGCTGGTGCGGTCGGTGGTCAACCGGGCCCGGGTCGCCGCACCGGCGACGACGCGCAGCTTGTTCTCGATCAGCTCGGGCATGGGCCCGCCGAGCACGCGCGGCGCGAAGTACCGCAGCTGGCGCATCGCCGCGGCGTGGAAGGTGCGGGCCTGGACGCCGCCCACGCCCAGGGCCGACAGCCGGCCGCGCAGCTCGCCGGCCGCCCGGGCGGTGAAGGTGACCGCCAGCACCTGCTCCGGGACGTACTCGCCCAGGTGCACGCCGTAGGCGATCCGGTGGGTGATGGTGCGCGTCTTGCCCGTCCCGGCGCCGGCGAGGATGCACACCGGCCCGCGCACCGCCTCGGCCGCCGCCCGCTGCTGCTCGTCCAGGCCCGCGAGCACGGCCTCCGGCCCGGTCGGCCCCTCGGCGGTGCCCCGCTCGTCCTCGACCCGCTGCATCGCCACGACCCGATCCTCCCAGCCGCCTCCGACGGCCGGGGGAAGGATCCCCAGGCCCGGCGCGTTCCGCCAGCGGCAGGCCCCGGGCCCAGGGCCACCCTCCCCGGGTGGCCTCCCGGGGGACACACGAGGGAGGATCCACCCGATGAGCACTCCGACGGCCGCGGTCACGATGTACACCACCAACTGGTGTGGCTACTGCATGCGCCTGAAGAAGCTGATGGACCGCGACGGGATCGACTACGCCGAGGTCAACATCGAGGTCGAGGAGGGCGCTGCCGACATCGTCATGCAGGCCAACGGGGGCAACCGCACCGTCCCCACCCTGGTCTTCGCCGACGGCTCGGCGCTCACCAACCCCAGCATCGACCAGGTGAAGGCCCAGCTCGCGCAGCTGCCCGGCGCGTGATCGCTGGTCCGTGGCCTCCGGGGGCGATGATCGTCCACCCGGGAGCTGCGGATCGTCTCCCGCCGACCGAGCCCCGGCACCGAGAGAGGCCGAGATGGAGCCGATGACCGGGCCGTCGCTGCCCGGGAGCCGGCCGGTGGCGGTCGCGCTGCCGACCGACGTCCTGCTGAGCCCGTCCGGAGGGCCCGCGGCCGTCGTGGTCCGCACGAGGCGCGGCTGGTCGGTGCTCAGCCCCCTGCACCCCCTCGGGGGCGCGCCGGAGGGGCCGGTCGGCGACTCCGGCGGGGGCTGGGGCGAGATGGTCGACGGGCTGGCGCTGGTCGAGGCGATGACCCTGGCCGACCTCGTGGCCGGCGAACTCGGCACCACGCCGGAGCCGGACCGACAGGCGCGGCGGGCGGCCCGGACGGCCGGTCCACCGGCCCCTGCCGTCAGCGGGTGTGCCGACCCTCGGGACGAGGAGATCACCGCGCTGCGGCGCACCGTCTCCCAGCTGGAGCACGCGTTGGCCGCCCGGGTCTCGATCGAACGGGCCATCGGCGTCCTGGCGGAGCGGCACGGCAGCAGCCCCCGGGAGGCGTTCGAGGAGCTGCGTGGGCGGGCCAGGTCCCAGGGCCGGCCGGCCGCGGAACTCGCCGCGGAGGTGCTCGACGCCCTCCCCGCGCGCGACGCCGTCTCCGGGGCCCCCAGCTGACTGCTCCGCTCCCGCTCTCCCCCGACGCGCTGGCCGACCGGCTGGCCGAGCTGCTGTCGCGGCTGCCGCCCGAACCCGGCGCCACCTCACTCCGGGTCGCCGTCGACGGGCCGGAGCTCCCCGGCGCGCCGGGCACGACCGGTCCGCAGGTGCTGGCCGACGCCGTGGCCGAGCGGCTGCCCACGCTGAGCCGACCGGCGGTCGTGG
The DNA here is from genome assembly GCF_000761485.1 of Modestobacter caceresii. Classification (GTDB taxonomy): domain Bacteria; phylum Actinomycetota; class Actinomycetes; order Mycobacteriales; family Geodermatophilaceae; genus Modestobacter; species Modestobacter caceresii. Next base: position 222,122 of record NZ_JPMX01000118.1, read on the forward strand.
TCCCGGCCGAGGGCTTCTACCGACCCGCCTCGCTGCGACTGGAGCACGGTCGCACCGACCCGGACGCCCGGTACAGCGACTGGCTGGACGCCGCCGCCCTGGCCCGTGAGGTGCTGGACCGGTGCGGCCCCCGTGGCACCGGGGAGCACCTGCCCGCGCTGTGGGACCTCGAACGGGACCGGGCCGCCCGGGCCGAGTACCGACCCGCCCCCGCCGGTGGGGTGCTGCTCGTGCCGGGCTCGCTGTTGCAGGGGCTGGGGCTGGCGTTCGACGTCGTCGTCCACCTGCGGGTCAGCCCAGCCGCCCGACGGCGGCGGGCGCCCGCCGACCGGGCCTGGGAGCTGCCGGCCTTCGACCGCTACGACGACGAGGTCGACCCGATGGCGCTGGCCGACGCCGTGGTCCTCGCCGACCACGCCGCCCGGCCGGCCCTCTTCCTGCAGGGCCGCTTGTCGGTCAGCTGAACTCGCCGGCCACCCAGCGGTCGATGATGTGCCGGGCGATCGAGACCGTCGGGGGCAGCGCCTGCGGGCCGGTGCCCGAGCGCAGCTCCTCCCGGCTGAACCACCGCGCCTCCTCGATCTCGTCGTGGTCGATGCGCAGCTCCTCGCTCGTCGCGCGGGCGACGAAGCCGAGCATCAGCGACTGCGGGAACGGCCACGGCTGGCTGGAGACGTAGCGGACGTCGGTGACGGCGATGCCGACCTCCTCGGCGACCTCGCGGGCGACCGCGGCCTCGGCGGACTCACCCGGCTCCACGAAGCCGGCCAGGATCGAGAACCGGCCCGCCGGCCAGACCGCCTGCCGGCCCAGCACGCACCGGTCTCCCCCGTCGTGCACCAGCATGATCACCGCGGGGTCGGTGCGCGGGAACACCTCGCGGCCGCTGTCCGGGTCGCGCTGCACCCAGCCCGCGCGCTCGATCGTGGTCGCCGCACCCGTGATCGGGGAGAACCGGTTGCGCTCGTGCCACTCGATGATGCCCACCGCCTGGACCAGCAGGCCCGCGTCCAGGTCGCCGAGGGCGCCACCGACCTCGCGCAGTCCGGCCCAGGAGTCGACCGGCCGGCCGCCCACGGTCAGCGAGCGCGGGGTCCGGAGCGCGCCGTACGCGACGCCGTCGGCCTCACCGAGGTAGATGGCGTCCTCCGGCCAGGCGAGCTGCTCCTCGTAGACCAGCTCCGGGCCGGCCGGCCCCTCGTGCACCGGCGCCGTGCGCCGCTCGTCGACGCGCAGCACGCGGACGGGGCGGCCCTGCGCCGGGTCGGGCAGCGACCGGGCCAGGTGGCCCCGGTCGTGGGCAGTGCGGGACAGCAGCGGGACCTCGGTGACCGCGCCGGCGTGCCGGTCCTCCGGCCAGTCACCGCGGGCCGGCGGCGGCGGGTTGTCGGCCGGGGTGCTGCCGCCGGGTGGGACGCTCACGCGAGCGACTCGGGCACCGGCTCGACGGACGGGGCGGTGACCTCGATCGGGCCGAGCACGCGCAGCTGGTCGGCGACCTCCTCGGCGTCCCCGACGACGACCGCGGTCAGCCCGGCCGGCGACAGCCACCGCCGGGAGGCCTCGGTGACCTCCTCGACGGTCACCGCGGCCAGCGCCTGCTGGTGCTCGGCGAGCCAGTCGGCGGACAGACCGGCACCGAAGAGCGCCGACAGCGTGCTGGCGAGCCCGGCGTGCGTCGCCGTCCCGAGGGCCAGCGTGCCCAGCAGGTACCGGCGGGCGGAGTCGAGCTCGGCCTCGGTGACCGGCGTCAGCGCCATCCGGCCCAGTTCGTACACGGTCTCGAGCAGGGCGGGGCCGGTGACGCCGGTGGCGACGTCGGCCTCCACGGTGAACGACGAGCCGGCCATCAGGTGCTCGACCGAGCTGCGCGGGCTGTAGGTGTAACCCCGGCGCTCGCGGATGTTCTCCACCAGCCGGGAGGAGAAGTAGCCACCGAAGACCATGCTGGCCAACCGGAGCGCGGGCAGCTGCGGGTCGGTGCGGCCCGGCGCCGGTCCGCCCAGCCGCACGTTGGACTGCACCGCGCCGGCCCGGTGCACCAGCTCCAGGGGGGCGGGGGCGAGCGTGGGCACCGGCGCGGCCGCGACCGCCTTGCCCTCGGCGACCCAGCCGGCCAAGGCGGTGCCGACGGCGTCGACCGCCGCGGCGGGATCGACGTCGCCGACCAGCACGAGCGTGCTGCCGGCGGGCAGGACCCGCTCCCGGTGCAGCTTGCGCAGCGCCGCCGGGGTGACCGCCGCGACCAGCTCGGCCGCGGGCAGCTGCTGGGCGTACGGGTGCGCGCCGAACCGGCGGGCGGCCAGCGCCGACCGGGCGATGACACCGGGCTGGGACCGGGCGATGAGGATGCGCTCCCCCACCCGGGCTCGCTCGGCGTCGACCGGACCCGCCGGGTAGGTCGGCGCGGTGAGCAGCTCGGCGAGCACGTCCAGGACGGCGCCGAGCCCGTCGGGGAGCATCGTGGTGGAGAACAGCAGCCGGTCGGCGTCCGCCGAGACCGACAGCTCGCCACCGTGCGTCTGCAGCAGCTGGGCGATCTCCAGCTGGTCGTGCCGGGCGGTGCCCAGCAGCACGGCGCTGGCCAGCAGCGCGGTGCGGGCCGCGTGCGTGGCCGCCGACCGCGGGGCGGACGCGGCGAAGGGCACCCGCAGCCGGAGCTCGACCAGCGGCACGCCCGGCCGCGGGACGACGACCAGCCGCAGCCCGTTCGGCAGCGTGGTCTGGTGCACCTCGGGCGCCACGGCGGGCCGTGGTTCGCCCAGCGGCGGCACCAGCGAGAGGTCCAGCACGGGGGCACTCATCGGGCTGCTCCTCCGGTCGCGCGCAGTTCGAGGACGGCGGCGGTGTCCGGCGAGAGCCCGCGGGCCGCCGCCTGCACCTGGTCGGGCGTGACCGCGGCCAGCCGGGCGGCGAGCTCGCCGGCCAGCTCGGCCCGGCCGTGGATGAGCTCGGCGGAGGCGAACCCGAGCGTGCGGCCGAGCACGGAGTCGGCCTGCTGGAGCAGCTGCGCCTCGGTGCGTGCGGTCACCCGGGCCAGCTCGTCGGCGGGGACGCCGTCGGTGGCGACCTTGTCGACCTCCTCGTGCACCGCCGTGAGCACCCGGTCGACCGGGACGTCGGCCGGGTGGTGCACCTGGCTGACCAGCAACGTGGCGTCCCGGACGTCGAAGGGGTCACCGAAGAGGCCGAGGTAGGTGCTCTGCGCCACCGCGAGCCGGTCGGTGTGCAGCAGCCGGCGCTCGAGCCGGGAGGCGTCGCCCTCGCTGAGCAGCTCGGCCAGCAGCACGGTGCCCAGGTAGGTGTCCAGGTCACCGACCGGGTCGGGCACCCGCCAGCCGATCGCCACGGCCGGCGCAGGCGCCAGGCGGTCCTCGACCACACCGCGGCGGACCGTGGTGGGCGAGGGCTCGCCGACGACCGGTGCCGGCGGGGCCGGGCGGGCGGGGACCGGGTCGAACCAGCGGCGGACCAGCACCTCGGTCTCGGCCGGGTCCAGGTCACCGCCGATGCAGAGCACCGCGTTGGACGGGGCGTAGTAGCGGGAGAAGAAGTCCGCGGCGTCGTCGACGGTGGAGGACTCGAGGTCGACGAAGGAGCCGTAGCCGTCGTGCGTGTTGGCGAAGCTCTCGAACGCGATCTCCGGCAGCTGCAGCCAGGGGAACGCGCCGTAGGGCCGGTTCAGCACGTTGACCCGAATCTCCTCCTTGACCACGTCGATCTGGTTGCGGAGGTTCTCCTCGGTGATCGCCGGGGCCGCCATCCGGTCGGCCTCCAGGAAGATCGCCCGCTCCAGCGCCTCGGCGGGCAGGGCCTGGAAGTAGTTCGTGTAGTCCTGGTGGGTCGACCCGTTGAAGGTGCCGCCGGCGGCCTGGACGAGGCGGGCGTGCTCCATCTTCGGCACGTTCGCCGAGCCCTGGAACATCATGTGCTCGAAGAGGTGCGCGAAGCCGGTGCGGCCCGGCGGCTCGGATCGCATGCCGACGTCGTAGAAGACGCTGACGGCGACGACGGGGACACTCCGGTCCGGCGCGAGGACGACCCGCAGCCCGTTGTCGAGCGTGAAGCGCTCCACCGGGTGCCGCAGGGTCAGGTCGGGCCCAGCTGCTGTCACGCCACCGACCCTAACCGCGCCGGACGACACGCCGCAGACGGGGACGGCCGAGCTCCCCCGGCCGGGCCAGTGCCACCCGGGTCGGCCGGGCAGGCGACCCGGGGCCGGCTCAGCGCGGTCGGCGCACGCCACCTGGCCGCAGTCCGGCCCGGAGGACCACGGCCGTCACAGCACGTCGACATCGGCGAGCACCCGGTCGATGGCCCCGTACAGCTCGGCGTGCGTGTTCGGGACGGACAGGTAGAGCAGCGCGGGCGCGGGCCGGCCGACGTCGACCAGCAGCAGCGCGGCCCGCTCGCCGCTGGCGTCGTAGCCCTCGGCGTCCCAGGTGAGGTCGAACTCGACGACCCAGGCCGCCGCCCCGTCGACGGTCACCGCCTCGTCGCGGCGGACCTCGCGCTCGTTGGGCTCCGGGTAGTAGCGGGAGCGCACCGAGTCGGCCACGGCGGTGGCCGTGGACTGCAGGGTGCCGGGGCCGGCCCACCCGTAGAAGGGGGCGAGCGGCCCCGAGGTGCACTGGGCGATGAAGACCCCGCTCGCGCCGGGCAGGTCGTCCTGGGTGACGAAGTACTGGCCGGCGACCGCAGCCATCTCCAGCTGCACGCCGCGGTCCCACTCGAACCAGCCGGCGCCGAGGAAGGGGTAGGAGATGCCGGCGGCCTCGTCGATGATCCGCACCGTCCCGGGCGGGAACTCCTGGCCGGGCGCCGGGGCAGCTGCGGCCACCGGGGCCTCGTCGTCCGGCTCCGGATCGGTCCCGGAGCTCCCGATCAGCAGCCCGGCCAGCACCAGCACGAGCACCAGCAGGAACCCGCCCAGCCCGAGCAGCAGCGGGTTGCGGCGCGGCCGGGCCGGTTCGGGGCTCGCCCAAGAGTCCCAGGAGGACGGCGGGTCCTGCGCCGGCGGGGCCTCGAACGGCCGCCCGACGGTGACCCCCGGGCCGGCCGGGGTGGTGACGTCGGACCAGGTCAGTCCGTTCCACCAGCGGACCAGCCCCGAGGCGCCGTCCGGGTCGGGGTACCAGCCGGCCGGGGGCGCGCTGCCCTGACCGGTCGACTGCCCGGCCAGCCCGGGACTCGGCCCGCTCATCGTCGGTGCCCTCCCCCGGCGCTCAGCGCGCCGGGAACGGGACGGTGGCCAGTTCGCGCCACAGGTGGGCGGCGGCCTCGGCGCCGCGGTACAGCATCGGCAGCAGCACCCGCTCGTTCGGCGAGTGGATACGGTCGGTGGGCAGCCCGGCGCCGAGGAACAGCAGCGGGGCGCCGAGGATGCCGGCCAGGTCGGCCTCCGGGCCGCTGCCGCCCTCGCGGGTGAACAACACCTGGTCGGCGTCGGTGTCGAAGGCCTGCCCGATCGAGCGCAGCAGCGCGTCCATGGCCGGGTGGTCGATGTCGCTGCGGCACGGGGCGACCCCTCCGGCCGGCACGTGGACGTCGGCCTCGATGCCGGCGGGGGTGTTCGCCTGCACCCAGGCGTGCACCTGCTCCCCGAGGTCGGCCGGCACCTGGTCGGCGACGAGCCGGAAGGTCACCTTGGCGTGCGCCTCGGCGGGGACGATCGTCTTGTGGCCGGGGCCGGTGTACCCACCCCACATGCCGTTGACCTCGGCGGTCGGGCGCGCGCCGACCCGCTCCAGGGTGCTGAAGCCCGCCTCGCCGGTGGCCACGCGGGAGGCGGCCGGGCCGGCCAGCCACGCCTGCTCGTCGAACGGCACCCGGCCCATCAGCTCGCGCTCGCGGTCGGTCAGCGGCCGCACCTTGTCGTAGAAGCCGGGCAGGGTGACCCGCCCCGACTCGTCGTGCAGCGAGGCCAACAGCTCGGCCATGGCGTGCAGCGGGTTGGGCACCGCGCCACCGAAGGAGCCCGAGTGCAGGTCGACCGAGGGTCCGCGGAGGGTGATCTCGGCGTCGGCGAGCCCGCGCATGGCGGTGACCGCGCTGGGGACGTCGGGGGCGGCCATGCCGGTGTCACTGACCACGATGACGTCGCAGGCCAGCCGGTCGGTGTGGGCGCGCAACAGGTCGGCGAAGTACGGCGACCCGGACTCCTCCTCGCCCTCGATGAGCAGCTTCACCGTGACGGCGGGGGTGTCCCGGCCGGTGGCGGCCAGGTGGGCGCGCATGCCGAGCAGGTGGAAGGCGACGTTGCCCTTGTCGTCGATGGCGCCGCGGGCGTGCAGCTCGGGGCCGTCGGGGCCCTCGACCCGGGTGGGCTCGAAGGGCGGGTGCTCCCACAGCTCCGGGGGGTCGACCGGCTGGACGTCGTGGTGGCCGTAGACCAGGGCGACCGGCGCCGCGGCGTCTGCCGAGGGCCACTCGGCGAAGACGGCCGGCGCGCCCTCGGTCGGCCAGACCTCCACGGTCGGGAAGCCGGTGCGGCGCAGCGCGTCGGCCAGCCACTCGGCACTGGCGGCCACGTCGCCGGCGTGTGCCGGGTCGGCCGAGATCGACGGGATCCGCAACCAGGCGTCGAGGTCGGCGTGCAGGTCGTCGAGGTGGGCGGTGACGAAGTCGCGTTCGGCGGAGCTGCTCACGCCGTGGACGGTATCCCGCCGCGCCGACGCGACCGGGCGGGTGCCGGGCTAGGTTGCCTGCATGGCCGTGGGGATGCTGCAGGTGGACGTGGGCGACCTGACCTTCGACGTGCGGACGGACGGGCCGGAGGACGGTCCGCCGGTGCTGCTGCTGCACGGCTTCCCGGAGACGTCACTGAGCTGGTCGGCGGTGACCCCGTTGCTCGCCGAGGCGGGGCTGCGCACCTACGCACCCGACCAGCTGGGCTACTCCCCCGGCGCCCGTCCCGGGGAGGTGAACGCCTACGCGCTGACCAACCTGGTCCAGGTGACCGCGGACCTGATGACCGCCCTGGACGTGCCGGTCGCCGACGTCGTCGGGCACGACTGGGGCGCCAACGTGGCCTGGGGCCTGGCCGGCTGGCACCCCGACCGGGTCCGCACCCTGACCGCCGTCTCGGTGCCGCACCCGACGGCCTACACGCTGGCCTTCCGTGCCGATCCGGAACAGAAGGAGCGGTCGGCCTACATCAAGCTCTTCTGGCAGGCCGGCAAGGCCGAGGAGGTGCTGCTCGCCGACGACGCCCGACGACTGCGGCGGATGCTCGACGCACCGGGCGTGCCCGCCGAGGCGGTCGACGTCTACGTGCGGCAGCTGTCCGCGCCGGGTGCGCTGACCGCAGCACTGAACTGGTACCGGGCGATGAGCTCGGCCACGCGGATCGACCCGGTGGAGGTGCCGACGACGTACGTGTGGAGCGACGGCGACGTGGCCGTGGGCCGGATCGCCGCGGAGGCGTGCGCGGACCAGGTCACCGGCGACTACCGCTTCGTGGAGCTGCCCGGGGTCAGCCACTGGGTCCCCGAGCAGGCACCCGAGGACCTCGCCCGGGCGGTGCTGGACCGGATCGCCCGGGGCGCGGCGAGCGGCCCGACCGCAAGCGCCGGGTTGGCACGGAACGGGCTCGGGTAGTCGCGACCGCGTGACCGTGCCGCCGCGCCCAACTGCTGCAGCGGGCACCTGCCCGGGTGACGACTGACCGGTGCTCCTCGCCCTCGCCCTGCTCGGCATGCTCGCGCTCGCCGCGGCCGCGCCGCTGCTGGCCCGGCGTCTGGGCCGCACCACCGGCTACCCGCTGGCCGTCGGTTACCTGGCGGTCGGGGCGCTGCTCGCCTCGGCCGCCCCGCGGGTGCTGGACGGCCGGACGGAGACCGCGTCGTGGGAGTGGCTGCCGTCGCTGGGCGTCTCGCTCTCGCTGCGGCTGGACGGGGTCGCCGGCGTCTTCTGCCTCATCGTGCTGGGCGTCGGCGCCCTGGTCATGGCGTACTGCCCCGGCTACCTCGGCGACGACGAGCCGCACGGGACCGTCTACCTGCTGCTGACCCTCTTCGCGACCAGCATGCTCGGCCTCGTCCTGGCCGCCGACGTGGTGCTGCTGTACGTCTTCTGGGAGCTGACCACGGTCTGCTCCTTCTTCCTGATCTCCACCGCCGGGGCCGCCGCTGCCCGTCCGGCCCGGCAGGCCCTGCTGGTCACCGCGGCCGGCGGGTTGGCGCTGCTCGCCGCGGTGGTGCTGCTCACGGTCGCCGCCGGGACGACGGACCTGGCGACGATCCTCGCCGAGCCCGACCGGGTGCTGGACTCCGGGCTGGCCTGGCCGATCGGGGGGCTCCTCGTCCTGGCGGCGTGCACGAAGTCCGCCCAGCTGCCCTTCCACTCCTGGCTGCCCGGCGCGATGGTGGCCATGACGCCGGTGAGCGCCTACCTGCACTCGGCGACGATGGTCAAGGCCGGCATCTACCTGCTGCTGCGCTTCTCGCCGCTGTTCGCCGACGAGGCCGCGTGGTCCACGGCGCTGATCAGCGTCGGCCTGCTGACGGCGGTGACCGGGGCGTTCCTGGCCCTGCGCGAGAACGACCTGAAGGGGATCCTCGCCTACTCGACGGTGAGCCAGCTGGGCCTGCTGGTCGCCGTCATCGGCGTCGGGACGCCGGAGGCACTGGCGGCCGCCGTCCTGCACACCTTCGCCCACGCGCTGTTCAAGGCGACCCTGTTCATGCTCGCCGGGATCGTCGACGAGGAGACCGGGACCCGCGACATCCGGGAGCTCTCCGGCATGTGGCGGGCCATGCCGGTCACCGCGGCGACGACGGTGCTGGCCGCCCTCTCGTTGGCCGGGGTCATCCCGATGCTCGGCTTCGTGAGCAAGGAGTACCTGTTCATGGGGCTGCTCGAGGCCGAGGGCGCCCCGTGGGCCGGCCCGGTGGCGCTGGCCCTCGGCGTCACGGCGTCGGTGCTGACGTTCGCCTACGCCGCCCGGATCGTGCACGGCGGTTTCGGTGGCTCCGAACAGCACGCCGAGGTCTCCGAGCCCCCGGCGGCCTTCCTGCTGCCCGGGGCCGTCGCCGCGGGGCTCGGCCTGGTGCTCGGCCCCGCGGTCAGCGTGCTGAGCCCGATGATCGTCTCGGCCGCCCGCGACGTCGCCCCGGCCGGGGACCCCCCGGAGGTGTACTTCTGGCACGGGCTCAGCCCGGAACTGGCCATGTCCGCGCTGACGATCGTGCTCGGCCTGGTCCTGTTCGCGTTCCGCGCCCCCGTCGACCGGTCCCTGCAGCGCCTCCGCCTCCCCGACGCCGGGCGGCTGTTCGACCGGGCGCACGACGGGGTGATCGCGCTCGGGCACGTGGTGGGCGGGCCGGAACGCACCTCCTCCCCTGCCGCCCACCTCAGCCGCCCGTTGGTGGCGCTGGTCGCGCTGGCGGTCGTGGGGACCGTCCTCGTGGGCGGACTGCCCGGCCGCGCCGACACCGACCGCCCCCTCGACTGGGTGGTCGCAGCGCTGCTGACCGTGGTGGTGCTCGCCGCGGTGCTGACCGGCTCGACCATGGCGGCGGTGGGCCTGGTCGGCGTCACCGGCCTGCTCGTGGCGACGTGGTTCCTGCTCGCCGGCGCGCCCGATGTCGCGCTCACCCTGATGCTCGTCGAGGTGATGACGGCAGTGGTGGCGGTCCTGGTGCTGCGGGAGGTCCCGGGCCGGCTCGTGCGCACCCCGCGGCGCGAGGCCGTCCCGGCCGCGGCGCTGGCGCTGGGCGCCGGCGTGGCCGCGGCGCTGGCCACCCTCGCGTTCACCGGTCGGCGGGAGCTCTCCGCGGTCGGGGAGCACTTCCTGACCTCCACGGAGGAACAGACCGGCGGCACCAACGTCGTCAACACGATCCTGGTCGACTACCGGGGCCTGGACACCCTCGGCGAGGCCGTCGTGCTGGGCACGACCGCGCTGGGCACGGCCCTGGTCCTCGGCCGCTCCGAGCGGCGCCGCGCCCCCGCGCCGGGGACGCCGGCCGGCCACCGGCGGGACGCCGTGCTCGAGGTCAGCAGCCGGGTGCTGGTGCCGGGCATGTTCGCGCTCTCGGCCTTCCTGCTCTGGCGGGGGCACGACGAGCCCGGAGGTGGCTTCATCGCCGCCCTGGTCGCCGGGGCCGCGATCGCACTGAGCCAGCTGACCTCCGGGCCGGACACGCTGCTGGGCCGGCTGACCCGGCCGGACCGGCTCGCCGGCGCCGGCCTGGTGCTCACCGTGGCCATCGGGGCACTGCCCACCGTGCAGGGCGAGGCGTTCCTGACCCCGGTCGAGCTCCCGCTGCTGCACGCTCTCGGGATCGGCTCCACGTTCCTGTTCGACCTCGGCGTCTACCTGCTGGTGCTGGGCCTCCTCGCGGCCGCCGTCACGCGGCTGGAGCACCCGGCCCTCGCCGACGACGACGAACCGGACCCGCCGAGCACCAGCTCCGCGGCCGTCGGTCCCCTGGTCGCCGGCCGGGTCCCGGAGCGGGCGCCGTGACCGCCGCGCTCGTGGTGGGCCTCCTGGTGGCCTCCGGGGTCTTCCTGCTGCTGCGCCGGGGGCTGCTCCGCGTCGTCCTGGGCTTCGTGCTGCTCGGGCATGCGGTGAACGTCCTGCTGGTCTCCGCCGGCGGCATGCAGCGACGCGGGGTCCCCCTGCTCGGGGAGGCCGACGCCGACGGAGCCGCCGACCCACTGCCCCAGGCCTTCGTGCTGACCGCGGTGGTCATCACCTTCGGGATCACCGTGTACATGCTCGCCCTGGCCCGGGCGGGCGACCCGGGTGCGACGACCGGGGAGCCGTTCCCCGGGGAGGACGCGGACCGGGGCGGCGAGGCCGCCGACCAGCGCACCGAGGGTGGGCCGTCGTGACCGGCGGCCTCCTCGTCCTGCCCGTCGCCGGGCCGCTGCTGGTGGCCGGCCTGCTGGCGCTCGTGCACCACCTGTGGCCGCACACCACCCGGCTGGACCGGGTGGCCGGGCCGGCCGCCGCCGGCGGGGTGCTGGTCTTCGCCGGGTCCCTGCTGGCCGCGACGTCGGACGGTGCGGTGCCCGTGCTCCAGCTGGGTGGCTGGCAGCCGGGCATCGCGATCGTCTTCGCCGCGGACACCTTCAGCGCGGTGATGCTGGCGGTCACCTCACTGCTGGTGCTCGTCTCGCTGCCCTTCGCCGCGGCCCTGGGGGAGGACGAGGACCCGGCGTTCGTCCCGCTCGTGCTGGTCCTGCTGGCCGGGGTCTCCGGCGCAGTGCTCACCGCGGACCTGTTCAACCTGTTCGTCTTCATCGAGGTCATGCTCGTGCCGAGCTACCTGCTGTTCGCGGCGGGCGGCGGGGCCGAGCGGCTGGCCGCCGCCCGGCTGTACGTGAGCATCAGCCTGATGGCCTCCACCGTCCTGCTCGCCGGCGTCGGTCTCCTCTACGGCGTCGCGGGCACCGTGAACCTCGGTGAGCTGGCCGGCGCCGCGGAGTCGTCGCCGGCCGTCGGGTTCGCCGGGGCGGTCGTGCTGCTCGCGCTGGGCGTGAAGTCGGCGGTCGTGCCGCTGCACGGCTGGCTGCCGCAGACCTACTCACGGACCGGCCCCGCGGTCGCCGCGCTCTTCTCGGGGCTGCTCACCAAGGTCGGGGTCTACGCGGTCATCCGGCTGTACTCGGTCGTCTACGGAGGCACCCCGCGGTACCTCTGGGTGATCATGGCCGTCGCCCTGCTGACCATGGTGGTGGGCGTGCTGGGCGCGGTCGGCGAGCACGCGATGCGGCCGGTGCTCACCTTCCACATGGTGAGCCAGATCGGCTACGTCTTCGTCGGGCTGGCCCTGTCCACGGCCGCCGGGCTGAGCGCCACGGTGTTCTTCCTGGTCCAGTACGTGCTGGTCAAGACGGCCCTGCTGATGTGCGCCGGGGTGGTGGAGCACCGCTACGGCACCGGCGACCTCGACCGGCTCGGCGGCCTGGTTCGGCGGGAACCGCTGCTGGCCGGCGTCTTCGCGGTCTCCGCGCTCACGCTGGCGGGCATCCCACCGCTGTCGGGGTTCGTCGCCAAGCTCGGGCTGGCCTCGGCGGCCGCCGCGGCCGGGCAGTACCTGGCCGTGGCCCTCCTCGTCGGGGTGAGCCTGCTGACCCTGCTGTCGATGGTGAAGCTGTGGAACGGCGTCTTCTGGGAGCCGCCCGCCGAGCAGCCCGGCGCGGACGGGGACGCGGAGCCCGGCGAGGCCTCGGCCGCGGACGGCGGTGCCTCTCCGGTGGCCAGCGCCCTCGGGAGCCGGGTGCGGCCGCTGGTGCTCGCCCCGCCGCTGTTCCTGGCCGCGGCCGCCGTCGTGCTCGGGCTCTGGGCCGAGCCGCTGCTCTCGTTCAGCACCGTGGCCGGTGCCGACCTGGCCGACCCCGCTGCCTGGGTGGCGGCGGTGACCGGGCGATGAGCGCCCACCCCGGGGCCGGTCCGGCCTCGCTGCCGCAGCGCGGTGCCCTGCGTGTCTGGCGGGTCACCGCCTTCGCCGTGCAGTTCCTCCTCCGGTTCCTGCGCGCGAACCTCGCGGTCGCCCGGGAGGTCCTGACCCCCGGGCTCCAGGTGGCGCCGGCCGTGGTGGTGATCCCGGTGCGCAGCCGGACACCCTTCGAGGTGGCGTCGTTCATGAGCCTGATCGCCCTGACCCCCGGCACGCTGCCGATCGAACTGGACCGGGAACGGCGGCTGCTGACCGTGCACGGGATGCACGCCGGGGACCCGGACGCGTTCCGCGCCGAACTGAGCGACCTGGAGGACCAGATGCTGACTGCCTGGCGGCCGGTGACCGAGCAGCCCGAGGACCGGGCCCCCGACGACGACCGCCGGAGCTGAACGGTGTTCGTGCTGGACGGAGCACTCGTCGTGCTGGCCCTGTGCCTGCTGGTCGCCACCTGGCGGCTGTGGGCCGGACCCACTGACGCCGACCGGGCGCTGGCCGTCGACTACGGCTTCGTCGTCGTCGTCGCCGGCATCGCCGTGCTGGCCGTGCGGCTGCGCACACCGGCGCTGCTGGACCTGGTCCTCGTCGCGACGCTGGTCGGCTTCCTCTCCACGGTGGCGTTCGCGCGGCTGGTCGCGGAGCGGTCCCGATGACCCTACAGAGCGTGCTGGGCCAGGGCCTGGCGATCGTCGGCGTCCTGCTGATCGGCGCAGCGGGGGTCGGCCTGGTGCGTCTGCCGGACGTCTACAACCGGGCCAACGCAGCCACCAAGGCGGCGAGCCTCGGGCTGGTCTGCGTGCTCTTCGGCGTGGTCGTGCTCGCGCCGGGGGTGTCGGCGGTGGTGACCCTGCTGGTCGCCATCGCCCTGCAGCTGTTCACCGTGCCCATCGCGGGCTACAAGATCGCCGAGGCCGCGCACCTGTCCGGCGCACCGCTGGCTCCGTCGACCGTCCGCGACGAGCGGGACGCTCCCGGCCCGGAGGGCGGGGCCGACCGCGCGTGAGGCACCGAGCCGCGCGCACCCTCAGCCGGCCGGGCGCCCGGTGACGAGGGCGAGCAGGCCGTCCTCGTCGAGCAGGTCGACCGGGCGCAGCGTGACCCCGGCGGCGACGTGGTGGAAGCCGGCGCTGACCCGCTCCACCGGCACGCCGGTCAGCCGGGACCAGCCGAGCCGGTAGGCGGCCAGCTGGACGCCGGCGGCAGCGAGTTCGGCGGCCCCCGGCACGGGGCCGGTCTTCCAGTCGATGACCTCGAAGCCACCGTCGGGCGTGGCGTAGACGGCGTCGATCCGGCCGCGCAGGGTGAGCGGCCCCAGCGGTGTCTCGAACGGCGCCTCGACGTCCACCGGCTGGCGGTCTGCCCACTCCCCGGCCAGGAAGGCCTCCTGCAACGCGGTGAGCGCGGCGTCGGGGGCCGCGCCGGCGTCGCCGCTGCCGGGCAGCTCGTCCAGGTCGATCAGCCGGGCAGCACCGAAGCGCTCCTCCAGCCAGGCGTGGAAGGCGGTGCCCCGCCGGGCCAGCGGTGCCGGCGCGGCCGGCATCGGCCGGCGCAGCCGGCGGGCCAGCTCACCGGGGTCGCGGCGCAGCGCCACCAGCGCGGAGACCGACAGGTGGGCGGGCAGCGGGACGTCGACGGTGCCGCGGGAGTGCTCGGCCCGCTCGCGCAGCAGCAGGTCGGCGTCCCGCAGCCACTCGGCGACCAGCGGGTCGTCGGTCGCGCCGAGCGCCTGGGTCGTCAGCGGGTGCGGCTCGGTGCCGGCGACCAGGTCGGCGGCGGCGGTGAGCGACCGGCGGCGGCCGGTCGACAGCGGGTCGGCCGGCCAGACGCCCACCGGCCACTCGGCCAGGGCGGGGTTCTCCGCGTCGTCCGCCGGGGGCTCGGTCCACGCGTCGACGACACCGGCGCCGTCCTCGCAGGCGCCTTTGACCGCCAGCAGCAGGGACGACGGCCCGCAGACGGTCTTGCCGTCGCGCCACCAGCTGCCCGAGCACAGCAGCAGGTGCTTGGCCCGGGTCACCGCCACGTAGCCGAGCCGGATCTCCTCGGCCAGCCCGAAGTCCTTCCACTCCTCGACGTAGTCGGCCAGGGCGTCGCGGACCGCGGCCTGGTCACCGGAACCGGGGACCGGCAGGTGCAGCCGCGGCAGCTCGGCGCGGTCGGTGACCCGCAGGTCGACCGGGACCGCGCCGGGGTCGCGGATCCAGGAGTCGGAAGCGTCGCCCTTGGCGGGGAACTGCCCCACGGTCATCCCGGGCACCGCGACGACGTCCCACTCCAGGCCCTTCGCCGAGTGCCCGGTGAGCAGCTGGACCGCCTCCGGGTTGACGGCCACCTCACCGGGCTCCAGGCCGCGCTCCCGCACCTCGGCGTCGGCGAGGTAGCCGAGGAAGGCCGGCAGCGAGGGCAGCTCGGCGAGCTCGGAGAACTCGGCGGCGACCTCGTGCAGTGCGTCCAGGTGCGTTCGGGCGCCGCCGGGGGTCACGTCCGGGTGGCTGGCCAGCTCGGTCTCCAGGCCGAGGCTGCGGACCACCTCGTCGACCAGGTCGGGCAGCGACTCACCCAGCCGGGAGCGCAGCCCGGACAGCTCGTTGGCCAGCCGCCGGAGCCGCCGGTGCCCCTCGGGCGAGTACGCGTCGGGGCGGCCGAGGTCGTCGAGCGCCTCGACGATGCTCCCGCGCTCCCGCGGCAGGACCGGGCTCGCCGGGGCGCCGGCCGCCGGCGGGGTGCCCTCCTCGACCGGCTCGGGGGACGGCGTGCGGCGCTCCCGGACCAGCGCCCGGGACCGCGCCTCCAACGCCGCCAGGTCGCGCGGCCCGATCCGCCAGCGGGCGCCGGTGAGCAGCCGGCCCAGCGCGTCGCCGGCGCTCGGGTCGACCAGCACCCGCAGGGTGGCCACCACGTCGGAGACCTCGGGCACGTCCAGCAGCCCGCCCAGCCCGACGACCTCGACCGGCAGGCCACGGGCGCGCAGTGCGGCGGCGATGCCGGGCAGCTGGGCCCGGCGCCGGGCGAGCACGGCGATCGTCGGCCGCGCCGCGGGAGCCCCCGGCGCGGCGTCCTCGGAGCCCTTCCAGCACTGCTCGAGCCGGTCGGCGAGCGCCTCGGTCTCCTCGGCGACCGTGTCGTACAGCCCGCAGTGCACCGCACCCGGACCGGCGACCGGGGAGGGCTGGAGGTCCGGCAGCGGCTGCTCGGGCTCGGGCAGCGCGGCGGCCACCGTGTTGGCCACGGCCAGCACCGCCTGGTCGTTGCGCCAGCTGGTGGACAGGGTGAGCCGCTCGGCCGGGCGCTCGGGGGTGCCGGGGAAGGTGCGGGCGAACCGCTCGATCGTCCCGGCCGAGGCGCCCCGCCAGCCGTAGATGGACTGCCGCGGGTCACCCACGGCCAGCACCGGGTGGCCGCCCGGGCCACCGAAGAGCGCCTCCAGCATCCGCAGCTGACCGACGCTGGTGTCCTGGTACTCGTCCAGCAGCACGACCCGCCACCGGGCGCGCTCCCGCCGGCCCACCTCGGCGGAGCTGACGGCGACCCGGGCGGCCAGGGACACCTGGTCGGCGTAGTCGATGGCCCCGGCCGCACGCTTGCGCGCCTGGAACGCCTCGACCATCGGCAGCAGGGCGACCCGGGCCCGCTGCCGGGCCACCAGCTTGAGCACCTCCGCGTAGGGCCCCTTCTTCCGCCCGGCGTCTGCGTAGCCGCGCAGCTGGGACTCGAACCGCGCCGTCCAGGCCCGCAGGGCGTCCGGGGTGATGTCGTGCTCCCCCAGCTCGGCGGCGAGCTGGAGCACGTCCTCGGTGGTGGTGACCAGGCCCAGGGCGACGTCGCTCATGTCGCCGGTGTGCGCCGCCACGGCGGTCGCCGCCTGGCCCCAGCACATGGCCGGCCCGAGCACGCCGGACCCGGGCTCGACGCCGATCCGCAGCCCGTGCTCGGCGACGATGCTGGCCGCGTACCCGTGGTAGGTCGCCACCGTCGGTGCCGCCACGGCGAGCCGTTCCCGGAGCGCCGGGTCGGTGTCCGGGTGCTCGGCGAGCGCGGCCAGCCGCTTGCGCACCCGGGCGTTGAGCTCGCTGGCCGCCTTGCGGGTGAAGGTCAGGCCGAGCACCGCCTCCGGCGCGACGAGCTGGTTGGCGACCAGCCAGGCGACCCGGGCGGCCATCGTCTCGGTCTTCCCCGACCCTGCGCCGGCGACCACCACCAGCGGCCGGTCGACGGGAGCGGCGACCACGCCGGCCTGCTCCGGGGACGGCGAGTGGCCGACGCCGCTGCGGGCGGCGGTCTCGGCGGGGGTCAGCAGCCGCGGCGGCTCCGGCGCGGCGACCGGCACCATGCCGGGGAGGTCGAAGCTGAGCTGCCCGTCACCGGCAGCGGCCCGCGGCGTCACCGGGTCACCTGCCGGCCGGACTCCTGCATCGGGCAGCTGCGGCGGAAGGCACACCGCTCGCAGTCGGTGTCGGTGCGCGCCACGAACTGCCCCGCTCCCATGCCCGCGCCGACCTCGGCGATCAGCTCGCCCGCCCAGCTCTCCCGCGGGTCGACGTCGACGGGCAGCGGCGGCTGCACGTGCTCCTTGGCCGCCTTCTGCGCGCCGCCCACCTGCAGCAGCGCCGCACCGCCGGTGGCGGTGCCGTGCTCGGCGAAGGCGCCCTCGGTGACGGCCAGCTGGTAGGCCGCCAGCTGCCCGTGCTCCTCCACGGCCCGGGGCGCGGTCTTGCCGGTCTTCAGGTCCACGACGACCAGCCGCCCCTCGGCGTCGCGTTCCAGCCGGTCGACCTGCCCGCGCAGCCGGGCCCGGCCGACCGTGACGTCGAAGTCCTCCTCCGCGGCGATCAGCTCCCGGTCGGCGCGGGTGTGCCAGGCCAGGAACTTGGTCAGCATCTCCTGGGCCCGCTCCCGCTGGCGCTGGTCGAACCAGCCCGGACCCAGGTCCAGCCCGTCGAGCTCGGTGTCCAGCACGGCGGGGGCGTCGGCGGGCGGCAGCCCCTCGGCCACCTGCTGGGCCACGTCGTGCACCGCGGACCCCACCGTGCGGGTGGCCTCCGGGGCCGCCTCCGCACCGACCGCGCCGAGCACCCAGCGCAGCGGGCACCGCTGGAAGGTGTCGATCGCCGAGGGCCGCACCGGCACCACCTCGGCCGGGTCGACCAGCGGTGCGTCGTCCGACAGCGGTGCCAGCCCCCACCAGCCGGCCGGGTCTGCCCCGGGCACCCGCTCCGCGGCCAGCCGGCGCAGCACGGCAGCAGCGCTGCTCCGGCGGGCCGGCGGCGTGTGCGGGTCGGTGAGGTGCCGGCGCAGCTCGGCGACGAGCGCGGGCAGGGTCAGCTGCCGGGGCAGCGGGGTGTGCGGGCGCGCGCCGTCCCCCTCGGCCGGGGCCGGCGCCACGAGGTCCAGGAACCGTGAGGCGGTCGCCCCGGCGTCACCGCCGTCCAGCGCGCCGTCGACGGCGGTGACCAGCAGCCGGCGCCGCGCTCGGGTGCAGGCCACGTAGAACAACCGCCGCTCCTCGGCCATCGCCTGGGTGCGCCGGTCCAGGGTGGCCGGGTCGGTGCCACCGGCGGCGTCGACCAGGTCCTCGGCGCCGAGCAGGCTGACCCGGCTGCGCAGGTCGGGCCAGATCCCCTCCTGCACCCCGGCGACGCAGACCAGGTCCCACTCCAGGCCCTTGGCCGCATGGGCGGTGAGCAGCCGCACCGTCTCCCCCATCGGTGCCCGCGCGGCACCGCTGTCACCGGGCAGCTGCTGGGCGCCCAGGTGCTGCACGAACGCGGCCACGGTGGCGTGCGGGAGACGGTCGACGAAGCCGGCGGCGGCGTCGAACAGCGAGACGACGGCGTCCAGGTCGCGGTCGGCCACCGCACCCGAGGGGCCCCCGGCGGCGCTGGCCCGGGCCCACCGGTTGGCCAGCCCGCTGGCCTGCCACATCGCCCACAGGACGTCCTCGGCGCTCCCGTCGGCCGCCAGCGAGAGCCGGCCGGCCGACAGCACCCGGGCCACCCGCAGCGCCGGCCGGGCCAGGTGCTCGGGCAGTGCGTCGAGCAGCGTGGCGTCGGCCAGCACCGCCGCCAGCGGCGCCCCCCGGACCGCCGGGTCCTCACCCCGGGTGGCCAGCTCGCGGCGGACCGCCCGGCGCAGCCGCCGCAGGTCCAGCACCGTCGCCCCACCCAGCGGGGAGGCGAGCAGGGCCTCGGCGCCGGGCTCGTCCAGCCCGGTCTCCGCCGGCGGCTCGGCGTCCGCAGCCGTGTCGGCCGCGGCCGGCAGCAGCGCGGTGAGCGCGGCCAGCAGCGGCTGGACGGCGGGCTGGCCGGCGAGCGCGACGTCGTCGGCGGAGACGGCGACCGGCACCCCGGCCTGGCCCAGCGCCCGGCGGACCGGGCCGAGGCCGGCGGTGGCCGACCGGACCACGACCGCCATCTGCGACCACGGCACGCCGTCCAGCAGGTGCGCGCGGCGCATCGTGTCGGCGAGGAAGGCGGCCTCCGTGGACGGGGAGTCGAAGACGTGCACCTCGGCGGTGCCGGGAGCGGTGTGCTCCCCCGCCTGCAGCCGGCGGTGCTCCCACGGCCCCGGCAGCCCCTCGGCGACCCGCCGGCTGACGGCGAGCAGCTCGGCGCCCGAACGGCGGCAGACGCCCAGGGAGAGCCGGTCGGCCGGCCGGCCGTCGCGGTGCCGGAAGCGGCTCGGGAAGTCGATGATCCCGCGCGGCTCGGCGCCACGGAACGCGTAGATCGCCTGGTCCGGGTCGCCGACGACGACCAGGTCACCCCCGCCCCCGGCGAGCAGCTCGACCAGCTCGACCTGCGCCGGGTCGGTGTCCTGGTACTCGTCGACGAACAGCCAGCCCGCCCGCTCCCGCTCGGTGCGCAGCAGCTCCGGGTCGTCGCGCAGCTCGTCGATGGCGGTGCGGACCAGCTCGGCCGGGTCGTAGCCGGAGGCGCCGCCGCGGGCGACCGTGGCGAAGTACGAGACGTCCTGGTACTGCCGGAGGAAGTCCGCGGCGGCCTCCCAGTGCGGCAGCCCGCGCTCACGCCCCCAGGCGGACAGCCGCCGGCTGTCGATGCCCCGTTCGGTGGCCCGCAGCAGCAGCTCGCGCAGCTCGTCCCGGAAGCCGTCGGTGCCCAGCGCGGCGGCCAGCTCGGCGGGCCAGCGGACGGCGCCCTCCTCGTCGGCGTCGCCGCGCAGCAGCTCGGCCAGCACGGCGTCCTGCTCCGCAGAGGTCAGCAGCCGCGGGGCGGGCTCACCGCGCAGCACCGCGGCCCGGCGCAGCACCCCGAAGGCGTAGGAGTGGAAGGTGCGGGCCACCGGCTCCCGGATGGTGCGCCCGACTCGGGCGGTGATCCGGGTGCGCAGCTCGGCCGCGGCCTTGCGGCTGAAGGTGAGCACGAGCAGCCGCTCGGGGTCGGCGCCGGCGTCGATCCGCGCGGCGACCGCCTCGACGATCGTGGTGGTCTTCCCGGTGCCGGGGCCGGCCAGGACCAGCAGCGGACCGCCCCGGTGGTCGACCACCGCCTGCTGGGTCGGGTCGAGCTGCGGGCGGACCACCGGCTCCGGCTCCGGCTGCACCAGCCGGTACACCGGCCCCGCGACACCCGCCGACGACTCGGTCGTGACCACCGCTTGACTGCCCGCCTCCCCCCGCACACCCCGATGAGACCACGGGGGTACGACAGTCCGGCTCAGGCAGTCCGGCTCAGACCTCGTCCGGCCAGCCCACGGCGGCCAGGTCGACCCGGGCACCGCGCAGCGGCACCCCCTCCCCGGCCAGCAGCTCCAGCTGCCGCACCCGGACCGGTTCGGCCGCCGTCCCGTCTGCGCGCACCACCCGGTGCCAGGGCACGGCCGCGCCACCGGCGGACAGCGCCCGGGCGACCCGGCGCGGTCCCACCCCGACCAGGCGCCCGATCGCGCCGTAGGTGCTCACCCGCCCCGGCGGGATCGCCTCGACCACGTCGTAGACGGCCTCGTCGACGTCCTCCGCCGAGCGCGGCTCGGGTCCGGGAGCTCGCACGGTGCCGACCTCAGCCGGTGAAGTCGCTGTTGAGCGTCCACCACTCGTACAGGTCGGCGACCTCGTCCTGCGTCGTCGCGGGGGCGTGGACCGCACCCTCGATCAGGTACTCGTCGTCGGTCCAGACGATCACCGCGTCGCCGTCGGGCAGCAGGGCGCAGGCCACCAGGCCACCGGTGACGCCGTCGGGGTAGGTCCACTCGCCGTAGCCGGTGGTGGTCGAGCAGTCGTCGTCCCCGGACCACTCGCCGACCCCGAGCTCGGCGGCGTCGGCGGCGAAGACCGAGTCCAGCGTGGGCACGTCCGGGTACTGGTGGTAGACCGCACCGGCCGGGCCCGGCTGGGTGAGCGCGGGCCCGCACTCCGCCGCCGCGACGTCCCCGTCACCGCGGAGTCCCCGCTCCTGGCAGTCGGCGAAGTCGCTGGGCAGCTGCGCCAGCAGGTCGTCCGGCGCCGGCGCCGGCGGACTGGTCGGCGCGGACGACGACGCGGACGGAGCGGACGACGACGGGCTGGTCCCGGCGGCCGTCGGCTCAGGGGCGTCGTCGTCCCCGGTCAGGGTCAGCGTGAGCACCACCGCGACGACCACGAGCAGCAGCAGCGCCGCGATGATGACGAGGACGGTGGTCCGTTTCTTGCGGTCGTCGTCACCACCGGAGGCACTCGACCCGCCCGGGGCGCCCCACCCGGGGCCGCCGAACCCGCCCACCTGGGTGGGCTGGTCGCCGTAGCCGGGCGGGCGGGGCGCACCCCAGCCCCCGGGACCGGGAGGGGGGCCGTACCCGCCGGGCGGCTGCCCCGGCCCGGGCTGGCCCCAGCTGCCGGGCTGACCCGGCTGCTGCCCCCAGCCACCACCGGCGTGCCCCGGCTGCTGACCCCAGCCCCCGCCGGGCTGCCCGGGCGCCGGCTGCCCCCAGCCGCCGGGCTGACCCGGCTGCTGACCCCAGCCACCGCCCTGCGGCGGCCGGCCACCCGACGGCGACGACCCGTCCGGGCCGTACGGGGGCGGGCCCTGGGGTGGCTGGCTCATCGTGCGACCTCCGGCTCGGCTGTGTCGGGACGGCAGCCTAGGCCGCGGGGGTCCCGGCCGGCCCGGGTGCCGCACCGACGGCGAGTCCGCCAGGGCGGTCAGGCCCGGCGGCCGAACCGGGCCAGCAGGCGCGTCTGCAGGTCCGCGCCCGGCGGCACCTCGACCGGGGCGTCGAACACCCCGGGCGCCCCGTCCTCGCCGAGGTGCTCCTCGGCGTAGCGGAACGCCTCGGCCACGAGCTCGGGGTCCAGCTCGGTGTCCCCGTCGACCGCCCGGGCGAGGTCCCAGGCGTGCACGGTGAGGTCGACGGTCATCTCGATCAGGTAGTCGCTCGCCGGGGCCGGCCCGGAGGACAGCTGCACGGTGCGGGACAGCGCGTCGTCGGCGGCCCAGGCGGTCAGCGCGGCGTCGGCCGCGGACTCCCAGGCCGACAGCGGGTCCTCACCCAGCAGCTCGGCCGGGTCGGTCGGGACCCGGGGACCGACGGCGTCCGGCGACTCCCCGGCCAGCAGCAGCGGGACCCACAGCTGCTCGCCGGTCAGGTGGGCCACCAGGTCCACGACGCTCCACTCCGGCAGCGCGGGGGCGTCCCACTCGCCGGCCTCGACGGCGTCCACCCGGTCGGTGAACTGCGCCTGGGCGCGCTGGTACCGCATCAGGAGGTCCGCACGGCGGGGATCGGGCATGCCCTCAGTAGAACGCAGCCGGGCCCCGGCACGCGCAGTGGCGTACCGGGGCCCAGGTGACGTGCTGGAACGGCCCCCGTCCAGGGACCCGCCCTGAGCTTGCGAAGGGTGGGGAGGACGGGGGTCCTTCTAGTAGGTCGGCAGTGCCTTGTCGATGCGGGTGGCCCACGCGGTCACGCCGCCCTGGACGTGCACGGCGTCCTTGAAGCCGGCGTTCTTGACCGCGGCCAGCGCCTCGGCCGAACGGACGCCGGTCTTGCAGTGCAGCACGATCGGCTTGTCCTGCGGCAGCTGCGCCAGCGCCCGGCCGGAGAGGATCTCGTCCTTGGGGATCAGCTTCGCGCCCGGGATGGAGACGATCTCGTACTCGTTGGGCTCCCGGACGTCGATCAGCTCGAAGTCCTTGCCGGCGTCCATCATGTCCTTGAGCTCGTCGACGGTGATCGTCGAACCCGCGGCGGCCTCCTGGGCCTCCTCGGACACGACGCCGCAGAACGCCTCGTAGTCGATGAGGCCGGTGATCGGCTCGCCCTCCGGGTCCTTGCGGACCTTGATCTCCCGGAAGGTCATCTCCAGGGCGTCGTAGACCATCAGCCGGCCCAGCAGCGTCTCGCCGATGCCGGTGATGAGCTTGACCGCCTCGGTGGCCTGGATGGCGCCGACGGTCGCGCAGAGCACGCCCAGCACACCGCCCTCGGCGCAGGAGGGGACCATCCCGGGCGGCGGCGGCACCGGGTAGAGGTCGCGGTAGTTGGGCCCGTGCTCGTTCCAGAAGACCGAGACCTGGCCGTCGAACCGGTAGATCGAGCCCCAGACGTAGGGCTTGCCCAGCAGCACGCAGGCGTCGTTCACCAGGTAGCGGGTGGCGAAGTTGTCGGTGCCGTCGACGATCAGGTCGTACTGGCTGAAGATCTCCTCGACGTTGGAGGAGTCCAGCCGGGTCTCGTGCAGCCGCACGTCGACCAGCGGGTTGATCTCCTTGATCGAGTCACGGGCGCTCTCGGCCTTGGACCGGCCGACATCGGACTGCCCGTGGATGATCTGGCGCTGCAGGTTCGACTCGTCGACGGTGTCGAACTCGACGATGCCGAGCGTGCCGACACCGGCCGCGGCCAGGTACATGAGCACCGGCGAGCCGAGGCCACCGGCGCCGACGGCCAGCACCTTGGCGTTCTTGAGCCGCTTCTGTCCGTCCATCCCGACGTCGGGGATGATCAGGTGGCGGCTGTAGCGGCGGACCTCGTCGATCGACAGGTCGGCGGCGGGCTCCACCAGGGGTGGCAACTGCACGGAGCGCTCCTCACAACTGTGGTCACAGGGCTGACCGGCTCCAGAGGCCGGTGTCCTGCTCTGCCCAACAGCGTGGCACGCCGCCCTCTTCCCGCGTCCGGCCCGGGGGTCATCCCCGCAGGTCGCGGTGCCGGTAGCCGGTCAGCCCCCCGGCGGTCAGCACCGCGGCGACGGCCAGCAGCCCGACCAGCCCCGGCACGTCCACCGGTTCGGCCGGCACGGCCGCCAGGTGGGCGAACGGCGACAGACCGCGGACCCAGCCCGGCCAGCTCAGGGTGTCGGCGAGCACCAGCAGCAGGTAGCCACCGGCGGCCGGCAGCACCCCCAGCGGCAGGACGGCGGCCGGCGCGCACGCCAGCGCCGCGACCGCCGCACCCAGGCACACCGCCACGACCGGCAGCACGTTGAGCACCCCCGCCAGTGCGGCGCCCGCGGACAGGTCGGCGCCCACCCAGGTGGCGCCCAGCCAGGTCGCCAGCCCGGCCGCACCGGTGAGCAGCACGGCACCGACGGCGACCCCGGTCAGCTCGGTGGCCAGCCAGCGGACCCGGCGCACCGGCAGCGAGTAGAGCAACGTCAACCGCCCGGCGACCTCGTCGGCCGCGGTGGCGGCGACCCGGCTGGCGACGAACGCGCCGACCGGCACGGCCAGCAGGGTGAACAGCGAGGCCACGTAGCCGCGGACGCTGCCCAACTCGGCGAAGCCGGCCTGGGCGGCCAGCTCGGCGAAGCGCGGGTTCTCGGTCAGGAAGTCGGTCATCGTCGTGGCCAGCAGGCCGATGAGCGCGAAGTAGGCCGCCACGGCCGCACCCCAGCCCACCACCGGCCGGCCGGTGTGCCGGGCCACCAGCCCGGGCAGGGACCGCAGTCGCCGGGCGCCGGGCCGGACGGCGCCGGGCCGGCGCCACGGTCCGCTGCCAACGTCCCGCCGTGCGGAGACCGTCACTGCCGCCGCGACGAGGACCGCGACCGCGGCGGCCAGCACGAGCAGCGGCAGCACCCGGTCGGCGGCGAACGGGGCGCTGCGGCCCAGCAGCCCGAACGGGCTCAGCCAGTGCAGCCAGCCCAGCGCCGGCACCCCGTCGGCGACCATCCGCGCCAGCAGACCGGCCAGCAGCACCCCCACCGCCAGACCGGCCGCGGCCCGGCGCTCGGCCAGCAGCTGGGCGGCGAGCGCGCCCAGTGCCGCGCCCACCATCCCGGTGCCACCGATGAGCGCGCCGAACAGCACGGCGCCGGTCGTGGCGGTGCCGGCCAGCACCAGGCCGGCGGCCGTCGCGACGCCGACGAGCGCGCTCGCGCCCAGCAGCACCGCGAGGTGCCGCAGCAGCACCGCCGGCAGCCGCGCCGGGCCGGCGAGCAGGAGGTCCCAGCGGCCGGCCTCCTCCTCGCCCCGGGTCATCCGGGTCGTCGCGAGCGCCGCCCAGACGCCGACGAGCACGGCGATCGCCGTGCCGGTGCGCCACACCGTGAAGCCGCCCGGGTCGTCGAGGGCGACCGGTGGGCCGAACAGGGTGCGGATGGCCGGGTTCTCCGCCAGCGCCGCCAGCGACGCCCCGGCCAGCTCCTGGTCCAGCTGCCGGTGCTGCACCGCGACCAGCGCCGGCATCCCGGCGGCGACCGCGGTGACCAGGACGGCGCCGCGGCGGACCGACCGCACGGCCAGTGCGGTCACCGCCCGGCCGGCCGGCCCGGGCTCCGGCGTCCACCCGGCCGCGGACGCCGTCGGGGCCGGCGCGGTGCCGGTGGTCATGCCCGCACCTCCTCGCCGGCGGACCGGTGGCCGCCGGCGGTGTCGCCGTAGAAGTCGAGGAAGAGCTCCTCCAGGGAGGGCTCCCGCACGTCGAGGGCGACGACGTCCAGGTCGGCCAGCGCACGCAGCACCGGGGCGGGCGGGCCGGCCAGCGTCATCGTCAGCTCGAGCGGTGAGCTCCACCGCAGGTCGGCGACGCCGTCGACCCCGGTCAGGCCGGCTCCCGCGGCAGCCGGACGAGCCAGGGTGACGCTGATCTCCGAGCGGCGCAGCCGCCGCAGCTCCGGCAACCCGGCGACCTCCACCAGCCGGCCCTCGCGCAGGATGCCCACCCGCGCGCAGACCGCCTCGACCTCGGCGAGCTGGTGCGAGCTCAGGAAGACCGTCTGGCCGCGCCCGGCCGCCTCGGCCACGCAGCGGCGGAACTCACGCTCCATCAGCGGGTCCAGCCCGCTGGTCGGCTCGTCCAGGACCAGCAGGGGGGCGCGGGTGGCGAAGGCCGCGATCAGCGCGACCTTCTGCCGGTTGCCGGTGGAGTAGGTGCGAGCCCGCCGGTCCGGGTCGAGCGCGAACCGCTCGACGAGCTCGGCCCGGTAGTCCAGGTCGGTGCCCGGGCCGACGCCGTCGAGCAGGTCCAGGCACTCCCGCCCGGTCAGCGCCGGCCAGAGCGCGACGTCCGCGGGGACGTAGGCCAGGTGCCGGTGGGCGCGGCCGACGTCGTGTGCCGGGACGCCGAACACCTCGACGTGACCACCGGAGGGGCGCAGCAGTCCCAGCGCCATCCGGATCGTCGTGGACTTGCCGGCGCCGTTCGGGCCCAGGAAGCCGAAGACCTCCCCGGGTGGCACCGCCAGCGACAGGTCGTCGACGGCGACGGTCCGGGAGAAGCGCTTGCTCAGGTGCGCGGCGCGCAGCGCGGGCACAGCAGTGGGAGAGGTGGGCATCGGGGCCCTCCGATCGCAGTCGGGAACACGACTGCCGACCAGGCTTCCCGGCGCACCAGCAGGCACGTTAGACCTGCTGGACCCCCGCGGGGAACGGCTTGTGGCGCGGGGTGATCCGGAGGATCAGGAGGGGTACGGCCAGGCGTTCTTCAGGCAGCTCTGCAGGCCGAGGGTCTGCTGCTGCATCACCGGGGCCAGCTGCCCGGCGCCGGGGCACTGCTCGTGGCCGTTGCCGAGGGCGTGCCCGACCTCGTGGTTGACCACGTACTGCCGATAGGTGGGGACTTCCCCGCCGTAGTCGGGGACGGCGGTCTCCCAGCGGGCCAGGTTGATGACCGCCCGCTCGCCGTAGCGGCAGGACGTGTAGCCGCCGGTGCCGACGCCCGGGCAGTAGATCTCCATGCTGCCCGGGCTGACCAGGCTGACCCGGAACTCGTACGCACCGGCCGCGGCCTCCGCAGCCCCCACCCGCTGGAAGGACAGCCGGCCGCCGGCGCCCCAGGACCGGGGGTCGCCGAGGATGCCCTCGACCGCGGCGGCGAAGGCGGCGCCGTCGACGCCGATGCCGTCCTCGACCTCCACGACGAAGCGTTCCAGCGGCCCGGTGCCGTACACCGCGGACGTGCCGTCGACCACGCTCACGCTCCCGGTGCCCTGCTCGACGTAGGTCGGCGCCGCGGGCACGGTGTCCGCCGGCGGCGCCGTCGACGTGCTGGACACGTCGGCCGGCACGCCCTCCCCCTCGGCCTCGGTGACCTGCGGGGCGATCGGGGTGGCCGGCGCGGAGGCGTCGACGGCAGCCTCGGCCGTCGACGTCGGGGTGGGGCCCTCGCCACCGCCCGGCCGGACGACGTCGATCAGGGCGAGCACGGTCGCGATGGACAGCAACGGCACGGCGTAGGCCCGCCAGCCGTACCGGCGGACGAACCGGCGGAACCGGCCGCGCGGCAGCACGGCGGGACGTGCGGACGGGGCGGGGTCACGGCGGGCGACCAGCGGCTCGCCTGCCGGGCGCCGTCCGGACGGGCGGGGTCCCGAGCTCGTCACGGCGGCCAGGCTCTCACGACGCACCGACCTCCGGGAGGACGTCGGCCGGGCGCGGCGCCGTTCCCGGACCGCCGGTCACACCTGTCCGGCCGGGAGGTCGTTCCCGCCGACGGGGTCGGTCGCGCGGTCACCGGCGGCGTCCTCGGCCAGACCGAGGACCGCGCGGGCCGTGGGCTCGGGTGCCTCCAGCATCGCCAGGTGCCCGATGCCCGCCTGCACCTGCAACCGGGCGTCGGGGAGCACCTCGGCCAGCCGCGGTGCGAGCTCCGGGTCGACCAGCTTGTCCCGGTCACCCCACACCACCAGGGACGGCGCCCGCACCGACCGGGCCATCCGCCAGGCGTTCGCCCGTCCCACCCGCAGGTAGGAGCTCATCAGACCGCGCAGGCTGCGGGTGAGCGCCTGACCCGCCCAGGGCTGCTCGTCCCGCCGCCGGGTCTCCTCCACCGCCTCGGCGACCCGCTCCGGCGGCACCCGGCTCGGGTCGCCGAAGCACATCTGCAGCAGCCCGCGGACGCGCTGCTCCGGGCTGGCGCCGGCCAGCCGCCGTTCGGCCAGCGCGGGGACGCCGGGCAGCAGCACCAGCGCGATCGCCCGGTCGAACGCCGCCGGCACCCGGTAGACCGGCATGGCCGCGGAGATCAGGGTGAGGGTGGCGACCAGGTCCGGCCGGCGGGCGGCGACCCACACGCTGACCAGGCCGCCGAGCGAGTTGCCCACCAGGTGCACGGGACGCCCCTGCCCGGGGCCGGGCCGGGCGACGATCCACTCCAGGACGTCGACGACGGCCTGGACGTGCCGGTGGATGGAGTAGCGGGGCGGCGGCGCCGACTGGCCGAACCCGGGCAGGTCCAGCGCCCAGCCGTCGAAGCGGACGGCGAGCAACGCAGCCAGGTCGGTCCAGTTGGTCGAGGCGCCACCCAGCCCGTGGACGTAGAGCGCCCGCTCGTGGGGCACCTCCGCCTCGACCAGGTCGCTGCCGGGCAGCGGGCCGCACCAGGGCGTGTGCCGGACGAAGACCTCACCGCCGGTGACCGGCACCATCGCACCGGGCCAGGGTGGGAGGAGGGCACCGGGCCGCGGCAGCGGCACCGAGGACAGCCGGGCGTCGGTCACCTACCCGACGGTAGAACACCGCGCCGACCCCCTTGCCGCGACCGGCCGGGGTGGGACGTCCTCCGCCCGGTGCGCCGGTAGCATCGTCGGGCCATGCGACCCAGCCGACCCGTACCCGTGCCCGCGCCGCCGGCCGCCCGTCGCACCGCCCGCCTGCCGCGGGGTGCCCGGCGGCTGCAGCTGCTGCGGGCCGCGCAGGACGTCTTCGTCGCCCAGGGGTTCCACGCCGCGGCGATGGACGACATCGCCGATCGGGCCGGGGTCAGCAAGCCGGTGCTCTACCAGCACTTCCCGGGCAAGCGGGAGCTCTACCTGGCGCTGCTGGAGCAGCAGGTCGACGAGCTCACCGACCGGGTCCGCGAGGCCATGGCGGGCACGGAGGACAACCGCGAGCGGGTGAACGGCGCCGTCGGTGCCTACTTCGACTTCGTGGACGCCGACGGCGAGGCGTTCCGGCTGGTGTTCGAGTCCGACCTGCGCAACGACCCCGACGTCCGGCGGATCGCCGACCGCGGCGCCCGGCAGTGCATCGAGGCCATCGCCGAGGTCATCGCGATGGAGACCGGCGCGGACCCCGAGCGGGCGCTGCTGCTGTCCGCGGGGATGACCGGGCTGGCCGAGACGAGCGCGCGGTGGTGGCTCGCCCGCAAGGGCACCTTGTCCCGGGACGAGGCCGTGGCCCTCGCGTCGTCCCTGGGCTGGCGCGGGATGTCGGGCTTCCCGCTGCGTGAGGACACCGACTGACCGCCGACGTTCGCTGACGGCGGACCCGCTGGACCGGCCGCCTCCCACCGGGCTGGACTAGCGTGGGTGGCCAGTAGCCGGACCTGAGGAGGCATCCCCGCGTGGAAGTAAAGATCGGTGTCCAACACTCCCCCCGCGAGCTGGTCATCGACAGCCCCAAGAGCCCGGACGAGATCGCGGCCGAGGTGTCCAAGGCCATGACCGGGTCCAAGGACGGCCTGCTCACGCTGGTGGACGAACGCGGTCGGCGGATCGTCGTCCCGACCGACCGGATCGCCTACGTCGAGATCGCCGAGGCCGACCAGCGCCGGGTGGGCTTCATCAGCAGCTGATCGACCGCACGGACGCCGACAGGGCGTCGCCGCACCGCGGCGGCGCCCTGTCGCACGTCCCGGGCCCCGCTCAGGGGTTGAGGCCGAGGGCCTGCATCCGGGCCGAGTGCGCGGTGGTGAGCCGTTGGAGCAGCCGGGCGACCCCGGTCAGGTCGCCGGTGCCGGCGATGAGCAGGTCGGCCAGCTGCTCGTGCTCGGCGATGACCGCCTGGGACTGGGTCAGCGCCTCACCGACCAGCCTCCGGGCCCACAGCGCCAGCCGGCCGGCCAGGGTGGGGTCGGCGACGATGGCGGCCCGGACCTCCCGGAGCGCGAAGTCGGCGTGCCCGGTGTCGTCGAGGACCTCCTCGACCAGCGCCCGGTCCGGCTGCGGCAGGAAGGCCGCGACCTCGCGGTAGAAGTCGGTGGCCAGCCCGTCGCCGACGTAGGCCTTGACCAGCCCCTCCAGCCAGGTGCTGGCCCGCGTGCCGTCGTGGAAGGCGTCCAGCGCGGCGACGAACGGGGTCATCGCCTGGGCCACGTCCACGCCGAGCTCACGCAGTCGCTGGGTCAGCCGATCGTGGTGCCCGATCTCGGCCGCCGCCATCCGGGCGAGGGCGGCCCGGCCCTCGAGCGTCGGCGCCAGCCGGGCGTCCTCGGCGAGCCGGTCGAACGCGGTCAGCTCGGCGTAGGCCAGCACGCCCAGCAGGTCGATCACCGCCGACTGACCGGCCGGCCGGCTGGAGCCCTCCTCGACGCTGGTCACGGTTCCCCCTCCTCGCGCCCCACCGGCGCTCCGAGCGCGCCGCCGGCGGCCGCTCGACGCCGTCGGCGCCCGTGTCGCACGGCAGCGCAGCGAGGTTAACGGGCAGGTCACGCTAGGATGGAATCGGCGAGCCGCCAGGCTCGTTGTTCCTGCGCAACCTCCGTGTGCGCTGATGACCGCCGGATCACCTCCTCGAGGCCGGCCCCCCGAGGGCCGTCTCCCGGGCAGTCTGCACTCGACGCCCGGTCTGCTGGCCGCGTCGGCGCTTGGATCGAACATCCCGGAACCGACCCCGGGACCGGCGAGCGAGTCGGGCAACGCCGGAGCTCGAGACCGAGCTCAGGCACCGACGACGCACCGCGGTCCCCCACCAGACCGAGGCGAGAGAACTGACCTCCACCGAGAACACCCCCACCGCCAGCAGCACCCCCGCCGCTCCGGAGCTGGAGCACGCCGAGACCGGCGCGCCCGCTCCCGAGGAGCTCGAGCAGCAGGTCGAGGAGCTGGGTGGCGCACCCGTCGCTCCCGACAGCCCGCTGTTCAGCGACTTCGACGTGCACCCCGACATCGTGGCCGCGCTGGCCGAGGTCGGGATCCACCGCACCTTCGCCATCCAGGAGCTGACGCTCCCGCTCGCCCTGGCCGGCAACGACCTGATCGGGCAGGCCCGTACCGGCACCGGCAAGACGCTGGGCTTCGGCGTCCCGCTGCTGCAGCGCGTCGTCCCCCCGGCCGAGGGCGGCGACGGCGTGCCGCAGGCCCTCGTCGTCGTCCCCACCCGTGAGCTGTGCGTGCAGGTCTCCCGGGACCTGTCCGCCGCCGGCGCCAAGCGCGGCATCCGGGTGCAGGCCATCTACGGCGGCCGCGCCTTCGAGCCGCAGGTCGCCGCGCTGCAGGCCGGCGTGGAGGTCGTCGTCGGCACCCCCGGCCGGCTGCTCGACCTGGCGCAGCGGGGCGACCTGATCCTGGGCAAGGTCCGCGGTCTGGTCCTGGACGAGGCCGACGAGATGCTCGACCTGGGCTTCCTGCCCGACATCGAGCGCATCCTGGCGATGGTCCCGGACAAGCGGCAGACGATGCTGTTCTCCGCGACCATGCCCGGCCCGATCGTCACGCTGTCCCGGTCGTTCATGACCCAGCCCACGCACATCCGGGCGCACGGCAACGACGAGGGCTCGACGGTCCCGCAGACCACGCAGTTCATCTACCGGGCGCACAACCTGGACAAGCCCGAGCTGCTGTCCCGGGTGCTGCAGTCCCGCGACCGCGGCCTGGTGATGGTCTTCTGCCGCACCAAGCGCACCGCGCAGAAGGTCGCCGACGAGCTCGTCGACCGCGGGTTCGCCGCGGCCGCCGTGCACGGTGACCTCGGCCAGGGCGCTCGTGAGCAGGCGCTGCGCGCGTTCCGGGCCGGCAAGGTCGACGTGCTCGTCGCCACCGACGTCGCCGCCCGCGGCATCGACGTCACCGGCGTCAGCCACGTCGTCAACTACCAGTGCCCCGAGGACGAGAAGACCTACGTACACCGGATCGGCCGCACCGGCCGGGCCGGCAGCACCGGCGTCGCCGTCACCCTGGTCGACTGGGACGACATCCCCCGCTGGCAGCTGATCAACAAGGCGCTGGAGCTCGACTTCGCCGAGCCGCCGGAGACCTACTCCACCTCGCCGTGGGTCTACACCGACCTCGACGTCCCGACGACGGCGACCGGGCGGCTCCCCCGCGCGCAGCGGACCCGCGAGGGCCTGGGCGCGGAGACCCTCGAGGACCTCGGCGAGACCGGCAAGCGCCAGCGCACCGGCGGCAACTCCGCCGGCCCCGGCCGCACCGGCCCCGCCCCCGAGGACGACCAGCCCACGGTCGGGCCGCCCAAGAGCCGCCCGCGGCAGCGCACCCGGGGCAACGGCGCCGCCGCCGCGGGAGCAGCAGCGGCGATGGACGGTCCGACGACCGACGGGGACGCCCCCGCGATGGCCGGGTCCACCGACGCCGGCGAGGGCGGCGGCCGGCCCCGGCGACGTCGTCGCCGCGGTGGCCGCGGCGGGAGCGGCGGCTCCGAGTCCGCAGCCTGAGCAGCGGACCCGACGAACAGGTCACCGCGTCAGGAGCAGGTCTTCCGTGAGGTCTCTCAGCCCGCCCCTGCGGGTGTGGGTCTGGGCGGCGGTCACCCTCGTGGTGGCCGCCGTCGCCGTCCTGCTGTGGCGCACCTCCGACGTCGCGGCGACCTCACGCACGACGGCGGAGCCGGCCGCCGTCCCGGATGAGGCACCGGCTGCCGAGCTCACGCAGGCGTGGACGGCGGCCACCGGCCCGGCGCCCCGGCAGGCGGTGGAGAGCGGTCGGGTGCTGGTCACCGACGAGCGCGGCGTGGCCATGCTGGACGCCGCGACCGGCGAGGAGGCCTGGCACTACCGGCGGGCCAACGCGACCCTCTGCGACGCGACCGCGGTCGACGGCATCGTGGTGGTGGCCTTCCGCACCACCGGGCGGTGCAACGAGCTGACCGGCCTGGACGCCTCGACCGGCGCCCGGGAGTGGTACCGCAACGTCCGCTTCCGCACCGACGTCGACCTGGCCGCCACCGACCAGATCCTGCTCGCCAGCAGCCCCACCGGGATCGTCACGATCGACCCGGTGGGCGACAACACCCGCTGGCGGTACGCGCCGCCGGAGGGCTGCCGGATCGTCGGGTCCGACGTCGGCAGCTCCGGCGTGGTCGTGCTGCAGCGGTGTAGCGGGCTGGGGGCGGTGCAGGTCCGGTTGCTCGACGGGTTCGCCGGCGACGTCCTCTGGACCCGCGACCTCGAGGTCGGCAGCGACACCGCCCGACTGGCCGGGGTCGACGGGCTGGTCGACGTCGTCGTCGGCGACCGGGTGCACGTGCTCTCCCCGGCCGACGGCGCACTGCTGACCGAGGTGGAGCTGCCGGCCCTGCCGGAGGGCCAGCACGCCGGCACCGAGCCGCTGCAGCAGGTCGGCGTCGCCGACGTGGCCCTGCTCTGGGCACGTGGCCAGGTGCTGGCCCTGGACCGGACGACCGGGCTGCCGCGGTGGCAGGTGCCCGCCCTGGGGCTGCCCGCCACCGGTGCGGAGACCGTCACCGTGCCCGAGGCGGGGGCCTTCGTGCAGCGCAGCCTCGCCGACGGGACGGAGCTGCAGCGCTGGTCCACCGCCGACGAGGTCCCGGCCGGGGGGCGCACGTCGCTGGTCGGCCCGGTCGTGGTCTACGCCACCGACACCGCGGTGGTCGCACACACGTAGTCACGCACTGCGGCGCGGGGCCGCACGGCGAGGCACACTCGGGGCATGGTCCTGCCTGGAGGCTCCGAACACACCGCCCCCGACGACCTCCGCCAGCTGGCGGTGCACGACGCGGCCCGGGTGACGTTCCCCGGTCGTTCCGGCCCGCTGGCCGCCCTGGACACCGGCGCCTGCGACGGGCCGACGGTGCTGCTGGTGGCCGGCTACACCGGCAGCAAGGAGGACTTCGCGCCGTTGCTGTCCCCGTTGGGCGAGGCCGGCGTCCGGGCCGTGGCGATGGACCAGCGCGGGCAGTACGAGTCGCCCGGCCCGGACGACCCGGCGCAGTACTCGGTGGCCGAGCTCGCGGCCGACGTGGTCGCGGTCGCCCGGCAGCTGCACACCGAGACGGGCAGCCCGGTGCACCTGCTCGGGCACAGCTTCGGCGGCCTCGTCGCCCGGGCAGCGGTGCTCGCCGAGCCGGCGCTGTTCGCCACGCTCACCCTGCTGGGCAGCGGCCCCGCCGCGCTGACCGGCCCCCGGGCCGAGATGCTGGACCACCTGCCCCCGCTGTTGGAGGCCGGCGGCGTCCAGCTGGTCAGCGACACCCTGGACCAGCTGGCGATGACCGATCCACGCGCGCAGGCGGTGCCAGCGCCGACCCGGGAGTTCCTCACCCGCCGTTTCCTGGCCAACACCGCCGCCGGGCTGCTGGGCATGGCCGATGCGATGCTCGCCGAACCCGACCGGGTGGCCGAGCTGGCCGCGACCGGCGTGCCGGTGCTCGTCACCCACGGCGTCGCCGACGACGCGTGGAGCCCCGCGGTCCAGGCGGAGATGGCCGCCCGGCTGCGCGCCCGGCACGAGGTGATCCCGCAGGCGGTGCACTCCCCCGCCATCGAGAACCCCTCCCGCACCCTGCAGGTGCTGGTCACCTTCTGGAGCGACCCCCACGGCTCGCTGGCCACCGCCGACGACGACACCGCCGGGGCCGTGCGGTGAGGCCGACCCCGTCGATCAACGACTTCACCGAGCGAGAGGACCTGCTCGGCTTCTTCGGGCCGGACAGCGTCACCTGGCGGGTGCACAGCGACCCGGCGTTCTCCGTGGGCGGCATCCGCGCGCTGCTGCTGCAGGCGCTGCACCCGGTGGCGATGGGCGGCGTCCACCAGTTCTCCACGGCCTTCGCCACCGACCCGTGGGCGCGACTGACCCGCACGGCCGAGTACGTGGCGACGCTGTCCTTCGGCACCCGACGGGACGCCCTCCGGCAGGTGCGCCGGGTGCGCGGGCTGCACCGGGGGAAGTCCGGGGTCGAGGAGACCACCGGACGGCACTTCAACGTCGACGACGCCGACCTGCTGCTGTGGGTGCACAACTGCGAGGTCGAGTCACTGCTGTCCACCGCCCGCCGGGCCGGGGTGCCGCTGACCGACGCCGACGCCGACCGGTACGTCGAGGAGCAGGTGGTCGCCGCGGTGCTGGTGGGCTGCGAGGAGGCCGACGTGCCGCGCACGGTCGCCGAGCTCGACGCCTACTTCGACCGGATCCGCGCCCAGCTGGCCGTCACGCCCGCGGCGCGCACCGCCTCCCGCTTCGTCCTGGTGCCACCGATGCCCGGCTGGGTGCAGGTGCTGACCCCGGCCCGGCCGGCGTGGAGCACGCTGGCCTCGCTCGGTGCGGCGACGCTGCCCGGCTGGGCCCGCCGGCTCTACGGCCTGCCCGGGTTCGGGCTCACCGACGCCGCGGCGACGGCCGGGCTCCGGGCGTTCCGGCAGACCGCGCTGGCCGTGCCGGCCCGGGTGCGCGAGTCGCCGATCGTGCGGGCGGCCCGGGAGCGGGTGGCCGCGGTGGAGCCGCTCAGCGCCTGAGCGGGCGGCGCCCTGCCCGGTCCTGCCGCGCCGGGTCGTCCCGGGCCGGGTCGTCCCGGGCAGCGGCGGCCGCCAGCACGAACGCCACCGGCAGGAAGAACAGGCCGATCCCCAGTCCCAGCACCAGCGACCAGCCGAGCACGACCGCCGCGGCACCCCAGGTGACCGGCCGGGCGTACCGGCTACGCGACGTCAGCACCGCGACCAGACAGGCGACGACCGGCAGCCCGAGCAGCAGGAACGCGAACGCGCCCGCGTCCCGCCACACCTCGGCGGCCAGCCACGCGGCGATGAGCGCCGCCAGGCCGAGCGCGGACCAGCGCAGCACCGCCGACCTCCTCGTCCCGTCCTCCAGCAGGTCACCGAGTCTGGTCACCGTCGGGGACCCGGGCAAGCCGGTCAGCTGCGGCCGGTCTCCAGCACCCGGCGCGCGGCAGCGAGGACGGCATCGGCCACCCGGTCCAGCGACGGCGACCGCAGCCGCCACTGCTGCCAGTGCAGGACGACGTCCACCGCGCCGTCCGGGTCGAGCACCGTCAGATCGCCGTCGGTGTCCTGCAGGTCGGGGACCATGCCCCAGCCCATGCCGAGCCGCACCGCGGTGAGGAAGTCGGCCGAGGAGGGCACGAAGTGCATCGGCGGCCGAGTCGGGTCGACCCCCCGGGCCCGCAGGTGCGCGTGCTGCAGGTCGTCGCTGCGGTCGAAGACGACGACCGGCG
Source organism: Modestobacter caceresii (assembly GCF_000761485.1). Taxonomy (GTDB): domain Bacteria; phylum Actinomycetota; class Actinomycetes; order Mycobacteriales; family Geodermatophilaceae; genus Modestobacter; species Modestobacter caceresii. Next base: position 258,054 of record NZ_JPMX01000118.1, read on the forward strand.
CCCGGGCCAGGGACTCCGCCGTCCCGCCGTCGGCCAACCAGCGCCGGGCGAAGGCAGGAGCGGCCATCGGCCGGTACCGCATGCTGCCCAGCCGGGTCGAACTGCAGCCCGGGACCGGGTCGGCGTCGCCGGTGACCGCGGCCATCACCGTGCCGGTCCGCAGCAGCGCGCTGGTGTGCGCCTGGTCGGCGCGGTGCAGGTCGAGGACGAGGTCACCGGCCAGCGGCGCCAGCGCGGGCAGCACCCAGGTCGCCAGTGAGTCGGCGTTGACCGCGATCGGCAGCGCGACCGGACCGTGCGCCGCGCTGTCCAGCTCCCGGGTGGCGTCGGCGGTGAGCAGGTCGATCTGCCGGGCCAGCCGGAGCAGCGCCTGACCGGACTCGGTGGGTTGCACCGGCCGGCTGCGCACCAGCAGCACCCGGCCGGTCGCGGTCTCCAGGGCCTTGATCCGCTGGCTGATCGCCGAGGGCGTCACGTGCAGGGCGCGGGCCGCGGCGTCCAGCGTGCCGGTGGTGACGGTCGCCCCCAGCGCCCGCAGCTGCGCGAGGTCGAGGTCCACGGTGACCATCAGACGCGCTTCAGGTACGTCAGTAAAGTGAGCTGGTCTTCCGGTGCAGGACGGACCTAGCGTGGTCGGCATGTCCCCCGCCCTTCTCGCCGCCGCCGCCGGACTGGGGCTCGGGCTGTCGCTGATCGTCGCGATCGGGGCGCAGAACGCTCTCGTCCTGCGGCAGGGGCTGCGCAGCGAGCACGTCGCCGCGGTGGTCGCGGTCTGCCTGCTCTCCGACGTCGTGCTGATCACCGCGGGAGTCGCCGGTGCCGGCGCACTGGTCACCCGGGCGCCGGGCGTGGTGACCGTCGTCTGCTTCGCCGGGGCGGCCTTCCTGCTGGTCTATGGGCTGCTGGCCGCGCGCCGGGCGCTGCGGCCGGCCGCCCTGCTCACCGATGCCTCCGGCGCCCGCACCGGCCTCGCGGTCACCGTGTCCACCGCCGTGGCCCTGACCTGGCTCAACCCGCACGTCTACCTGGACACCGTCGTGCTGCTCGGCTCGCTGGCCAGCACCTACGACGACCGCCGCTGGTGGTTCGGCGCCGGCGCCGCCCTGGGCAGTGCGGTCTGGTTCCTGGGCCTCGGGTACGGCGCGCGACTGCTGCGGCCGGTGTTCGCCCGCCCGCGCGCCTGGCAGGTCCTCGACGCCGGCATCGCCGTCGTCATGGTCGTCCTGGCGATCTCCCTGGCGGTCCGGGGAGCGGCCGGCAGCTGAGCGTTGTGCGCGCCCGGCTCCGGCGCTACGGTCGCCGCCATGACTGCCGGGTCGGCCTCGAGCCGTGAGCGAGTCGGGTACCCGGCCCGCACGTGACCCCCGGGCGGCCCCGTGGGCCGCCTCCGGCGAAGACCGATCCCGCGCACCGTGTCCACCCCGGTGCCGCACCGCCCGCACCACGACCTGCTCCCGGCCCCGAGCCGGTTCCCCTGCGCACTCCCCGGCCCTCGTGCGGCCGGCCCCTCACCCCTCGGAGCACCCGTGCCCACTGCTGCCCTGCACCACATGATCGTCCCGGTCACCGACCGGGACGCCGCCGTCGACTGGTTCGTCGACCTGCTGGAACTCCGCGAGCCCTACACGGACGGCTTCTTCCGGTCCGTGCAGCTCGACGACACGATCGTGCTGAACTTCGCCGGCGCGCCGTCGGCGGAGCCGCTGCACCTGGCCTTCCTGATCGGCGAGGAGCACTTCGACCGCGTCCGGGCCCGGCTCGACGCCGACGGGACGCCGTACACCGCCGACCCGCCCGGGCGCCGTCCTGGCGAGGTCGGCGAGGTCAACCCCGACGGCAGCGGACGGCGGCTGTACTTCCGCGGCCCGGACGGCCACCTGCTGGAGGTGCTGACGGCCCGCTACACCGACGTGCCGGCCGGCTCCGCGGCGGGCTGACTCACTCGGCAGCCGCCACCGGCTCGGGAGGCAGGAAGCTCCACGTCTCCCGGGCCGGGGCGGCCGCCTGACCGGTCGGGCAGCTGGAACGGAAGTCGCACCAGCTGCACTGCTGGCCCGGCACCGGCGGGAAGGCCTCGTCGACGTCCGCGCCCGCGGCCAGTGCCTCGGTCGCGGTGCCGATGTCGGCGGCGATGTCCTCGGCCCGGCGGACGTGGTTGGCCAGCGACCGGTCGGTGTGCTCGAAGGCAGCGACCGTGCCCGACGGGAGGTGGTGCAGCTCGACCCGGGTGCACGGACGGCGCAGCGTGCGCCGGACGCCCAGCACGTACAGCGCCAGTGCCGGTGACCCGCGTGCCTCGTCCTCGGTGCTGGGGACGCGGCCGGTCTTGTAGTCGACGACGACCAGCTCGTCGCCCCGGCGGTCGATCCGGTCGACCCGGCCGGAGAGGGCGAGGGCCTCGGTGGTGGCGCCGACCGTGCGCTCGGTGCCGGCCGGCTCGTCGGTGGGGTCGAGCTCGGCCACGTAGTCGGTGATCCAGGCCGCGGCCTTGGCCCGCCACTGCGCGGCCTGCTCGTCGTCCCGGAAGCCGGCCCGCGACCAGCCGCTGTAGAGCAGCTGCCGGGCCGCGGCCGGGGTGCGCTTCTCCACCGGCAGCTCCCACCACGAGCGCAGCGCCGCGTGCACCGCCGAGCCCACGGTGTTGTGCGCCCACGGCGGGCCCTTCGGCGGACTCGGCCGGGTGAGGTAGGCGAACCGGTACCGGCGCGGGCAGTCGGCGAAGGTGGCCAGTTTGCTGGGCGTGCAGGAGAACAGCCGCTTGGGCATGCCGGGCATCTCCAGCTGGTCGCTCACCGGTCCCCCTCCGTCGCCACGCCGCCACGGTAACCGGGGCCACCGACAGGGTCAGTCGGTGAGCACGGCACTGCCGGTGCCGGCGGCCAGCAGCGCCGCGTACTGCTCGGGGTCGGTGGTGCAGGCGCCGATCGCGGTGCGCTTGTTGGTGCCGTGGTAGTCGCTGGAGCCGGTCTGGATCAACCCCAGCCCGGTGGCCAGGGCACGCAGGTACGCCCGCTGGTCGGGCGTGTGGTCGGGGTGCTCGACCTCCAGGCCGAGCAGCCCGGCGGCGGCCATCTCGGCGATCGCGTCGTCGCCGACCACCCGCCCCCGCTTCGTCGCCAGGCCGTGGGCGAACACCGGCACCCCACCGGCGGCACGGACCAACCGGATTCCGTCGAGCACATCGGTGTCGGCCTTGGCCGCGTAGTAGGGGCTGCCGTGGTGCAGGAGCGTGCCGAAGGCGTGGTCGACCGAGTCGACCACGCCCGCCTCGACCAGCGCCCGCGCCACGTGCGGCCGCCCGACCACCCCGCCCTCGCTGCGGGCGACGATCTCGGCCCAGACGATCGGGTAGCCGTCGGTGGCGAGCGCGGTGACGATCCGCTCCCCCCGGCTGAGCCGCTCCTCGCGCAGCCGTACCCGCTCGGCGGCGAAGGCCGGGTGCAGCGGGTCGAACAGGTAGGCCAGCAGGTGCACGCTGATCGGCGACTCCCCGGCGGGGAAGTACCGGCAGGACATCTCCATCCCCGGCACGAGCGTCAGCCCGGGCGGGCGCGCCTCCTCGGCCCGGGCCCAGCCGGCCGTCGTGTCGTGGTCGGTGAGGGCGACGACGTCGAGCCCGGCTGCGGCCGCGGTGGCGACCAGGGCGGCGGGGCTGTCGGTGCCGTCGGAGACCGAGGAGTGGGTGTGCAGGTCGATGCGCACGCCCCCAGCCTGCCGCACCGGCGCGGGACCCGCCGCAGGGTGGTCGGGTGGACCGGTCAGGACGGCGGGCGGGTGCGCGGGATCGGGGCGGTGTCGTGCCCGCGCCCCGGCGTCAGCGGTGGCGGCATGTGCTGTTCGGGGGCGTCGCCGGCCCCCCGGTCGTCGGCGCTCATCGACCCCTCGGCGTCCTCGTCGGAGCTCACCGGGTTGGTGGAGAAGTCGGAGCCGAACATCAGCTCCGACAGCCGCTTGTACAGCGCCTTCGCGTGCGGCAGGTAGGTGATCTCGTCCAGGCCCTGCGCCTGCCCGGCGGACTCGAAGCGGAAGGTGCCGTAGCCCAGTACCTGACCCCAGAAGGTCTCCTTCCAGGTCAGGTCGGTGATCCGGCGCAGGGGCATGACCGCGACGGTGCGGATGATCACCCCCGACGTCATCAGCACCCGCCGGCGGGTGATCAGGAAGTGCCGCACCCACCATTCACCGACGTGCAGCCCGAGATAGCCCAGCGCGCCGAGCACCACGAGCAGCCCGACGACGGCCCCGGCCCCCGCGTTGTCCAGGTCGAGCTGCAGCACCCACACCCCGACCACGAGGGCCGGGACGCCCCGGGCCAGGGGGCGCGCCAGCACCGCCGGGTGACGGCGGGTGGCGATGACCGGGGGCTCGTCGGGGAGCAGGTACTTCTCGGCGTCCTTGCCCCAGCGGGGCCGCCGGGTACGGGCGCCGGACACGGCCGGGCTAGACCAGGGATTCCACGAAGGCCGACAGCGAGCCGGCCGCGTCACTGAGGGCGCCGCCGGCGCTGCGCACGATGCCGGCCGCGTCCTCGGGCCGCTGGATCACGTAGAAGACCACGAACGCGATGGCCAGCCAGGTGAGCACCTTCTTCAGCAAGGTCGCACCGTTTCCCTTCCTCACGTGGCCAGGCGGACTCGACGGCGACCGGGCTAGCGGGCCGACGGCAGTGCACCTCGACGGCCGTCCGGACCGCGCACCCATGAGTAACAGCAGCCCCACCCGGAACACCACTCGCCACGCCGACCGCGTGTCGAACGGATCCACACCGGCCGGTTCGTCACCGCCCGCTCACCGGCCGGGCAGCAGCCGATCGGTCGTCGGGCCGAGCGGGAGGTCGGGGTAGACCCGGTCGCGCAGGTCGAGCAGGGAGAGGTCCTCGGCCAGCAACCAGGCGGCCGACGCCGGCCAGGTGACCAGCCACAGCCAGACCCCGTGGGCCTCCCCGACGTAGGCGGCGCGGTCGTCGCCCACCGGTACCAGCCACAGCGGCACCCGCTGCCCGGCGGCCTCGACCGCGACGGTGGAGGGACCGGCACCGACGAGCTCTCCCGGGTCGACGCCGGGCAGCCCGGCGTAGCCGCAGCCCAGGCCGGTGCCGGGCTCCTCGGCCACGAGCACCAGTTCCGCCGAGCCCCCGAGCGGCGCCGGGCCGGCGCAGGCGACGACGATCGCCCGGGCCCCGGGCTCACCGCCCCAGGCCAGCCCGGTGACCGCCCAGCCGCCGGGCATCGGGTCGGGCACCCAGGCCGGCACCCGGGCATCGGCGCACACCGCGCTGATCGCGTCGTGGGCAACCACGGCGGTGTGGTGCAGCGGGGTGACGGCTGCGTGCACGTGGCACCAGCCCTCGTCGGCCGAGCCGGGGCGGACGACCAGAACCTCGCCGCAGCGCGGGCACACCGGGGAGACACTCATCGCCGCTCACCGTCCTGTTCTGCCGTGGGTTCGTCAAGCATCGCCTCAGCGTCCCGCCGTCCCGGGCACCGGGTCCCCGGCCGCCCGTACCCTTCCCGAGGTGGACGACCCGCGGCCGGAGGTGGCGTGCGTCGGCGCCGTGGTGCACGACGAGCGGGGCCGCCTGCTGCTGATCCGCCGGAGCCACGCCCCGAGCGCGGGCCTGTGGTCGGTGCCGGGCGGTCGGGTGGAACCCGGCGAGTCCGAGGCCGACGCCGTCGTCCGGGAGACCGCCGAGGAGACCGGGCTGGCCGTGCGCCCGGTACGGGTGCTGGGCCACGTCCGGATCGACGGGGACGGCGTCGTCTTCACCGTCACCGACTGGCTGTGCACCGTGGTCGAGCCGGAGCGACAGCCGGTGGCCGGGGACGACGCCGACGACGCCGTCTTCGTGGACGCCGCCGGGCTGACCGCGCTGGAAATGGCGCCCGGCGTGCTCACCGCGCTCTCCGGCTGGGGCGTGCTCCCCCGCTGAGCTCGCGAGCACCCGGAGCCGCACTCACCTGGAGTCCGACGGCGGCAGCAGGGGCGGTGAGAACACCTGGTCGATGGGGAGCGGCCCGACGTACCGCTGGCAGGTGCACGGGACCTGCTTGTACGCGGTGGGCTCCTTGTCGGAGTCGTACTTGAGCGGGTCGCCGTTCATCATCCCGTGGCACCGCCCGGTCTCCGCGTTGTGCATCGACATGCCGTGACCGCACCCGCAGATCGCCTGGATCGGCTTGGGAGCCCGGTGGTGGCGTCCCTGCACGTAGCCGATGGCCTGCCCCAGCAGCACCGCCCCCACCCCGACGAGGATCGAGATCGGGTCCATCACGTACCGCCCTCTCCGCCGTCGCGGTGGCCGGCGACGTCCGCCGGCACGGGGTGCCCGGGGCCGGTCACCGACGGACGGGCTCGGGACGCCCGGGCTGCTCCCCGCCGCGGGCCTCTCCGTAGGAGCGCTTGGGCACCATGACCTTCCGACGGAAGACGCAGACCACGGTGCCGTCCTGCTTGTAGCCGATGGTCTCGACGTGGACGACGCCCCGGTCGTCCTTGGAGCGGGACTCGGTCTTGTCCAGCACGGTGGTCTCGCCGTAGATCGTGTCGCCGTGGAAGGTCGGGGCGACGTGCTTGAGCGACTCGACCTCGAGGTTGGCGATCGCCTTGCCGGAGACGTCGGCGACGCTCATGCCGAGCAGCAGCGAGTAGACGTAGTTGCCGACGACGACGTTCTCCCCGAAGTCGGTGGTCTCCGCGGCGTAGTGGGCGTCCAGGTGCAGCGGGTGGTGGTTCATGGTGAGCAGGCAGAACAGGTGGTCGTCGTACTCGGTGACGGTCTTGCCGGGCCAGTGCTTGTAGGTGGCGCCGACCTCGAACTCCTCGTAGTACCGGCCGAACTGCATCGGGCTGCTCCCACTGGTCGCTCATCAGGTGACGGACGACGCAGGTGGGACTGCCGGGGCGGCCGGGTGCACGCGCGCGCCGGCTGCCCGCCACGGAGCGACGATGACCCGTCTGGACGGGCGCCGATCCTACGATGACCCGGTGCACCTGCAGTCCGCCCCCGAGCTGCCCGCCGAGGCCGAGGTCGAGCGCCTGACCCCGGGTGGGCGGCGCGCCCGACTGGCCGCGGTCGCGATAGTGCTGGCCCTGTTGCTGGCCGGCACGGTGTGGGGGAACGACGACTCGTTCCCCTTCGGCCCGTTCCGGATGTACTCCACCCGCGCGAACCCCGACACCCCGGTCGTCTCGACCCGGGTGGTCGGGCTGACCGCCACGGGTGAGGAGGTGCGGCTCTCCGGCGGCGAGGTGGGGCTGCGCCGGGCCGAGTTCGAGGGCCAGCTCCCCCGCATCGGCGAGGACCCCTCGCTGCTCGGGCTCCTCGCCGACTCCTATGCCGAGCGCAACCCCGCCGCCGAGGAGCTGGTCGAGGTCCAGGTCGTGCAGCGCCGCATCGACCTCGAGGACGGCCAGCGGACCGGTGACGTCACCGACCGGGTGCTGATCGAGTACCAGCTGGAGGACGGCGAGTGAGCACCGCAGCCACCACCCCGCCCACCGCGGCACCGATGCGCCCGGAGGTGGCCCCGGCTGTCCCCGGCACCCCCCGCTGGTGGTTCCGCCCGGTGCCGCTGGCCCGGATCGCGGTCTTCCGGGCCATCGCCTACCTGTTCATCCCGATCGACGTCTTCCTCACCACGGCGTGGGTGCGCGCCCACGCCGACGTGCCCACCGACTGGTACGCGCCGCTGCTGGTCGGCCGGCTGCTGAACCTGCCCACCCCGACGCACACCCTCGTGCTGGTCGTCCAGTGGGCGCTGGTGATCGCCGCGGTGGCCGCCGCCACCGGCCGGGCGCCACGGCTGCTCGGCCTCGCCGTCTTCCTCCTCTACTCGGAGTGGATGGTCATCGCGATGAGCTACGGGAAGGTCGACCACGACCGGATCGCCTTCCTGGTCGCCCTGGCGGTGCTGCCGACGATCGGGCGGGCGCGGCTGCGGGACCGGCGCTCCTCGGAGGCCGCCGGGTTCGCGATGGCGGCCGTGCTGTTCACCGTGATGCTCACCTACTTCCTGGCGGCCTGGGCGAAGATCCGGTTCGGCGGCTGGGACTGGGCGACCGGTGCCACCCTGACCCGCGCGCTGGTCCGCCGGGGCACCGACCTGTCGATGTGGACGCTGGACGTGGCCTGGCTGCTGCCGACGGTGCAGTGGGTGATGATCGTGCTCGAGCTGGCGGCACCGCTGATCCTGCTGGTGCGCACCGACCGGGCCCGGATCGGGCTGGTGCTCTTCCTGCTCGGCTTCCACGTGATGGTCTACGCCGGGGTCACGATCATCTTCCTGCCGCACTGCATCGCGATCCTGTCGATCCTGCCGTGGGAGCGGCTGTCGGTGCTCCAGCGCCGTGACAACCTGACCGGGCTGCCTGCGGTGCCCGGGACCCCCACCCCGGGCTGACCCGCCGGTCGGCGTCCCCGCCGTGCCGCGTCGGCGTCAGAGCCGCGTCGGCGTCAGAGCATGGCGCCGATCCGGGCGGCCATCTCGGCCTCGTGCTGCTGGTAGGCCGAGGAGACGCTGGTGAGCAGCTGCCCCATGCCGGTGAGCGCCTCGCTCACCCCCTGGCTGGACAGCCGCCACTTCTCGTAGAGCTCGCTGAACTGCACGGCGGCCTGACTGTCGGTCCAGCCCTCCAGCACCGAGCTGTTGATCCCGGCGGACAGCGTCGCGTGCCGGGCCGAGGTGTCGGCGGCCTCCGCCCGGCACTGCCCTGCCATCGTGTCCAGCGTCGCGATGTCGACCTTCATGACCCCTCCTCGGCTGCCGGGGACGTCCCGACGGGGTCCGAACCTAGGGCCGCCGCGGCGCGCGCGACCGCTGCTGTCCACAGCCGACCCGGTCGTCCACAGATGTCGATCGGGACCCCCGCGCCCCCGTCGGCCACCGGCACGATCACCGGGTGGTCAGGTCCCCGCTGCGGTGTCCCGCATGACGTCGACGTCCGGCGAGCACACCGCTCGCTGCTGGACGCTGCAGGCGCCCGACGGCGTCCTCGACGTCGAGATCCGGGCACCCGAGGAGGCTGTGCTCGGCGACGTCCTGGCGCGCCTGTCCGACCGGCTCCGCCTCCCCCCGGCCGAGCTGTGGTCCGGGTCGAGCGCCCTGCCGGCCAGCACCCCGCTGACGTCGGAGGCCCTGCGCCACGGCGCGCTGCTCGGGTGGGGCCGCCCCGGCCCCCGCGAGCCGGCCGACGGCGGTGCTCTCGAGCTGCACGTCGTGGCGGGGGCCGACGCCGGCCGTGCCGTCGCGCTCGGCCAGGGGGTGCTGGTCGTCGGCCGTGGCGCGGCCTGCGGGTTGACGCTCGAGGACCCGGACGTCTCGCGACGTCACGCCGTCGTGTCCGTGGCCGAGGGCCGGGTCACGGTCGCCGACCTCGGTTCCTCCAACGGCACCGCGATGACCGACCGCTCCGGTGCGACCACCCCCGTGGGCGCCGATGCGCAGGAGTGGCCGGTCGACTCGACGCTGCGGGTGGGGCCAGCGCCCTCCGGCTGACCGGTCCCCGCGGCGCCGGCCTGGAGTGCGCCGCCGCGCCGGCGGGGCGGGTGCACGTCCGTCCTCTCCCGCTGTCCCCGCCTGCTCCGGGGAGCACGACGGTGCTCCGGCCGACGCCCCCGTCCGAGCCGTCACGGCGACGGCTGGGCTGGGTCGCCGTCGCCCTCCCGGCGTTCGGCGGGGTGCTGATGGCCTGGCTCCTCGCCACGCCGCACTTCCTCTTCTTCGCCCTGCTGAGCCCGGTCGTCGCCGTGGCCAGCTGGTCGTCGGACCGGCTGTCCGGCCGTCGCGGTCACCGCCGGGAGGTCGCCGAGCACGCCGTGGCGCTCGCCCGGGCCGATGCCGAGCTCAGCCGGGCGGTCGCCGCGCACCGCGCGGCGCAGGAGGCCGAGCACCCCGACCTCGCCCTGCTGGCTGCCGCGGCGCGTCGGCGCAGCAGCCCGTTGTGGTCCCGGAGCAGCGCGGCCGCCCCGCTCAGCGTGCGGCTGGGCACGGGCCCGGGCGCCACCACCGTGACCACCGCCGAACCCGGCGGGAACCGTTCCGCCGTCCTGGCCGAGCACCTGCCGGTGGCGCTGCCACTGCCCCCCGGGACGGGTCTGGGCCTCGTGGGGCCGCGGACGGCAGTCCTCGGCGTGGCGCGCGCGCTGGTCTGCCAGCTGGCCGTGCTCACCCCTCCGGCGGGCCTGCGGATCGTGCTCGTGAGCGGTGAGCCCGAGCTCGCGGACTGGCGGTGGTGCCGCTGGCTGCCGCACCTGCAGGGGGTGGTCGTCCCGGACGAGCCCGTCGCCGACCGGCTGGTGGCCGTGCTGTCCGGCGCCCCGACCGCGGGAGCCGGCGCCGAGCCCCGGACGCTGGTCGTGCTGGACGGGCCGGTCGACCAGGCGACCGCAGCCCTGGTCGCGCGGGCGGGCACACGGGCCGTGTGGCTGGAGGTGGCCGGCTCCGAGGCCGCCCTCGCGATGCCGGCGCCGGCCCGTCTGCAGGTCGCCGGGGAGACCGGCACCGGCGGCCGGTTGCGGCTGCCCGGCGCCGACCAGGAGCGGCTGGTCGACCTGGACGCGGTCGGCCCGGCGACGGCCGACCGGATCGCGCGGGACCTGGCCCGGCTCGCCGTCCCGGCATCCGCCGGTGAGCTGCCCGGTGCGGCCCGACTGCTCGACCTCCCGGCCACCGGGCTCCGACTGGACCCGGGCCACGAGCAGGTGTCCGGCGCCTGGGACCGGGTGCGCAGCCGCCTCCTGGCCACGGTGGGTGTCACCGGCGACGGGCCGGTGGGGATCGACCTGGTCGCCGACGGCCCGCACGCGCTGATCGCCGGCACGACCGGCGCGGGCAAGTCCGAGCTGCTGCAGACCCTGGTGGCCAGCCTGGCCCAGCACCATCCACCGGACCGGTGCAGCTTCCTGCTCATCGACTACAAGGGCGGAGCGGCCTTCGGCGAGGCGGCGGCGCTGCCGCACACGGTGGGGATGCTGACCGACCTGGACTCCCAGTCGACGGCGCGGGCGCTGCGGTCCCTGTCGGCGGAGCTGACCCGCCGGGAACGCCTGCTGGCCGAGCACGGCGTGCGGGACCTCGCAGCGTTGCCGGTGCCGGTCGCCGCCAGCCGCCTGGTGATCGTGGTCGACGAGTTCGCCACCCTGGCCGAGGAGCTCCCGGGATTCGTCAGCGGCCTGGTGGGCATCGCCCAGCGCGGCCGGTCGCTCGGCGTGCACCTGGTGCTGGCCACGCAGCGCCCGGCCGGTGTGGTGAGCCCGGAGATCCGGGCGAACTGCTCGCTGCGGATCTGCCTGCGGACCACGGACGAGGGCGACGCCAGGGACGTGCTCGGCAGCACCCTGCCCGCGCACCTGCCCCCCGACCGTCCCGGCCGCGCCTACCTGCGGACCGGCAACGGGCCGGCCGCGCTCCTGCAGGTGGCGCTGGTCTCCGGCCGGCCGGCGCCGGCCGTGGCGCCGCTGACCGTCGCCCGGCGTCCGTGGCCGTCACGGCCGGGTCCACCGAAGCCCGGGCACCCGGGTGGCGAGGGCCCCAGTGACCTGCAGCGGCTGGTCCGGGCACTCGCGGAGCGGGCGCGGGCGGAGGAGATCAGCCCGCCGCACCGCCCCTGGCTCCCCCCGCTGCCCGACGAGCTCCCCGCCGCCGCGCTCGACCGCTGGTCGTCGGGGGCACCGGCGTCCCGGCTCCGGCTCGGCCTGCGCGACTCCCCCGACACGCAGCTGCAGACCCCGCTGGAGCTGGACCTGGCCGCCGGCGGCGGCTGGTTGGTGGTGGGCGGCCCCCGCAGTGGGCGGACCACCGCGCTGCGCACCGTGCTGGGCGAGGCGGTCCACCACCTGCCGCCGGGCCGCCTGCAGGTGCACGTGCTCGACCACGGCGGCGGGAGCCTCGCGGGGCTGGCCCACGGCCTGCCGCACACGGGCGCGGCCGTCGGCCGGGACGACGCGCACCGCACGGTGCGGCTGCTGGCCCGCCTGACCGAGGAGGTGGACCGGCGCCGTGGTGGCGGTGGCGGTGGCGGGCGACCCGGACCGTTTCTCCTCCTGCTGGTCGACGGGTACGAGAGCGTGGCCGCACAGCTGGAGGCCGCCGACCCCGCCACCGGTGCAGCGGCGCTGCTGCGGCTCGCACGGGACGGCGCCGCCGTCGGCCTGACGGTCGCACTCACCGCCGAGCGTGCCGTCCCCGGTGGCCGGCTGGCCGGCGCTGTCCGCGAACGCCTGGTGCTGCCGTTGCCCGACCGGGCCGACTACGCGGTGGCCGGCGTTGCCGCGCGGGCGGTGCCCGGCGATCGCCCGCCGGGGCGCGCCCTGGTCGGCGAGGAGGCCGCCGAGTGCCAGCTGGCGCTGCCCCGCACTCCCCTGGTGCCCGCCGTCGACCCGCCGGGCGCACCGTGCCCGGAGCCGCCCGTGCGGGTGGTCGAGCTGCCCGACGACCCGCGTCTCCCGCTGCCCGGCCCGGCCTCCACCGTCGCCGGACAGCCCGGTTCCGGACCCCGGACGTGGTGGTTGCCCATCGGCCCCGGCGGCGACGCCGGTGCGGCGGTCGGCGTGGACCTCGCGCGCACCGGCGGTCTGCTGGTGGTCGGGCCCCCGGGCAGCGGCCGGTCCAGTGCCCTGCGGGCCTTCGGCGCGCACGGCCGGTCGGCCGGGGCCGCCGTCCTGACCCTGGTCGCCGCGCCGGCACCCGCACCGCTCACCGTGGAGGACTCCGCGGTCGACGGTGTGCCGCAACCCGCCGGCGCTCAGCTGCCGAGCACGGACGCCGCAGGGGTGCGCAGCTGGCTGGCCCGGCACGAGGTGTGCCCGGTCCTCGTGCTCGCCGACGACCTGAGCTCGCTCTCCGACGAGGTCGGCGACGTGCTCACCGCGCTCGGCTCCACGCCCGGCCGCACGGCGGTCGTCGGCGCCGGGACCGCCGCGGAGGTCGCCGGGGCGTTCCGCGGTCCGGCTGCCGCGCTGCGCCGCAGCCGCACGGCGGTGCTGCTGCGGCCGGCACCCGGGGACGCCGAGCTGCTCGGGCTCCGGCTGCCCCGCACGCCGCTGCCCGCGCGGCCGGGCTCGGGCTGGCTGGTGACCCCGCACGAGGTCACCCGGGTGCAGGTCGCCCGGCACCGCCACGAGCCGGTCGACGCGTGAGGGAGGACGGAGCGGTCAGAGCAGCTCGAGCGCCGGGCCGATCTCCTGGGTCGCGTACCAGGCCAGCTCGTGCCCCTCCGCCTGGTCGACGACGAACTGTGCCTCCTCGCTCCCCAGGTCGGCCTCCAGCACGACGGCGGTCGCCGCGCGGACGTCCGCCTCCGCCTCGGCTCCGTCGATGTGCGCACTGGCGATGTCGGAGGTGGCCAGGTCGGCCGTGGTGCGGGCGGCACCGGCGTCGGCCCCCTCGTCCTGGAGGGGGGTCACCGAGGTCTCCGGGACGTCCGCGGCGAGCACCACCCGGCGGCGGGCGGCCAGCGGGTCGACGTCCATCAACCGGAGACTCGCCCGCGCCGCGGCGAGCAGGGCCGCGTACTCCAGCTCCTCGGCGTCGTCGCTCAGTTCGTAGAAGTCCCGCAGCTGCGGGGTGACCGTGAAGACCGTGTGCGGTCCCTCCAGTCGGCCCTCGTCGAGCAACCGCTGCAGCACGGTCGTCGTGGCCGGCAGGTACACGCGCACCGGTTCGCCTCCTCCAGGTCGAGAGTTCCAGCGACATCAACGCCGCTGACCCGACGATCTTCCCAGTCCCGCGTCAGGTGAGCGCCGCGAGCCCGCGAGCGGTGGGGGCAGCGGAGCCCTCCGTCAGCTCGACGCCTCCAGCAGGTAGGCGATCTCCTGCTCGATGAGGTCGGCGAGGACGTCGACGTCGCTGACGCTGTCCCGGTCCGCGTTCAACCCGAAGTAGACGGTGCCGTCGTAGCTGGTCAGCCCGATCGCCAGCCCCTGACCACGGACCAGGGGGACCACCGGGTAGACCTCGACCATCCGCGCGGGGCCCGCGTAGAGCGGCACCTGCGGGCCGGGCACGTTGGTGACCACCAGGTTGAACAGCCGCCGGGAGAGCCCGCTGGCGGCACGGGCACCGAGGGCGTGCAGCGTCGGCGGGGCGAACCCCGACAGCGCGCTGAGCGTGTCCGCACCGACAGACTGCCCGCTGGGCGCCAGGCCGCGCATGGCGAAGCTGATCCGGGCCAACCGCACCCGCGGGTTCGGCTCCCCCACCGGCAGGTCGACCAGGAACGACCGGACCTCGTTGGCTGCACCGTCCTCCTCGGCCCGCACCGACACCGGGACCAGGGCCCGGATCGAGGTGCTGCCCACCACCGGCTCCCCCCGGGAGAGCAGCCACTCCCGGAGTGCGCCGGTCACCGAGGTCAGCAGGACGTCGTTGACCGTGCCACCGTGCGTCTTGCGCACCGTCCGCAGGTCGTCCAGGGAGGCGCGGGCGACGGCCACCCGGCGCTGCCGTCCGATGGGTGCGTTCAGCGGGCTCACCGGCGCCGGGGACACCGCGGTGCGGGCCACCGCAGCCACCAGCCCGCCGGCCACCCCGGCCCAGCGGGTCGCGGTGGCCCGCAGGTCACCGGCCGCCGTCCGGGCGGTCTCGAGCACCGCCGAGGGGCGCTGCAGGTAGTCCTCCACCGCCTCCCAGACCAGGGCGGCCGACCCCGGCGGACGGCGCGGGCGCCACTCGTCCGGTGCCGTCGGAGCGGGATCAGCGTCCGGGTCCGGGTCGAGGATGACCTGCCCGATGTCGATGGCCCCCAGACCGTCGACGAGCGCCGGGTGGGTCTTGGTCACCACCGCCGAGCGGTCGCCGGCCAGCCCCTCGACGAGGTACATCTCCCACAGTGGCCGGCTGAGGTCCAGCGGCCGGGCGGTCAGCCGGGCGACCAGGTCCAGCAGCTGTTCCTCGGTGCCGGGACGGGGCAGCGCGGACCGCCGGACGTGGTAGCTCACGTCGAAGTCGGGGTCGTCGACCCAGGCCGGGTTGGCCAGGTGGCCGGGCACCTCCAGCACCTTCTGCCGGTACCGCGGCACCAAGGGCAGCCGGGCGCGCACCAGTTCGATCAGCGCGTCGTGGTCCAGCGTCCCGGACGGGCACTCCAGGACCAGCACCGCACCGACGTGCATCGGGGTGCCCGGTTCCTCGAGGTACAGGAAGGACGCGTCCAACGCGGTGAGCCGTTCGACCAACGTGACCTCCCTCACTGGTGCTGCGTCCACGCTACGGGCCGGGCTCACGTCCGCTGACCCCACCCCCTGCCGGCCCCGCGGGAGCACCGCCGCACGGCCGGCGCGGCTCAGCGGGAGCGCCGCCGCCGACGACCACCCGGCTCGGTGGCCCCGCTGAGCTGCGCGGCGAGCGTGCGCAGCCCGGTGCGCAGCGCGGAGGCGGGGGCGACCTCGGCCAGCGTCCGCCCGGCTGCCAGGGAGGCGTCGGTGGCCCGCCGGTCGGCCGGGAGGAAGGCACGGACCTCGCGGCCGGCGAAGCGGCTCAGCGCACCGGCGATCTCCTCCCGCGCGTCGCCGGGCACCGGACCCCGGCGGAGCTGGTTGACCACCACGACCGGCTCCACGTCCGGGAGCACCTCGCGCAGCTCGGCCAGTGCCCGGACGGTGCGCTGCAGGGCGACCGGGTCGGCGCCGCTGACGCAGAGCACCTCGTCGGCCTCCTCCAGCACGGTGAGGGTGGCCCCGTTCCGGCGCGGAGCTGCGGTGTCGAAGGAGAGCTCCTCGTCCTCCTCCAGACAGAACCCGCAGTCGACGACGGTCAGCGCTGCCAGCCGCCGGGCCTCCTCGAGCACCACGGCGACGGCCTGCGGCCGCAGCTCGGGCCACCGGTCGGCGCGGGCCAGGCCGGTCAGCACCCGCAGGTGCGGGTCCACCGCCCACGCCAGACGCGCCAGCGCGGCGACGTCCAGGGTCCCCGCCGCCGCCTGCCGGGCGGCTGCTGCGACGCCGGGTGACTCGTCCAGCAGGCCGAGCACCTGGGCGACCACCCCGCCGTAGACGTCGGCGTCCACCAGCAGCGTGGACACCTCCAGCCGCGCCGCCTCGTCCGCGAGCCCGACGGCCACGGTGGTGCGGCCGGGCGCCCCGGTCGGCCCCCAGACCGCGACGACCCGTCCTCGACCGGTCGGGCGGGTCGACTCCTCGGGCGGGAGCCCCAGCACCGGCAGCGCCGACCGTGGGTCACCGACGTCGTGGCCACCCACCGGCCCGCCGCTCACCGCGTCCCGCAGCGCGCGGGCGATCTCCTCGGCCGGGGCGTCGGCGGGCAGCACCCGGACGACGCCGAGCTGGCGGAGCCGGTCGGCCGCCCGGGTGTCGCCGGGTTCGACCAGACCGACGACCGCGATGCCGGCGGCGGTCAGCCGGGCCACCGCCGCGCCGTCCAGCCGACGCAGCTCGGCCGACAGGAGCGCCGCCTGGCCGGTGCCGGTCGTCGCGGCGGCCAGCAGGTCGGCGACGTCGACGCAGCGCCGGACGACGGTGACCCCGTGGTCCTCACGGTCCAGCGCCCCGACGAGCTCGGACTCCCACGAGGCGCCGGTGACCGCGGTGAAGACCTGCAGGGCCATCAGTCGGTCGGCCCGGCCGGGACGGCCCCGGCCGCGGCGCCGCTGGGGCCGGCCGTGGCCTCGACGGAGTTCCGGACGACGACCACCAGGCCCCGCCCCCTGATCGAGGCGAGCACGTCGGCAGCGTCCTCGGCGGCCACGGCGACCACCACCTGCACGGTCGAGGTGGCGGTGGAGAGCACGCCGTCCCCCCGCCCGGTGACCGCCTGCACCGGTGCACCGGACACCACGACGTCCACCCCGCCACCGGCCGGCGCGGAACCGCCCACCACCGGGTCGGCCACGGCGTAGACGTCGACCACCTGTCCGCGGTCGAGCCCGGGTGGGACGTAGCCGGCCTGCACCGGCAGCGCGAGCTGCACCAGGTCACCGGCCTCCTCGAGCACCGATCGCGGCAGCAGCTCGCCGGCCCGGACCGCGCGGGCCAGCACCCGGCCGGCGGGGCGGGTGCTGGTGGCCAGGTAGGCCTCCGCGACGTCGTCCAGCCGGACGGAGACCGGCACGAGGTCGGCGTCGGACAGCACGGTGCCGGCCGCCAGGTCACCGGCCGCCGACCAGACGGGCACGGTCGCGTCCGCGGCCGTCACCACCCGGGCGCCGACCAGGACCGAGCCGAGGACCAGCAGGACCCCGAGCACCAACCGCAGGTCCAGCCAGCGGGGCGGGCGGACCCGGCGGGCCGCCGGGCCGGGTGGCGCCGTGTCGGTGCGCGCGCCGGACGGCGCCGCGGTGGGCGCGCTCATCGGTCGGTCATCCCTCGCCCGGTCATCCCTCGCCCTGCCTGTCCGTCTCCGGCCGGTCACCCGGCTGACCTCGCCCTACGCGGTCGCGGGGGGAGATCATGACCGAGGGGCGAGCCGGCGCGCAGCCGTTGTCCACACCTTCGGGTGGACCGTCCGGGCCGTTGTCACCCGACTGCCACACTGGCGGGCACCTTCGACGGGAGAACACCGACCCCATGGCCACCCAGCGCTTCCTGACCCTCGACGACGTGGCGGAGATCCTCAACGTCTCCTGGTCACAGGCCTACGCACTGGTGCGGCGCAAGGAGCTGATCGCCATCCAGATCGGCGGGCGGGGTCAGTGGCGGGTCGAGAAGGACGAGCTGGAGCGGTTCATCCAGCAGAAGTACGCCGAGGCGCGCTCCTCGGCCGTCACCGAGGAGCCGGTCCCGGACGACGCCGAGGTCGACTCCACCCGCTGAGCTGATCGCCGGGTGCTCAGCCGAGCGCCGGCCCGGCCGTCCGGAGTGCGACGAGCGCGCCCAGTGACACCGCCCGCACCCCGGTGACCACCGCACGACGGCGGGGCTCGTCGACCGGGTGCTCGGCCAGTTCCAGGAAGTCCGCGCCGACCCGGTCGACCGTGCCGGCCAGGACGGCGCCGTCCGCCAGCAGGCAGTGCAGGGCAGCCCGGTCCCGGGCCAGCGCCCGCACCGCCCGGCGCAGGTCCAGCGCCCGGTCGACGGCGCCCTCGGCGGCCGCGGCGGCGGTCACGGCGGTGAGCCCGGACACCGCGCGCACCGCACCCAGCGCGACCAGCACCTCGCGGTGCTGCTGATCGACCAGCAGCACCCAGTCGACGCCCACGTCGACCAGCCGCCCGGCCAGCTCACCGGCGCCGCAGCTGAGGGAGACCTCCTGCCCGGTCGCGCCCCGCAACCGGTCGGCCAGCCGGACCCGACCGTGCTCGGCGCGCGCCCGGGACGCCTCGTCGGCCTGGTCGACGGCGGCCTCCTGCTCCGCCATCTGGGCCTCGAGGTCGGCGAAGAGCTGCTCCCAGCGCATGGACGGAGGCTAGCTCGTCCACAGATCCTTGCGTTTGGTTGCATTTGCTCTCGTTGATGGTGTTTGGTCGTCGCTGTGACCGGTGTGGGCATGTCCGCGGTGCGCTGGACGGCGACGACGACGACGTTCGTCCTCGTCGCCGGCGGCCTGCGCTGGCTCGGCCCCGAGCCGGGGGCGGTCCGCACCGCGCTCGCCGACCCGCAGCGGCTGGTCGACACCGCCGGGCCGGACGCCCTCGTGCTGGTGGCGGTGACCGCGCTGGCCTGGGCCTGCTGGGCCTGGGGCGCGCTCGGCCTGCTGCTGACCGCAGCGAGCGCCGCGCCGGGACTGGCCGGCCGGGCGGCCGGGGTGCTGCTGCGCGGCGTGCTCCCGGCCGGCGCCCGGCGGGCTGCGGCCATCGCGATCGGCGTCGGCCTCAGCACCGCGGCGCCCATCGCACTGCCCGCCGGAGCGAGCCCACTGGTCACCGCCTCGGCCGAGACGAACGACCCCGGGCCGGACTGGTCGTCGGGCTCCCCCGGGCCCGTGGTGCAGGCCGACTGGCCGGGCGGACCGGAGCCGGATCTTCCCGGTCCCCCGCCCGCGGAACCCGACCGGCCCGGACCAGCAGCCGGGGAGCACGTCGTCCTCCGCGGCGACTGCCTGTGGGACATCGCCCGCGACTGGCTCGCCGGCCACCGCCCCGGACACCCGGTCGCCGACGCCGAGATCGCCTCCGCCGTCCACGCGTGGTGGCAGACCAACGCCGCCGTCATCGGCCCCGATCCGGACCTGCTGCTGCCCGGTCAGGTGCTGCGGCCCCCGACCTGACCCCGCCGCCCACCCCGATCCGCCGTTCCCCGTCGTCTCGAGGAGACACCGATGACCGCCTCGCCGAGCCTCTCCCCCGCACCACCCGCGCCCTCGTCGTCCGGGTCGCTGACCGCAGCACCGGCGCCCCGGCGGCTGCACCTGGTCGCCGTCCCCACGCCCGGACCTCCACTGGAGGACCAGCGCGTGCCGGTGCGGCTGCTGGTCCCGGGCCGGCGCACACCGCGGCCGACACCTCCGCCCGGTCCACGGCCCCGCCTGGACCAGCCGGTCCGGCCGGCCGGTGAGGCGGCGGACTTCGGGCCGGCCTGGACGCGCCGAGCCGAGCTGCCCGACCCGCAGGCCGCCGGACGGCGCCTGGTCACCCTCACCCTCGAGGCGTTCGCCGGCCGCCGGCCGATCGGTCAGTTGCAGTCACTGGTGAGCCCGGCGCTCTTCCAGGCCCTCAGCGGTCGCCGCCGGCCGCGCTGGTGCACCGAGGGGACCGCACCGCTGCTGCTGGGCTCGGTGCGGGTGTGCGAGCCGGTGGACGGGGTGGCCGAGATAAGCGCCGTGGCCCGACGGGGAGGGCGGGCGCACGCGGTCGCGGCACGGCTGGAGGGGATCGACGGGCGCTGGCGCTGCACGGCGCTGCAGATCGGCTGACGGAGGTCCGGTCCCCGCGCCTGCCGAGCGGGGCCGTGCCCACACACGCCGACGCCCCGCCGACCAGTGGTCGGCGGGGCGTCGGTGGGTTCAGTGCGTCAGCCTGCGACGCCGTGGCACTGCTTGTACTTCTTGCCCGAACCGCACGGGCACGGGGCGTTGCGCGGGGTCTCCTTGGTGCCGGTGACGGTCGCGGTCTTCGCGGCCTTCGCCCGGCCACTCTCCTTGGCCGAGGTGTCGAGGCTGGGGGCGCTGTAGGTCAGCTCCCCTTGGTCCGGCGCCTCCAGGCCCTTGATCTCGAGCTCCGGTGCGTCCGCCGGCTCGGCGGCAGCCGTCCCGGCAACCGCCGGCGCAGCGGTCGCCGGTGCGGCAGCTGCGACGGGGGCCGGCTTGCGGGTGCGCCGGGCCGAGCTCGTCGTCCCGCTGCCGTTGCCGTCGGACGTCGGCGCAGCCGCCGGCGCCGGGGCAGCCGGGGCAGCACCGTTGCCGTCGGCAGCAGCCGGGGCGGCGGGAGCGGTCGGCTCGGCAGCGGGAGCGACCGGCGCAGCCGCTGCCGCCTGGGCTGCGGCCTGCCGGGCCAGCACCCGCTCGGTGCCGGCCTGCGCCCGGGCGAGCGCCTCCGCCTCGGCGGCGGCCTGCTTCTGCGCGGCCTCCGCGGCCTGCTGCTCCTTGGTCTTGACCTCGAGGTTGAAGAGGAAGCCGAGGGACTCCTCCTTGATGCCGTCGAGCATCGCGTTGAACATGTCGTAGCCCTCGCGCTGGTACTCCACGACCGGGTCGCGATTGGCCATCGCGCGCAGGTGGATGCCGGCCCGCAGGTAGTCCATCTCGTAGAGGTGCTCGCGCCACTTGCGGTCCAGCACCGTCAGCAGCACCCGCCGCTCGAGCTCACGCATGACCTCGGAACCGAGCGACTCCTCGCGGGCGGCGTAGGCGGCGTGCACGTCGGCGAGCAGCTCCTCCTTGAGCACGTCCGCGGTGAGCGCGGCCTGGTCGCCGTCGGCGACCCGGTCCAGCAGCTCCTGCCGGTCCAGGCCCACCGGGTACAGCGCCTTGAGGCCGCTCCACAGCTGCTCGAGGTCCCAGTCCTCGGCGTAACCGGTCTCGGTGGCACCGCTGACGTAGGCGATGACGACGTCGTCGACCATCGTCTGCACCTGCAGGTGCAGGTCCTCGCCGTCGAGCACCTTGCGCCGCTCGTCGTAGATGACCGTGCGCTGCCGGTTGAGCACCTCGTCGTACTTGAGGACGTCCTTGCGGACCTCGTGGTTCTGCTGCTCGACCTGGGTCTGCGCGGACAGGATCGCCCGGCTGACCATCTTGGACTCGATCGGCTGGTCGTCGGGCACCCGCAGCGTGGTCATCATCGACTCGAGCATCGGGCCGTTGAACCGGCGCATCAGGTCGTCGCCGAGCGACAGGTAGAACCGCGACTCCCCCGGGTCACCCTGGCGCCCGGACCGCCCACGCAGCTGGTTGTCGATCCGCCGGCTCTCGTGCCGCTCCGTGCCCAGCACGTACAGGCCGCCGGCCTCGGTCACCTGGTCGTGCTCGGCCTTGACCTGCGCCTGCGCCGACGCCAGTGCGTCGTCCCAGGCGGCCTCGTACTCCTCGGGGGTCTCCGCCGGGGACAGGCCCTTGGCCCGCAGCTGCTCGTCGGCGATGAACTCGGCGTTGCCGCCGAGCTGGATGTCGGTGCCGCGGCCGGCCATGTTGGTGGCGACCGTGACGGCGCCGAGCCGCCCGGCCATCGCGATGATCGACGCCTCCCGGGCGTGGTTCTTCGCGTTGAGGACCTCGTGCGGGATGCCCCGCTTGACCAGGTACCTGCTCAGCAGCTCGGACTTCTCCACGCTCGCGGTGCCGACCAGCACCGGCTGGCCCGCCTCGTGCCGCTCGGCGATGTCCTCGACGACGGAGTCGAACTTGGCCTTCTCCGTCTTGTAGATGACGTCGGCGCGGTCGGCGCGCACCATCGGCCGGTTCGTCGGGATGGGCACGACACCGAGGGAGTAGGTCTGGGAGAGCTCGGCAGCCTCGGTCTGGGCCGTGCCGGTCATCCCCGAGAGCTTCTCGTAGAGCCGGAAGTAGTTCTGCAGGGTGATCGTGGCGAGGGTCTGGTTCTCGTCCTTGATCTTCACCCGCTCCTTGGCCTCGATGGCCTGGTGCATGCCCTCGTTGTAGCGCCGGCCGGAGAGCACGCGGCCGGTGAACTCGTCGACGATGAGGACCTCGCCGTCGGTGACGATGTACTGCTGGTCCTTCTTGTAGAGCTCCTTGGCCTTCAGCGCGTTGTTCAGGTAGCTGATCAGCGGGGTGTTGGCGGCCTCGTAGAGGTTCTCGATGCCGAGCTGGTCCTCGACGAACTCGACGCCCTCCTCGCTGATGGAGATGGTCCGCTTCGCCTCCTCGACCTCGTAGTGCCGGTCGCGCTTCATCAGCGGGGCGATGCGGGCGAACTCGCCGTACCACTTGGCGCTGGTCTCGGCGGGGCCGCTGATGATCAGCGGGGTGCGGGCCTCGTCGATGAGGATCGAGTCCACCTCGTCGACGATGGCGAAGGCGTGCCCGCGCTGGACCAGGTCGTTCCGGCTCTGCGCCATGTTGTCGCGCAGATAGTCGAAGCCGAACTCGTTGTTCGTGCCGTGGGTGATGTCCGCGGCGTACTGCTCGCGGCGCACGTCGGGGCGCTGGCCCGAGACGATCGTGCCGATCGACAGGCCGAGGAAGCGCTGCACGCGGCCCATCCACTCGGCGTCGCGCTGGGCCAGGTAGTCGTTGGTGGTGACCACGTGCACGCCGTCGCCGCTCAGCGCGTTCAGGTAGGCCGGCAGCACACCGGTCAGGGTCTTGCCCTCACCGGTCTTCATCTCCGCGATGTTGCCCAGGTGCAGCGCGGCACCGCCCATCAGCTGGACCCGGTAGTGCCGCTGGCCCAGCGTGCGGGTCGACGCCTCGCGGACCACGGCGAACGCCTCGGGGAGCAGGTGGTCGAGGGTCTCCCCGTCGCCGTAGCGCGCCTTGAACTCATCGGTCTTCGCGCGCAGCTCGGCGTCGGTCAGATCGGTGACGTCGGGCTCCAGGGCCTCGACCGCGTCGGCGATCTTCGTCAGCCGTCGGACGATCTTGCCCTCACCGGCACGCAGGATCTTGTTGAACACCACCCCCCCAGCGTAGGCGGCGCGGCTGTGAAGCGGTCCCGGCGCGGCCGAGAACGGCATCCGGATCCGCCGACTCGTACCCTCCGCCACGTGTCCTCCGACTCGAACTCCCCCTCCGCCGCGCTGCTCGGTCCCGGGGCGGTGACCTTCTTCACCGAGCGGCACCTGGCCACGCTGACCACGTTGCGCGCCGACGGCAGCCCGCACGTCGTGCCGGTCGGCGTCACCGTCGACGCCGCCACCGGCACCGCCCGGGTGATCACCTCGGGCATCTCGGCGAAGGTCCGGCACGTGCGGGGTGGGCAGACCCGGGTCGCGGTCTGCCAGGTCGACGGCAAGGTGTGGACGACGCTGGAGGGGACGGCGACGGTGCGCGAGGACGCCGGGTCCGTCGCCGACGCAGAGGCCCGGTACGCCGTCCGCTACCAGCAGCCGCGGGTCAACCCGGCCCGGGTCGTGCTGGAGATCTCGGTGGACCGGGTGCTGGGCAACGCCGAACGCTGGCGGGGTCCGGGCCAGGACGAGAGCTGACCGGGATGGACGTGGGCGGCATGGACCTGAGCGGCATCGACCTGACCACCGAGGTGGTCCGCACCGACCGGCTGGTCCTGCGCCCCTTCCGCGAGGACGACGTCGACGCGGTGCTGGCCGCGTGCCAGAGCCCGGACATCGCGCGCTGGATCGCGGCGGTGTCGGTGCCCTACACCCGCGCGGACGCCGCCGGGTGGGTCACCGGCGAGGCGCCGGCCATGCGGCGCGAGGGCACCGGCCTGACCGTGGCGATCGAGGCCGACGGGCGGTTCGTCGGGTCCGGCGGCGTGCACCGGATCGGTCAGCACCCGATGGGCCCCGAGGTCGGCTACTGGATCGCCCCCGAGGCCCGCGGCAACGGGTACGCCGCAGAGGCGGCGCATGCGCTCGCCGAGTGGGCGATCGGGCTGGGTGCGCACCGGGTGTACCTCGTCGCCGACGTGCTCAACACCGGGTCCCAGGCCGTCGCCCGCCGGGCCGGGTTCACCCAGGAGGGCGTGCTGCGCTCCTACCTCGCCTACCGGGACGGCAGCCGGGGCGACGCCGCGGTCTTCTCCCGGCTGCCCGGCGACTGAAGAAGGGCCTCCCTGCCCCCCACCACTCGCACGCTCGCGGCGGGCCCCTGCAGGGAGGCCGACGCGGACGAGCCGCCCTCCGCGGGTGCGGAGGGCGGCTCGCCGGGGTGACCGGGTCAGGCGTGCGCGGGCTCGAGGTCTCCCGCTGCCGCGGACGCCGCGATGGCTGCGGCGTCGTCGTCCTCGGCGGTCGCCGGGGCACCGAGCCGGATCAGCCCGTAGTCGAACGCGTGCCGGCGGTAGACCACCGAGGGGACCCCGGTGTCGGCACAGAGGAACAGGAAGAAGTCGTGGCCGACCAGCTCCATCTCGTAGAGGGCCTGGTCGACGTGCATCGGCGTGGCCGGGTGGACCTTCTCCCGGACGATCTGGCCGGGCAGGTGCTCGTCCAGGTCGGTCACCAGGGGCCCGTCGGCCAGCGCGGCCTCGACGTCGGCGGACGGGGTCCCGTCCAGTGCAGGTTCCGGGGCGCTGCTCACCTCGGGGAGCGCCGTCTCATCGACGGCGGGGACGTTGTCGATCCGCACGCTGGGCGGCGTGCGGCGGCCGTGGTGCACGCGGCGACGGTCGTTCGCCCGTCGCATGTGGTTCTCCAGCTTGCCGGCCGCGAGTTCCAGTGCGGCGTAGAAGTCGGGGGCGGAGGCTTCGGCGCGGGCCACCGGCCCCTTGCCCCGCAGCGTGATCTCCACGCGCTGGGCGTTGGCTGACTGCCGAGGGTTCTTCTCGTGCAGCAGCTCCACGTCGATGCGGATGACCTTGCCGTCGAACCGTTCCAGCTGGCCGACCTTGTCCTCCACCTTCTGGCGGAAGTGCTCCGGCACCTCGACGTTACGACCACGGACCACGATCTCCATGGGACCTCCCGGTTGAGCGGGGTGTGATCAACCCGACGCTAGACGCCTTGTCCCGGTCCCGACAGTGGAAGCAGAGCCGAGCCCGTCCCCACCCCGACCACGCACCGTGAACGCCCCAGGTGGCGGCGGGGTGAACGGTCGCCGTACGCGCCGTGGAGTGGCCGCGACGACCGCAGCGACCACCGGCGTGTCCCGGCCCGGCGTGCCCCCCACCTCGGCCAGCGCCCGGGCCCCCTCGGTCAGGGTCGCGCCGCTGGTGACGACGTCGTCCACCAGGACCAGCCGACTGCCGGCGGACACCCCGGCCCACGCCCCGTGCCCGGCCGGCAGCACCCGGAACCGACCGGCCAGGTTGGCCCGCCGGGCGGCGGCGTCCAGGCCGGCGGAGTCCCGGGTCCGCCCGGCCCGCCCGCGCAGCCTCCCCAGCACCGGCGCCGTCCGGGCGGGCACCCCGGCTGCCCGCAACTCGACCACGGCGCGGTCGGCCAGTTCCCGCACGTGGTCCCGGCCCCGCTGGCGCACCGCCGCCGCGGAGCTCGGTACCGGCACGAGGACGACCGGTGCGGACGCCGGCCCCGCCGCACCGGCCAGCACGACGCCGACCGCCAGTGCCAGCGCCGTGCCCAGCGGCCCGGCCAGCTCGGCGCGGCCGTGCTCCTTGAACGCCAGCACCGCCGGGCGGACCGGACCGGCGTAGGCACCGGCCGCCACGGTCGGCGGGAAGCCGGGCGGGTGTCGCCGCGGCTCGGCCAGCCGGGGCCGGGTGAGCCGGCCACGGCAGGCCGGGCACAGGACGTCACCGGGCCGGGCGCAGCCGGCGCAGCTGCGCGGCAGCACCAGGTCGGCCAGCACCCGGCTCCCGGCCCGCAGCACCTCGGTCACACCGCCGTCCGCGTCCCGTCCCATGCCGGGAGCCTGCCCGTCCCGGGCCGCACCCCGGTCGCGCAGCGAGCAGCTGGGGACCCGGGGTGGCCGTGGGGACGACGGCCAGCGCCCTCGGGTCACATCGGGTAGAAGGGCGCGCCTCCGGGCAGCGGCTCGGCACCCCGCACCGCGGTCACCCAGTTGCCCCCGGGCAGTTGCCACAGCGTGCCGCCGGCGCTGACCAACGGCTGACGCCCCGGCGCTGCCGCGACGGCGGTCGGCTGTGCGGGCAACCCCGCGGTGGTCAGCTCGGTGAGCCCCCAGCCGTCGACGCTCACCTCGTAGGGGACGGTGCGCCCGGTGCTCGGGTCACCGGCCAGCAGCAGCAGCGACCCGGCGTTCCGCCAGGCGACGTCCACCACCTGCCGGATCGACGGGGTCACCGAACGCAGGTCCCGGACGCTGACCGCGTCCTCGGCCCGGACGACCGTCCCGACGTAGAGCTGGCCGCCCTCGGGGCCGTCGAACACCACGGCGGCCCGCAGTCCGTCCGGGGAGAGCTGGAAGGTGGTCGCCCGACCCAGCCCGGGCAGCGTGGGGGCACTGACGGTCTGCGGCGCGCCGCCGCCGGGGAGCCGGATCACCTCGGCACCGTCCCGGACGGTCCACACCTCCGCCCGGGTGCCGGCCGTCGTCGGCTCGGTGAAGCTCGCGCCGGTCAGCGCGGGCACCAGCTCCCCGCCGTACTGGCCGGCGTACAGCGTGGCCGGCGCCCCCGACGCCGAGGCCGAGGTGGACACCCCCACCGTCAGCCCGAGCGCGCTGGTCCGGCCGTCGACCGAGACCGCCGCCGAGCCGAGGCGGTACACGCCCGCGCCGGCGGGACCCGGCGCGGCGCTGCCGTCGGAGGCGCGACGGAGCGCACCGTCGGCGACGTAGTGCCCGACGGCATCGGCCGGGACGACGTCCGGGTCGTACTGCTGCCAGTCGTCGACGCGCTGCTGTCCGGGCACGTCCGGCAGGCCGAGGTCCTGGCCGTCGCGCAGCACCTCGACCGAGGTGAGGTCCAGCTGGTCCAGCGACCAGACCAGCTGCGCGGAGGCCGCCTGCAGGGTCGCGTCGTCGACGTCGGCGGGGAAGCTGAGGTCGACCGTCGCCGACCGACCGGAGGTGCTCACCGTGCTGCGCAGCTTCGCGCCGGTCAGCGGGTTGAGCACGCCGGCGGCGATCTGCGGGGACGGGCCGTCGAGCAGGCGCTCCACGAGCGTGTTCGGCTGGGCACCGCCCTCGACCAGGTAGCGGGGATCGGGCACCACCCGG
The DNA here is from genome assembly GCF_000761485.1 of Modestobacter caceresii. Lineage (GTDB taxonomy): Bacteria > Actinomycetota > Actinomycetes > Mycobacteriales > Geodermatophilaceae > Modestobacter > Modestobacter caceresii. Next base: position 285,161 of record NZ_JPMX01000118.1, read on the forward strand.
GTGCCGGACTGGTCGATGAAGTAGGCGTCGACGGGTTCGTAGGTGCGGGCGAAGTCCGGCTCGAGCATCAGCAGCCCGTCGGGTGGGTCGCTGATCCGCCACTCCCCCGACTCGTCGGTGAGCGTGAAGTCCTTGTTGTAGACCTCACCGGTGCCGACCGTGAAGCTGCCGCGTTCATCGACGGTGCCCACCTCGGCAGCGGTGACCTCGACGACGCCGGGTTCGGTGCGCACCGGTGCGTAGTCGCCGCTGATGACGGTCAGCCCGTCGCTGTCCCGCCAGGTCTCCGCGGCCTCCTCGGTCAGGTACTGACGGGCCACCGGGTGGTTGCGGACGGTGCTGGCGTTGGCGTCGATGAACCCGCGGACGACCTCCTCCGGCGTCGCGCCCGGTACCGGCGCCGGCGGCTCGATGCCGACCGCACCGGCCGGCGGGGCGGCCGCCTGGGTGATCCGCACCGTGGGGGAACTGCTGGGCACCGTGCTGCAGCCGCCCAGCAGGAGCGCAGCGAGCACCGCGACCAGCGGTGCGCGCCGGGCGGTGCTGCGGCCGGTCACGATGCACCCCCGACGACGCGTGCCTGGGCCGGGCGCAGCGGGAGCGGCGAACTGGACAGCCCGCCGCCAGCGTTCAGCGGCAGGGTGAGCCGGAACTGGGCGCCCTGCCCGGGCTGGCCCCACACCTGCAACCAGCCACCGTGCAGCCGGGCGTCCTCCAGGCTGATGGACAGACCGAGGCCGCTGCCGCCGACGGTGCGCATCCGCGAGGGGTCGGCGCGCCAGAACCGGTCGAACACGTGCTGGGCGGCGACCGGGTCCAGGCCGACACCGTGGTCGCGGACCGTGATCGCGGTCGCCGACCGGTTGGCCGCCAGGACGATCTCGACCGGCTGCCCCTGCCCGTGCTCGATCGCGTTGCCGATGAGGTTGCGCAGCACCCGCTCCACCCGTCGACCGTCCACCTCCGCGATCACCGGCGACGTCGGGACGTGCACCTGCAGGGCGCAGCCGTGCCGCTCGGCGAGCGCGGTCATGCCGGCGGCCACCCGCTCCACCAACGGGCCGAGGTCCTGCGCCTCCGCCTCGAGCGTCGCCGCACCGGCGTCGTAGCGGCTGATCTCCAGCAGGTCGGTCAGCAGGCCCTCGAACCGGTCGAGCTCGGCCCGCAGCAGCTCCGCGGAGCGGGCGACGGCCGGGTCGAAGTCCGCGCGCGCCTCGTGCAGCACGTCCGCCGCCATCTGCACCGTGGTCAGTGGCGTCCGCAGCTCGTGCGAGACGTCGGAGGTGAACCGCTGCTGCAGCTGCGAGAGCCCCTCCAGCTGGGTGATCTGCTTCTGCAGGCTCTCGGCCATCGCGTTGAAGCTGGTGGCCAGCCGCGCGAGGTCGTCCTCCCCGCGCACGGCCAGGCGCTCCTCCAGGTGCCCGGCCGCCAGCCGCTGCGCCCCGCCGGCGGCGCTGCGCACCGGGCCGACGACCAGCCGCGTCACCAGGACGCCGATGCCCACGACGAAGAGCACGAGCGCGGTCCCGCTGATCACCACGGTGCTGCGGATCAGCCCCAGGCTCTCCTGCTCCTGGTCCAGCGGGAAGGCGAAGTAGACCTCCACGCGGTCGCCGCTGCGGGCATCGGTGGGCACGGGCGCCCCGACCACCAGGGTGGGCACGGGCTCACCCTGCCCACCGGGCACCGGGGCGTACTGGTAGGCCGGGGACCCGTCGGCCACCTCGGCGCGCAGGTCAGGAGGGAGGGCCGGGTAGATGTCCAGCCGGCTCCACGCCGGGCGTTCCTGCTCGCCCGAGCCGTAGACCATCACGACCTCGAAGTCGCCGGCCGCACCGCCGCGGGACGTCAGCCCCTCGACCGTCCGGGCCAGCGTGGACCGGACGCTCGCCGAGTCACCGGTGGCGATGCCGCTGACCTCGGTCTGGGCGTACGCCACCCCGTTCAGCACCTGGTCGATGGCGGCGTCGCGCTTGACCCGGAGCAGCTGGTCGCTGATCTGGCTGAACAGCACCAGGCTCACGATCACCACGACGGTGCTGGCGACCAGCATGGTGATCGCGCCGATCCGCAGCTGCAGCGAGGACCGCCAGGCGTGCACCGCACGGCGCAGGGCGTGCCGCCCGACCACCAGTGCGCGCCGCCGTGCCCGGCGCGCCCGGCGGCGCACCCGGGTCGACGGCGGACGACGGGCGGGCCGGGGCCCGGG
>NZ_JPMX01000119.1:0-87093 GCF_000761485.1 Modestobacter caceresii
GCCGCCGTGTCGAACAGTGCGCTGACCGACTCCCCGTCGTGGATCCGCTGCACGGCCTGGGCGAGCGCGGGGGCCACCGACAGCACGGTCAGCTTCTCCGAGGCCCCGGCCGGCACCGGCACGGTGTTGGTGCAGACGATCTCCACGACGTCGGACTGGGCGCCGATCCGCTCCAGTGCACCGGCGGTGAACAGACCGTGCGTGCAGGCCACCCGGATCGTGCGGGCGCCGGCGTCCCGCAGCCGGTCGATGAGCTCCAGCACGGTGCTGCCCTTGGCGATCTCGTCGTCCAGCACGATGACGTCGCGATCGGCGACGTCCCCGATGATGGCGCTGATGCTGACCCGGTCGTCGGCGTACCGCTGCTTGGCGCCCGCCGCCACCGGCACCCCGAGCCGGCGGGCGAAGGCCGCGGCCTCCTTGGCGTTGCCCAGGTCGGGGGAGACGACGGTGGTGCGGGAGAGGTCCAGGGCCCGGAAGTGGTCGGCCAGCTCCCGCAGGGCGTGCAGGTGGTCGACCGGCACGCTGAAGAAGCCGTGCACCTGCGGGGAGTGCAGCGTCATGGCCAGCACCCGGCTGGCCCCGGCGGCCACCATGAGGTCGGCGATCAGCCGGCCGCCGATGGAGATCCGGGGCGCGTCCTTCTTGTCCGACCGCGCGTAGGCGTAGTGCGGCATCACCACGGTGATCCGGGCCGCCGAGGCGCCGCGGGCCGCGTCGATCATCAGCAGCAGCTCGACCAGGTTCTCCTGCACCGGGGTCACCAGCGGCTGCACGAGGAAGACGTCGCGTTCGCGACAGTTGGCCTGCAGCTGGACCTCGAGGCAGTCGTTGGCGAACCGGGTCATCCGGACCGGCTGCAGCGGCACACCCAGCTGGGCGCACATCTCCGCGGCGAGTTCGGGGTGGGCACTGCCGGCGAAGACGGCGATCTCACGCAAGGGGCACTCCGCAGCTGGGGGGAGCCGGTGACGACGTCACCGACTCCGGCCACCGTAACCAGCTCCGGCGCCGCGGTCAGGCCGGGCGGGGTCGGCGGGGGGCCCGGGCGGCCGTCCACCGTGCGGCCGTCGCGAGCGTGGAAGCCGGCCACACCGCCGCCCGGATCCGCTGACCGCGGGAGGAGGACCGGAGCAACGCCCGCCGCACCGTCGTCAGCGCCTCGGTCAGCGTCGGGTCCGGGCCGGGCCGGCCCGCCGGCGGGCCGTACACCGAACGCTCCTGGGCCAGCGCCAGGGTCCGCACCGCCGGGACCGCGGCGGGGTCGGTGGCGGCGAGCCGCTGGGCCAGCTCGAGGGCCAGCTGGCGTGCCGTCGACGTGCCGGGCAGCTCGACGCCCAGGTCGGCGGTGGTCGCCAGCAGCTCGTCCCACAAGGCGCCCGGCCGTCCGTCGGCCAGCCGGGCGGCGCGCTGACGGCGGCGGACGGCGAACGGCACCGCGGCCAGGGCGAGCACGACCAGCGTGCCCGCTGCCCCGAGCAGCCACGGCCTGAGCTGCTGCTGCGGTACGGCCTGGGGCGCCAGCGGCGGCACGTACTGGTCGTCGCGGTCCAGCTCGGCGCTCGGCGCTGCCGGCAGCGGTGCGCCGACGTCCGGTGTGGCCGTGTCCGGGGTGTCGTCGTCGACCGCGTCGGTGCGGGGCGCCCAGGGGAGCTCCACGGCGCGGTCGGCGGCGATCGGGGTGGGGTCGAAGGGGATCCAGCCGATGCCGGCGAACCAGGCCTCGACCCAGGCGTGCGCGTCGTCGGTGGTGACCACCCGGTCGCCGTCCTCGCCGACCTGACCGGGCGTGTAGCCCAGCACCACCCGGGCCGGCACCCCCGCTGCCCGGACCAGCACGGCCATCGCCCCGGCGTACTGCTCGCAGTAGCCGCGCTTGAGCCGGAGGAAGTCGGCGAGGTCGTCACCGGTGGTGCCCTGGCTGGTGGACAGGCTGTAGGCGAAGCCGTTGGCCGGGTCGGTGAACAGCCCGAGCACGGCCCGGACCCGCTCGTAGGGCGACTGCGCCGGGTCGGTGAGCTGGTCGGCCAGGGCGGTGACGGCGGGGTCGAGCTCGGGCAGCGCCGTGTAGCGCTCCACGAGGGGGTCGCCGGGGACCAGCGGCGCGGCGGCCAGCTCCGCCGTGCTCGGCCGCGGCTGCTGGGCGGTGAACCGGTAGGCCAGCCCCCCGGTGGTCACGTCCCGGCCGAAGACGGTCCGGGCGGCGGGGTCGAAGCGCCAGTCCTCGTCCTCGGACCCCAGCACCTGCACCGACAGCGGCGAGTCCAGCAGCGGGAGGAAGCGGTCGTCGTGCTGCAGCACGGTGACCCGGGCCGTCACCGCACGGCTGGACCGCGGGTCGGGGAGCGGCGCCAGCGGTCGGTCGCCCGCGATCGACTCCTGGCCGTCGAGGTTGCTCATCCGCCAACCGCCGTCGCCGCTGTACTCGTCGAGCGACACCGAGCGCAGGTACCCCGGGTCGGCCACCGACGCGTCGACCTGCAGCAGGTCGATCGGCTCGGGCAGGGTCAGCTGGCCGGCCATCTCCGCCACCGGGTCCAGCGACGTGCCCACCCCGTTGCCGGTGCCCGCCCCGCCCAGCCCCGCGGCGAGCGAGCCCTCGGCCAGCATGGGCACGAACGCCGGCACCAGCAGGCCGGCCACCAGGGCGACCACGCCGGTGCGCAGGGCCGGCAGGGTGCCGGTGCCCATCGGCGACCCACTGCCACCCCGGGCGTCCCCGACCAGCCGCGCCCGCTGGTCGGCCCACAGCAGGACGGCGAACCCGGCCGCCGGGGCGGCGAAGGAGATCAGCGCGACCTCCCCGATCACGGTGCTCACCGGGACGCAGTAGAGGACCAGCAGACCGAGCCCGCCCAGCGCCGGCTGGCGGGCGGGGACGGCGAGCAGGTCGACGGCCAGCGCGATCAGGGCGACGAAGACGGTGGTCAGCGCCACCAGCCCGGTCAACGGCAACGCCGGCGTGGCCTGCTCCCGGATCTCCGCGGTGCCGTCCCCGAGCAGACCGGCCAGGTCGGCCAGGCTGCCCAGGGTCGGCAGCACGCCCGCCCAGCCGCGCTCGGGCGTGAAGACGACCGTCAGGACGACGAGCACCAGGGCCACCTGGCCCAGCGGCACCGCCAGCCGGGCCGGGCCGGCCCACCACGGGGAGTCGTCCCCGGCGGAGTCGACCAACCGGTCCAGCAGCGCACGCAGCGCCACCCCGCCCAGGCCGACGGCGGCCACCACCATGGTCACCGGCAGCAGCCACGTGCGGGCGGCGAAGACCGGGTCCAGCGCCAACGCTCCCAGTCCGACGGCGACGGCGACCGCGATCCCGGTGCCCGGCCCGCCGCGGGTGGCCCGGGGCAGCTCGTCGATCTGACCGCTCACGCCGGCACCGGCCCTGCGGCACCGGCCCGGCTGCCCACCTGGCTCCACAGCTGCGCCACGTTCTGGTCCGGGCCGATCATGGCCACCTGCCAGCCGGCCGCGCGGAACAGGTCGCCGGCCTGCTGCTGCCGGGTGCACAGCTCCGCCCGGGCGGCGGGGCCGAGTGCACGCCGGCCCCGGGTGGCCCCGCCGTCCAGCCAGCCCGCCGCGTCCACCAGCACCGCGACGTCCCGGCCCGGGCCCGACCGGGCGCGGACCAGCGCCGCGACGTCCTCGGGGTCGACGAGGCCCAGCAGGCAGATGGCCGGCCCGTCGGCCCCCGACCGGCGCAGCGCCTCCACCCCCAGCTGCAGCCCGGGCTGGGGCGCACCGCCCAGTCCGGCGAGTCGCTCGAGCAGCTCGTCCGGGCCCAGCTGTCCGCGGCCCAGGGCCGGGGTGAGCTCCCCGCCGTCGGTCACCACGCGCAGGGCGGCGCCCCGGCGCAGCAGGTGGGTGCCGATGCTGGCCGCGGCCTCCACCACCCACTCCAGGGTGTCCTGCGGCGGGGCCGGGTCACCGGCTGCGCCGTCGACGCTGCCCCCCAGCAGGTGGACGGTCGACCGGGAGTCGACGAACACGGTCGCCGCGGCTCGCCACGGGCGCTCCTCCAGCCGGACCATCAGCTCGCCGGTGCGGGCGGTGGCGCGCCAGTGCACCAGGCGCAGGTCGTCGCCGTGGCGGTACTCCCGGGTGCTGACGTCGTCCTCGCCGTGCACGGCGATCGACCGGCGGGCGCCCTCGCCGCCGTCGCCGCCGGCGCCGGTCAGCGCTCCACCACCGGACAGCGGGATGACCCGGGGGAGGACCAGCAGGGCGGCGGTGTCGGTGCCGGTCGCGGTGCGCAGCACCAGGCCGAAGGGGTCGACCAGCCGCAGGCTCAGCGGCCCGAGGGTGTACCGGCCGCGCCGGGAGCCGTGCAGCCGGTACCGGAGCGGGGCGGTGCTGCCGCTGAGCAGCCGCTCCACGACGAAGCGCGGCCGCGGGCCCAGGTCGACCGGCAGGTGCTCGGTGAGCAACCACAGGCCGCCCGGGCGCCGGTCGGTGTTGGCCACCTCCAGCAGCACGTCGGCGGTGCCGCCGCGCGGCAACCGGGCCGGGGTGACGGTGCGCCGGGTGGCGACCCGGAAGCGCTGGCGGGCGACCCCGACGGCCGACACCACCGGCAGGGCGAGCACGAACACGGCCAGCTGCACCAGCGCCCGCTCGCCGAGCAGGGCGCCCAGCGCGGCAAGGGTCAGCCCAGCGGCGACCAGGCAGCGGCCGCGCAGGGTGAGGGAGGACGCGGCGTCGGCGATCCGGGTGCGGGCCATGGGCGGGGTGTCCGTCTCTGGAGCGGGCCGGCTCAGCGGCCGCCGTGGACGGGCACCGTGGCGAGCAGGTCGGTGACCACCCGCTGGGCGTCCCGGCGCGCCAGCGCCGCGTCCGGGGTCAGCAGCAGCCGGTGCGCCAGCACCGGCACCGCCATGGCCTGCACGTCGTCGGGGAGCACGTGGTCGCGGCCGGCCAGCGCCGCGGTGGCGCGGGCGGCGCGCAGCAGCTGCAGTCCCGCCCGGGGTGAGGCACCCAGTCGCAGGTCGGGGGAGCGGCGGGTGGCCTCGACGAGCGAGACGACGTACTGGCGCAGCGGCTCGGCGACGTGCAGCCGGCCCACCGCGGCCACCAGGGTCCGCACGTGCGCGGCGTCGACGACCGGGGTGAGCGCGGTGAGCGGGTCGACGGTGGCCCGCCCGCCGAGCATCGCCAGCTCGGCGTCGCGGTCGGGGTAGCCCATCGAGACCCGGGCGGTGAACCGGTCGCGCTGCGCCTCGGGGAGGGGATAGGTGCCCTCCATCTCCAGCGGGTTCTGCGTCGCGACCACCATGAACGGCCGGGCCAGCTCGTAGGTGACCCCGTCGACGGTGACCTGCCGCTCCTCCATGCACTCCAGCAGGGCCGACTGGGTCTTCGGCGAGGCTCGGTTGATCTCGTCGGCCACGACCACGTTGGCGAAGACGGCGCCGGGCTTGAACTCGAACGCCCGGGACTCCTGGTCGTAGACGGCGACGCCGGTGACGTCGCTGGGCAGCAGGTCGGGGGTGAACTGGATCCGGCGCACCGTGCCGTCGATGGTGCGGGCCAGCGCCTTGGCCAGGGTGGTCTTCCCGACCCCGGGGACGTCCTCGATCAGCAGGTGGCCCTCGGCCAGCAGCACGACCAGCGCCAGCCGGACGACGTCGGGCTTGCCCTCCACCACGCGGCCGATCGCCTGGGCGAGCTGCGCCCCCTCGGCCGCCACGTCGACGTCGGTCTCCGGCTGCGTCGCTGCGGCGTCCTGGCCGGTGTCGTGCCGGGGTGCGGAGCGCAGCTCCGTCGTCCCCCGGTCCGACCGCAGCTCTGCCGTGCCCTCGGTCACCCCACTCACGGTACGTGCTGATCAGCGGCGTGCACGGGCGATCCCGTCCCGATGCCGTTCCGCTGCCGCGCCGCTGGCCGTCCCGCTGCCCGGAGGTGGTCGGTGGGGCGCGGTGGAGGAGAGGGGGCGACACGGCGTGAAGTGGTGTCCAGTGGGGGTCAGTGGGTTACTGTGTCGCGCAATGGGGAGGCTGGGGCCACGGACGGTGCCCGGCACGACCACAGGAGGACTGATGCAGGGGGTGATCCGGTGTTCGTCGGCAGCTACCCCCTGCGTCTGGACGAGAAGGGCCGGCTCGCCCTCCCGGTCCGGTACCGCGAGCTGGTGGCCGACGGCATGGTGATCAAGAAGGGCCAGGAGCGCTGCGTCTACGGCCTGACCATGGCCCGGGTCGCCGAGCAGAGCGCCGCGCTGAAGTCCATGGCGCCGGCCGACACCAACGCCGGCCGCATGCACGCCCGGATGAGCTTCGGCTCGATGGTCGAGGTCGAGGCGGACAAGACCGGCCGGATCACCATCCCCGCCACCCTGCGGGAGTACGCCGGCCTGGACCGCGACGTCGTCGTCGTCGGGGTCGACACCCGCTTCGAGATCTGGGACTCCGGCACCTGGGACGCCTACGTGGCCGAGCAGGAGGCCGTCTTCGCCGCGATGGAGAGCGAGGGGATGCCGACCCTGTCCTGAGTCGACCTCCACCCCACCCCACTACGGACCGCACCACCCGAGCGCCCCACCCCGCCCCACCCCCTGGACGAGCCGACTTCCCCGCGGCTCGACCGGACCCGGACAGCGAGCCGACTTCCCCCCGGCTCGACGTCCACCGCACCGACCGCCCCACCCGCCCGGCTGCCCCAGCCCGGCTCCACCTGGTACCGCTTCCCCGGCGCCAGGCGAGCCCGGCGGGGCAGCGGGCCGGGGGAGTGCGCTCGTCCCGCCCCACCCGCACTCCACTGCCCACCACCCGCCCCACTGGGCCCCACCCCTCGCCCAGCCCGCCCCTGCGCCCCGAGAGGAACTCGTCGATGAGCAGCCCCGAGGCCGCCGGGCCCGCGCTGCACGTCCCCGTCCTCCTCGACCGGGTCACCGAGCTGCTCGCCCCCGCGCTGAGCGCACCGGGCGCCGTCCTGGTCGACTGCACGCTCGGGCTGGCCGGCCACTCCCTGGCCCTGCTGGGGGCCCACCCGGGGCTCCGGCTGATCGGTCTGGACCGGGACCCCGACGCCCGCGCCGAGGCTGCTGCCCGGATCACCGCCGCCGGCCACGCCGAGCGCGCCACCCTGGTGCCCGCCGTCTTCGACGAGCTGCCCGACGTGCTGGCCGAGCTCGGGGTCGACGAGGTGCAGGGCGTCCTGTTCGACCTCGGCGTCTCCTCCCTGCAGCTGGACCGCCCCACCCGCGGGTTCAGCTACTCCACCGACGCGCCGCTGGACATGCGGATGGACCCCACCGGGCCCCGCACCGCGGCCGACGTGGTCAACACCTACTCCCGGGGCGAGCTGACCCGGGTGCTCAAGGTCTACGGCGAGGAGCGCTTCGCCGGCCGGATCGCCGCCGCCATCGAGCGGGAGCGCGCCCGGGAGCCGTTCACCGGCACCGCCCGGCTGGCCGAGCTGGTGCGCTCCTCGATCCCCGCAGCCACCCGCCGCACCGGTGGACACCCGGCCAAGCGGACCTTCCAGGCCCTCCGGATCGAGGTCAACGACGAACTCGGGGTGCTCTCCCGGGCCCTTCCCGCCGCCATCGACGCGCTCGCGATCGGTGGCCGACTGGTCGTGATCAGCTTCCACTCCCTCGAGGACCGCATCGTGAAGCAGACGCTTGCCGCAGAGGCCACTGACCGCACGCCGCCCGGCATGCCGGTCCCGATGCCCGAGCACGCTCCGGTGCTGAAACTGGTGACCCGGGGCGGTGAGGCGCCCGGTGACGCCGAGCTCGCCGTCAACCCGCGGGCCGCCTCGGCGCGGGTCCGGGCCGCCGAACGCCTCCGGCGGGCGGCATGAGCCAGCCGGCGCGCTCCGCCCCGCGGAGCAGCAGCCCGCGCACCTCCACCCCGCGCACCCCGACGCCGCGCACCCCCCACGGCAGCACCGCCCGCACCGGCTCGACCCGCGCAGGCACCGCCCGGACGACGCCCGCTCGCGCCACGACGGCCCGCACCACGACGGCCCGGGCCACCGGCCGCGCGACCACCGGCCCGGTGCACGTGCCCCGGGTCGCCCCGCCCCGGCGCAGCGGACCGGTCCCCAGTGGTCCGCAGCTGCGGCTGGTGCCGCCCAGCCGGCCGACCCCGGCCCGCGCGCCCCGCGGCAGCCGGCGGGCGTCGCTGCGCGGTCGCCGGGCGCCGTTCGTCATCGTGCTCGTCGCCCTGCTGGTCGGGACGACACTCGGCCTGCTCCTGCTCAACACCGCGATCGCCGTGGACTCCCTGCGCGCCACCGAGCAGCGGGTCGCGATGGCCGACCAGGCCAAGGAGGTGGCTCGACTGGAGCAGCAGGTGATCGCTGCCGACACTGCTGCCGAACTGGCCCGCGCCGCTGCCGCGGTCGGGCTGGTCCCGCCGGGAGACGCGGCGCACCTGGTGCTGCAGCCCGACGGCAGCTCCGTCCTGCTGGGCAGCGCCACGCCGGCGACGGCCCCCGTCGTGCCGGAGGCCACCGACCAGGAGGCCACCGACCAGGAGACCGCCGACCCGGAGGCGATCGACCCCACCCCCGATCCCGCGCCGACCGACCCCCCGCCCACCGACGCCGCGTCGCCGACCCCCGGGAACTGATCCGTGCCACCTGCAGGTCCACTGCCGCCGAACCGTCCGGTCGGGGCCCGTCGCACCCCGGCGCGGCCCAGCGGCCCGGCCGGGCGCGGTGCTCCGCTGTCCCGTCGCGAGCCCGGGGCGCGGCGGCTCCAGCCGCTGGGGCTGGCGGAGCGGGACCAGCGCAACCGCTGGGGGCTGGCGTTCCTGATCACCCTGCTGGTCGTCGTCGTCGGCAAGCTCGTGGTGCTCCAGGGGGTCGACGGGGCCGCCTACGCGCAGGCCGCCGCGAACGACCGGATGCGCACGTACCCGATCGAGGCCGTCCGCGGGGAGATCACCGACCGCAAGGGCAAGGTGCTCGCCTACTCGGTGGACGCCGAGCGGGTGACGGCCGACCCGACCCTGGTCTCCGACCCCACCCGTACGGCGCTGGCGCTGACCACGCTGCTCGGGGTCCCGGTCGACGAGCTCGTCGAGAAGCTCACCCGGAAGGGGCGCTACGTCGTCCTTGCCGACGAGGTCAGCACCGACGTCACTGACCAGATCCGCGAGCTCCCGGCCTCGACGCAGGCCGGCCTGGTCTTCCAGGACGACCCGGTGCGGCTGTACCCGGCGGGCGCGGTCGGCGGGCAGCTGGTCGGCTTCGTCGGCAAGGAGGGCAACGGCCTGGCCGGGATCGAGCAGACCTTCGAGGACGTGCTGGCCGGGATCGACGGTGAGGAGCGGATCGAGGTCGACGGCGTCGGGAACCCGATCCCCTCGGGCATCGACGACACCCAGCCGGCCACCGACGGCAGCACCGTGCAGCTGACGCTGGACCAGGACCTGCAGTTCGTGGTGCAGCAGACGCTGGACGCCGCCTGCGCCGACGAGGCGACCGCCACGGCGTCGGCCGTCGTCCAGCACGTGCAGACCGGCGAGGTGGTGGCGATGGCCTCCTGCCCCGGCTACGACCCGGGCAGCTACAACACCACCGACCCGGACCTGCTCGGCAACCCGGTCCTCTCCGAGGTCTACGAGCCCGGCTCGGTGCTGAAGGCGGTGACCCTGGCCGCTGCGATCGAGGAGGGCAAGGCCACCAAGGACACGGTGCTGAACGTCGACGGGCACATCCAGGCCGGGGACGTCGTGGTCACCGACGCCCACGACCACGAGCCGATCGACTTCACCGTCACCGGGATCCTCGCCAAGTCCAGCAACGTGGGGTCGATCATGCTGGCCCGGGAGGTCGGCGACGCCACGTTCGAGGAGTACCTGCGCCGCTTCGGGCTCGGGTCGACCACCGGCATCGAGCTCCCCGGGGAGAGCGCCGGCATCCTGCAGGACTCGGCGGACTGGACCGAGAGCCGCGCGGCCAACGTGCCGATCGGTCAGGGCGTCTCGGTGACCACCCTGCAGATGGCGTCGGCGTACCAGGCCCTCGCCAACGACGGGGTGCGGATCGAGCCGCGGGTGGTCTCCTCGGTGACCGCCGCGGACGGTACCGTCACCGACGTGCCGCAGCCCGAGGGCGTGCGGGTGGTCAGCGAGTCCACCGCCGACCAGCTGACCTACATGCTGGAGGCGGTGGTCGGGCCCGGGGGCACCGCGCCACTGGGCGAGATCGACGGCTTCCGGGTCGCCGGGAAGACCGGCACCGCCCAGCGGGCCAACCCGGAGACGGGCAGCTACGCCGGCGGTGGCTACTTCACCACCTTCGTCGGCTACGCCCCGGCCGACGACCCGCAGTACGTGGTGGCCGTCGACCTCGAGCGGCCCACCAGCGACGCCGAGGGCGGCCAGGTCGCCGCCCCGGTCTTCGCCGACGTCATGCGGTACGCGCTGATCTCCGGCGGCGTCGTCCCCTCCGGTGCGCCGCGCCCGGACTTCACCCTCACCGTCCCCTGAACCGCACCGGCGCAGGGAGCCGCCCACCCACCGGCGCGACACGGGGTCAGGAGGTGATCGGGCCGTCGTCCCCCGCGCCGGTAGATTGGACCGTCGTGACCCCGACCGCCGCCGGGGCGGCGTCCCGGCCAGCCGGGAACCGCCCGCTCTCCCTCGCCGATCTCGCCGACCTCATCGGCGTCCCGGTGACCGGCGCGACCGCCGTGGCCGTCACCGGCGTCACCCACGCGTCCGGGGACGTCCGCCCCGGTGACCTCTACGCCGCTCTCCCCGGCGCCCGCACCCACGGCGCCCGCTACACCGCCGACGCCGCCGCGCGCGGTGCCCGCGCGGTGCTCACCGACCCGGCGGGGGAGGAGCAGGCCCGGGCCGCGGGCCTGCCGGTCTGCGTGGCCGACGACCCGCGGGCCGTGCTCGGCGCGGTCGCCTCCCGGGTCTACGGGATGCCCAGCGAGCGGCTGGCAGTGCTCGGCATCACCGGCACCAACGGCAAGACGACGACGAGCTACCTGGTCGAGGCCGGCCTGGCCGCCGCCGGCTGGGCCAGCGGCCTGATCGGCACCGTGCAGACCCGCACCCGGGGCCGGGACGCCGACGGTGCACCGGTCACCACGGAGCTGCCCAGCGTCCGCACCACCCCGGAGGCGGCCGACCTGCACGCGCTGCTGGCCACGATGGTCGACTCCGGGGTGCGCGCGGTGGTCATGGAGGTGTCCAGCCACGCGCTGGTCCTGGGCCGGGTCGGTGGGGTGCGCTTCGCCGCCGCCGGCTTCACCAACCTCTCCCGCGACCACCTGGACTTCCACGGCGACCCGGAGAGCTACTTCCAGGCCAAGGCGCTGCTGTTCGACGGCCGCGCCGCGGTCGAGGTGGTCGACGTCGACGACCCCGCCGGACGGCGGCTGGTCCGCCCCGGCACGGTCACCGTCTCCGGCTCCGGTGCCGGTGGGGCGGACTGGTCGGCCACCGACGTGGCCGCCGTCCCCGCCGGTGGCTCGACCTTCACGCTGCACGGTCCCGGCGGCCGCAGCTGGCCGGCGCGGCTGCGGCTGCCGGGCAGCTTCAACGTGGCCAACGCGGTGCTCGCCGTCGCCCTGCTGGACGCCGTCGGGGTGCCGCCGGAGACGTCGCTGACCGGGATCGCCGAGACCGTCGTCCCCGGGCGGATGGAGCCGGTGGACGCCGGACAGCCGTTCGTCGCCGTCGTCGACTACGCGCACACCCCCGACGCGGTGCAGACCGCGCTGGCCGCGCTCCGGCCGGCGACCCCCGGGCGGCTGCTCACCGTGCTCGGCTGCGGCGGTGACCGCGACCCGGGCAAGCGGCCGGGGATGGGCGCCGCCGCGGCGGCCGGCAGCGACGTCCTGGTGATCACCGACGACAACCCGCGCTCGGAGGACCCCGCGGCCATCCGCGCGGCGATGCGCGCCGGTGCCGACGACGTCCCCGCCGACCGGCGGGCCGAGGTGCTGGAGATCGGTGACCGGCGGGCCGCCCTCGCGGCCGCCGTCGGGCTCGCCGGGCCGGGTGACACGCTGCTCGTGGCCGGCAAGGGCCATGAGACGGGTCAGGAGGTGGGGGGCCAGGTGCTGCCCTTCGACGACCGCGTGGTGCTGCACGAGCTGCTGGCCGCCCACGCCGAGGTGGACGCGTGACCGAGCTTGCGAGGGCACGCATGAGCGCAGCATCGTCGAGCACGCGGCCGACGAGCGCCAGCGAGGTGGACGCGTGATCACGCTGACCCTGGCCGAGGTGGCCGCGGCCGTCGACGGCGAGCTCGTCGGGGACGGTGCGACCGAGGTGACCGGTGCGGTGCTGGTCGACTCCCGTGCCGTGGCCCCCGGCGACCTCTTCGTCGCCCTCCCCGGGGAGCGGGTCGACGGCGCCGACTTCCTCCCCGCCGCCGCGGCGGCCGGCGCGGCCGGTGCACTCACCGCCCGGGCCGACCCGGCGCTGCCCTGCGTGGTCGTGGCCGACCCGGTGGCGGCCCTGGGCCGGTTGGCCGCGGCCGTGCACGGCCGGCTGGTCGACGCGGGGCTGGTGACCATCGGCGTCACCGGTTCCTCCGGCAAGACCTCGACCAAGGACCTGCTGGGCCAGGTGCTGGCCGCCGCCGGTGCGACCGTCAGCCCGCAGGGCTCGTTCAACAACGACATCGGCCTGCCGCTGACCGTGCTCTCCGCCGACGCGGACACCCGCTTCCTGGTGCTGGAGATGGGCTCCCGCGGCTCCGGTCACATCGCCCGGCTGTGCGGGATCGCCCGGCCGACGATCGGCGTCGTGCTCAACGTCGGGTCCGCCCACCTCGGGGAGTTCGGCAGCGCAGAGGTGATCGCCACCAGCAAGGGCGAGCTGGTCGCCGCGCTGCCGGCCACCGGCACGGCCGTGCTCAACGCCGACGACGCGCGGGTGGCCGGCATGGCACCCCGCACGGAGGCCGCCGTGCTGACCACCGGGCTGGCCGAGCACGCCGACGTGCGGGCCACCGGGGTCGAGCTCGACGACGCCGCCCGCGCCCGGTTCACCCTCCTCGCCCGCGGCGAGCAGCACCCGGTGGCCCTGCAGGTCGTCGGGGTGCACCAGGTCGCCAACGCGCTCTCCGCCGCCGGCGCGGCCCTGGCCGCCGGGATGACGCCCGCCGCCGTCGCGCAGGCGCTGTCGGAGGCCGCCCCGCGCAGCCGCTGGCGGATGGAGGTCACCACCCGCGCCGACGGGGTGACCGTCGTCAACGACGCCTACAACGCCAACCCCGAGTCGATGCGCGCGGCGCTGGCCGCGCTCAGCCGGTTGCGCGGACGCCGCCGGATCGCCGTGCTCGGCGGGATGGGCGAGCTCGGCCCCACCGCCGGGGTCGCGCACGAGGAGCTGGGCCGGGACGCCGTGCGCGCCGGGGTCGACCTGGTCGTCTCCGTCGGGCCCGACGCGGCCGGTGTGCACGCGGGCGCCCGGGCGGAACTGGACGCCCGTGGTCGCGCAGGCGACCGCGGGGGAGAGCAGGAGGAGTCCGTGCACCTGCCGGACCGGGCAGCAGCCCGGCGGTTGCTGGGCGAGGTGGTCGGGCCGGGTGACGTCGTCCTGGTCAAGGCCTCGCGCAGTTACGGCCTCGAGGAGCTCGCCGCCGACCTGATCGCCGACGGCGGCCCGGAGGTGACCGCGTGAGGTCCGTCCTCGTCGCCGCCGCCGTCGGGCTGATCGTCTCGATCCTGCTGACCCCGCTGGCGATCAAGGCCTTCCGGCGGCACGGCTTCGGCCAGGAGATCCGGGACGACGGCCCGGAGAGCCACCTGTCGAAGAAGGGCACGCCCACCATGGGCGGCACCGTGATGGTGCTGGCCACGGTGGTGGGCTACCTGGTGGCGCACCTGTTCGTGATCAACCAGGAGGGCCGGGGCGTCACCGCCACCGGTCTGCTGCTGTTGTTCCTGCTGATCGGCCTGGGCACCGTCGGGTTCCTCGACGACTACCTGAAGATCCGCTACCGGCGCAGCCTCGGCCTGAACAAGACCGCGAAGCTGGTCGGGCAGTTGGTCATCGGGGTCACCTTCGCCGTGCTCGCACTGATGGCCGACGGCGAGGACGGCACCGCGGTGGCCACCACGACGGTCTCCTTCGTCCGGGACATCGCCCCGCTCACCCTGCCGACGGTCGCGTTCGTCGCGCTGGCCTACCTCTTCATCGCCGGTTTCTCCAACGCCGTCAACCTCACCGACGGCCTCGACGGGCTGGCCGCCGGCGCCTCGGCGATGGTGTTCGGCTCCTACGTGGTCATCTCGTTCTGGCAGTTCGGCAACGACTGCGCCGGCGGCCTCGTCGACGGCTGCTACACCGTCCGCGACCCGCTCGACGTCACCCTGGTGGCCGCCGCGGCGATGGGCAGCTGCCTGGGCTTCCTGTGGTGGAACACCTCACCGGCCCGGATCTTCATGGGTGACACCGGCTCCCTGGCCCTGGGCGGGCTGATGGCCGGGCTGGCCATCGTCACCCGCACCGAGCTGCTGCTGGTCGTGCTCGGCGGGCTGTTCGTGGCGGTCACCCTGTCGGTGGTGATCCAGGTCGGCTTCTTCCGGGCCACCCGACGGCGGGTCTTCCGGATGGCACCGCTGCACCACCACTTCGAGCTGGCCGGCTGGGCGGAGAACACCGTCATCGTCCGGTTCTGGCTGGTCACCGGGATGGCCGTCGCCTTCGGGCTGGGGCTGTTCTACGCCGACTGGCTCTCCGTCACGGGGCTGTAGAGATGGCGCACACGGACGGGACGGCGGAACGCCCGCTGGGCACGGTGCTGGTCGCCGGGCTGGGGGTCTCCGGCGCCGCGGCCGCCCGGGTGCTGCTGGCCCGCGGGGACGACGTCCTGCTCACCGACGCCGCCGAGCCGGCCGTGCTGGCCGAGCTGGTCGCGGCGGGGGCCCGCTGGCTCGGCGCGCTCAGCGAACCGCCGGAGGACGTCCACCTGGTCGTCACCTCCCCGGGCTGGCGGCCGGACTCCCCGCTGCTGCGGACCGCCGCCGCCCGCGGCGTGGAGGTCATCGGCGAGCCGGAGCTGGCCTGGCGGCTGCGGATCGCGGCCCCGGGCGCAGAACCGGCCCCCTGGTTCGCGGTCACCGGCACGAACGGCAAGACGACGACGGTCACGATGCTCGAGTCGGTCCTGCTGGCCGCCGGGCGGCGGGCGGTCGCGGCGGGCAACGTCGGCCGGCCGCTCATCGAGGTGGTCACCGCCCGCGACGCCGACGGCACCCCCGCCCACGACGCGATCGCCGTGGAGCTGTCCAGCTTCCAGCTGCACTGGTCCTCCTCGATCGCCCCCGCCGGCGCCTGCGTGCTCAACGTCGCCGACGACCACGTCGACTGGCACGGCTCGTTCGACGCCTACCGCGACGCCAAGGCCCAGCTGCTGCGGCTGGCACCGGTCGCGGTCGCCGACGCCGGTGACCCGGTGGCCTCCGGGCTCGTCGGCGGCCACCGGCACCCGGTCACCGTGACCCTCGGCGAGCCCGAGCGCGGCCAGCTCGGCGTCCGGGCCGGCGCCCTCGTCGACCGCGCGTTCAGCGCCGAGCCCGCCGGTGAGGTGCTGGTCGAGCTGGACGCCCTGCAGGTGCGGGGGCCGCACAACACGGTGAACGCCCTGGCCGCCGCGGCGCTGGCCCGGGTCGCCGGGGTCGACGCCGCCGCGGTGGGGCGCGGCCTGGCCGGCTTCCGCGGGGGCGCGCACCGCAACGTGCTGGTCGGCAGCGTCGACGGCATCGACTTCGTCGACGACAGCAAGGCCACCAACCCGCACGCCGCCGGCGCCTCGCTGGCCGCCTACCCACGGGTGGTGTGGATCGCCGGCGGCCTGCTCAAGGGCGCCGACGTCGATCCGCTGGTCGCCGCGGTCGCCCCACGGCTGGCCGGGGTGGTGCTGCTGGGCCGGGACCGGGAGGTGCTGGCCCGGTCGCTGGCGCGACACGCCCCGACGGTCCCACGCACGGTCGTCCCCAGCGGCGACGATGGCGGCGTGGTGACCGATGGGGACAGTGTGATGCGTGAGGTGGTCGCGGCCGCCGTCCGGCTGGCCCGCCCCGGGGACACCGTGCTGCTCGCCCCGGCGGCGGCCTCGATGGACGTGTTCACCGACTACGCGCACCGCGGCCGGGCCTTCGCCGACGCGGTACGCGCGCTGGGATGACCGGCCGGTGACGGCGACCACCGGGCAGCGCTCGTCCCGCCGCGCCGGCCGCGAGGAGCCACCACCGGCCGCACCCCGCGCCGAGGGCCCGCGCTTCCGCGCCCCGGCCTGGCTCGACGGCCCGATGACCAGCTCGCACCTGGTGCTGGGCTCGGCCGGCATGCTGCTGGCGATCGGCCTGGTCATGGTCTTCTCCGCCTCCTCGATCGAGGCGGCCAAGGCCGGCCAGCCGGCCTGGCTGCCCGGCGTCCGGCAGATCGCCTTCGCCGTCATCGGGCTGCTGGCCATGCTTGTGGCGATGCACCTGCCGGTCGGCCGCATCCGCCAGTTCTCCGGCTGGGGGCTGCTCGGCGTCGTCGGGCTGCTGCTGCTGGTCCTGGTCCCGGGGATCGGGCTCAAGCTGAACGGCTCCCGGGCCTGGTTCGACCTGGGCTTCACCAACTTCCAGCCCTCCGAGCTGGGCAAGCTGGTCTTCGCGCTCTGGGGCGCCCACGTCATCGCCCTGCGGGAGAAGTACCTGACCGTCCGGTCGCTGCTCGTGCCGGTGCTGCCGGTGTTCGGCGTGCTGTCGGTGCTCCTGCTGCTCGAGCCCGACATGGGTGCGGTGGTCAGCCTGGGGCTGGTGCTGGCCGGGCTGATGTGGGCCGGCGGGCTGTCCCGCCGCTACATCGCCGGTGCCGTCGCGCTCGCCGCCGTGGCCGTCGTCCTGATGGTCACGTTCGCGAGCTACCGGATGGCCCGGATCACCTCGTTCCTGGACCCCTTCGCCGATCCGGAGAACGGCGGCTACCAGGCGATCCGCGGGCTGTACGCGCTGGCCACCGGCGGGGTGTGGGGCGTCGGGCTGGGCAACAGCGCGATGAAGTGGAACCTCCTGCCGCACGCGGAGTCCGACTACATCTTCGCGATCATCGGCGAGGAGCTGGGCTTCCTGGGCTGCCTCGTGGTGGTCACCCTGTACGGCATCCTCGCCTGGGCCGGCTTCCGGATCGCCCGCCGGTCCACCGACCGCTTCGTCCAGCTGGCCAGCGTCGCCATCACCGTGTGGCTGGTCGGGCAGGCCGTGATCAACATGGGCTACGTGGTGGGCCTGCTGCCGGTCACCGGCGTGACCCTGCCGCTGATCTCCGCCGGCGGCACCTCGCTCGTCCTCACCCTCTTCGTCGTCGGGCTCCTGGTCCGCTTCGCCCGGGCCGAACCGGCCGCGATCGCCTTCCAGCGGGGCCAGCGCCGCGGTCGGCTCGCCCGGCTGCTGGCGCCGGTGCCCTCGGTGGCCGTCGACCCGGTGCCCTCCCGTCGGCGCCGGGAGACCCGGTCCGCCGGCCGCGCCGGCCCGCCGCCCTCGGCGCCCCGGCGCGGGAACGGCCGGACGGTCGCCCGGGTGACCGGTCACCCGCCGTCGTCCGCCACGGCCCGGGGACGTCGGCCCGAGGAGCCGGCGCCCACCCCGGACGCGCGCCGCAGCGGCGCGGAACGGCAGACTGTCGACCGCCGGCAGAACCCCGGTGACCGCCCGACCGTCCGCAGCCGGCCCTCGTCTGCTGCGGGGCCCGCCCTGCGCGAGGGGCTCCGCGACCGTCCCTGGTCCGGGGAGCCGCCCGCTGCCCGGGGCCGGCCCGTCCCGCGGTCCCGCCCCCCGAGAACCGAACGGCCAGGACGCCCGCAGTGACCTCTCCCCAGCCCGACCCCGGCGACGACGTCCCGGGCGCGCCCACGTCCGGTGCCGCACCGGTGCGCGTCGTCCTCGCCGGTGGCGGCACCGGCGGCCACATCGAGCCGATGCTCGCCCTCGCCGACGCCCTGACCCGCCGCACCGGTGCCGCGGATCCGGCGCCGCTGGTCACCTGCCTGGGCACCGCCCGCGGCATGGAGACCCGGCTGGTGCCGGCCCGCGGCTACGACCTGCGGCTCATCCCGCCGGTGCCGTTGCCGCGCAAGCCGACGCCGGACCTGCTGCGCGTCCCGGGCCGGCTCCACCGGGCCGTCGCCGAGACGCGGGAGCTGCTCACCGAGCTCGACGCGGACGTGGTCGTCGGCTTCGGCGGGGACGTGGCCCTGCCCGCCTACCTGGCCGCCCGCCGGGCCGGCGTCCCGATCGTGGTGCACGAGCAGAACGCGCTGCCGGGGCTGGCCAACCGGATCGGCGCCCGGCTCGCCGCCCGGGTCGCGGTCACCGTGCCGAGCACGCCGCTGCGCGGTGCCGAGCACGTCGGGATGCCGCTGCGGACGGCGATCAGCGGGCTGGACCGGGCCGCCCGGCGCGCCGAGGCGCGGGCCGAGTTCGGGCTGGACCCCGACCGCCCGACGCTGCTGGTGTTCGGGGGCTCGCAGGGCGCCGCGTCGTTGAACCGGGCCGCGGTCGCCGCGGCCGATGCGCTGACCGCCGCCGGGGTGCAGGTGCTGCACGCCCGGGGGCCGAAGAACACCGAGGTGTCGGTGCCCGCGCGGCCGGCCGGGGCGGCTCCCTACGTCGTCGTCGACTACCTGGAGCGGATGGACCTGGCCTACGCCGCGGCGGACCTGGCGCTGTGCCGCTCCGGTGCGGTCACCGTCGCCGAGCTCTCCGCGGTCGGGTTGCCGGCCGCGTTCGTGCCCCTGCCGATCGGCAACGGCGAGCAGCGGCTCAACGCGCTGCCCGTGGTCGAGGCCGGTGGCGCGGTGCTGGTCGCCGACGCCGACCTGTCGCCGGCCTGGATCGAGAGCGAGCTGGTCCCGTTGCTCACCGACCCGCAGGCGCTGTCGGCGCTCGCCGAGCACGCGGCCGCCGCGGGCACCCCCGACGCCGACGAGCGGCTGGCCGACCTCGTGCTGCAGGTCGCCGGCCGGGAGGTGGGCGACCGATGAGCGCCGACGACGTCGCCGCCTGGCGCGGCCCCATCCCGTCGCTGGCCGAGCTCGGGCCGGTGCACTTCATCGGCATCGGCGGCGCCGGGATGAGCGGCATCGCCCGGATCATGCTCGCCCGCGGCGTGCCGGTGTCCGGCAGTGACCGGCGGGACTCACCGGCGCTGCGCGCGCTGGACGCCCTCGGTGCGCGGATCGAGATCGGGCACGCCGCCGACCACCTGGGCGAGGCCACGACCGTGGTCGTCTCCACCGCGATCCGCGACGAGAACGCCGAGCTGGTGGCCGCACGGGGCCGCGGGCTGCGCGTGCTGCCGCGGGCGGTGGCGCTGGCGGCGGTGATGGCCGGCCGGCGCAGCGTCGCGGTGGCGGGCACCCACGGGAAGACCTCGACGACCTCGATGCTGACCGTCGCCGTCCAGGCCTGTGGCGTCGACCCCTCCTTCGCCATCGGCGGCACGCTGAACGAGTCCGGCTCCAACGCCCACGCCGGTCAGGGCGACGTCTTCCTCGCCGAGGCCGACGAGAGCGACCGGTCCTTCCTGCTGCTGGCCCCGCGCGGCGGCATCGTCACCAACGTCGAGGCCGACCACCTGGACAACTACGGCGACCTGGCCGCCGTCGAGGCGGCGTTCGACACCTTCGCCCGCACCGTGCCCGCCGACGGCTTCCTGGTGCTGTGTGCCGACGACCCGGGTGCCGCCCGGCTGGCCACGGTCGGCGCCGCCGCCCGGGTGCGCACCTACGGCCAGTCGGCCGGTGCGGACCTGCAGCTGCTCGACCTGGAGGTCGGCCCGGACGGCACCCGGTACACCGCCGTCCTCGACGGCCAGGAGATCGGCGCGGTGCGCATCCAGCTGCCCGGCGTGCACATGGCGCTCAACAGCGCCGCCGCGCTCCTCGCCGGCATCGAGCTGGAGCTCCCGGTCGCCGGGCTGGTCAACGGGCTCGGCCGGTTCGGCGGGGTGCACCGGCGCTTCGAGCTCAAGGGCACCGCCGCCGGGGTCCGCGTGTACGACGACTACGCCCACCACCCCACCGAGGTGGCCGCCCAGCTCCACGCCGCCCGCGCGGTGGTGGGGGAGGGGCGCCTGCTGGTGCTCTTCCAGCCGCACCTCTACAGCCGGACGGCGGAGTTCGCGACCGGCTTCGGCGAGGCCCTGGGCCTGGCCGACGAGGTCGTGGTCATGGAGGTCTACGGCGCCCGGGAGGACCCGGTGCCCGGGGTCACCGGTGCCCTGGTCGCCGACGCGGTGCCGCTGCCCGCCGGGCAGGTCGCCTTCGAGCCGTCCTGGTCGGCGGCCGCCGGCGCGATGGCCGCCCGGGCACGCCCGGGTGACCTGGTGGTGACCATGGGCGCCGGCGACGTGTCGATGGTCGGACCCGAGGTCCTGGTGGCGCTCGCGCCGCCGCCGGAGCTGTCGGACGCGGTGGAGGACGGGCCGGAGCCACCACGGTGAGCCGCACGGGGTCGACGACCCGCGACCGGTCCCGCAGACCGCGCCGCGGCGCCACCCCGGCGGGAGCCGCCGCGCCGGTCACCTCGCTGCGCGCCCGGCGCGGACGGTCCCGGCGCACCGGCACGCCCCGCCGCCGGCTGGTCGTGCTGGCGGTCGGGCTGGCCCTCGTGGTGGCGCTGGCGGCCTGGGTCCTGCTGGCCAGCCCGTTGCTGGCGGTGCGCACCGTGCGGGTCGACGGGGCGGTCGCGCTGTCGGACGCCCAGGTGGTCTCCGTCGCCGGGATCGAGGAGGGCACCCCGTTGGTGCGGGTGGACACCGAGGCGGCGGCCGCCCGGGTGGCGCAACTGCCCCAGGTCGACTCGGTGGAGGTGACCCGCGGCTGGCCGGGGACGGTCGTGGTCACGCTGGCGGAGCGGGTACCGGTCGCGGTCGTGCAGCAGGGCGGCACCCGAGGACTGGTCGACGCCCGGGGCGTCGTGTTCGACACGATCACCGGCGACGCCCCGCCCGGGGTCGTCCCGCTCGACGTGCGCGAGCCCGGCCCGGACGACGCGGCCACCACCGCCGCGCTGGGTGCCCTCGTCGCGTTGCCGGACGCCGTGCGCAGCCAGGTGACCGGGGTGTCCGCGCGCACCGCCGACGACGTCACGCTGACCCTGACCGACGGTCGGTCGGTGCGGTGGGGGAGTGCTGAGCGCACCGACCGCAAGGCCGAGGTGCTGGGTGCGCTGCTGGACCAGATCGACGAGGGGACCCTCGACCCGGCCGACACCCTCGACGTCAGCACCCCCGACGCGGTCGTCCTGCGCTGAGGACCGGTGCCCCGAGGGGTGACGCGGAGCGTCCGACACGCCCGGCCGGGAAAAAGGTCCGCGAGTCCTCCGTCTCGGGCGTGCCGACGGGGTCGGGAGATGTCTCGAGGTGAACTGGAGACGCTGACCAGGCGGGTCGTCACGTCTGGTGAGTGCCAAGTGACGGATGGGTCGGGAGATCCTCGTGAGAATCCGCCCGATGGACACGCCGAGCCGAGGAGGGTGCTTGCTGCCCCGGATGGGCGCACCTAACTTCGTCCTCACAGCGACTCAGTTGACATAACTATAAGGCTTAACCTAAGGATGAGGGTCCAGTTGGGGAGCGCGGCATGACACCTCCGCACAACTACCTAGCGGTCATCAAGGTCGTCGGCATCGGCGGCGGCGGGGTGAACGCGGTCAATCGCATGATCGAGGTCGGCCTCAAGGGGGTCGAGTTCATCGCGATCAACACCGATGCGCAGGCACTGTTGATGAGCGACGCCGACGTCAAGCTCGACGTCGGTCGTGAGCTCACCCGAGGTCTGGGTGCCGGCGCGCAGCCCGACGTCGGCCGGCAGGCCGCCGAGGACCACCGCGAGGAGATCGAAGAGGTGCTCAAGGGCGCCGACATGGTCTTCGTGACGGCCGGCGAGGGTGGCGGCACGGGCACCGGCGGTGCGCCCGTCGTCGCCTCCATCTCCCGCAAGCTCGGCGCCCTGACGATCGGTGTGGTCACCCGCCCGTTCTCCTTCGAGGGGAAGCGGCGGGCGGTCCAGGCCGAGACGGGCATCGAGGAGCTGCGCAACGAGTGCGACACGCTGATCGTGATCCCGAACGACCGGCTGCTGCAGCTGGGCGACCGGAACGTCAGCGTGATGGACGCCTTCCGCACCGCCGACCAGGTCCTGCTCTCCGGTGTGCAGGGCATCACCGACCTGATCACCACCCCCGGTCTGATCAACCTGGACTTCGCCGACGTCAAGTCGGTCATGTCCGGGGCAGGGTCGGCGCTGATGGGGATCGGCAGCGCCCGCGGCGACAACCGCGCGCTGCTGGCCGCCGAGCAGGCGATCGCCTCACCTCTGCTGGAGGCCTCGATGGAGGGCGCCCACGGCGTCCTGCTGTCGATCTCCGGTGGGTCGGACCTGGGTCTGTTCGAGATCAACGAGGCCGCCTCGCTGGTCTCCGACGCCGCGCACCCCGACGCCAACATCATCTTCGGTGCCGTCATCGACGACGCCCTCGGTGACGAGGTGCGGGTCACCGTGATCGCGGCCGGGTTCGACGGTGGCAAGCCCGGCACCCGCAAGGACGCCGGCAGCACGCCGTTGGCGACCTCGGCCCCGACCGCCCCGGCTGCTCCGGCCGCACCGGTCAGTGCTCCGCCGGCGGCCCGTCCGTCGGTGCCGGCACAGACCGGCGAGCGGCCGGCCAGCCAGGCTCCGGCCCAGGCTGCACCGCCGCAGGTCCCGGCGGCACCCGTGACCTCCTCGCCGTCGGCGCCGCGACCGGGACAGCCCGGCAGTGCGCCGCAGGGTGGCGGGATCACGGTGCCCCCGCTGCCGCCGATCGCCGGGCAGTCCGGCGGCACCCGCCGGCCGCTCGCGACCGACGACTTCGAGGAAGAGCTCGACATCCCCGAGTTCCTGCGCAGCCAGTGAGAGGACCCTCTTTCCCCCCACCCCTCGCAGGCTCGGGGCGGGACCCTGAAAGAGGGCCGTTCCAGCAGGTCGCCATGCTCGCAGCGGGACCCTGCACGGGGGCCGTTCCCATGGGATGTGTACGTGGTTGACAGCGCGGCCGCTCTGCCGGCGGTGCGACCCCGACGGGTCGTCACCGACCGGCGGGGCGGCCGTTCTGCTGCGCCGTACGACTCCTTCAACCTGGGTGTCCACGTCGGCGACGACCCCGACGCCGTGGCCGCCAACCGGGCCCGGCTGGCCGGCGAGCTCGGCGTGCCCGGCGACCGGCTGCTCTGGATGACCCAGGTGCACGGCACCGGCGTCGCGATCGTCGAAGACGCCGAGGAGAACCCGGTGGCCGACGTCGACGCACTGGTGACCGCCACCCCCGGGCTGGTGCTCTGCGTGCTGGTGGCCGACTGCGTGCCGGTGCTGCTGGCCGACCCCGTCGCCGGGGTGGTCGCCGCGGTGCACGCCGGCCGGGAGGGCGTGCGCGCCGGTGTCGTCCCGGCCACGCTGGCCGCGATGACCCGGCTGGGCTCCCGCCCCGGCGACGTGGAGGCGCTGCTGGGCCCGGCCGTCTGCGGCCTGGACTACGAGGTGCCGGCGCAGATGCAGGCCGACGTCGCCCGGGTCGCCCCGGCCAGTGCGGTCCGCACCCGGCGCGGCACGCCGGGGCTGGACCTGCGGGCCGGGCTGGCCGAGGTGCTCCGCCGAGCCGAGGTCGGGCAGGTCGTGCACGACCCACGCTGCACCGTCGAGGACCCCCGGCTGTTCAGCCACCGCCGCGACGGCGTGACCGGCCGCCAGGCGGGCGTCGTCTGGCTCGGTTGATCCGGCGGGACCCCGCTCTCCCCGTGTCCCGGGCCGGCACTGGACCGGGCCGGGACACGGGCCCGGCAGCACGTCCGGGTCCAGGGGGAGGATCAGGGCATGACGTCCCTCGCCGACAACCTGCGGGCCGTCCGCGCCCGGATCGACGACGCCGCCCGGGCGGCCGGCCGCGACCCGGCCGAGGTGCACCTGCTGGCGGTCAGCAAGACGTGGTCGGCCGAGGACGTCCGGGCCCTCGCCGCACTGGGGCAACGGCACTTCGCCGAGAACCGCGTGCAGGAGCTGGTCGGCAAGGCGGCGGCGCTGGCCGCCGACCCCACCGTCCCCGAGCTCCACTGGCACCTGGTCGGGCAGCTGCAACGGAACAAGGTCGGCCCGGTGGCCCGGCTCGGTGCCACGGTGCACTCGGTCGACCGGGCCTCGCTCGTGACGGCGCTGGCCCGGGCCGCCGAACGCGAGCAGCAGGTCCTGGACGTCTACGTCCAGGTCGACCTGGGCGGCCCGGAGGGCGAGCTCGGCAGTCGGGGTGGCGCCGCGCCGGCCGACGTCCCCGGCCTCGCCGATGCGATCGTCGCGGCGCCGGAGCTGCGCCTGCGCGGCCTGATGGCGGTGGCCCCGCGGGCCGAGGAGCCCGGCCCGGCGTTCGAGCGGTTGGCCCGGTTGTCCACCCGGGTGCGCGCCGATCATCCTGGTGCCTCGGAGACATCGGCAGGCATGAGCGGCGACCTGGAGGCTGCTGTGACAGCTGGGGCCACCGTGGTGCGTGTCGGTACCGCGTTGTTCGGCACCCGCCCCCTAACCTCCGACGCAGGGCAGTGACGCACCACCCGTACGCCCTGCCGAGTCACACCAGCACCACCTGAACCACCCAGCAACCTGTTGCAGCGCGGGGCGTCCAGCGCCGACGAGACCAGAGGGAGACGTCCGATGGCCGGAGCGATGCGGAGGATGGGGGTCTACCTCGGCCTCGTCGAGGACGACGACACCCGCGGTGGGTACGACCGCTACGCCGCACGTCAGAGCGACTACGACCGGGACGACCGTGGCTACGACCACGGGTACGACCGCTACGCCGCCGACGACGCCGACCCCGTGGCAGAGGAGTCCCGCTACGGCTACGGCAGCGGCTACGGCGGTGGCTACGACACCGAGTACGCCGGCGTGCGCCTCGCCGACGAGCCGGTCGAGGAGCGCGCCCCCGAGCCCGAGGTCTCGCTCGGGCGGCGTCCCGCCACCCCCCGGACGATCGGACTGGCGGGCACCCCGTCGAGCGGCAGCACCGCAGCGCGCCTCGCCGGTGGCGGCCTGTCCGCCGCCGGGAGCGTGGGCGCCGGCTCCTCGGGCCGCAGCCGGATCTCCTCCGGTGGGTCCGGAGCCGCGGCCGGTCTGGCCATGAGCGAGCCCGTGGCGCCGGTCCCCGAGCCCGCCCCGGCCCCGGCCCCGGCCCCCGCGCCGTCCCCGCAGAACTACCGCATCACCACGGTGCACCCGGCCTCCTACAACGAGGCCCGCACCATCGGCGAGCGCTTCCGGGACGGCATGCCGGTGATCATGAACCTGACCGACATGGAGCACGCCGACGCGAAGCGGCTCGTCGACTTCGCCATCGGTCTCACGTTCGGGCTGCACGGTAGTATCGAGCGAGTCACGGCCAAGGTCTTCCTGCTCAGTCCGCAGGACGTCGACGTGACGGCTGAGGACAAGGCCCGCATCCGTGAGGGCGGGTTCTTCAGCCAGTCCTGACCCCGAGCACCTCACGCCCCGGCGCGAGGTGCTCCCGAACGAGCGAGGACCGTGGCTCTCCTTCTGCAGATCGTCTCGTCGATCCTGCTCGTCTTCCTGATCCTCCTGTTCGCCCGGTTCGTCGTGGACTGGGTGATGGTGCTCGCCCGCAGCTGGCGCCCGCAGGGTCTGGTCGCTGCGGGGCTCGAGGTCGTCTACGCGGCGACCGACCCGCCGCTCAAGGCGGTGCGCAAGGTCATCCCGCCGTTGAACCTCGGGTCCATCCGGCTGGACCTGGGGTTTATGGTGCTGCTGATCGGCGTGATCCTCCTGCGCAGCATCTTGAGCAGCCTGGCCTACTCCATCGCATGATCCGTCGTACCGTGCCCGAGCGGGGTGTGGACCCGATGCGGTTCGCCGCCGATCTGGACCCGTTCCCGTTCCTCCCGCCCGACCTGAGGTGAGCCGCATGCCACTGACTCCCGCCGACGTGCACAACGTCGTCTTCAAGAAGCCGCCGATCGGCAAGCGCGGCTACGACGAGGACGAGGTCGATGCGTTCCTCGACGTGGTCGAGGCCGAGCTCGCCCGGCTCATCGAGGAGAACAACGACCTGCGCGGCTCCGGTGCCGGTGGCTCCGGTGCGCGGGAGGAGCGGCCCGAGCCGGCGCCGATGACCGTCGCGGCCCCGCCGCCCCCGCCGACCCAGACGCCCGCGGCGCAGGTGCGCGAGGACGACGCGATCCGTGCCTCCCGGATGCTGGCGCTCGCCACGGAGACGGCCGAGCGGCACGTCAACGAGGCCAAGGCCCAGGCCGACCAGATGGTGGGCACCGCCAAGAGCAGCAGCGACCGGATGATGTCCGAGGCGCGGGCGAAGAGCGAGCAGATGGTCGGTGAGGCCAAGAGCCGCGCCGACGCCATGCTGGGCGACGCCCGCACCCGTGCGGACACGATGGAGCGGGAGGCCCGCGCCAAGGCCACCGCCCTCGCCCAGGACGCCGAGCGCAAGCACGTGGAGGCGATGGGCTCCCTGGAGGAGAAGCGGGCCAGCCTCGAGCGCAAGGTCGACGAGCTGCGCACCTTCGAGCGGGAGTACCGCACCCGGCTGCGCTCCTACCTCGAGTCACACCTGCGTGACCTGGACAGCCGCGGCTCCGCCGAGCCGGCGTCCAACAGCCGGCAGACCCAGCACGTCAGCGCCTGACACACCACGCACAGCAGCACGAAGCCCCGCCGGACCTGGTCCGGCGGGGCTTCGTGCTGCTGTGGGCTCAGTTGGCTGCCGGTCCTCCGCGGCGCTGAGCAGGCCGGACGGGACGGGCCCCCGGGGCTGACCGGGGGCCCGTCCGACGTCAGCGCGCCGGGGTGATCCAGACCCGGGCGCCAGCCGGGCCCTCGAGGCCGTCGCCCTCCCCGGCCTGCTGGGCGTGCACGGCGGTGGCCAGCACCTCCGCGGCCAGCTGGGCGGCGTGCTCGGTGAGCGCCTGGGCGATCGCACCCTCGCCGGTCCACCGGAGCTCGATCCGGTCGCTGACCGCCAGCCCGCTGGACTTGCGGGCGTCCTGCACCAGCCGCACGACCTCGCGCACCAGCCCGGCCCGCTCCAGCTCCGGGGTCAGGGTCAGGTCGAGCGCGACGGTGAGCCCACCGGCCGAGGCCACCGTCCACCCCTCGCGCGGGGTCTCGGTCACCACCAGGTCGCCCTCGAGGAGCGGCACCTCCGCACCGTCGACCGGCACGGTCGCCGTCCCGGCCCGGTAGGCGGCGACCAGCTCGGCGGCGTCCGCGGCGGCGACAGCTGCGGCGACGGCCTGCACCTGCTTGCCCATCCGGCGGCCCACCGCCCGGAAGTCGACCTTCACCGAGACGTCGACCAGCGAGCCGTCGACGGCGGCGAGCTCGGTCAGCTCCGCGACGTTCAGCTCCTCGGCCACCTCGGCGACCAGGTCACGGGGCAGCTGCGCCCAGCCCGGTGCGGCGACGAGCGCCCGGGCCAGTGGCTGGCGGGTGCGGGCCTTGCCCGCCGTGCGGGCGGACCGGCCGAGCTCGACCAGCCGGCGGACCAGTGCCACCTGGGCCACCAGGGCGTCGTCCCGGGCGTCGGTGTCCACGGTCGGCCAGCTCGCCAGGTGCACCGAGTCCACGGCGTCCGCCGCCCCGGGCACCACGGCGTCACGCCACACCCGCTCGGTCACGAACGGGGTGAACGGCGCCATCAGCCGGGTCAGCCCGTCGAGCACCTCGTGCAGGGTGCCCAGCGCGGCCGGGTCGCCGTCCCAGAACCGGCGCCGGCTGCGCCGGACGTACCAGTTGGACAGGTCGTCGACGAACTCGGCGATCAGCCGCCCGGCGGTCTGGGTGTCGAACTGCTCCAGCGCGTCGGTGACGCCGGCGGTGACCGACGCCAGCTCGGCGAGCGCCCAGCGGTCCAGCAGCGGACGCTCGGCGCGCGGGGGAGCGGGGGCGACCACTGGGTCCCAGCCGTTGGTCTCGGCGTAGAGGGTGAAGAAGCTGGCGGTGTTCCAGTAGGTCAGCAGGACCTTGCGGACGACCTCGGACAGCGTCTCGTGGCCGACCCGGCGGGCCGACCAGGGCGAGCCACCGGCCAGCATGAACCAGCGGACGGCGTCGGCGCCGTGCCGGTCCATCAGCGGCATGGGCTCGAGGATGTTGCCCAGGTGCTTGCTCATCTTCCGGCCGTCCTCGGCCAGGATGTGGCCCAGGCACAGCACGTTCTCGTACGAGCTCTGCTCGAACACCAGCGTGCCGACCGCCATCAGCGTGTAGAACCAGCCGCGGGTCTGGTCGATCGCCTCGGCGATGAACTGCGCCGGGTAGGCGGCCTCGAACTCCGCCTTGTTCCGGTGCGGTGCACCCCACTGGGCGAACGGCATCGACCCGGAGTCGTACCAGGCGTCGATCACCTGCCGGACCCGGCGGTAGGTGCCCTCCTCACCGGGCACGGTGAAGGTCACCTCGTCGATGAACGGCCGGTGCGGGTCCAGGTCGGACAGGTCGCGGCCGGTGCGCTCGGACAGCTCGGCGAGCGACCCGATGACGACCATCCGGGCCGGGTCGGCGTCGTTGCGCCAGATCGGCAGGGGAGTGCCCCAGTACCGGTCACGGGACAGCGCCCAGTCGACGTTGTTGTTCAGCCAGTCGCCGTAGCGGCCCCACTGGATGTTCTCCGGGTGCCAGTTCGTCCGCTCGTTCTGCGCCAGCAGCTGGTCCTTGACCTGGCTGGTGCGGATGTACCAGGACGGCTGCGCGTAGTACATCAGCGGCGTGTGGCAGCGCCAGCAGTGCGGGTAGCTGTGCTCGTACCGCATCTCCCGGTACAGCACCCCTCGGTCCTGCAGGTCCTGCACCAGGGTCGGGTCGGCGGCCTTGAAGAAGTGGCCGCCGACCAGCGGCACGTCGGCGGTGAAGTGGCCGGTGGCGTCGATCGGGTTGACCACCGGCAGGCCGTAGGACCGGCAGACGGTGAAGTCGTCGGCGCCGAAGGCGGGGGACTGGTGGACCAGCCCGGTGCCGTCCTCGGTGGTGACGTACTCGGCCAGGACGACGAAGTGCGCGTCGCCCTCGGGGAAGTCGACCAGCTCGAACGGCCGCTGGTAGTGCACCCGCTCCCAGTTCCGACCGGCGGTGCGCGCCAGCACCTCCGCGCCCTCGCCGAGGGCGGCGGTCAGCAGCGGCTCGGCGACGACGAAGGTGCCGTCGACGGTGCGGGCCACCACGTAGGTGACGTCGGGGTGCACGGCGACCGCGGTGTTGGACGGGAGTGTCCACGGCGTCGTCGTCCAGATGAGCAGGTCGGCCCTGCCCGCCCACTCGCCGCTGGTGACCGGGAGCCGGACGTAGACCGAGGGGTCGGTCAGCGTCTCGTAGCCCTGGGCCACCTCGTGGTCGCTCAGGCCGGTGCCGCAGCGCGGGCAGTACGGGGCGACCCGGTGGTCCTCCACGAGCAGCCCCTTGTCGAACACCTGCTGCAGGGACCACCAGACGCTCTCGATGTAGCTGGCGTCCATGGTCCGGTAGGCCGTCGACATGTCGACCCAGTAGCCCATCCGGCTGGTCAGCTCGGCGAAGGCGCCGACGTGCCGCTCCACCGACTCCCGGCAGCGGGCGTTGAACTCGGCGATGCCGTAGCGCTCGATGTCCGGCTTGCCGGCGAAGCCGAGCTCCTGCTCCACCGCGATCTCCACCGGCAGGCCGTGGCAGTCCCAGCCCGCACGCCGGGGGACGGAGTACCCCTGCATCGTCTTGAACCGGGGGAAGACGTCCTTGAACGCCCGCGCCTCGATGTGGTGGGTGCCGGGGCGGCCGTTGGCCGTCGGCGGGCCCTCGTAGAAGACCCACTGCGGCCGGTCGGCGGAGCCTTCCAGCGATCGGGCGAAGACCTTGTCGGCCTCCCACTGCTCGAGGACCTCGTGTTCGAGGGCCGGCAGGTCGACCTGCGGGGGGAGGGCCTGGAACGGGCCGGAGGGAGCACTCACGCCGTCCATCATCCCCGACCCCGCCACCCCCCTCGCGCAGCCGCCGGTCCGCGGCGCGCACGGCCCCGGGACGCCGTACGGGAGACTGCCCCCATGGGGGCCCGCCGATGAACACCACCATCACCGTCGCGCTCGCCCTCGGCGCACTGGTGGTGCTGGTCGCGGCGGTGGCCTTGCGGCTCGCCGACCGGCTCGGTCTCCCCTCCCTGCTGATCTACCTGGCACTGGGGATGGCCATCGGGGAGAGCGGACTGGGCGTGCAGTTCGACGACGTCCAGCTCACCCAGACGCTCGGGGTGGCCGCGCTGGTGGTGATCCTCGCCGAGGGGGGGTTGACCACCCGCTGGTCCGACCTCCGCCGCGCCATCGGCCCCGGGCTGACCCTGGCGACCGTGGGTGTGGCCGTCAGCATCACCGTCACCGCGGCGGTGACCGTGTGGCTCCTGGGCTACACCTGGGGCTTCGCCATCCTGCTGGCTGCGGTGATCAGCTCGACCGACGCCGCGGCCGTCTTCGCGACCCTGCGCAGGCTCCCGCTGCCCCGCCGGCTGGCCGCCTCGCTGGAGGCGGAGAGCGGGCTGAACGACGCCCCGGTCATCCTGCTCGTCCTGGTCCTGTCCGAACAGCTGACCGGCGGGACGACGGACGTCTGGTACCTCGTGCTCGCCCGAGTGCTCCTCGAGCTCGTCGGCGGCTCGGTGATCGGGCTGGCCATCGGCTTCAGCGGTTCCTTGCTGCTGCGCCGGGCCGCGCTCCCGCTGGCCGGCTTCTACCCCCTGGCGATGATGGCGCTGTGCGTGCTGGCCTACTCCAGCGCCACGCTCGCGCAGACCTCGGGGATCGTGGCCGTCTACCTCTGCGGCCTGGTGCTCGGCAACGCACCGCTGCCGCACCGGGCAGCGAGCATCGGCTTCGCGGAGGGGCTCGCGTCCCTCGCGCAGATCGGCCTGTTCGTGCTGCTCGGGCTGCTGGTCTCCCCGTCCCGGCTCCCCGACGCCCTGCTCCCCGCCCTGCTCGTGGGCGGCGCGCTGCTGCTGGTCGCCCGGCCCCTGTCGGTCCTGCTCAGCCTGGTCTGGTTCCGGATCCCGGTCACCCAGCAGCTGTTCATCTCCTGGGCCGGACTCCGCGGTGCGGTGCCCATCGTGCTCGCGACCTTCCCGGTCGCCGCCCAGGTGCCGGGAGCCGGACGCATCTTCGACACGGTGTTCGTGCTCGTCGTCGTCTTCACGCTCATCCAGGGCTGGTCGCTGCCCTGGGTCGCCCGGCTGCTGCGGATCGCCACCCCGGTCACACCACGGGACATCGACGTCGAGTCCGCCCCGCTCGACGAGCTCGGTGCGGAGCTGATGCAGCTGCGGGTGCCCGAGACGTCCCGGCTGCACGGCGTCTACCTGCCCGAGCTCCGGCTGCCGGAGGACGCCGCGGTGGTCCTCGTCGTCCGCGACGGCAAGCCGTTCGTCCCCGACCGGTCCACCCGGCTGATGCACGGCGACCAGGCGCTGCTGGTGTCCGCGCGCGGCTCCCGCCAGGAGGCCGAGCGCCGGCTGCGCGCGGTCAGCCGGGCCGGCCGGCTGGCCACCTGGCGCGGCGAGAGCGGCCAGCCCAGCGAGAGTGATTGAGCTGCTGGATCTGTCGGCCTCCGGCCGACACCGCGGCCAGGAGCCGTTCCCGGTTAGCGGTCCTCCGGACCGCGAGGACCCGCTTCGGGTTGCGGTCGAGTGCCCCGGTCGGGAGCCCTCCGGGCCCCGCGACCGGGGCGCTCAGCCCTGGAGTTCGAGCGTCTTCGTCGTGTCGGCGCGGACCTCGGCCATCAGGGCCGGGTCCTGGGACAGCTTGTGACCGTAGGAGGGGATGGCCTCCTGCAGCAGCGGACGCCAGGTGTCCATCCGCTCCGGGAAGCAGCGCTCCAGCAGCGTGAGCATCGCCGAGGTGGCGGTGGAGGCGCCCGGGGAGGCGCCGAGCAGACCGGCGATCGAGCCCTCGGCCCCCACGATCAGCTCGGTGCCGAACTGCAGCACCCCGCGGCCGGTCGTCGGGTCCTGCTTGATGACCTGCACCCGCTGGCCGGCGGTGATGAGCTCCCAGTCGTCCTGCTCGGCGGTCGGCACGAACTCCTCCAGCGCGCGGAACCGCGCGCTGGTCGACTGCAGGACCTGGCCGACCAGGTACTTGGTGAGCGGGATGTTGGCGATCCCGGCGCCGAGCATGGAGCCCAGGTTGCCGCTGCGCACCGACTTCGGCAGGTCCCACATCGACCCGGCCTTGAGGAACTTGGGGGAGAAGCCCGCGTAGGGCCCGAACAGCAGGGCCTGCTCGCCGTCGATCAGCCGCAGGTCCAGGTGCGGCACCGACATCGGCGGCGCGCCGACCTTCGCCTGGCCGTAGACCTTGGCCTGGTGCTGACCGACCAGCTCCGGGGAGCGGGTGCGCAGGAACTGACCGCTGACCGGGAACCCGCCGAAACCGCGGATCTCCGGGATGCCGGAGCCCTGCAGCAGCGGCAGCGCCCCGCCGCCGGCCCCGACGAAGAGGAAGCGGGTGCGCACGGTGCGGCTGCGGCCCGAGCCGGAGCGGACGGTGACCGCCCAGCGCCCGTCGGACTCCCGCCGCACCTTGCGGACCCGGGTGGAGGTGTGCAGCTCGACGCCGCGGCTGACGGCGGTGTCCAGCAGCAGCCGGGTCAGCGCCCCGAAGTTGACGTCGGTGCCGGCCAGCGACCGGGTCGCGGCGGCGACCTCCCCGGCCGGTCGGCCGGCCATCATCAGCGGCACCCACGAGGCGAGCACGTCGCGGTCGTCGGTGTGCTCCATCTCGGCGAACAGCGGCTCGGTGGCCAGCGCGTCGTACCGGGTGCGCATGTACTGCCGCCCGGCCTCACCGGTGACGAAGCTGACGTGCGGCACCGAGGTGATGAACCGCTTCGGGGAGTCGGTCAGGCCGGAGCGCACCAGGTGCGACCAGAACTGCCGGGACACCTGGAACTGCTCGTTGATGCCGACGGCCTTGGCGGTGTCGACGTGCCCGTCGGGTGCGGCGGGGGTGTAGTTCAGCTCGCACAGGGCCGAGTGGCCGGTGCCGGCGTTGTTCCACGCGTCGGAGCTCTCACCGGCGACCTGGTCGGCGGACTCGAAGACCGCGACGGTCCAGTCCGGCGCCACGACGCCCAGGAGCGCGGAGAGCGTCGCGCTCATGATGCCGCCGCCGACGAGGACTACGTCGGGGTTCGAGGAACCATCCGTGGTCAAGATCTGCCTCCGTGACTGAGTGCGTACCGGCCCATCGTCGTCCGCGTCGGCGGACGACACGTCCGGAACCCGGGCGTCCCCCCGAAGTGAGGGGATGAGATGCATCACAGGCGCACCCGTCCCAGGGTCCTCCGCGTCGCCTCCGCGCGCAGCGCCGGCCCGGATGACGCGTCGGGCCGACCGGCGCCGATCCTGCCCCTCGGCGCGGGCGCCCGGGACCGGGGGCACCGCCGCGGTCTGCCGGAGCGGGCCCGGCCGGCCGCTATCGTCGTCGCTGACGTGGTCACCGGGGCCGCCAGCGGGGAGGACGGCGATGTCCGAGCAGCCCGACTCCTCGACCGGCGCGACCCCGGCGGCAGCCACCGGGCCGCGTGGGCGTTCCCGGGCCCGCCTGCTGCTGGTCCTGGCCACCGTCGTCCTGGCGCTGGACCTGGCCACCAAGCTCGTCGTCGTGGCCACGCTGTCCGACCGGGAGCCGCTGCGGTTGCTCGGTGGGGCGCTGTACCTCACCGAGGCGCGCAACACCGGTGCGGCGTTCTCCTTCGCCGAGGGCGCCACGGTGGTGTTCAGCCTGATCGCGCTGGCCGTGGTCGTGGTGATCGTGCGCAGCGCGCGGCGGATGTACTCGACCGCGTGGGCGGTGACCCTGGGCCTGGTGCTGGGCGGTGCCCTGGGCAACCTGATCGACCGGGTGTTCCGTGACCCGGGTTTCCTGCAGGGCGGCGTCGTCGACTTCATCTCGGTGTTCGACCCCTACGGCCGGGTGTTCCCGATCTTCAACATCGCCGACTCGGCGATCGTCTGCGGCGGCGTGCTGGGTGTGCTGCTCGCCTTCCGGGGCATCGAGTTCGACGGCAGTCGCAGCAGCGACCGGCCGGACGCCGTCACCGGCTGAGCGCAGGTCGGCCCGGCGGCGGCCGGGCAGGGTGCCCCACCCGTCACAATGGTGCGGTGACCAGCAGTCCCGGCCAGGCGTCCTCCTCCGCCGGCGGGCGACCCGGTGAGCACCGGTCGCTGCCCGTGCCCGACGGGCTCGAGGGCCAGCGGGTCGACCAGGCCCTGGTGCGCCTCTTCGGGGTCACCCGCGCCGTCGCCGCCGACCTGGCCGACGGAGGTGCCGTGGTCGTCGACGGGCGCGCCCGGGGCAAGGGTGACCGGCTGACCGCCGGCAGCTGGCTGGAGGTGGAGCTGCCGCCGCCGCCGGGTGAGCCTGCCGCGCCGGCGCCGGTCTCGGGGCTCCGGGTCGTCCACGACGACGACGACGTCGTGGTCATCGACAAGCCGGTCGGGGTGGCCGCGCACGGCAGCCCCGGCTGGACCGGGCCCACGGTCACCGGCGGACTGGCCGCGGCGGGCTACCGGATCTCCACCAGCGGTGCGGCCGAGCGGCAGGGCATCGTGCACCGTCTGGACGCCGCGACCACCGGCCTCATGGTCGTGGCGAAGAGCGAGCGGGCGTACACCCTGCTCAAGGCGGCGTTCAAGGAACGGACCGTCGACAAGGGCTACCAGGCCCTGGTGCAGGGGCACCCCGATCCGTCGAAGGGCACGATCGACGCCCCGATCGACCGGCACCCCAAGCACGACTGGCGGTTCGCGGTGGTGACCGGCGGCCGCCCCTCGGTCACCCACTACGAGGTGGCGGAGGCGTTCCCGGCGGCCAGCCTCGTCGACGTCCACCTGGAGACCGGGCGCACCCACCAGATCCGCGTCCACTTCTCCGCCCTGCGCCACCCGTGCGTCGGCGACATGACCTACGGCGCCGACCCGACCCTGGCCGCCCGGCTCGGCATGGAGCGGCAGTGGCTGCACGCGGTGCGGCTCGGGTTCGCCCACCCGGCCGACGGGCGCTGGGTCGAGTTCAGCAGCGACCACCCGGCCGACCTGGCCGGCGCCCTGGCGATCCTGCGCGCCGAGAACTGAGGCGTCCGACCGGTGTCCGGAGCCCCCGACCTCCCTGCTGCGCTCGCCGACTTCGGCGCCGCGCAGCTGGCGGCGGTGATCATCGCCGTCTACCTGGTCGTGGGGGAGCCGTTCGTCGGGTACGTGCTGCACCGGCGGTTCGAGGGCCGGCTGCGCACCGACCCGGCCGCGCGCCGCTCCTTCTACCGCCGGCTGCTGGTGCTCGAGTGGGGCCTGGCGCTGGTCGCCCTCGTGGTCTGGCTCGCCGCTCCGGAGGTGAGCGCGGCCGAGGTGGGCCTGCGCTGGCCGACGGGCTGGCCCGGGGTTGGCACCTGGCTGGCCGTCGTCGTGCTCGGGCTGCTCGTCCTGCTGACCACCCGGGCGCTGCGCGGCGGCGCCGTGGCCGGGCCGCCGCCGGAGACGCTGCGCCGCACCCGCCCCGGCGAGGCCCGGCACGCCGAGCCCCCGGGGCACTCGACGCTCGCCCTGCTTCCCCGCAGCCGCTCCGAGCGTCGGCTGTTCGCCCTGGTCGGCGTCACCGCGGGGGTGTGCGAGGAGTGGCTCTACCGCGGCTTCTTCCTCGCCGTGGTGGCCGCGCTGGCCCCGGGGCTGCCGGCGTTGGTGCTGGTCCTGGTGGCCGCGCTCGCGTTCGGCGTGGCGCACGCGTACCAGGGGCTGGCCGGGGTGGTGACCACCGGCGTCCTCGGGGGCGTGCTGGCCGGGGTCTACCTGGACACCGGGTCGCTGCTGCTGCCGGTGCTGCTGCACGCCGCGATCGACCTGCGGTTCCTCTTCGTGCCCTCCTCCGCGCTGCCGGCCGCCGCCCGCTGAGACCCCGGAGCGGCCGTGACGGAGTGGTCCGGATCGCCGAGACACGTTCTGTCGGACCCTCGGCGTAGACCTCCGGAGGTGCGAGGATCGACAGCACCGGTCCCCGTTCGACAGCACCACCGAGCGACACCGCTGAACGGCCTTCCCCGCCGGTCATGAGAACGACCACGTCGGTCCTGGCTGCCCTGCCTGGCCGGGCCGACGCGACCCGTGAGGAGCACCCCGCACCGTGAGCAGCACCCCGTCCTCAGAGAACTTCGTGCACCTGCACGTGCACACCGAGTACTCGATGCTCGACGGGGCCGCCAAGCTCGGTGAGGTCACCAAGGCCGCGGCCGACGAGGGCATGCCGGCGCTGGCGATGACCGACCACGGCAACGTCTTCGGCGCCTACGACTTCTACAAGACCGCCAAGGCCGCCGGCGTGAAGCCGATCATCGGCATGGAGGGCTACTACACGCCCGGTTCGCGCTTCGACCGCGCCCCGTTCGACTTCGGCGACAAGCTGATCGACGAGGAGGGCGACGGCGGGTCCAACCGCGGCAAGGCCGCCTACACGCACATGACCCTGCTGGCCAAGACCACCGAGGGGATGCACAACCTGTTCCGGCTCTCCTCGCTGGCCAGCCTGGAGGGGCAGTACCGCAAGCCCCGCTTCGACCGTGACCTGCTGGAGAAGTACGGCAAGGGCCTCATCGCGACCACCGGGTGCCCCTCCGGCGAGGTCAACATGTGGCTGCGTGCGGGCAAGGTCGACCGCGCCCGGCAGGCCGCCGCCGACTTCCAGGACATCTTCGGGCGGGAGAACTTCTACGCCGAGATCATGGACCACGGCCTGTCGATCGAGAAGAAGACCAAGCCCGCCCTGCTGGAGATCGCCAAGGAGCTCGGCATCCCGCTGCTGGGCACCAACGACCTGCACTACACCCACCGCGAGGACGCCGCCGCCCACGATGCCCTGCTGTGCATCCAGACCGGCTCACGGCTCAACGAGCCCAACCGCTTCAAGTTCAACGGCGACGGCTACTACCTGAAGTCGGCCGCGGAGATGCGCGCGCTGTTCTCCGAGCACCCCGAGGCCTGCGACAACACCCTGCTGATCGCCGAGCAGTGCGAGGTGACCTTCACCGAGGGCGCCGACCTGATGCCCAGGTTCCCGCTGCCCGAGGGCGAGGACGAGACCTCCTGGTTCATCAAGGAGGTCGAGGCCGGGCTGCACAAGCGCTACCCCGCCGGCATCCCCGACCACGTGCGCAAGCAGGCCGACTACGAGGTCGGGATCATCACCCAGATGGGCTTCCCGGGGTACTTCCTCGTGGTCGCCGACTTCATCAACTGGGCCAAGGACAACGGCATCCGGGTCGGCCCGGGCCGCGGCTCGGCCGCTGGGTCGATGGCCGCCTTCGCCATGGGCATCACCGACCTCGACCCGCTGCAGCACGGGCTGATCTTCGAGCGGTTCCTCAACCCCGAGCGCGTCTCCATGCCCGACGTCGACATCGACTTCGACGACCGCCGCCGCGGTGAGGTGATCCGCTACGTCTCGGAGAAGTACGGCGAGGAGCGGGTCAGCCAGATCGTCACCTACGGCACGATCAAGGCCAAGGCCGCGATCAAGGACGCCGCCCGGGTGCTCGACCGGCCCTACTCGGTGGGCGATGAGCTGACCAAGCTGATGCCCCCCGGCGTCATGGGCAAGGACATCCCGCTGTCGGGGATCTTCGACCCCAAGCACGAGCGCTACAAGGAGGCCGGGGAGTTCCGGGCCCGCTACGAGTCCGACCCGGGCGCGGCCGAGGTCATCGACCAGGCCCGCAAGCTCGAGGGGCTGAAGCGGCAGTGGGGCGTGCACGCCGCCGGCGTCATCATCGGCCGGTACCCGCTGATCGACAGCGTGCCGATCATGCGCCGCGAGGCCGACGGCGCGGTGATCACGCAGTTCGACTACCCGACCTGCGAGACCCTCGGCCTGCTCAAGATGGACTTCCTGGGCCTGCGCAACCTGACCGTGATCGACGACGCGCTGCGCAACATCGTCATCAACGGCAAGGACCCGGTCGACCTCGACGAGATCAGCAAGGACCTCACCGACAAGAAGACCTATGAGCTGCTCGGGCGCGGCGACACCCTGGGGGTCTTCCAGTTCGACGGTGGCCCGATGCGGTCGCTGCTGCGGCTGATGCGCCCGGACAACTTCGAGGACATCTCCGCCGTCGGCGCGCTTTACCGGCCCGGCCCGATGGGCGCGAACTCGCACACCAACTACGCGCTGCGCAAGAACGGCCAGCAGGAGATCACCCCGATCCACCCGGAGCTGGCCGAGCCGCTCGAGGAGATCCTGGGTCAGACCTACGGCCTGATCGTGTACCAGGAGCAGGTCATGGCGATCGCGCAGAAGGTCGCCGGGTACTCCCTCGGCAAGGCCGACCTGCTCCGCCGCGCGATGGGCAAGAAGAAGAAGTCGGTGCTGGACGCCGAGTACGTCGGCTTCGAGGCCGGCATGAAGGCCAACGGCTTCTCCGCCGCCGCGGTCAAGACGCTCTGGGACATCCTGGTCCCGTTCGCCGACTACGCGTTCAACAAGGCGCACTCGGCGGCCTACGGGCTGGTCTCGTACTGGACCGCCTACCTCAAGGCCAACTACCCGGCCGAGTACATGGCCGGGTTGCTCACCAGCGTGGGCGACGACAAGGACCGCCGACCGGTGTACCTGGCCGAGTGCCGCCGGATGGGCATCAAGGTGCTCCCGCCGGACGTCAACGAGTCCTCCTGGGACTTCACCGCCGTCGGCACCGACATCCGCTTCGGCATGGCCTCGGTGCGCAACGTCGGGCACAACGTCGTCGACTCGATCGTGCGGGCGCGCGAGGAGAAGGGCGCGTTCAAGGACTTCGCCGACTTCATGCGCAAGATCGACACGGTGGCCTGCAACAAGAAGGTCATCGAGTCCCTGGCCAAGGCCGGGGCCTTCGACTCCATGGGCCACTCCCGGCAGGGCATCGCGGCGATCCACGCCAACGCCGTCGACCAGGCGATGGGTGTGAAGCGCAAGGAGGCCGAGGGGCAGTTCGACCTCTTCGGCAGCTTCGGCGAGACCGCCGACGACCCGTTCGGCTCCTCGCTGGACATCGCGATCCCCACCGCCGACTGGTCGAAGTCGGAGAAGCTGGTGTTCGAGCGGGACATGCTCGGCCTCTACGTCTCCGACCACCCGCTGCACGGGGTGGAGCACGTGCTCACCTCGCACGCCGACACCGCGCTGGCCGAGATCATCTCCGGCGGGGTCGAGGACGGCGCGAACGTCACGATCGCCGGCATCCTCACCGCGGTCGGCCCGCGTACGAACAAGCAGGGCGCCCCGTGGGCCATCGCCACCATCGAGGACCTCGAGGCCGGGCTGGAGGTGCTGTTCTTCCCCAAGACGTGGGAGCAGGTCCAGGACAAGGTGGTCCGGGACCAGATCGTGGTGGTCAAGGGCCGGATCAACCGCCGGGACGACACCCCCTCGCTGTTCGCCTCCGAGGTGTACGTCCCCGAGGTCACCGACGGCCCCCGCGGGCCGGTACTGGTCTCGATGCCGGCGTCCCGCTGCACGCCACCGGTGGTGGAGCGTCTCCGCGAGGTGCTGGGCAGCCACCCGGGCACCACCGAGGTACAGCTCAAGCTGCTCAACGGCGGCCGCGAGACGGTCCTGCGGCTGGACCAGGGGCTACGGGTCCAGCCCAGCACCGCGCTGATGGGCGACATCAAGGCACTGCTGGGTCCGACCAGCGTCGCCCTCCTGTGAAGGGGCACCCCGTCCTCCTCGGGACGGGGCCGGCGGTGGGCCCCCGCACGGGTGCGCTGGGTCGGGCCGCGGGAGCGCGCACAGCCGGGCCAGCGACACTGGACCGGTGACCGATCCCCGCACCGCCGGGCCGGTACCGGGTGCGCCGGCCGGTCCCGGCGCCCCGCCGGCGTCCCGGCAGGCGCCACCCCCACCGGGCTGGGCGCCCCGGCAGCCGGCGAGCCGGGCCGGGTGGGGGCCCGGTCTGCGCGGCGGTCGCGCCGACCTGCGGGCCGGGCTGGTCACCGTCCTGGCGTTGACGGTCGCCGGCCTGGGGGCCGGTGCCCTGTGGGCCTGGCTCGCCCCGCGGGTCGACTACCGGGTCACCGAGGGCCAGCTCGTGCCGGTGGTCGGGGTGCCGAGCGCCGAGGTGTTCATGGCCGACGACGGCGTGTACGTCCTCGTGCTGGCCGGGCTGGGGCTCGTGGCCGGCGTCCTGGTGTGGCTGGTGCGCAGCCGCCGTGGGGTGCCCGCGCTGGTCGGCCTGGCCACCGGGATGGTCGGTGCTGGTGTCGTCGCCTGGCAGCTGGGGGAGTGGCTGGGGGCCGGGCCCACCGAGGCGGAGCTGACCGAGGTCGGGGCGACGGTCACCACCGGCGTCGACCTGGGCGCGACCGCGGCGCTGGCCGTCGGCCCCTTCGTCGCCGTCCTCACCTACCTGGTGGCCACCGCGCTCACGCCGGACGACGACCTCGGCCGCCCCGACGACGGTGCCCCGCGACCGGAGCACCAGCTGCCGCTCCGCCCGCCGCTCCCGCCGGTGCCACCGGCAGCTCCCCGCCGCCTCTGAGGTCCCCTTGCAGGGTCCCGCCGCGAGCCTGCGAGCGGCGGGGGCAAGGGGGTCCTTCTTCAGTTGGGGGTCAGTGGAGTGGCGAACTGGCGCAGCGGCACCGGGACCGCCCCGAGGGTCCGCAGCAGGGTGAGCTCCCGGCGCAGCATCCGGGACTCCATGGCCAGGCGGCGGCGCGTCGCGGACTCGGCCAGCAGCGCCTGCCGGTCCTCGGTGGTCAGCAGGGCCACCGAGGCCACCAGGTAGGACAGCCCCCGCGCGTCGTCACTGACCTCGCGCAGCAGGGCCGCGGTGTCGGCGATCCCGGCCGGGGCGGCGTCGTCCTCGGGCACCAGGTCGTCGGAGGTCAGTGCGTCCAGCACCTCGTCCGGGAGCCCGTCGCCGCCGCCCTGGCGGATGGCGACGTCGGCGACGTACCGGGCGAACAGGTCGCGGACGTTCCCGGCCAACAGCTCCAGCGAGCCGCGGGCCACCTCGGTCACGACGTCGTCGGGCTCCAGCCCGGGGGCGGTGTCCACGCCGATCAGCCCCTCGGCGTCCCCAGCGGCCTCCTCGGCCGCCTCCTCCTCG
This sequence comes from Modestobacter caceresii, assembly GCF_000761485.1. Taxonomy (GTDB): domain Bacteria; phylum Actinomycetota; class Actinomycetes; order Mycobacteriales; family Geodermatophilaceae; genus Modestobacter; species Modestobacter caceresii. The sequence goes on from NZ_JPMX01000119.1 coordinate 41,110, forward strand.
TCGAGCCACTCGACGACCGCGCGCAGGTACGTCGGCGGGGCGCCGGCGCCGGCGTCGGTCTCCCCGCCGCCGGCGGGCACCGCGTGCTCGTCCAGGTCGGCGGGCGCCAGGACCTCGAGCAGCCGGAAGCGCTCATCGCCGACGGCCACCACCTGGTACCCACCGTCGGACTGGGGTGCGACGACGCGCAGCGCCGCGGTGCAGCCCACGTCGAACAGGGCCTCGGCAGGCGAGACGCGGTCCACCTCCCAGCCCTGGCGGATCGCCACGACCCCGAACCGGCGCGGTGTCCCCTCCGGGAGCGCGGAGAGGTCGGCGACGAGCTGGCGGTACCGGGGCTCGAAGATCTGCAGCGGCAGGACCACGCCGGGGAAGAGCGGGGTCTCCAGGGGGAACAGCGGGATGACCTCCCGGCCTGCGGTCCCGTCCTCGCCCACGCCGGGAGCCTACGGGCAGCGGGGCCGGTGCACCCGCCGTCTACCGTGGGGTGTTCTCCCGTCGTACCCGGAGGTGCTCCGTGCTGTCCCGCATCGACCTGCGTGGTCCTGCTCTGCCCGGGCCGCGTGAGCTCGCCCAGCTGCTGCCGCGCGCCGGCGTCGACATCGACTCGGTGCTGGACGTCGTCCGGCCCATCTGCGACGACGTGCGGCTGCGCGGCGCGGAGGCGGTCCGCGAGATCACCGCGCGGCTGGACGGCGTGGACGTCCCGGACATGGCCGTGCCGCAGGCCGCGCTGGACGAGGCGCTGGCCACCGTCGACCCCGCGGTGCGCGCCGCCCTGGAGGAGTCGATCCGCCGGGTGCGGATCGTGCACGCCGACCAGCGCCGGACCGACGTCACCACCGACGTGGTGCGCGGCGGCACCGTCACCGAGCGCTGGGTGCCGGTGCGCCGGGTCGGGCTGTACGTGCCCGGCGGCCTGGCCCCGCTGCTGAGCTCGGTGGTCATGAACGTCGTCCCGGCGCAGCTGGCCGGCGTCACCTCGATCGCGGTGGCCAGCCCGCCGCAGCGGGACAACGGCGGCCTGCCCGACCCCGGGGTGCTCGCGGCGTGCGCGCTGCTGGGCGTCACCGAGGTGTACGCGGTCGGCGGGGCCCAGGCGATCGCCGTCTTCGGCTACGGCGCCGGCTCCTGCGCGCCGGTCGACCTGGTCACCGGGCCGGGCAACGTCTACACGACCGCGGCGAAGCGGCTGCTGCGTGGCCTCGTCGGCATCGACTCCGAGGCCGGCCCGACCGAGGTCGCCATCCTGGCCGACGACACCGCCGACCCGGTGCACGTCGCCGCCGACCTGATCAGCCAGGCCGAGCACGACCCGCTGGCCGGTGCGGTGCTGGTCACCACCAGCGAGGAGCTCGCCGACGCCGTCGGTGAGCTGCTGCCCGGACAGGTGGCGGCCACCAAGCACAGCGACCGGATCACCACCGCGCTCGGGGGCACCCAGTCGGGCATCGTGCTGGTCGACGACCTGGACGCCGGGCTGGCCGTGGTCGACGCCTACGCCGCCGAGCACCTGGAGATCCAGACCCGCGATGCCCGCGAGGTGGCGATGCGGGTGCGCAACGCCGGCGCCGTCTTCGTCGGCCCGTGGGCGCCGGTCTCCCTCGGCGACTACGCCGCCGGCTCCAACCACGTGCTCCCCACCGGCGGCTGCGCCCGGCACTCCAGCGGGCTCAGCGTCCAGACGTTCCTCCGTGGGATCCACGTGGTCGAGTACGACGAGCAGGCCCTCGCCGAGGTCGCCGGGCACATCGACGCCCTGGCCGGAGCCGAGGACCTGCCGGCACACGCCGCCGCGGTGCGGGCCCGGCAGCAGTCGCCGTCCCGGTCGTGACGGCGATGGAGGCGCTCCCGCTGCGGCCGGAGCTGCGTGGCCGGTCGCCGTACGGCGCGCCGCAGCCACCGGCCGAGCACCGGCTCAACACCAACGAGAACCCGCACCCGCTGCCCCCGGCGCTGCTGGCGGACCTCCAGGTGGCCCTGGCCGAGGCGGCCACCGGCCTCAACCGCTACCCCGACCGGGACGCCACGGCGTTGCGGGCCGACCTGGCCGCCTACCTCACCCGCACCAGCGGCGAGCGGGTCGCCCCGGCGCAGGTGTGGGCGGCCAACGGCTCCAACGAGGTGCTGCAGCAGGTGCTGCAGACCTTCGGCGGTGCGGGTAGGACGGCGCTGGGCTTCACCCCGTCCTACTCGATGCACCCGATCCTCAGCGCGGGCACCGGCACCGCCTGGGTCGACGGGCACCGCCGCGCCGACTTCACCATCGACCCGGCGGCCGCTGCCGCCCAGGTGCGCGAGGTGCGGCCGGACGTCGTCTTCGTGACCAGCCCGAACAACCCGACCGGCACCGCGGTGGAGCTGGACACCATCGCCGCGCTGTACGAGGTCACCGACGGCGTCCTGGTCGTGGACGAGGCCTACACCGAGTTCGCCCGCACCGGCACGGTCTCGGCGCTCTCGCTGCTGCCCGGGCGCCCACGGCTGATCGTCAGCCGCACGATGAGCAAGGCGTTCGGCATGGCGGGGCTGCGGCTGGGCTACCTGGCCGCCGACCCCACCGTGGTCGACGCGCTGCAGCTCGTCCGGCTGCCGTACCACCTCAGCTCGCTGACCCAGGCCGCGGCGCGGGCCGCGCTGGCGCACACCGAGCAGCTGCTGGCCACGGTCGCCCTGGTCAAGGCCGAGCGCGACCGGATCGTCGCCGCGCTGCCCGCAATGGGGCTGACCAGCGTGCCCAGCGACGCCAACTTCGTGCTGTTCGGGCACTTCACCGACTCCGCCGCGGCCTGGCAGGCGCTGCTGGACCGCGGGGTGCTCGTGCGCGACGTCGGCCTGCCCGGCTGGCTCCGGGTCACCGCCGGCACGACCGAGGAGACCGACGCGTTCCTCACCGCGCTGGGTGAGGTCGCACCGGCGCACCGCAGCTCTCTGGGAGGATCGCCGGCATGAACCGCACCGCACGGGTCGAGCGCACGACCAAGGAGACCAAGCTCGTGGTCGAGGTCGACCTCGACGGCACGGGGGCGGCCGACGTCGCCACCGGGGTCGGCTTCTACGACCACATGCTCACCGCGCTGGCCAAGCACAGCGGCATCGACCTGACCGTGCACGCCGACGGCGACCTTCACATCGACGCCCACCACACGGTCGAGGATGTCGCCATCGCCCTCGGCCAGGCGTTCGCCGAGGCACTCGGGGACAAGCGCGGCATCACCCGCTACGGCGACGCCACCATCCCGATGGACGAGGTGCTGGTGCAGGCCGCCGTCGACCTCTCCGGCCGGCCGTACTTCGTGCACGCCGAACCCGAGAACATGATGCCGATGATCGGGCCGGACTACCCGACCAGCCTGACCAAGCACGTGCTGGAGTCCTTCGCGTTCAACGCGCGGATCAGCCTGCACGTGCGGGTGCTCTACGCCGGCCGGGACGCCCACCACATCGTCGAGGGCCAGTTCAAGGCCCTGGCCCGTGCGCTGCGCACCGCGGTCGCGCTCGACCCACGGGTCACCGACGTGCCCTCGACCAAGGGCGCTCTGTGAGCTCGTGAGCTTCGGCGTCGCGCTCATGGTCCTCGGCGGGTTCCTGCTCGGCGGCGCGTACAGCATCTTCCGGGCCGACTCCGACACCGACGGGCGCACCGGGGTGCAGGTGGCCTTCGCCGTCATCCTGCTGGTCGCCGCGCTGCTGGCGACGGCGGCCGGCGTCCTGCGCCTGGTCTAGGGGACGGTCGCCCCGCAGCCCGGGAATGCCGGCGGGCCGCAGAGGGCTGGTGGGTAGCGTGGCAGCTGTGAAGAAGGTCGTCGTCCTCGACTACGGGTCGGGCAACCTGCGCTCGGCAGAGCGCGCACTGACCCGGGTGGGCGCCGACGTGACCGTGTCCGCCGACCCGGAGGTCGCGCTCGAGGCCGACGGTCTCGTCGTCCCCGGGGTGGGCGCCTACGCCGCCTGCATGGACGGGCTGCGGGCCGTCGACGGGCCCAAGGTCATCGGCCGGCGGCTGGCCGGTGGGCGTCCGGTGCTCGGCATCTGCGTGGGCATGCAGATCCTGTTCGAGCGGGGCGTCGAGCACGGCCAGGACACCGAGGGCTGCGGTGAGTGGCCCGGCGTCGTCGAGCAGCTGCACGCGCCGGTGCTCCCGCACATGGGCTGGAACACCGTCTCCTCGCCGGCGGGCTCGAAGCTCTTCGCCGGCCTGGAGGGGCAGCGCTTCTACTTCGTGCACTCCTACGGGGTGCGGGAGTTCCCGCTCGCCGAGCCCGGCGTCACCGGCCGGCTGACCCCGCCGGCGGTCACCTGGGCCGAGCACGGCGACCGGTTCGTCGCCGGGGTGGAGAACGGGCCGCTGTCGGCGACCCAGTTCCACCCGGAGAAGAGCGGCGACGCCGGCGCCGCACTGCTCACCAACTGGCTCGACACGCTCGACTGACGAAGGACCCCCTCCTCCCGGCCCCGCTGCAGGGGCCCGCCGCGAGCTCGCGAGTGGTGGGGGGCAGCGGGGTCCTTCATCAGCTGCGCAGGTAGCTGGCGCCGTTGACGTCGATGATCGTGCCGGTGGAGAACCGGGCGCCGGGGGAGGCCAGCCACAGCACCGCGGAGGCGACCTCGGCGGGGTCGGCGACCCGGCCGTAGGGCGACTGGGCCCGGACGGCGTCCCCTCCGGGACCGTCGAGCACCTCGCGGGCCATCTCGGTCTGCACGAACCCGGGGGCCACGGTGCCCACGGAGATGCCGTGCGGGGCCAGTGCGAGCGCCATCGACTGGCCGAAGGCGTTCAGCCCGGCCTTGGACGCGCCGTAGGCGGGGTTGTTCGGCTCCCCCCGGAACGCGCCCCGGCTGGAGACGTTGACCACCGCGCCGCCACCGGCGGCGATCAGGTGCGGCAGCGCGCGGAAGGTCGCGTTCGCCGGGCCGACCAGGTTGACCGCCAGGGTGTGCTGCCAGGCCGCCTGCCACTCGTCGTAGTTCGTCTGCAGCGGCGGGTGCGCGGTGAAGACGCCGGCGTTGTTGACCAGCACGTGCAGCCCGCCCAGCGCCTCGGCGGCCTCGTCGACCATCCGGCCGACGGCGATGGGGTCGGTGAGGTCGGCCTGCACCAGCACGTGCCCGTCGCCGGGCAGCTCGGCGAGCACCTGCTCGGCCCGCTCCCGGGAGCCGCCCCAGTGCACCGCCACCCGGTCGCCCTGGGCGGCGAACGCGAGTGCGATCGCGCGGCCGATGCCGCGGGAGGCGCCGGTCACCAGGACGGCGCGCGAGGTCGGGGTCTGCGGGTCCACGGGGGGAGTCAACCAGTCACCAGCTGCCGCGGTGGACGACCTCGTCCACCCCCCGCCGACCGCGCTCGAGCGACGGCGACCGCTTGTCCTCGGTGCCGGGGTAGCCGACCGAGACGCAGCCGATCGGTGCGTACGCGGCCGGCACCCCGAAGGCCTCGCGGAAGGCAGCGATGCGCTCCGGCGGGACACCGAAGAAGCACGCGCCCAGCCCCTCGTCGACCGCGGTGAGCAGCATCAGCAGCGACGCCATCCCGGTGTCGACGTCCCAGTAGGGCACCGGCCAGCGGGCCTCGTCACGGTCGGTCCAGCCCTTGTCGGGCTCCGCGTAGCGCTCCAGGTAGGCGGCCTTGTGCGACAGCGGCACGACCAACAGCGGGGCGCGGCGCATCCGGGTCAGCCAGCCGTCGGGCGCACCGGGACCGGTGGTCGCCGTCCAGAAGCGGTCGCGCTCCGCCGGCGTCTCCAGCACCAGGAACGCCCAGCCCTGGCTGAACCCGGCCGACGGCGCCCGGATCGCGTGCTCGAGCAGCCGCTCGCGGACCTCGGCCGGCACCGGCCGGTCGGGGTCGTAGTCACGCACCATGCGGCGCCGGCGGACGACGTCCCTGAACTCCATGGGCCCCACCCTGCCGCAGCGGGCGCCGGGTCAGGCCACCCGGCCGAGCCGGGCCAGCAGGCGGGCCTCCCGGTCGGCGTCCGCGGGCACGTCCAGGGCCGGGCGGCAGATGCCCTCCATGTGGAGGGCGGCTCCGAAGCCGTCCGCGCCGGCCTCGACCCGGTCCAGCTCCTCGTCGCTGAGGTCGGCGTCGGCGCCGACGGCGCGGGCGACGTCCCAGCGGTGCACGACCATGTCCCACACGTAGAACTGCTCGAAGGTGGCGCCGACCGTGGTGCGCCCGAAGAAGCCGTCGAACTCCCGGGAGGCCACGGCCTCGTCGGAGACGGCCCCGGTGACCCGCTCCGCGTGCCCGCGCCAGGCGGCGGCCGGGTCGGCGGCCACGTCGGGTGCCTCGCCCAGGTCCACGCCGTGCGTGGTGAGGAACTCCCGCTGCGTCCCGATCACGTGCCCGACGACGTCGGCGGCGGTCCAGCCCTCGCACGGGGACGGGCGCGACCAGCCGGCCGGGGGCACGGTGTCGAGCAACGCGGTGAGGGGACGGTCGGCTGCTGCGTAGCTCGTGGCGGTGGAGGTCATGGCCCGGGAACCTAGGGGCGTGCGGCAGGCTCGGTCTTGATGAAAGCCGACAGCCGGCCCCCGGACGGCGGGACGACCCCGCGGGACGCCGTGGAGCGCGCCCACCTCAAGGAGCCGGACGACGTCTCGCACGTCATGTACCGGTACCCGGTGGACCCGGGGTTCGACGGGCTGCTGCAGCGGTTCTGGATCCCGGTCTGGTCGGTGCCCGCGGGGCGGGAGGCGCCGCAGCGGGTCCTGCAGTACCCGGTGTCGCTGGTCGTCGTGGCCGCCGACTACGCCCGCTTCTACGGCGTCGTGTCCGGGCTGTCCACGACGACGTTGACCGGCACCGGGTGGGCGGTCGGGGTGATGTGCGCACCCGCCGCCGGCTCGCTCATCGCCGGCGGGCCGATGAGCGACCACACCGACCGGCACGTCGACGTGGCCGACGTCCTGGGTCCGGCGGGGGAGACGCTGACCGCCCGGGTCCGCGCCGCGATGGCCCCCGACCCGCATGCCCCGGCCGCGCACTCCGCCGCCATGGCGGCCTTCGGCGCCGCACTGCGACCGCTGCTGCCGGTCGACGCCGACGGCGAGCTGGTCAACCGGGTGGTGGCGTACGTGGAGGGCGACCGTGAGGTCCTCCGCGTCGCCCAGGTCTGCGCGCAGTTCGGCCTCTCCGAGCGGGCCCTGCAGCGGCTGGTCCACCGCCGCCTCGGGCTGACCCCGAAGTGGCTGATCCAGCGACGCCGGCTGCAGGAGGCCGCGGAGCGGCTCCGCGCGGGCCCGGCCGACCTCGCCGGGGTGGCCGCGTCCCTCGGCTACGCCGACCAGGCGCACTTCACCCGCGACTTCGCCCGCGTCACCGGCGTCCCACCAGGGCAGTTCGCCGCCCGCTACGGGACCGGCGGCTCACGCGGCCCCGGGAGCGGCGTCTCCTAGGCTGTGCCCGTGCCGAAGCTCCAGCTGCTCCCTGCCGTCGATGTCGCCGACGGCCTCGCCGTCCGCCTGGTCCAGGGGGAGGCCGGCAGCGAGACCTCCTACGGCGACCCGCTCGAGGCGGCGCTGGCCTGGCAGCGCGACGGCGCCGAGTGGGTGCACCTGGTCGACCTGGACGCCGCCTTCGGGCGTGGCTCCAACCGCGAGCTGCTGGCCCGGGTGGTCGGTGAGCTGGACGTCGACGTGGAGCTCTCCGGTGGCATCCGGGACGACGAGTCGCTGACCGCCGCGCTGGCCACCGGCTGCCGCCGGGTCAACCTGGGCACCGCCGCGCTGGAGTCCCCGGAGTGGTGCGCGCGGGCGATCGCCGAGCACGGCGACCGGGTCGCCGTCGGTCTGGACGTGCGCGGCACCCGGCTGGCCGCCCGCGGCTGGACCAAGGAGGGCGGCGAGCTGTACGAGACCCTCGCCCGGCTGGACGCCGAGGGGTGCGCCCGCTACGTCGTCACCGACATCACCAAGGACGGCACGCTGCGCGGCCCGAACCTGGAGCTGCTGCGCGAGGTCTGCGCGGCCACGCCACGTCCGGTGGTCGCCTCCGGCGGCGTCAGCTCGCTGGAGGACATCCGCGCGCTGGCCGCGCTGACCGAGGTCGGCGTCGAGGGCTCGATCGTCGGCAAGGCGCTCTACGCCGGCCAGTTCACCCTGCCCGAGGCGCTGGCGCTGACCGAAGAACTGGCATGAGCGCGCTCCGGCTCGGCTCGGGGGCTCCCTGGGAGGCGGTCGTCGGCTACAGCCGGGTCGTCGTCGCCGGCGACACCGCGTGGGTCAGCGGCACCACCGCGACCGTCGACGGGCAGGTGGTGCACCCCGGGGACGCCGGCGCGCAGACCCGGGTGGCGCTCGCCACCATCGCCCGCTCGCTGGACGAGGCCGGGTTCGCGCTCGGCGACGTCGTCCGCACCCGCATGTACGTCACCGACATCAGCCGCTGGGAGGACGTCGGGCGGGTGCACGGGGAGTTCTTCGGCGACGTCCGGCCGGCCACCGCGATGGTGCAGGTGGCGGCGCTGATCGACCCGGCGATGCTGGTCGAGGTCGAGGCGGACGCCGTACGGGGTGCGGCATGAGCCTGGCCGTGCGGGTGATCCCCTGCCTGGACGTCGACGCCGGCCGGGTGGTGAAGGGCGTCAACTTCGTCGACCTGGTCGACGCCGGTGACCCGGTGGAGATGGCCCGGGTCTACGACGCCGAAGGTGCCGACGAACTGACCTTCCTGGACATCACCGCCAGCTCCGGTGACCGGGAGACCACCTACGACGTCGTCCGGCGCACGGCGGAGAGCGTGTTCATCCCGCTCACCGTCGGCGGTGGGGTGCGCAGCGTCGCCGACGTCGACCGGCTGCTGCGCAACGGCGCGGACAAGATCGCGGTGAACACCGCGGCGGTCACCCGGCCGGAGCTGATCGCCGAGATCGCCGACCGGTTCGGCAACCAGGTGCTGGTGCTGTCGCTGGACGCGCGCCGGGTGCGGGACGGCGTGCAGACCGACTCGGGTTTCGAGGTCACCACCCACGGTGGCCGGCGCGGCACCGGCCGGGACGCCGTGGAGTGGGTGGTGCAGGCCGCGCAGCTGGGCGTCGGTGAGGTGCTGCTGAACTCGATGGACGCCGACGGCACCCGCGCCGGCTTCGACACCGACCTGATCTCCGCCGTCCGCCGCGAGGTGACCGTGCCGCTGATCGCCAGCGGGGGAGCGGGCGCGGTCGACCACTTCCCGCCCGCGGTGGCGGCCGGCGCCGATGCGGTCCTGGCCGCCAGCGTCTTCCACTTCGGGCAGCTGCGCGTCGGCGACGTCAAGCAGGGGCTCGCCGCCGTCGGGGTGCCGATCCGGCAGGAGGCCGACCGCCCGCTGCGGTGAGTGGGGAGTCAGTCGACGGTGAGGTCCACGCAGGCGACCTCGCGACGGCCGCTCACCCAGAGCAGCAGCTCCAACGGGGCGCCGGTCACCGTGGTCGTCGGCTCACCGTCGTGCAGCCGGCGCTCGCTGCCCGGCGACCCGTCGGGCACGTCGCTGCGCCGCACCAGCAGGCCGGCCGTCGGCCGCTGCGACGCCTGGCCGCGGGCCAGGACCGGCACGCTCCTCCACAGCTGGTCCTGCACCTGCCGGGGCAGCTCCCGCGGTGCCCACCCCGGCTGCGCCCGCCGCACGTCCTCGTGGTGGATCACCATCTCGGCGGTGTTCATGAGCCGGTCCAGCACCGGCCAGGAGGTGGGCACCCAGGCCGGCGGGCCCGACCGCACCTCGTCGACCAGCCGGCCGTAGTCCTGCCGCTCCCGGGCCCGCCCGTGGACCCGGCCCGTCCACCGCGCGAACGGCCCACCCAGCACGAACCCCGGCATGGCGTCGGGGCGGCGGTCGCGCACCACCAGGTGGGCGGCCATGTCCTGCGTCGCCCAGCCCTCGCAGCAGGTGGGCCGGTCGGGCCCCAACTGCTCCAGCAGGTCGGCCAGCGCGGCGCGCTCCGACTGCGACACGGGCACGGCGGAGGTCGGCACGAGCCGAGGTTATCGCCGTTCCGGCACCGACGGCCCGCCGACGAGACCGGCTCGTGACCGACACCGCGGACGCCGCCCTCCCCGGCCGCTCCGGCAATTCCGTTAGGGGGCCTAAGGAACGCGAGTAGGCTGACCGCACCGACCGCCCGACCCCCTGGAGGACCCCTGTGCCGCGCCGCAGAGACGCCGTCGTCCGGCGCGGGCTCCGCCACGTACGGCGCGCCGTGCGCGAGCAACCGGGCATCTTCGCGCTGGCCTTCCTGGGCAGCAGCCTCTACGGCGGGATGACGGTCGCCAGCGCCTACGTCATCGGTGGGATCACCACCCGGGTGCTGCTGCCGGCCTTCGACGAGGGCGCCACCACCACGGCTGCGCTGACGCTGGCCGCCCTGGCGATCCTCGTCGTCGCCGTCCTGAAGATCGTCGGCATCATCGGCCGGCGGCTGTTCGCCGGGATGATGGCCTACCGGCTGCAGGCCGACTACCGCCGCCGGGTCACCGGCCAGTACCTCCGGCTCCCGCTGTCCTGGCACCAGCGGCACCCCACCGGGCAGCTGCTGTCCAACGCCAACTCCGACGTCGAGTCGGCCTGGTTCTTCGTCCAGCCGCTGCCCTTCGCCTGCGGCGCGCTGGTCATGGTGGCCATCACCAGCGTCGCGCTGGTGCTCACCGACCCCCTGCACGCGCTTGTCGGGCTGGTCGTCTTCCCCCTGGTGTTCGTGATGAACGCCGTCTACAGCCAGGTCATGTCGCCCCGGATGGCGCGCGCCCAGCAGCTGCGCGCCGAGGTCAGCGAGATCGCCCACGAGAGCTTCGACGCGGCACTGGTCGTCAAGACGCTGGGCCGGGAGACCACCGAGACCACCCGGTTCGCGGTGAAGGCCGACGAACTGCGCGACGGGCTGATCTCCGTCGGCCGAGTCCGGGGTCTGTTCGACCCACTGATGGAGGCGCTGCCGAACCTGGGCACGCTGGCGGTGCTGCTGATCGGGGCCCAGCGGGTCGCGGCCGGCGCTGCCGACGCCGGCGACCTGGTCTCCATCGCCTACCTGTTCACCCTGCTGGCGTTGCCGATCCGGGCCATCGGCTGGGTGCTGGCCGACCTGCCCCGGGCGATGGCCGGGTTCGACCGGGTGACCCCCGTGCTCGAGGCCACCGGGGAGATCCCGCACGGGCCCGACGCGGCGCCCGCCGGCGACCAGGGCGCCGTGCTCGAGCTGCAGGACGTCTCCTTCCGCTACGGCGGTGCCGCCCGCCCGACCCTGGACGGCGTCACCTTCGACGTCGCCGCCGGGCGCACGCTCGCCGTCGTCGGCCCGACCGGCGCCGGCAAGTCGACCCTCGCGGGGCTGCTGGTGCGGCTGACCGACCCGGACTCCGGGGCGGTGCTGCTCGACGGGGTCGACCTGCGCACCCTCCGCGAGGGCCAGGTCAGCGACCAGGTGGCGTTCGTCGCGCAGACGACCTTCCTCTTCGACGACACCGTCCGCGACAACGTGACCCTGGGCGGGCCGTTCTCCGACGAGCAGGTCCACGAGGCGCTGCGCATCGCGGCTGCCGACGACTTCATCGGCCGGCTCCCCGACGGCCTGGACACCCGGGTCGGCGAGCGCGGCGCCAGTCTCTCCGGCGGCCAGCGGCAGCGGCTGGCGCTGGCCCGCGCCATCGTCCGCCGGCCCCGGCTGCTGGTCCTGGACGACGCGACCAGTGCGGTCGACCCTTCGGTGGAGGCCCGGATCCTGGACGCGCTGCGCGCCGCCGACCGACCGGCCACCGTCGTCGTGGTCGCCTACCGGCAGGCCACCATCGCGCTGGCCGACGAGGTGCTCTGGCTGGAGGCCGGCCGGCTCGTCGCCCGCGGCACGCACACCGAGCTGCTCGCCCAGGTGCCCGGCTACGGCCGCCTGGTGCACGCCTACCAGCCGCCCGAGCCCGGCCCGGCCGAGCGGGAGACCGCGGGGGTGCCGGCGTGAGCGACCAGCCGGTGCTGGCCACCGACCACCGGTCAGAGAGCGCCACCGCGACCCTGCGTCGGGGCCTGCGGATGATGCCGGAGTTCCGCCAGGGCCTGCCCGCCACCTTCACCCTGGCCCTGATCGCCACCGCCGGCCGGGTGGTCGTCCCGATCGCGGTGCAGCAGACCCTGGACCGGGGGCTCGGCGCACCCGGCGGCCCGGACATCGACCTGGTCCGCGACCTGGTCGCCATCTGCGCGGTCGTCGTGCTGGTCACCAGCTTCGCGGTCTACCGGATGAACGTCCGGCTGTTCCGCACCACCGAGACGGCGCTGGCCGGTCTCCGGGTCCGGGCCTTCCGGCACGTGCACGACCTGTCGGTGCTGCACCAGCAGGGCCAGCGGCGGGGCTCGCTGGTGTCCCGGGTGACCAGCGACGTCGACCAGCTGTCGGTGTTCATGCAGTGGGGTGGGGTGCTCGGGCTGGTCAGCCTCGGCCAGCTCGTGGTGGCCACCGTCGTCATGGCGGTCTACTCCTGGCAGCTGACCCTGCTGGTGCTGATCTGCTTCATCCCGCTCGCCGTGGCGGTCAAGTTCTTCGCCCGCCGTCTCGCCGAGGTCTACGGGGTCGTGCGCGAGCGGGTCGGCGACGTGCTGGCCGCCGTGGGGGAGTCCGTCATCGGTGCGCCGACGGTGCGGGCCTACGGCGTCCGCGCCCGGACGGCGGCCCGGCTCGACGGCGCCATCGACCGGCACTACCGCGCCTCGGTGCACGCGCAGAAGGTGACCGCCGGCGTCTACGTCAGCGGGGAGTTCATCGCCGCCGTCGCCAACGCCGCGGTCGTCGTGGTCGGCGTGCTGCTCGGCATCGCCGGGGACATCAGCGCCGGCACCCTGGTGGCCTTCCTCTTCCTGGTCACGCTGTTCGTCGCGCCGGTGCAGACCGCCAGCGAGGTGCTGAACGAGGCGCAGAACGCCGTCGCCGGGTTCCGCCGGGTGCTCGACGTGCTGGACACCGAGCCCGACGTCCAGGACCCCGCCGATGGCCGGCCGCTGCCCGACGGGCCGCTGGACGTGCGCTTCGACACCGTCTCCTTCGCCTACGGCGCTGGCTCCGCGAAGGCCCTGGACGGCGTGGACCTGACCATCGCCGCCCGGACCCGCGTCGCGATCGTCGGGGAGACCGGGTCGGGCAAGACGACGTTCGCCAAGCTCGTCACCCGGCTGATGGACCCCACCGGGGGCCGGGTGCTGGTCGGTGGCGTGCCGCTGGACGAGGTGGCCTTCGCCTCGCTGCGCGAACGGGTCGTGATGGTGCCCCAGGACGGGTTCCTCTTCGACGCCTCGGTGGCCGCCAACGTGCGCTACGGCCGACCGGACCTGACCGACGCGGAGATCATCGCCGCCTTCGACGAGCTCGGCCTGCGGGACTGGCTGGACGGGCTGCCCGACGGCGTCGCCACCCCGGTGGGCCAGCGCGGGGAGTCGCTGTCGGCGGGGGAGCGGCAGCTGGTCGCGGTGGCCCGCGCCTACGTGGCCGACCCCGACCTGCTCGTGCTGGACGAGGCGACCAGTGCGGTCGACCCGGCCACCGAGATGCGGCTGACCCGGGCGCTGGACGCGCTGACGAGCGGGCGCACCACGCTCACCATCGCGCACCGGCTGTCCACCGCGGAGCGGGCCGACGAGGTGCTGGTCGTGGACGCCGGCCGGGTGGTCCAGCGCGGCACGCACGCCCAGCTCGTGGACGCCGACGGGCCCTACGCCCGGCTGCACGCCTCGTGGCGCCGCAGCTCCGGCCGGCAACCCGAACCCGCCGCCTGACCCGCCCGTCCGGTGCCGGTGGGGCGGGTGGGACGACGCTCCCGCCCGCCCGCCGCCCGAGCGGCCCGGGACCCGCGCCGAGGCCCTACCGTCCGGCCGTGTCGTCCGAGTCCGCCAGCCGCCGTCCGCCACTGCCCGCCCTGGTCGCCGTGCTGGGGGCGGTGCTCACCGCGCTGCTGACCGCCTTCTTCAGCGTCATCGCGCTGGCCTTCTCCAACGGGCAGTACGACGGCGGCACCTGGCTGGTGATCGCGACGCCGGTGCTGCTCGCGGCGTGGCTGCTGGCCGGCGCGCTGCTGCTGATGACCGGCCGTTCCTGGCTGGCGCTCGTCCTGCCCGCCGCGGTCCTGTTCGGCCTGGTCGTCTGGGGCACCATCGCCGCCGGGCTCGGGTCGGACACCGACGGGTTCGTGGTGCTGATGTGGCTGCTGCCCGCCGGCACCGCGGTGCTCGCCGGGCTCCCCGGCGTCCGCCGTTGGGTCGCCGCCCGGCGGCTGGCCCGGTCGGCCCCGGTCCCCGGCTGAGCGCCATCGGGACGCGCACCCGACCCGCCTGGGCGACTCGCACACGCCGGACCCGGCGTCCGGCGGCGGCGGCCCGCTAGCGTCCACCGGGTGGGCAACGACGCTGACGTGATCGTGGTGGGTGCGGGGCTGGCCGGGCTGGTCGCCGCCGCCGAGCTGGCCGACGCCGGGAAGCGGGTGCTGCTGCTGGACCAGGAACCGGCCGCCTCCCTGGGCGGGCAGGCGCACTGGTCCTTCGGCGGCCTCTTCCTCGTCGACAGCCCCGAGCAGCGCCGGCTGCGGGTGAAGGACTCCCTGGAGCTGGCCCGGCAGGACTGGCTGGGCACCGCCGGCTTCGACCGCGCCGAGGACCACTGGCCCCGCCAGTGGGCCGAGGCCTACCTGCAGTTCGCCGCGGACGAGAAGCGCGCCTGGCTGCGCGCCCAGGGCGTCCGGTTCTTCCCCGTCGTGGGCTGGGCCGAGCGCGGTGGGTACACCGCCACGGGCCACGGCAACTCCGTCCCCCGGTTCCACATCACCTGGGGCACCGGGCCCGGTGTGCTCGCCCCGTTCCTCCGCCGGGTCGCCGACGCCGCCGCCCGCGGGCTGGTCGACGTCCGGCACCGGCATCGGGTCGACGGGCTGGTCGTCACCGGCGGAGCGGTCACCGGGGTGCGCGGGGCGGTCCTGGAGCCCAGCGACGTCGAGCGCGGCGCGGCCAGCTCCCGCACCGAGGTCGGCGAGTTCGAGTACTCGGCGCAGGCCGTCGTCGTCACCTCCGGCGGCATCGGCGGCAACCACGACCTGGTGCGGAAGAACTGGCCGGCGCGGCTGGGCCCGGTGCCGAAGCGGCTGCTCTCCGGTGTGCCGGCGCACGTCGACGGCCGGATGCTGGAGATCGCCCAGGGCGCCGGTGGCCGGGTGGTCAACCCCGACCGGATGTGGCACTACACCGAGGGCATCGCCAACCACTCACCGATCTGGGCCCACCACGGCATCCGGATCCTGCCCGGGCCCTCCTCGCTCTGGCTCGACGCCACCGGCACCCGCCTGCCGGTCCCGCTGTTCCCCGGCTTCGACACCCTCGGCACGCTCGCGCACATCGGCACCACCGGCCACGAGCACACCTGGTTCCTGCTCACCCAGAAGATCGTGGAGAAGGAGTTCACCCTCTCCGGCTCCGAGCAGAACCCCGACCTGACGGGGAAGGACCTCAAGCTGCTGCTCACCCGGGTGCGCGCGGGCGCGGCGGCCCCGGTGCAGAAGTTCCTGGACGACGGCGAGGACTTCGTCGTCGAGCGCACCCTGCCCGAGCTGGTGGCCGGGATGAACCGGCTCACCGGCGACTCCCCGCACGTCGACCTGGCCACCGTGGAGCGCGAGGTCGTCGCCCGCGACCGGGAGATCGCCAACACCTTCACCAAGGACCTCCAGGTGACCGCGATGCGCCAGGCCCGCACGTTCCTGGGCGACAAGCTGATCCGAGTCGCCGCGCCGCACCGGCTGCTGGACCCCGATGCGGGGCCGCTGATCGCCGTCCGGCTCAACGTGCTCACCCGCAAGTCCCTCGGCGGCCTGGAGACCGACCTGTCCGGCCGCGTGCTGCGGGCCGACGGGCAACCGTTCCCCGGGCTGTACGCGGCCGGGGAGGTCGCCGGCTTCGGCGGCGGGGGGATGCACGGCTACCGCTCGCTGGAGGGCACCTTCCTCGGCGGCTGCCTGTTCTCCGGCCGGGTGGCCGGGCGGGCGCTGGCGGCGGCGCTGTGACCACACCCGACTGGGACGCCGTCCCCTACACCGGCCCGCCGTCCTACGCCCCGCCGCCCCAGCAACCGGGTCATGGCCACCCGTCCGGCTACGGGCCGCCGCCGCACGGATGGGCGCCGCCGCAGGAGTGGGCGGCGCCGCAGGAATGGGCGGCGCCGCAGGGCTGGGCGGCTCCGCAGGGCTGGCCCCCGCCGCCGGGCTGGGTGCCGCCCGGGTGGGGTCCGCCGGGGTGGGGTCCGCCGGGAGGCTGGGGCGGCCGGCAGCGCCCGGCCCGGCCCGGGTCGGTCATCGCCGCCGCCGTGCTGACCTTCGTCTCCGCGCTGCTGGTGGTGCTCGGCACCATCTACGGCCTGGCGTTCAGCGCCCTGCTCAGCCTCGCCCAGGGGCCCGCGGCCGGCGTCGGCACCGGGACGGCGCTGGCCCAGCTCGCGCTGGTGGCCCTCCTGGTCGTGGGCGGGCTGCGGCAGCTGAACGGCGACCGCCGGTTCCTGCTCGCCGCCTGCGGGCTCCAGCTGGCACTGAGCCTGTACTGGGTGACGGTGCTCGCCGACCTCTCCTCGCGGACCGTCGGCGACGTCCTGGGCTTCGTCCCCGTCCTGTACGTCGTCCTGGCGGTGACGGCGGCCGGCCTGACCTTCCTGCCCGACGCCCGGGCGTGGGGTCGGCGGGCGGCACCACCGGCACCGGCGGGGGAGCAGCCGCCCGCAGGAGCGCCCCGGCCCGGGGTCTGACCGGCGCCCGGTCCGGGGCCTGACCGGCCGCGGCGCGCCGGGTGGGACGATCAGCGCATGTCCGCCCCTGCCCCCGACACCGCCCTGGACCCCGCCGTCGCCACGCTGCTGAGCCGCGACCCCGCCGGCCTCGTCGCCGCCGTCGTGCAGCAGCACGACACCGGCGAGGTGCTGATGGTCGCCTGGATGGACGACGAGGCGCTGCACCGCACGCTCACCACCGGCCGGGCCACCTACTGGTCGCGCAGCCGGGGCGAGTACTGGGTGAAGGGGGAGACCTCCGGCCACCGGCAGTGGGTGCGCGACGTGCGGCTGGACTGCGACGGCGACGCCCTGCTCCTGCTGGTCGACCAGGAGGGCCCGGCCTGCCACACTGGGGAGCGCAGCTGCTTCCACCGCCCGCTGCCGGCCACGACCGGGATGCCGGCATGAGCCTGCAGCTGGGCCGCACCAGCCCGACCCGCGCCGAGTTCGCGCACCTGGACGCGCCCGTCGTCCCGGTCACCCGCCGGCTGCTGGCCGACAGCGAGACCGCCGTGGGCATCTACCGCAAGCTGGCCGGCAACCGGCCGGGCACCGTGCTCCTGGAGTCCGCCGAGCAGGGCAAGCAGTGGTCCCGGTTCAGCTTCGTCGGCGTGCGCAGCGCCGGCGTGCTCACCGAGGCCGACGGGACGACGGCCTGGCTCGGCGACCCGCTGCCCGGGCTCACCGACGACCTGCCCGTCGACCCGCTGGCCGCCGTCCGCACCCTGGCCCGCCGGCTCCGCTCGCCGCGCACACCCGGCCTGCCGCCGCTGACCGGCGGGCTGGTGGGCTACCTGGGCTACGACGTCGTCCGGCGGCTCGAGCGGCTGCCGCAGACCGCCGTCGACGACCTGGGCATGCCCGAGCTGGCGCTCATGCTCGTCACCGACCTGGCGGTGCTGGACCACAGCGACGGCACCGTGCTGCTCATCGCCAACGTGCTGGGCGGGGCGCCCGGCGGCTACGACGACGCGGTCGCCCGGCTCGACGCGATGGCCGCGGACCTGGCCGAGGCCGCACCCCCGGGGGTCGCGACGGTCGAGACCGCCGACGCGCCGCCGGTGACCAGCAACATGGGGCCGGGGGAGTACGAGGCCGGCGTCGAGCGGGTGCGCGAGCACGTCCGCGCCGGCGACGTCTTCCAGACCGTGCTCGCCCAGCGCTTCGAGCTGGCCACCGACGTCGACGCCCTGGACCTCTACCGGGTGCTGCGGGCCACCAATCCCTCGCCGTACATGTACCTGCTGCGCTTCGCCGGGCGGCAGTCGCCGTTCGACGTGGTCGGCTCCTCCCCGGAGGCGCTGGTCACCGTGACCGGGAGCCGGGCCGTGGTGCACCCGCCGGCCGGCACCCGTCCGCGCGGCGCCACCCCGGAGGACGACGTCCGGCTCACCGAGGAGCTGCTGGCCGACCCCAAGGAACGCGCCGAGCACGTGATGCTGGTCGACCTGGCCCGCAACGACCTGGGCCGGGTGAGCGAGCCGGGCACCGTCGAGGTCGCCGACTTCATGCGGGTCGAGCGGTACAGCCACGTCATGCACCTGGTCTCCACCGTGGCCGGTCAGGTGACCGCCGACCGGGACGCGCTGGACGTGTTCGACGCGACCTTCCCCGCCGGCACCGTCTCCGGGGCGCCCAAGCCGCGGGCGATGGAGGTCATCGAGTCCCTGGAGCCCACCCGCCGGGCGCTCTACGCCGGCACGGTCGGCTACGTCGACGCCAGCGGTGACATGGACATGGCCATCGCCATCCGCACCGCGGTGCTGCACGACGGCCGCGCCTACGTGCAGGCCGGCGCCGGCGTCGTGGCCGACAGCGACCCGGCCAGCGAGGAGGCGGAGACCCGGCACAAGGCCCGCGCCGTGCTGTCGGCGATCGCCACCGCGGAGGGGCTGCGGGAGCTCCGGTGAGCCACCCCGCGCCCCCGGTCCCGCCTCCGGCCACCACCCGGGGCCGGCGGGAGCTCACCGTCGCGGTCCTGTTGTGCGCGCTCTCCGGTGGGCTGGCGCTGTCGGCGTCCGGCGAGCCGTGGGCCGACGTCACGGTCGTGCGCGAACCGCCGCTGCCGCCGACGGCGCAGGTGCTGACCGGCAGCCAGGCCGCACCGCTGGTCGCCGCGTGCGGGCTGCTGCTGCTCGCTGCCGCGGTCGCGGTCATCGCCGTCCGCGGCGTCGGCCGGATGGTGGTCGGCCTGCTGGTCGCGGTGGCCGGTGGCGTGCTCGGGTGGTCGGGGCTGCGTGCGCTCACCGGCTCGCTCGACCTCGGCGGTGCCGACGTGACGTCGGGGGTCGGGCTGGGGCAGGCCCAGGTGACCACCGACCCCGTGGCCACCTGGCCCGCGGTGGCCCTGGTCGCCGGTGTGCTCGGCGTGCTGGCCGGGGCCCTGGTGGTGCTGCGCGGCCGGGACTGGCCGGGCATGGGGCGTCGCTACGAGCGCACCGGGCAGCCGGCGGGGGCGACGGCAGCGCCCGCCCGGCCGGCTCGTCCCGCTCGTCCGGAGACCGACGAGGACCGGCACCAGGCGGCCTGGAAGGCCCTGGACCGCGGAGACGACCCGACCGCGTGAGGGCGGGGTCCTCGTCCTCACCGCGCGGCCCTGCCCCGGGCCCGCCCGCCGCTTCTTACACCCGGGCCGTCCGGGCGGTCTGCACCGGCCCCCGGGAGGGAACCGGTCCTGGCCCGTCTCTAGAGTGATCCGCGCGGTCCGAGTGGTGGGGGCCGGTCCGGTGCCACATCCTGAGAGGTCCGAGGAGGGGTCATGAGCGTCCTCGACGAGATCGTCGCCGGTGTCCGGGAGGACGTCGCTGCCCGTCAGGCCACCACCCCGCTGACCGAGGTGCAGGCCGCGGCCCGCGATGCCCGGCCCGCTCTGGACGCCCTCGCCGCCCTCCGGGCCCCGGGCGTCGGTGTCATCGCCGAGGTCAAGCGGCGCAGCCCGAGCAAGGGCGACCTCGCTGCCATCGCCGACCCGGCCGCGCTCGCCGCGCAGTACGCCGCCGGCGGCGCCCGGGCGATCAGCGTGCTGACCGAGGGCCGCCGGTTCGGCGGGTCGCACGCCGACCTGGCCGCCGTCCGGGCCGCCGTCGACGTCCCGGTGCTCAACAAGGACTTCGTGATCAGCAGCTACCAGGTGCACGAGGCCCGGGCGCACGGGGCAGACCTGGTCCTGCTCATCGTGGCCGCGCTCGACCAGCCGGTGCTCATCGGCCTGCTCGAGCGGATCGAGTCCCTCGGCATGACCGCCCTGGTCGAGGTGCACAGCGAGGCCGAGGCTGACCGCGCGCTCGCCGCAGGTGCCTCGGTGATCGGCGTCAACGCCCGCGACCTCACCACGCTGTCGGTCGACCGCTCCACCTTCGAGCGGATCGCCCCGGGCCTGCCCAGCGAGGTCGTCAAGATCGCCGAGTCCGGGGTGCGCGGCCCGCACGACCTGATCAGCTACGCCGGCGCGGGCGCCGACGCGGTGCTGGTGGGGGAGGGCCTGGTCACCGCCGGCGACCCGCGGCAGGCGGTCGCCGACCTGGTCACCGCCGGCTCCCACCCGGCGACCCCGCGCACCACCCGCTAGTAAGGCCTCGCTGCAGGGGCCCGCCGCGAGCCTGCGAGTGGTGGGGAGCAGGGAGGTCCTTAGGCTGGGCGCATGACCCTCTCCGCGCACGCCCCGGCCCCTGACGTCCCCGACGCCACGGCGTCGGGGGAGTGGCCGGACGCCACAGGGCACTTCGGTGTCTTCGGCGGCCGGTTCGTCCCGGAGGCGCTGATCGCCGCGCTGGACGAGCTGACCGCGGCCTACGAGGCGATGCGGGTCGACCCTGCGTTCCTCGACGAGTTCGCCCGCCTGCAGCGCGACTACACCGGCCGGCCCAACCCGATCACCGAGGTCCCGAAGTTCGCCGAGCACTGCGGCGGTGCGCGGGTGCTGCTCAAGCGCGAGGACCTCAACCACACCGGTTCGCACAAGATCAACAACGTGCTCGGCCAGGCGCTGCTGACCAAGCGGATCGGCAAGACCCGGGTCATCGCCGAGACCGGCGCCGGCCAGCACGGGGTCGCCACCGCCACCGCTGCGGCCCTGATGGGGCTGTCCTGCACCGTCTACATGGGCGAGGAGGACACCCGCCGTCAGGCGCTGAACGTCGCCCGGATGCGGCTGCTGGGCGCCGAGGTGATCCCGGTTACCACCGGCTCCCGCACGCTGAAGGACGCGATCAACGAGGCGTTCCGCGACTGGGTGACCAACGTCGAGACGACGAACTACGTCTTCGGCACCGTCGCCGGCCCGCACCCGTTCCCGATGATGGTGCGCGACTTCCAGCGGGTCATCGGCGACGAGGCGCGCGCGCAGCTGCTCGAGCGGGAGCAGCGGCTGCCCGACGTCGTCCTGGCCTGCGTCGGTGGTGGGTCCAACGCGATCGGCATCTTCACCGCCTTCGTGCCCGACGAGGCCGTCCGGCTGGTCGGCCTGGAGGCCGGTGGGGACGGCGTGGACACCGGCCGGCACGCGGCCACCATCACCGGGGGAGACCCCGGCGTGCTGCACGGCGCGCGCTCCTACCTGCTGCAGGACGACAACGGCCAGACCGTCGAGTCGCACTCCATCTCCGCCGGCCTGGACTATCCGGGCGTCGGCCCCGAGCACGCCTTCCTGCACGACATCGGGCGGGCCGAGTACCGGCCGGTCACCGACGCCGAGGCGATGGAGGCCTTCGCCCTGCTGTGTCGCACCGAGGGGATCATCCCGGCGATCGAGTCGGCGCACGCCCTGGCCGGGGCGATGGTGGTCGGCCGCGAGCTCGGCCCGGACGCGCTGCTGCTGGTGAACCTCTCCGGCCGCGGCGACAAGGACGTCGAGACCGCCAGCGCCTGGTTCGACCTCGCCGACCGGACGGCGCCGACCGACCCTGACGAGCGGGCCGTCGAGGCCGGCCGGGGTGCCGAACCGGGGCCGGGCCTGGACACCGACCAGCACGCCACCGAGGGCGCGGTCAGCAACGACCGGGCCGTGGCCGGGCAGGACGCGGGGGAGCAGCAGTGAGCGAGCGTGCGAGCGAACCGATGAGCGCAGCAGCTCCGCGAACGCGGCCGACGAGCGCCGGCGAGGAGGACTCGTGAGCGCACTGCAGGAGCGCATCTCCGCGGCGCGGTCCGACGGGCGGGCGGCGTTGATCGCCTACCTGCCGGTCGGGTACCCCGACGTCGACACCTCGATCGCGGCGATGGTCGCAGCGGTCGAGGGTGGGGCGGACATCGTGGAGATCGGCGTGCCCTACTCCGACCCGGGGATGGACGGGCCGGTGATCCAGGAGGCCGTCGACGTCGCCGTCCGGGCCGGGGTCGGCATGGCCGACGTGCTGCGTGCCGTGACCGCGGTCGCCGCCGCCGGTGCCGTGCCGGTGGTGATGAGCTACTGGAACCCGATCGAGCGCTACGGGGTCGACCGGTTCGCCGACGACCTGGCCGCGGCCGGTGGCGCGGGCGCGATCACCCCCGACCTCATCCCCGACGAGGCCGGCGCGTGGCTGGCCGCCAGCGACCGGGTCGGCCTGGACCGGGTCTTCCTGGTCGCGCCGTCGTCCACCGACGCCCGGCTCGCCGCCACCGTCGCCGCCTGCCGCGGCTTCGTCTACGCCGCCTCCACGATGGGCGTCACCGGCAGCCGGGCCACCGTCGGGGACGCCGCGGAACGACTGGTCGCCCGCACCCGTGCCGCCGCCGGCGGGCCGCCGGTGTGCGTCGGCCTGGGGGTCTCCACCGGCGACCAGGCGGCCGAGGTCGCCGGGTTCGCCGACGGGGTGATCGTCGGGTCGGCCTACGTGCGGCGGCTGCTCGACGGGCACGGCGCCGACGGCGTGCGTTCACTGTCCGCCGAGCTCGCCGAGGGCGTCCGGCGTGCGAAGGTGCAGGCATGACGCTGCTGGCGGACGCCTCCGTCCTCGCCGCGATCCCCAGCCCCACCCAGGGGGTGTGGGAGATCGGGCCGTTCCCGCTGCGCGCCTACGCGCTGTGCATCATCGCCGGCATCGTGCTGGCCTGCTGGCTGGGTGAGCGCCGCTGGGTGGCGCGCGGTGGCGCCCCCGGCGACGTGCTGGACATCGCCGTGTGGGCGGTGCCCTTCGGCATCGTCGGCGGTCGCATCTACCACGTGATCACCACCCCGCAGCCCTACTTCGGGGAGGGTGGCGACCCGATCCGGGCCTTCGCGATCTGGGAGGGCGGCCTCGGCATCTGGGGCGCGATCGCGCTCGGCGGGGTCGGCGCGTGGATCGGCTGCCGGCGGCGGGGGATCCCGCTGCCTGCCTGGGCCGACGCCATCGCCCCCGGCATCGTGCTCGCGCAGGCGGTGGGGCGCCTGGGCAACTGGTTCAACAACGAGCTCTACGGCAGCGCCACCGACCTCCCGTGGGCGCTGACGATCTACCGCTGGAACGCCTCCGCCGGTCAGGCGCTCACCGGTCCTGACGGCGCACCGCAGGTGCTGGGCACCTTCCACCCCACGTTCCTGTACGAGCTGCTGTGGAACCTCGGCGTCGCAGCGCTGGTGATCTGGGCCGACCGCCGCTTCCGGCTCTCCCACGGGCGGGCCTTCGCGCTGTACGTCGCCGCCTACTGCGCCGGCCGGGTGTGGATCGAGATGCTCCGCATCGACACGGCTGAGCAGTTCCTCGGGCTGCGGCTCAACGTCTTCACCTCGATCATCGTCGGCCTGCTGGCCGTCGCGTACATGGTCGTCAACCGTGGCCGGCCGCGGGAGGTCATCACCCGCGGCGCGGAGGAGGCCGGCGACGGCGTCCCCGCTGCGGTCTCGTCTCCCGCCTCGACCACCGGCGCCACGACCAACGGCGCCACGACCACCGGCGCCACGGCCGCGGGCGCCGCGGAGGCCGCGGCCGGGGGTCAGCCGCTCGGGGGAGAGACCGTCACCGACGAGGCCGGCGACGGCCGGGCCGGACCCCGGACCGACGAGGGCGGCTCGCCCCGCGCCGGCTGACCCGGCAGGCTCCCGCGACGGTCGCCTTCCCCGCAGCTGGAGGAGATCTTCCCGACACCTGGTCGACATGTCCCGCAGGTGTCCCTGCTGTGTACGCTCGACCCCGGCCGACCAGTGATCCTGGGCCGGCCGGCGACGTCGGACCGGGCCAGTGCTGCCCCGCGCACGACCATCCCGCGGCCACCCGCCCCCGCGGGTGCGCGGGTCCCTGAGGCCGGCTCGACGTACCGTGTCCGCCGGCCTCCGCTGCCCCACTCGTCGGACCCCCCGGGGTCCTCCGCGCACCACCCCACCCGCTCTGACCACCCGGCGGGGTCTGCGACCCCCCGCACCAGCGCCACCCGCCGACCCGGACCCCCGGGCGGTGGAGCCGGCGCCGCGGCCAGCCGACGACGGGAGTGACATGTCTGACCTCGCCGCCCCCTCCGCGGGATCGCCGTCCCCGGCCGCAGCCCCTCCGGCCGTGCCCTTCTCCGCGCTCCCGGCCGCCTCCGGCCTCTACGACCCGGCCAACGAGCACGACGCCTGTGGCGTCGCCTTCGTCGCCGACGCCCGTGGCCGCCGCTCCCGGAAGATCGTCGCGGCCGGGCTCACCGCGCTGCACAACCTCGACCACCGGGGCGCCGCGGGGTCGGAGCCGAACTCCGGTGACGGAGCCGGGATCCTGACCCAGGTCCCCGACGGACTGCTGCGGGAGAGCGTCGACTTCGACCTGCCGCCGCTGGGCGAGTACGCCGTCGGGATCGCCTTCCTGCCCGCCGACGAGACCGAGCGGGCCTCCGTCGTCGACGCCGTCGCCGGGCTCGCCGCCGAGGAGGGCCTGACCGTCCTGGGCTGGCGGGTGCTGCCGGTCGACCCGGACGCCGCCGACCTCGGGCCCACCGCCCGGCGGGTCATGCCGCACTTCGCCCAGCTCTTCGTCGCCGAGACCATCGGTGCCCGGGCCGACGCACGCGCCTTCGGTGGTACTGCGGCCCCGCACGGGGTCACCCGGCTCGAGCGGCGCGCCTTCGTGCTCCGCAAGCGGGTCGAGCGCGCCGCCCGGGACGCCGGCACCAGCTGCTACATCGCCTCGCTGTCCTCCCGCACGATCACCTACAAGGGCATGCTGACCACCGACCAGCTGCCGGCGTTCTTCCCCGACCTGACCGACGAGCGGTACGAGTCGGCGATCGCGCTGGTGCACAGCCGGTTTTCCACCAACACCTTCCCCAGCTGGCCGCTGGCCCACCCCTTCCGGTTCATCGCCCACAACGGCGAGATCAACACCATCAAGGGCAACCGGAACCGGATGCGGGCCCGCGAGGCCAAGCTGGAGACCGGGCTGTTCGACGGTCCGGCCGGCCCGGCCAGCGAGCTCGGCCTGGAGCGGATCTTCCCGGTCACCGCCAGCGACTTCAGCGACTCGGCGACCTTCGACGAGGTGCTCGAGCTGCTGCACCTGTCCGGCCGGTCACTGCCGCACGCGGTGCTGATGATGATCCCGGAGGCGTGGGAGAACCACGACGAGATGGACGCGGCCCGCCGCGCCTTCTACCGGTTCCACTCCTCGATCATGGAGCCCTGGGACGGGCCCGCCTGTGTCGCGTTCACCGACGGCAGCCTGATCGGCGCGGTCCTCGACCGCAACGGCCTGCGCCCGGGCCGCTGGTGGCGCACCAAGGACGACCTGGTCGTGCTGGCCAGCGAGGCCGGCGTGCTCGACATCCCGGCCGGCGACGTGGTGGCCAAGGGCCGGCTGCAGCCGGGCCGGATGTTCCTCGTCGACACCGCCGCCGGGCGGATCGTCTCCGACGAGGAGGTCAAGGGCGCCCTGGCCACCGCCGAGCCCTACGACGACTGGCTGCACGCGGGGCAGGTGCACCTCCCGCAGCTGCCCGAGCGGCGTCGTTCCCGGCCCAGCCACGAGTCCGTCGTCCGTCGGCAGCAGCTCTTCGGCTACACCGAGGAGGAGCTGCGCATCCTGGTGCAGCCGATGGCCGCCAGCGGCGCCGAGCCGATCGGCTCGATGGGCACCGACACCCCGATCGCGTCGCTGTCGGACCGCTCGCGCCAGCTCTACGACTACTTCACCCAGCTCTTCGCCCAGGTCACCAACCCGCCGCTGGACGCCATCCGCGAGGAGCTGGTCACCAGCCTGGGGCGGACCTTCGGCCCCGAGCAGAACCTGCTCGACGCCACCCCGGCCTCCTGCCGGCAGCTCTTCCTGCCCTACCCGGTCATCGACAACGACGAGCTGGCCAAGATCCTGCACATCGACGACGACGGTGACCTGCCCGGTTTCGCCGCCGTCCGGATCACCGGCCACTTCGACGTCGCCGGCGGGGGCGAGGCGCTGGCCCAGGCGGTCCAGGACCTGCGCACCAAGGTCAGCAAGGCGATCGCCGCCGGCGCCCGGGTCATCGTGCTGTCCGACCGCGACTGCGACGAGAAGCGCGCCCCGATCCCGTCGCTGCTGATGACCGCCGCCGTCCACCACCACCTGGTGCGCGAGCGCACCCGCATGCAGGTCGGCCTGATCGTCGAGTCCGGCGACTGCCGCGAGGTGCACCACGTCGCGCTGCTGCTGGGCTACGGCGCGGCCGCGGTGAACCCCTACCTGGCGTTCGAGAGCGTCGAGGACCTGATCCGCACCGGCACGCTCACCGGCGTCCAGCCCGCCCAGGCCGTCCGCAACGTGGTCAAGGCCATGGGCAAGGGCGTGCTGAAGGTGATGAGCAAGATGGGCATCAGCACCGTCGGCTCGTACACGATGGCGCAGATCTTCGAGACGGTCGGCCTGTCCAAGGCCGTCGTCGACGAGTACTTCACCGGGACGTCGGCCACGCTGGACGGCGTCGGGCTCGACGTGCTCGCCGAAGAGGTCGTGATGCGGCACCGCCGCGCCTACCCGAGCAACCCGACCGAGACGGCGCACCGGCGGCTGGAGACCGGCGGGGAGTACCAGTGGCGCCGCGAGGGCGAGGTGCACCTGTTCAACCCCGAGACGGTGTTCCTGCTCCAGCACGCCACCCGGTCGCGGCAGTACGACGTCTTCCAGCGCTACACCGACACCGTCGACGGGCTGTCCGCCGAGGCGGCGACGCTGCGCGGCCTGTTCACCCTCAAGACCGGTGACCGGCCCGCCGTCCCGCTGGAGGAGGTGGAGCCGGTCAGCGAGATCGTCAAGCGGTTCCAGACCGGCGCGATGAGCTACGGCTCCATCTCCGCCGAGGCGCACGAGACCCTGGCGATCGCGATGAACCGGCTGGGGGGCCGGTCCAACACCGGTGAGGGTGGCGAGGACCCCGACCGCTTCACCGCCGACCCCAACGGCGACCTGCGCCGCTCCTCGATCAAGCAGGTGGCCAGCGGGCGGTTCGGCGTCACCAGCGAGTACCTGGTCAACGCCGACGACATCCAGATCAAGATGGCCCAGGGTGCCAAGCCCGGCGAGGGCGGACAGCTGCCGGGCAGCAAGGTCTACCCGTGGGTGGCCCGTACCCGGCACTCCACGCCCGGCGTCGGCCTGATCAGCCCGCCGCCGCACCACGACATCTACTCGATCGAGGACCTCAAGCAGCTCATCCACGACCTCAAGAACGCGAACAACGAGGCGCGGGTGCACGTCAAGCTGGTCGCGGAGTCCGGGATCGGCACGGTCGCGGCCGGGGTCAGCAAGGCCAAGGCCGACGTCGTCCTGGTCTCCGGCTTCGACGGCGGCACCGGTGCCGCACCGCTGACCTCGCTCAAGCACGCCGGCATCCCCTGGGAGATCGGGCTGGCCGAGACCCAGCAGACGCTGCTGGCCAACGGGCTGCGCGACCGGATCGTGGTGCAGGTCGACGGGCAGATGAAGACCGGCCGGGACGTCATCGTCGCGGCGCTACTCGGGGCCGAGGAGTTCGGCTTCGCCACCGCGCCGCTGGTGGTCGAGGGCTGCGTGATGATGCGGGTCTGTCACCTCGACACCTGCCCGGTCGGCATCGCCACCCAGAACCCGGAGCTGCGCAAGCGGTTCACCGGCAAGCCCGAGTTCGTGGTGACCTACTTCGAGTTCCTGGCCGAGCAGGTGCGCGGGTACCTGGCCGAGCTGGGCTTCCGCTCGATCGACGAGGCCGTGGGCCACGCCGAGCTGCTCGACGTGGCGCCGGCGATCGACCACTGGAAGGCCTCCGGGCTGGACCTGCGGCCGATCCTGGCCGTGCCCGACCTGCCCGAGGGCACGCCGCGGCGCAAGGTCCGCGACCAGGACCACGGGCTGGACGTCGCGCTGGACCAGACGCTGATCCAGCTGTGCGAGGGCGCGCTGCTCGATGCCCGCCCGGTGCACCTCGAGCTGCCGGTGCGCAACGTCAACCGCACCGTCGGCACCATGCTGGGCTCGATGGTCACCCGGCGGTTCGGCGGCGAGGGCCTGCCCGACGGCACGATCGACCTGACCTTCACCGGGTCGGCGGGTCAGTCGTTCGGGGCGTTCCTGCCGCGCGGGATCACCATGACCCTGGTCGGCGACGCCAACGACTACGTCGGCAAGGGCCTGTCCGGCGGGCGGATCGTCGTCCGCCCGGCGCCGGAGGCGAGCTTCCCGGCCGAGGACAACGTCATCGCCGGCAACGTGATCGGCTACGGCGCGACGGCCGGTGAGGTCTTCCTCCGCGGCCGGGTGGGGGAGCGGTTCTGCGTCCGCAACTCCGGGGCGCTGGCCGTCGTCGAGGGCGTCGGTGACCACGCGCTGGAGTACATGACCGGCGGCACCGCGGTCATCCTCGGGCCGACCGGGCGCAACATCGCCGCGGGCATGTCCGGCGGGATCGGGTACGTGCTCGACCTGGCCCGGCACCGGGTCAACACCGAGATGGTGGACGTCGAGGCGCTGGACGGGCAGGGCTCTGCCTGGCTCCGCGACGTCCTCGAGCGCTACCGCGAGGCCACCGACTCGGCCGTCGCGACCAGCCTGCTGGCCGACTGGGGCCGTTGGTCGGGGCGTTTCAGCGTGATCATGCCGCGTGACTACCGGCGTGCCATGGAGGCCCGACGGGCCGCCGAGGCCGCCGGCTACGACGTGGACCGAGCCGTGATGGAGGCAGCTCGTGGTTGACAGCACCGGGTTCCTGAGGTTCGACCGTGAGCTGCCGCCGCGGCGGCCGGTCGACCTGCGACTGCTGGACTGGAAGGAGGTGTACCTGACCCGGGACACGGGTGAGGACGCCGTCTTCCCGGTGCGGGCGGTCCGTGAGCAGGCGGCGCGCTGCATGGACTGCGGCATCCCCTTCTGCCACCACGGCTGCCCGCTGGGCAACCTGATCCCGGAGTGGAACGACCTCGCCCGCCGGGACGACTGGCAGGAGGCGATCGAGCGGCTGCACGCGACGAACAACTTCCCCGAGTTCACCGGGAAGCTGTGCCCCGCGCCGTGCGAGTCGGCCTGCGTGCTCAACCTGGAGAACGCGCCGGTCACGATCAAGCAGATCGAGTGGGAGATCATCGACCAGGCGTTCGTCAACGGCTGGGTCACCCCGCAGCCGCCGGCGGAGCTCACCGGCAAGAAGGTCGCCGTCATCGGGTCCGGGCCGGCCGGGCTGGCCGCCGCCCAGCAGCTCACCCGCGCCGGGCACCAGGTGACCGTCTACGAGCGGGACGACCGGATCGGCGGGCTGATCCGCTACGGCATCCCCGAGTTCAAGATGGAGAAGCGCCACCTGGACCGGCGGCTGGACCAGATGCGCGCCGAGGGCACCCGGTTCGTCACCGACGTCACCGTCGGCGGCAGTGCGGGCAGCCTGACGACCGAGCAGCTGCGCGCCGAGCACGACGCCGTCGTGCTGGCGATCGGCACCCCGGTGGCGCGTGACCTGCCGCTGCCGGGCCGGGAGCTCGACGGCGTGCACTTCGCCATGGAGTACCTGCCGCACGGCAACCGCCAGGCGCTCGGCGAGCTCGAGGACCCGCCGCTGTCGGCCAAGGGCAAGAACGTGGTCATCATCGGCGGCGGCGACACCGGCGCGGACTGCCTGGGCACCGCGCACCGTCAGGGCGCGGCCTCGGTGGCCCAGCTGGACTACAAGCCGGCGCCGTCGGGCACCCGGCCCGAGGACAACCCCTGGCCGACCTACGAGATGATCCTGCGCGTCTCCCCGGCGCACGAGGAGGGCGGCGAGCGCCTGTTCGCCGTCAACACCGAGGCGTTCCTCGGTGGCGAGCAGGGTCGGGTCCGGGCGATCGAGGTCGTGGAGATCGAGGTCGTCGACGGCCAGCGCCGGCCCAAGCCCGGCAGCACCCAGGAGCTGCCGGCCGACCTGGTGCTGCTGGCGCTGGGCTACACGGGCCCGGAGACCACCGGCCTGGTCGAGGAGCTGGGCTGTGGCGTCGACGAGCGGGGCCGGGTCGCCCGGGACGACGAGTACATGTCCAGCGTCCCCGGGGTGTTCGTGGCCGGGGACATGGGCCGCGGTCAGTCGCTGATCGTCTGGGCCATCGCCGAGGGGCGCGCCGCGGCCGCCGCCGTCGACACCTGGCTGACCGGGAACTCGATGCTGCCCCGACCGGTCACCCCGGACGCCGTCCCACTGCGCTGAACCGCTGGTCGTCGGCGTCATGAGACGTCCCTGACGACTGCTGCCCCTCGGGGGGACACGACGGACCCGGTCCGCTGTGTCCGCCCGAGGGGCGACTAGTTTTGCCTCATGTCTCGTCGCGCGAAGATCGTCTGCACGCTGGGCCCGGCGACCGGTTCCCTGGACCAGATCACTGCCCTCGTCGAGGCCGGCATGGACGTCGCCCGCCTCAACTTCAGCCACGGGAAGCACGCCGACCACGAGACGGCCTACCGGCTCGTGCGCGAGGCCTCCGACAAGGTCGGTCGCGCCGTGGCCATCCTGGCCGACCTGCAGGGCCCCAAGATCCGCCTCGGCACCTTCGCCGACGGCCCGGTCACCTGGGCGACCGGCAGCCGGGTCTGCGTGACCGTCGAGGACGTCGAGGGCACCGCCGAGCGGGTCTCCACCACCTACAAGGACCTCGCCAACGACGTGCGGGTCGGTGACCGGCTCCTGGTCGACGACGGCAAGCTCGCCCTGACCGTGGTCGAGGTCGACGGCCCCGACGTGTGGTGCCTGGTGCTCGAGGGCGGTCAGGTCTCCAACAACAAGGGCCTGTCCCTGCCCGGCGTCGCCGTCAGCGTCCCGGCGCTGTCGGAGAAGGACTCCGAGGACCTGCGCTTCGCGCTCTCCCTCGGCGTCGACTTCATCGCACTGTCCTTCGTGCGGCACGCCAAGGACGTCGAGCTGGTGCGCGAGATCATGCGCCAGGAGGACGTCGAGGTGCCGGTGATCGCCAAGCTGGAGAAGCCGGAGGCGGTCGAGAACCTCGAGGCGATCGTCGAGGCCTTCGACGGCGTCATGGTGGCCCGCGGCGACCTGGGCGTGGAGCTGCCGCTGGAGCAGGTGCCGCTGGTGCAGAAGCGCGCGGTGCAGGTGGCCCGTGAGCGGAACAAGCCGGTCATCGTCGCCACCCAGATGCTCGAGTCGATGATCAGCGCCTCCCGGCCCACCCGGGCCGAGGCCTCCGACGTCGCCAACGCCGTCCTGGACGGTGCGGACGCGGTGATGCTTTCGGGGGAGACCTCGGTGGGGAAGTTCCCCGTCGTCGCGGTCAAGACGATGGAGCGGATCATCGACGCGGTCGAGTCCGACGCCGTGCGGGTGCCCGAGCTCCTCGTCCCGCCGCGGCAGCGCTCCGGGGCGATCGTGCGGGCCGCCAAGGACATCGGTGAGGCGCTCGACGTCGCCGCGCTGGCCGCCTTCACGCTGACCGGCAAGACCGCGCAGCTCCTGGCGGCGCTGCACACCCGGCTGCCGATCCTCGCCTTCACCACCGACCCGGCGGTCCGCAGCCGGCTGGCGCTGTCCTGGGGCGTGGAGACCTTCCTCGTGCCCGAGGTCACCCACACCGACGACATGGTCGGGCAGGTCGACTTCTCGCTGCTGTCCATCGGCCGGCTCAAGGAGGGCGACAAGGTCGTCATCGTGGCCGGCAGCCCGCCGAACACCGCCGGCTCCACGAACCTGGTGCGGGTGCACGAGGTGGGGACCGAGGCGTGACGGCCGGCGTCGCGCAGCCGGGGGAGACCCCGGCTGCGGAGCTGATGGTCGTCCTGGACCTGGAGGAACGGGGTCCGGACGTCTACGTCGGCCAGACCCCCAGCACGCCGTTGCAGCGGATCTTCGGCGGTCAGGTCGCCGCTCAGGCCCTGACCGCCGCGAACGCCACGGTGGGGCCGGGGCGGGTGGTGCACTCGCTGCACTCGTACTTCCTCCGCCCCGGTGACCCGCACGAGGAGATCCGCTACGAGGTCGACCGCATCCGCGAGGGTCGCTCGTTCAGCACCCGGCGGGTGGTGGCCCGGCAGATGCGCAAGGGCGAGGACGTCGCGATCTTCGCGCTGACCGCGGACTTCACCGCCGGGGAGCGGGCCGTGGTCGAGCACTCCCTGCCGATGCCCGAGGTGCCCGGTCCGGACGGGCTGCCGGGGCTCGCCGAGGTCACCGCGGCGCACCCCGGGCAGGGGGCGGCGTCCGCGGCGATCGGACGGGCGGTGGAGCAGCGGTACCTCGCCGACCCGTTCGACCCGCAGCCGCGGCTGCCACCGGACACCGCGTTCCGGGTCTGGTTCCGGGTGGCCGGCCGGCTCCCCGACGACGACGCCGTGCACGCGGCCGCGCTGACCTTCGTCAGCGACCTGACCCTGCTCTCGGCCGGGCTGGCCCGCACCGGTGGCGGCTGGGGCGGGTCGATCGTGGGGGCCAGCCTCGACCACGCCGTCTGGTTCCACCGGCCGGTGCGCGCCGATGAGTGGTTCCTCTACGAGACCGACAGCCCGGCGGCGGCGAGTGGCCGCGCGCTGTGCTTCGGGCAGATCTGGGCCGCCGACGGCACGCACGTGGCCACCGTCGCCCAGGAGGGGCTCATCCGCTCCCTGGGCTGAGGCGACGGCCGCCGGGTCAGCGGGCCGGGTGCTCCGGGTCCGCCGGGGCCGTGACGTCCAGGTCGGCCTGTGCGCCCGCCTGGGTGGCCGTCTCGTCGCCTGCGGCGGGGGTCTCCACGGTGAGGGTCCCGGCGTCCGGGGTCCCCGCGATCGGCGTCTCGACGTCGGGGGCCTCGGCGGTCGGGGTCTCCGCGGTCGGGGTCTCGGTGTCCGGAGTGCCGGTGTCCGGGGTGCCGGACGTGGCCTCTGCCGCCGGCTCGGTGCTCGGCTCGGTCTCCGGGGCTGCTGCGGCCGCTGCGTCCGCCTGCCCGGCTGCTGCCTGCTCCGCCGCGGCCGCCTCGGCGGCGGCGTGCTCGGCTGCGGCCTGGCGCTCGGCGACCTCACGTGCCCGCTGCTCGGCCTGCTGTTCGGCGAAGTCGTTGGCCAGCCAGTCGTGGCCCTCCCGCAGCAGCGTCCACAACCGCTCGACGTGCTCCCGGGTGGTCGCCGGGGCGCCGATCGCCACCCGCAGCACCGCCCGGCCGGCCACGGTGGTGTGAGTCAGGAAGACCTCACCGCCGTCGTTCAGCCGGTCCAGCAGGGTCATGGTGGCGACGTCGGCGTCCACGCCGCGCGCCCAGCGCGGCTGCAGGCAGACCAGCGACAACGGATGCGGGGCGACGACGTCGAACCGGTCGTCGGCCCGAGCCCAGCCGGCCAGCTCCTGGGCCAGCGCGACGTGGTCGCGGATGTGTGCCCGCAGCCCCTCGGCGCCGTACCAGCGGACCACGAACCACAGCTTCATCGCCCGGAAGCGACGGCCCAGCTCGATCTGCCAGTCCCGGTAGTCGACCACCGCACCGGTGTCGGTGGCGGCGTTGCGCAGGTACTCGGGGAGGATCGACAGGGCGCCGGTGAGCGCGGCCCGGTCGGCGACCCAGAACAGCGTCGCGTCGAACCCGGTCAGCAGCCACTTGTGCGCGTCGGTCGTGTAGCTGTCGGCCCACTCGACGCCGGCCTGCAGCGCACGCAGCTCCGGCACGACGGCGCTGACCCCGGCGTAGGCGGCGTCCACGTGCAGCCACACCCCGAAGCGCTGGCAGATCGGGCCCAGCGCGGCCAGCGGGTCGATCGCGGTGGTCGACGTCGTCCCGACCGTCGCGCAGACCAGCACCGGGACGAACCCGCGGGCCACGTCCCGCTCCAGCCGCTGCTCGAGCGCCCGGGGGCTCATCGCCAGCTCGGCGTCGACCTCGACCACCCGGATGGAGTCGGTGCCGAGCCCGGCGATCCGGGCGGCCTTCTCCATCGAGCTGTGCGTCTCCGCGGAGACGTAGACGGTGTACTCCTCCGGGCGGACCCCCTGGCGCAGCGTCGCGCCCTTGCTGGTCCGGTGCAGCGCCGCCAGCAGCGCGACCAGGTTGGCGCCGGAGCTGGAGTCCTGCACCACGCCGCCACCGGTGCCGGTGGACCGGAAGGAACCCGGCAGGCCGAGCAGGTCGGCGAACCAGTCCATGACGTGCTGCTCGAGCTCGGTCGCGGCCGGGCTGGTCACCCAGGACATGCCCTGCACGCCGAGGCCGGCGGAGAGCAGGTCGCCGAGCACGGAGGGACCGGAGGTGTTGGCCGGGAAGTAGCCGAAGAAGCCGGGGTGCTGCCAGTGCGTCACCCCGGGCAGCACGACGCGTTCCAGGTCGGCCAGCACGGCGGAGACCGGCTCGCCCTGCTCGGGCGCGCTCGCCGGCAGCATGGCCCGGACGTCGCCGGGGGAGACCCGCGACCGGACCGGGTGCGCGGCGATGCCCGCCCAGTAGTCGGCGATCCAGTCGACGACCTCGTGGCCGTGCTGGCGGAACTCCTCGGGGGTCATGTGGCAGGTCACGGGGCCACCGTATTGGCCGGTGACGCCCGTTGCGGCGGTGGGTCGTCAGGCGCACGTCGCTGCTGGCCTCTCGGTGCCCCCGGTGCGACTCGAACGCACACTGCGCGGGTTTTGAATCCGCTCCCTCTGCCGATTGGGGTACGGGGGCCAGCACAACCGGGTGACCAGCAGCGTATCGGGCGAGGTGTGGCCCGCTGCGGCCGATAGGATCACCGGGTGACCAACGCACCGACCCGGGTCCTCATCGCTGAGGACGAGGCCCTCATCCGCCTCGACCTCAAGGAGATGCTGGAAGAGGAGGGCTACGTCGTCGTCGCTGAAGTCGGCGACGGCCAGGCTGCCGTCGAGCAGGCGCAGCTGCTGCGCCCCGACCTCGTCGTCCTCGACGTCCAGATGCCCGTCCTCGACGGCCTGGCCGCGGCCGAGCAGATCGCTGCTGCGCGCATCGCGCCGGTGATCGTGCTGACCGCGTTCAGCCAACGGGAGCTCGTCGAGCGCGCCCGCGACGCCGGTGCGATGGCCTACCTGGTCAAGCCGTTCTCCAAGAACGACCTGGTGCCCGCGATCGAGGTGGCGGTGGGCCGCTTCCAGGAGATGCACGCGCTGGACGCCGAGGTGAGTGACCTCAAGGAGCGGCTGGAGGCCCGCAAGGTCGTCGAGCAGGCGAAGGGGCGGCTCATGTCCGAGCGGGGCATGACCGAGGCCGAGGCGTTCCGCTGGATCCAGCGGACGGCGATGAACGAGCGCACCTCGATGAAGGCCTTGGCCCAGGTGATCCTGGAGGCCGACTCCCAGCCGACCGGGGACAGCAGCCCGACCTCTCCCGCCGGCTCCTGACCGGCGGCGCCGGGGCACCCCGTCCCCGGCGCGTTGCGGCGGTGTGTCGCGCCCACCGAGCGCGTGGCGGTTGCGCAACGTGCAGGTCACGACCTCATCACGGTGCAGTCAAGGGTGGTCCGGCGCGTCCGACCGGCAGTTAGGTTCTCCGCACTGATCGGCTCCCCGACAGGCGATGAGGCCTGTCGGGGAGCGTGGAGAACACACCTCACTGGGAGTTCCTTGATGCGCACAGGCACGTTTGCCCGCGCGACCGCCCTCTCCGGTGCTGCCCTGCTCGCGCTGACCGCCTGTGGCGGCAGCGACGAGGGCGGCGGCACCACCGATGACGGCGCGAGCGGCGAGAAGCAGGTCAACGTCTACGGCACCGACGGCAACATGGGCAACGCCCTCGGTGAGGACTTCTCCGACGAGGGTGCGCTCGCCGGGATGCGCGGCACGACGCCGCTGACCGAGCTGTCCGGCGACTTCACGGACCGGCTGCTGGCGGTCGACCCGGACCTGCAGGACTACAACTACGCCGGTGAGACCTATGACGCCGTCATCCTGACCGCGCTCGCGGCCCAGGCCGCCGGCAGCAGCGACGCCACGGTGTTCGCGCCCTACCTCAACGGGCTCACCTTCGGTGGCGAGGCCTGCGACAGCTTCTCCGCCTGCGTGGAGATCATCAACGCCGGCGGCAACGTCGACTACGACGGCGTCAGCGGCCCGCTGAGCTTCGCCGAGGCAGGGGAGCCGGCCCAGGCCAGCTTCGGGATCCTGCAGTTCGGCGAGGACAACGCCCTCGACGACGCGGCGACCGACTTCGTCATCGCCGGCGACGAGGCCAACGCCGCCACCGACGAGGGCCCGGCCTACGCGCCGGCGGGCGCCACGGGTGACCCGCTGGTGATCGGCACGCTGCTGCCGCTGACCGGGAACCTGGCCTTCCTCGGCCCGCCCGAGGTCGCCGGCGCCCAGCTGGCGATCAACGAGGTCAACGAGGCCGGTGGCGTGCTCGGCCAGCCGGTGCAGCTCGTCGAGGGTGACTCCGGTGACGCCTCGACCGACACCGCGACGCAGACCGTCGACCGGCTGCTGCAGTCCAACGTCGACGCCATCGTCGGTGCCGCTTCGTCCGGGGTGAGCCTCACGGTCATCGACACCATCACCGGTGCCGGTGTCCTGCAGATCTCGCCGGCGAACACCTCCGACCAGTTCACCGAGTACGACGACAACGGGCTGTACTTCCGCACCGCGCCCCCGGACACGCTGCAGGCCCGCGCGCTGGCCGACCTGATCGCCGAGGACGGCAACAACACCGTCGGCATCCTGGCGATCAACGACCCGTACGGCACCGGTCTCGCCGAGAACACCCGCGACAACCTGATCGCCGGCGGTCTGTCCGAGGACAGCATCGAGTACGTCACCTACGACCCGCAGGCGGCGAACTTCGACTCCGAGGTCCAGCAGATGGTCGACTTCAACCCCGACGCCGTCGTCGTCATCGGGTTCGAGGAGTCCTCGCGGATCATCCAGGGCCTCAACGCCCAGGGCATCGGGCCCCAGCGCTGAGCTGAGGCACGCGGCGCTGTGATCGTGCAGCGCTGATCGGCTCCACCGTTCCAGGCTGCGGCCCGGCACCCTCGAGGTGCCGGGCCGCAGTGCTGTGTGCGGGCGGGCAGCGCGCCTCAGCCGACGAGGAGGGCAGCCACGCCGACAGCTGCCGTCGCCAGGCCCACGCGCAGGGAGTCCACGCGGAGGAGCCGACGGTGCACGGCGGCGTCCCAGCCGGCGTCCTGGCGGCGGTGCAGCGGGACGGCCCCGACGGCGGTCACCAGCAGGACGAGGGCGACGAGCGCAGCCGCGGCGAGGGCCAGGCCCAGGGGCGTGCCGTCCGGGCGGTCGACGACCAGCCAGCCGCTGGTCACCACCTCTGCGGCGAAGAGGGGGCCGACCACCCTGCTGACCCGGCGCTGGTGCGCGCGCTCGTAGCCCGGGAAGTCAGCCGCGGGCACCCGGTCGAACTGCGGGTAGACCAGCACCCGGACGGTCCACTGGAAGCCGGCGTACGCGCTGACCGCGATCAGGTGGGCGACGAGGAGCACCCGGTGAGTCTGCCCGGACCGGCTGCGCCGGGGACGACGACGGCCGGCCTCCCAGGGGAGACCGGCCGTCGTCGTGGTGTCACCGTCGCCGTGGTGTCACCGTCGTCGTGGCGTCACTGGGCCTTGGCGAGGGTCCCCAGGTAGAGCTCGATGACCTTCGGGTCGTTCATCAGCGACTTGCCGGTGTCGGTGTAGGCGTTGCGGCCCTGGTCGAGCACGTAGCCGCGGTGGCAGATCTGCAGGCAGCGGCGGGCGTTCTGCTCGACCATGATGATCGACACCCCGGTGGCGTTGATCCGCCGGCAGCGGATGAACACCTCGTCCTGCAGGACCGGGGAGAGGCCCGCGGACGGCTCGTCCAGCAGCAGCACGGAGGGGTCCATCATGAGCGCGCGGCCCATCGCCACCATCTGCCGTTCGCCACCGGAGAGGGCGCCGGCCTTCCCCTTCCGACGGTCACCGAGGAGCGGGAACAGCTCGGCGACGTAGTCGAAGCGCTCCTTGAACGTCTTGGGTCGCAGGTAGACGCCCATCTGCATGTTCTCCTCGATGGTGAGCGAGGGGAACACGTTGTTGTTCTGCGGGACGTAGCCGACGCCGAGGGAGACCAGCCGGTGGGCCGGGGCGGAGGTGATGTCCTCCCCGCGCAGCGTCACCGCGCCGGACCGGACCGGGATCAGCCCGAACAGCGCCTTGAGCAGCGTGGACTTGCCGGCGCCGTTGGGGCCGATGATGCCGACCAGCTCGCCGTCGGAGAGGTAGAAGTCGCAGCCGTTGAGGATGTTGACCCCGGGGACGTAGCCGGCCACCAGGTTGTCGGCGCGCACCAGCGCGCCCTCGGCGAGGCGCTGGTGCTCCTCCCGGGTGGCCGCCTTCTCCGCGGGGGACATGGCCACCGCGGTGTCCGGGCACGGGTCGTCGGCGACCGGCCGGTCCTGCTCGGACTCCGGCACCGAGAACCTGCGGTCCTCCGGCGGACCAGGTGTGTCCACGCCTGTCATCGTCGTGCCCTCCTCTTGCGGCCCTGCTCGGAGCTGATGACGTCCTCGCGCCGGGCGCGTTCGGCCGCCTGGTCCTCGGCGAGGAAGCGGTCCTCCTCCTCCTCGGTCAGGGGGGCGTCGTGGTGCGCGCCGAGGTAGGCGTCGACGACGGCCTTGTTCTGGCTGATGGAGTCCGGTGCGCCCTCGGCGATGACCTTGCCGGCGGCCATGACGACCACCCAGTCGCTGATGTCCCGGACGACGTCCATGTCGTGCTCGACGAAGATGACCGTCATGCCCTCCTCGCGGAGGTCCTTGACGTGGCCCAGCAGACTCTGGGTCAGGGCCGGGTTCACCCCGGCCATCGGCTCGTCGAGCATCACCACCTGCGGCTCGCTCATCAGCGCGCGGGCCATCTCCAGCAGCTTGCGCTGACCGCCGGACAGGCTGCCGGCGAAGTCGTCCTTCTTGGCGTCGAGCTTGAACCGCCGGAGCAGGTCCATCGCGCGCTCGGTGTTGGCCTTCTCCTGCGCCTTCCAGGTCCCGGGGACGAGGGCGCGCAGGAAGCTCTCCCCGCTCTGCCCCTGGGCGCCGAGCAGCATGTTCTGCAGCACGGTGAGCCGGGACAGCGCCTTGGTCAGCTGGAACGTGCGGACGACGCCGAGCCGGGCGACCTGGTGCGGGCTGAGCTTGCCCAGGTCGCGGCCGTTGAACGACCAGGTGCCGGTGTTGGGCTGGTCGAACCCGGTGAGCAGGTTGAACAGCGTCGTCTTGCCGGCGCCGTTGGGCCCGATGAGCCCGGTGATCCCGCCGCGCTGGACCTCCAGGTGGTCGACCGACACCGCGGTCAGGCCGCCGAACGTGCGGGTGACGTGGTCGACGACGATCGCCGGGTCGGGCTTGGCGACGCCGACCTCCCAGGGGACGTCCCGGAGGGCTGCCTGGGCCAACCGCTGGGGTGCGGCGCGGGTCGCGCCGGCGGCCGGACCCGTGCCGGGGGCCCCGTCGGACCGTGCGGCGTGCGCGCCGTGGGGAGCGGGGTCAGCGGGCATCGAGCATCACCTCTCGTCGGTCACCGAAGATGCCCTGGGGCCGGAACACCAGCAACAGCATGAGGCCGATCCCGACCAGCACGTAGCGCAGCTGCGCGACGTCGGTGGAGGAGAGCAGCTCGGCGGGGATGACCCCGTTGGCGATCAGGGAGCGCAGCCCGGTGTCGGCGAACTGCAGGATGAACAGCAGCAGCATGGACCCGATGACGGGTCCGAGCACGCGTGCGGCACCACCGAGGATCAGCGCCGCGTAGGCCAGGAACGTGTTGGCGTTCTGGTACTGGTCGGGGATGGCCGAACCGGTGCCGACGGCGTAGACCATGCCACCGAAGGCGCCGAAGATCCCGCCGAGGACGAGCGCCTGCATCTTGTAGGCGTAGACGTTCTTGCCCAGCGAGCGGACGGCGTCCTCGTCCTCCCGGATGGCCTTCACCACCCGGCCCCACGGTGAGCGCATGAGCGCCCAGACCAGCAGCGAGCACAGCGCCACCAGGATCCACCCGACGGTGACGACCCAGAGCTCGCCGCCGCTCCAGGTGGTGCCGATCAAGTTGTACCGGCGGCCGGTGTCCCACGGGGCCAGCGCGATGAAGTCGCGGTTGAAGGCCGACAGGCCCCGGGTGCCACCGGTGACCGGGGTGGCGGAGACCGATCGGAAGACCAGTCTCAGCCCCTCGGCCGTGGCGATGGTGACGATCGCCAGGTAGTCGGCACGCAACCGCAGCGTGGGCAGGCCCAGCAGCAGGGCGAGCACGACGGCGGCGAGCACCCCGACGAGGACGCCGACCCAGAAGGGCAGGCCCCACTGGCTCACCGAGATGGCGATGCCGAAACCGCCGAGCATGGCGAAGGCGATCTGGCCGAAGTTGAGCAGCCCCGTGTACCCGAAGTGCACGTTGATGCCGATGGCGAGCAGGGCGAAGAAGATCGCCTGGAACCCGAAGAACGCCTTGCCCGCGATCGCGAACGCGTTGAGGAGGTCGGCCATCGGTCAGCCGATCCTGGCGCGGCTGCCCAGGATGCCCTGGGGACGGACGACGAGGATGACGATCAAGAGGAGCAGCCCTCCGACGTACTTCATGTCATTCGGGATGACGAGGGTGGACATCTGCACGAAGACACCGACGATGAGGCTGCCGAGCAGGGCGCCGTAGGCGGTCCCGAGCCCGCCGAGGGTGACCCCGGCGAACATCAGCAGCAGCAGTCGGAAGCCCATGTCCCACTGGACCTGGTCGGAGAGGCCGAGGAGCACCCCGCCGAGCGCGGCGAGCGCACCGCCGAGCACCCACACGAACAGGACGACCCGGTTGACGTCGATCCCGGAGGACGCCGCCAGGTCCCGGTTGTCCGACACCGCCCGCATCGCCTTGCCGATCTTGGTGCGCTGCAGCATGAGCGCCACCAGCACCAGCACGACGACCGCGATGACGATCGAGGCGACGTCCCGGTCCTGCAGGGTGAACGGGCCGTAGCTCTTCGCCCGCTGGCCCTGGTAGTCGGCGTAGGGGTTGGAGAACCCGCCGTAGAAGATCTGGTAGCTGTAGCGCAGCGCCAGGGACAGGCCGATCGAGACGACCAGCGCCGCGATGAGCCCGGTGCCGCGTCGTCGCAGGGGCCGCCAGATGGCCAGCTCGTTGAGGGCGCCGACGACCCCGCCGACCACCATCGCCAGCAACGCGGCGGGGATCAGCGGCACCCCGCCCTGCACGTTGATGTACCAGGCCGCGATGGCGCCGATGGTGACCAGCTCGCCGTGGGCGAAGTTGGTCAGCCC
The DNA here is from genome assembly GCF_000761485.1 of Modestobacter caceresii. Classification (GTDB taxonomy): domain Bacteria; phylum Actinomycetota; class Actinomycetes; order Mycobacteriales; family Geodermatophilaceae; genus Modestobacter; species Modestobacter caceresii. Next base: position 82,411 of record NZ_JPMX01000119.1, read on the forward strand.
GGTGGTGCCGTAGATCAGCGACAGGCCGACCGCTGCCATGGCGATCAGGAGCCCGAACCGCAGGCCGTCGACGAACAGCTGGACGGCCCGGATGGTGCCGCCGCCGTCGTTGCGACTGCCGTCGTTCAGGCCGATGTTCACCGGCTGCGCTCGCCCCGCGTCGACGGTGACGGTGCGGCTGGGCTCGCCGTTGAGCTCGACCCCCTCCGGCAGGTCGTCGGGGTCGACGGTCACGACGTACTGGCCGGCGCCCGGCAGGTCGACCTCCCACCGGCCGTCCTCGTCGGTCTGGACGGTGTCCACGACGTCGCCGTCCGGTGTGGCCACCTCGACAGAGATGCCCTCGATCGGGCCGCTCAGGCTGGTCTGCAGGGTGCCGCGCACCTGCTCACCGACGGCGGAGGCGACGCCGGGGACCAGGGTGGCGAAGGCCATCCCGAAGGCGGCGACGAGCAGGACCAGGACCAGCGGACGGCGGGTGCTGCGCCACCGGCGTGCGCTCCGCCGGGGTGCTGACCGGTCCTCCCGGGTGGAGCTGCGTTCCCCGTGCCTCGCGGCACGGTGGGGCGCGTGCGTCACTCGACCTCCCAGCCGTTGGATGTGAGGCGGGACAGTAACCCACCCCTGTTACGGGGATCGACCTGCTGGGACACACTGTGACCCTTCTGCGACACGCCGATGTGCTACTCGCCGGTAGTCCGGGAGCGACGTGTCGGCCGGGCCCGCGGTCCGGGGTCCCCGGGGAGCGGGGCTGCGGTGCCGGCCCGGACCGGGTTCAGCGGGCCGGGCGGATCAGGCAGGTGAGCCGTGCGCTGGCCGTCGGCCGGCCGGCCTCGTCGCTCACCGAGATCAGGAAGGTCGCCAGCGTGCGGCCACGCCGGACCGGCGTGCAGACCGCGGTGACCAGGCCGGAGGTGGCCGCCCGCAGGTAGCTGGCGTTCAGCTCGATGCCGACCACGGTGCCGCCGGGCCCGGCGTGCAGCATCGCCGCCCAGGACCCGATGCTCTCGGCCAGGGCGCAGGTGGCTCCACCGTGCAGCAGGCCGAAGGGCTGTTCGTTGCCGGCGACCGGCATGGTCGCCACCAGCCGGTCGGGGGTGTAGTCGGTGATCTGGATCCCGAGCTTGTCGTCCAGGGGCCCCTGGGTGTCGGACGGCAGCCAGTCCGGACGCGCGGTGGTCATCCGCGCACCGTAGCCACCGGCGGTGCCTGGTCGGCTCGTGCGCCGGTCCGGACCGTCGGTGGCCGCCCTTAAGCTCGTGGTCGATGTCCGCACCGGTGAGCACCCCAGCCAGCAGCACAGCGTCCGCCTCCGACCCGGCCCCCGGGGTCCGTCCGCGGCTGCTGCTGCTCGACGGCCACTCGCTGGCCTACCGGGCCTTCTTCGCCCTCCCGGTGGAGAACTTCTCGACCACCACCGGGCAGCCGACGAACGCCGTCTACGGCTTCACGTCGATGCTGATCAACGTGCTGCGCGACGAGCAGCCCAGCCACCTCGCGGTGGCCTTCGACGTCAGCCGGAAGACCTTCCGCAGTGAGATCTACGCCGAGTACAAGGCCAACCGCGCCGAGAGCCCGACCGACTTCCGCGGCCAGGTGAGCCTGGTGCAGGAGGTCCTCGGTGCGCTGCACGTGCCGGTGATCACCGCGGAGAACTACGAGGCCGACGACGTCATCGCCACCCTCACCGTGCAGGCGGTCGAGCAGGGCATGGACGTGCTGATCTGCACCGGCGACCGGGACGCGCTGCAGCTGGTCAACGAGCACGTGACGGTGCTCTACCCGCGCAAGGGCGTGTCGGACCTGACCCGGTTCACGCCGGAGGAGGTGGAGGCCAAGTACGGCCTCACCCCCACCCAGTACCCCGACTTCGCCGCACTGCGCGGCGACCCGAGCGACAACCTGCCCAACATCCCGAGCGTGGGGGAGAAGACCGCCGCCAAGTGGGTGCGGGAGTACGGGTCGCTCGATGCCCTGGTCGACCAGGTCGACACGGTGAAGGGCAAGGTCGGGGAGAAGCTGCGGGAGCACCTCTCCTCGGTGCTGCAGAACCGCCGGCTCACCGAGCTGGACCGCGCCGTCCCGCTGGAGATCGGGCCGCAGGACCTGGCCGTCCAGCCCTGGGACCGCAACGAGGTGCACACCCTCTTCGACAACCTGCAGTTCCGGGTGCTGCGTGACCGGCTCTTCGCCACTCTCGCCACCCCGGAGCCGGAGGTCGACGGCGGCTTCGAGGTGACCGCCGACCGGCTGGCCCCGGGTGAGCTGGCCGGGTGGCTCACCGCGCACGCGCGCACCGGGCACACCGGGGTCGTCTTCCGGGGCACCTGGGGCCGCGGTGTCGGCGAGCTCACCGGGATCGCGCTGGCCGCCGCCGACGACCACGCCACCTTCGTCGACCTGGGTCCCGACCTCGACACCGCCGACGAGCAGGCACTGGCCGGCTGGCTGGCCGATCCGGCGACCCCCAAGGTCGTGCACGAGGTCAAGGGCCCGCTGCTGGCCATCTGGAGCCGTGGCTGGGACCTGCAGGGCATGGTCAGCGACACCGCGCTCGCGGCCTACCTGGTCAACCCGGGGCAGCGGTCGTTCGACCTCGGCGACCTGGCGGTGCGCTATCTGCGTCGCGAGCTCAAGGACGCCGCGGAGCCGGAGGGCCAGTTGACCCTCGACGGGCTCGGGCCCTCGGAGGAGGACGTCGCCGCGGCCGCCGCGCATGCCGACGTCCTCAAGGCAGTGGCGGTCAACGACCTGTCCGACGCCCTGGAGCAGGTGCTCGGGCAGAAGGGCGGCGACCAGCTGCTCGGGGACATCGAGCTGCCGCTGACCCGGGTGCTCGCGGCCATGGAGCACCGGGGCATCGCCGCGGACCTGGACTCCCTGCGCGAACTGCAGCGCGAGTTCGCCGCCGCGGTGACCGATGCGGCGGACGAGGCGTACGCGGTCATCGGCAAGGAGATCAACCTCGGCTCGCCCAAGCAGCTGCAGGCGGTCCTCTTCGACGAGCTCGGCCTGCCCAAGACGAAGAAGAACAAGACCGGCTACACCACCGACGCCGAGGCCCTGACCTCGCTGCTGGCCTCCACCGGTCACCCGTTCCTCGAGCACCTGCTGCGACACCGGGACGTCACCCGGCTGCGCACCGTCATCGACGGGCTGATCCCGATGGTCGACGAGGTGGACCGGGTGCACACCACCTACCAGCAGACGATCGCGGCGACCGGCCGGCTCTCCTCGACCGACCCGAACCTGCAGAACATCCCGATCCGCAGCGCCGAGGGGCGCCGGATCCGGCAGGCCTTCGTCGTCGGGGCCGGCTACGAGTCGCTGATGACCGCCGACTACAGCCAGATCGAGATGCGGATCATGGCCCACCTGTCCGAGGACGCCGGCCTGATCGAGGCGTTCACCTCCGGGGAGGACCTGCACTCCTTCGTCGCGTCGCGGGCGTTCGACATCCCGATCGAGCAGGTCGACCCGGAGATGCGCCGGCGGATCAAGGCGATGAGCTACGGCCTGGCCTACGGGTTGAGCGCCTACGGGCTGTCCCAGCAGCTGCGGATCACCCCGGAGGAGGCGCGCGGGCAGATGCACGCCTACTTCGAGCGCTTCGGCGGCATCCGCGACTACCTGGACGGGGTGGTGGACGACGCCCGGCAGACCGGCTACACCGAGACGACGCTGGGCCGCCGCCGCTACCTGCCGGACCTGACCAGCGACAACCGGCAGCGCCGGGAGATGGCCGAGCGGATGGCGCTCAATGCCCCGATCCAGGGGTCGGCCGCCGACGTCATCAAGGTGGCGATGCTGAACGTGGAGCGCGCCATCGCAGCCGAGGGGCTGAGCTCACGGATGCTGCTGCAGGTCCACGACGAGCTCGTGCTCGAGGTGGCACCGGGGGAGCGCGAGACCCTCGAGGCCCTGGTGCGCCGCGAGATGGCCGGTGCGGCGCAGCTGTCGGTGCCGCTGGAGGTCTCCGTCGGCTTCGGCACCAGCTGGGACGCCGCCGCCCACTGACGGAGGACTGGCCGCGGGGGCGCTCAGCTGGTGGGGCGGCCCAGGGGGAACGTGGCGACCTGGTGCCAGGAGCCCGGCTCCCGGGTGCCGGCGTAGAACGCGGCGGTGTCGATGCGGGTCCGCAGCGGCATCGCCTCGCACAGCACCTTCTGGGCCTGCTCGAGGCCGGCCAGGTCGCCCTGGCGACGTTGCCCGACGCTCAGGTGCGGCACCGGCTCGCCGTGCGCGCCCCGGAACGGCGGGTGGTCGGGGTAGGCCTCGGCCACCCGCCGGGTCATCCGGCGGAACGGCTCCTCGGGGTCGGGGACCAGGTAGAGCATCTCCTCGCCGAACCACGCGGTCCCGGTGAACGTGCAGTCGAAGGCGGGCTCTGCCGCGAGGAGCTCGGCCAGACCGGCCAGCAGGGCGTCGTCCACCTGGCGTGGTGTGACGAAGGGGTAGATGACCGCCAGGTGGGCCGGGACCCCCCACGACGCGGAGACGTCGAACTGCTGGCGGTGTGCGTCGACCAGCGGGTCGGCGTCCGGGACCAGCACCACCACAGCGCTCTCGGTCGCATCGCCCAGGACGGTCTGTGCTGTCTGGTCCACCGCGCGGCTCCCTCGTCCCGGTCCGGTGTCCCGGGCGGACCCGGCGTCGCCGGACAGCCTGGCAGGGCCGGACGCC
>NZ_JPMX01000119.1:87222-89770 GCF_000761485.1 Modestobacter caceresii
CAGCGCGCCCCGTTCCGGGGACCACTGGCCCCAGGTCTCGGTGCGGCCGGGCGTCCACTCCGGCTCGATGAGGTCGCTGAGCACGAACCCGGCACCGACGACCGCACGTACCCAGTCGCCGATCGTGCGGTGGTGCTCCACGTAGACGGTGGCCCCGGCGTCGTCGGTCTCCACGTACGGCGCGCGGTCGAAGTAGGAGGAGACGACGCGCAGGTCGGCCGGGTCGGGGGAGTCCGGCATCGGCCACCGCATCGGGTGGTTCACCGAGGCGACCAGTCGCCCGCCCGGCCGCAGGACGCGGGCGACCTCGCGCAGCACCGCCGTGGCATCGGCGACGAACGGCAGACCGCCGAAGGCCGAGCAGGCCAGGTCCACGCTCGCGTCGGCCAGGGGGAGTGCCCCCGCGTCGGCCTGCAGCAGGGGGACGGCGATGCCGGTGGACCGGTTCAGCTCCGCGGCCCGGGCGAGCATGCCCCCGGAGACGTCCAGCGCCACCGGTGCGGCACCGGCCGTGCGCAGCCAGCGGGAGCAGGGAGCCGAGCCGCAGCCGATCTCCAGGACCCGCCGCCCGGCGACCTCGCCCAGCAGGTGCGCGTCGGCCTCACGCAGCCCCTCGGGACACCAGAGGAAGTCGGCGTCGCCGAGGTCACTGCCGTGCTCGGCGAGGTAGGCCGGGGCGGCGGCGTCCCACCAGCCCCGGTTCGCGCGGGCGGACTCGGCCGGTCCGGCCGGCCGCCGCGTCACGCCTCCCGCTGCCGGGTAGCCGTCCTCGGCCAGCGGCAGGGAGGCCGCGGGGGGTCGGGCCGGGGTGCTGTCCATGACGCGCCGATGGTGACACGCCGACCGGCCGGTGGCCCTGCCGGTCGGGCCCGCCCCCTGGTGGACCGGGCTCTCGCCAGGTCCGTACGATGGGGAGCACGCCAGAGGTCTGTGGTGTTGACCCTCCTGTACGGGGTCGGCGTTGCCGCCTCCCGTGAACCTCCCCGTGGTCCGCCTGGGCCGCGGGTGATCCTGTCCCTACGCATACCCCGTCCGGAGCACTCGACCACATGACCTCCACCCAGGTCCGTCCCGACAGCACCCCCCAGATCGCGGTCAACGACATCGGCACCGCCGAGGACTTCCTCGCTGCGATCGACCAGACCATCAAGTACTTCAACGACGGCGACATCGTCGAAGGCGTGATCGTCAAGGTCGACCGGGATGAGGTGCTGCTGGACATCGGCTACAAGACCGAGGGCGTCATCCCCTCGCGTGAGCTGTCCATCAAGCACGACGTCGACCCGACCGAGGTCGTCAAGGTCGGCGACGAGGTGGAAGCCCTCGTCCTCCAGAAGGAGGACAAGGAAGGCCGGCTCATCCTGTCCAAGAAGCGGGCTCAGTACGAGCGCGCCTGGGGCACGATCGAGGCCAAGAAGGAAGCCGACGAGGTCGTCACCGGCACCGTCATCGAGGTCGTCAAGGGCGGCCTGATCCTCGACATCGGCCTGCGCGGCTTCCTCCCCGCCTCGCTCGTCGAGATGCGCCGCGTGCGCGACCTGCAGCCCTACGTGGGTCGTGAGCTCGAGGCGAAGATCATCGAGCTCGACAAGAACCGCAACAACGTCGTCCTCTCCCGTCGTCAGTGGCTGGAGCAGACCCAGTCCGAGGTCCGCAGCGAGTTCCTCAACAAGCTCGCCAAGGGCCAGGTCCGCACGGGCGTCGTCTCCTCGATCGTCAACTTCGGTGCGTTCGTCGACCTCGGCGGCGTCGACGGTCTGGTGCACGTCTCCGAGCTGTCCTGGAAGCACATCGACCACCCGTCCGAGGTCGTCGAGGTCGGCCAGGAGGTCACCGTCGAGGTCCTCGACGTCGACCTGGACCGTGAGCGGGTCTCCCTGTCGCTGAAGGCGACGCAGGAGGACCCGTGGCGCCAGTTCGCCCGCACGCACCAGATCGGTCAGGTCGTGCCGGGCAAGGTCACCAAGCTCGTCCCCTTCGGTGCGTTCGTGCGCGTCGACGAGGGCATCGAGGGCCTGGTGCACATCTCCGAGCTGGCCGAGCGCCACGTGGAGATCCCGGAGCAGGTCGTGCAGGTCGGCGACGAGATCCTGGTCAAGGTCATCGACATCGACCTGGACCGCCGGCGCATCTCGCTGTCCCTCAAGCAGGCCAACGAGGGCGTCGTCGGCGACGAGGAGCAGTTCGACCCGGCCGCCTACGGCATGTCGGCCTCGTACGACGAGCAGGGCAACTACGTCTACCCCGAGGGCTTCGACTCCGACACCGGCGAGTGGCTCGAGGGCTACGACGAGGCCCGCGAGACGTGGGAGCGGCAGTACGCCGAGGCCCAGGCCCGGTTCGAGGCGCACCGCAAGCAGATCGCGGCGGCCAAGGAGGCCGACGCCGAGGCTGCGGCCGGTGGCAGCTACTCCAGCGAGCCGGTCGACGCGCCGGACGCCCCCTCCACCGGTGGCACCCTGGCCTCCGACGAGGCGCTGGCGGCCCTGCGGGCCAAGCTCGCCGGCGGCGAGTGACCCGGCAGCTCGTCTGAGCAGCACCTGACCGT
>NZ_JPMX01000119.1:89941-97587 GCF_000761485.1 Modestobacter caceresii
GAGACTGGCCGTCCCCGGCCCGGACGGCGACGACCCCGCCGACCGTGGGGGTCGACGGGGTCGTCGGGTCCTGAGGCTCAGCCGTGAGCCGTCGGACCGTGGGTGCGTGCCGGCTCGTCCATGAGCCGTCGGCGGGCGGGCAACGGGAGTGCGGCGCCGTCGACCTCGGTCAGGCCCTCCTGCACGGGTCCGCCGCGAGTGCGCGAGCGGTGGGGGCAGGGAGGCCCTCCGTCAGAGGCTGAGGATGATCGCGAACGCGGTGCGCGGGCGGCCACCGGCGTTGGCCAGGAAGTCCCAGGTGTGCCGACCGGAGCGCACGCTCGGCACCAGGGCGCGGAAGAACGCGGCCCCGCGGCGACCCTGCGGCAGACGCTCGCGCACGCCGGGGAGGTCGGAGCACCGCACCCCGGCCGGGTTGTCGATCCGGTGCCGACCACGGCGGGGAGTGCCAGCGGCCGACAGTGCGCCATCGAGCGTGGAACGGGACATGGTCGGTTCTGCCTCTCTGCTGTGGCGGGGGAAGTCCACCGGGACGAAAGGTAGGTCCTGTGACTGGTGTGACTGGTGCGACGCGCCGAGGGTGCCGGCGCCGTCACCTCGCCGAGACCTGCGGCGCCCCCTCCGGCCAGCCGCGCGTACCCGATGGGACCTGCAGGCAGGCCCGGGGCCTCTAAGGTCGGACCGTGCTGAAGATCGGGCTGACCGGGGGCATCGGTTCGGGCAAGAGCACCGTCGCGGCCCTGCTGGCCGAACGTGGTGCCGTCGTCGTGGACGCCGACCGTCTCGCCCGAGAGGCGGTGGCACCCGGTACGCCGGGGCTGACCGCGATCGCCGAGGAGTTCGGGCCCGGCGTGCTGACCGAGGACGGCGCCCTGGACCGGGCTGCGCTCGCCTCGGTCGTCTTCGCCGATCCTGCGGCCCGGGCCCGGCTGGACGCGATCGTCCACCCCCGGGTGCGCGCGCGTGCCGCTGAGCTGGCTGCTGCGGCGCCGCCGGGGTCGGTCGTCGTCCAGGACGTGCCCCTGCTGGTGGAGACCGGTCAGGCAGGCTCCTTCGACCTCGTGCTGGTCGTCGAGACCGAGGCGGAGACCCGGGTCGCCCGGCTGGTGGACCGGGGGCTGTCCGCCGCCGACGCGCGCGCCCGGATCGCCAGCCAGGCCACGGACGAGCAGCGGCGGGCGGTCGCCGACGTCGTGTTGCGCAACGACGGTGCCCCCGAGGAGCTGGCGGCGCAGGTGCAGCGCTTCTGGTCCGAGCGCGTGGAGCCCGCGACGCGCTGACGGCATCGATGAGTTCCGCCGGCCGGGCCGGTCCTGGGTGCAGACCCCGGAGCGGGGTCCCCGCCGTGGAGAGGAACCGAGATGGCGCAGCAGAAGATCGTCCCGAACCTGTGGTTCGACAGCCAGGCCGAGGAGGCGGCGGACTACTACATCGACGTCTTCGGTGAGGGGCGGGTGCTCAGCGTGGCCCGCTACCCGGAGGGCGCACCCGGCCCGGCCGGATCGGTGATGAGCGTGGAGTTCGAGCTGGCCGGCCAGCGCTTCGTCGGGATCAACGGTGGGCCGCAGTTCCCCTTCACCGAGGCCGTCTCCTTCCAGATCGACTGCGCCGACCAGGCAGAGGTCGACCGGTACTGGGACCGGCTCGTCGGTGACGGGGGAGAGGAGAGCCAGTGCGGCTGGCTCAAGGACCGCTACGGGCTGTCCTGGCAGGTCGTCCCGGCCGGCATGGAGGAGCTGTTCGCCGACCCGGACCCCTCGCGGGCCCAGCGTGCGGTGCAGGCCATGCTCGGGATGCGCAAGCTCGACCTGGCCGCCCTGCGTGCTGCAGCTGACGGCGTACCGGTCGGCTGAGTGGGGATCATCACATCCCGTCCACGCCGCAGGCGGGTCTCCCGCTGAGACGACGGAAGGCCCCAGGTCCGTGGACCTGGGGCCTTCCGTGGCTGGTGGGCGATACTGGGATCGAACCAGTGACCTCTTCCGTGTCAGGGAAGCGCGCTACCGCTGCGCCAATCGCCCCTACCGGTCTGCCGACCGGCCTGCCTCCACACCCGTGCTCCGTGGAGGAGACGAGGTGGAGACGGGATTTGAACCCGTGTAGACGGCTTTGCAGGCCGTTGCCTCGCCTCTCGGCCACTCCACCGCACGCCAGGCGCCGGTCTCGCGACCAGCGCCCGGGGTTCCGAGCGGACGACGGGATTCGAACCCGCGACCCTCACCTTGGCAAGGTGATGCTCTACCACTGAGCCACGTCCGCGTTGCGGATCAAGTCCGCGTTACGTGGAGAACTCTAACCGACCCGATTCGGGGGTCCAAACCCGGGGGGTCCAGGGGGTGTCCGGAGGGGGGTTCCTGCAGGTCAACCCCGCGTGGGGGTCAGTGCGACGTCGGGTTGTCGGTGCCACCGCGCAGCAGCGCGGTGAGCTCGTCGTCGACCCGCAGCAGCTCGCTCTCCGTGCCGACCGGCACCAGTGCGTCGGTCTCCCGCAGGAACTGGCCGACCGCGACGCCCGACACCTCGAACAGCGCCTCGCCCGAGGGTGCCCGCAGCTGCAGGAAGAGCACGTCCAGCCCGTTGCGCGCCGGCCACAGCCGGACGTCGCCCTCGCCGACCGGCCCGATCAGGCCCGCACGCAGGAGGTCGCGGCTGAGCAGCCACTCGACGCCGCCGTCCTCGTCCGGTGCCGGATCGTAGGCGTCGTCGTCGGCACCGGCCGCCTGCGCGGCCGTCTCGAACGCGGAGCCGCCGTCGTGGGTGCGGTCGTCCTCGGCGCCGTCGTCGCCGAACCGGACGCGCACCGCGAAGGGGTCGCTGGAGTCGTAGACCAGGGCGGCCGGGACCGCCGTCCAGGACTGGGGGCCGATGAGGTGGAACGTCGTCCGCGCGGTGCAGCCGGACATCGAGTGGCGAGCCATGTCTCCTTAACGACCCAGAACTGCCCTCGGTCACGCATGGTCTCGGCGTGTCGCGCCACACCAGTCACATGCGTCCCAGGAGTCGCCAGGCGACACGGCTCGCCGCGGTCGCAGTGCCCGTGATCACGGGTCGAACCGATCAGGGCCGACGAGCCGAACGCCGCGTGTGACCATGGGCCTCGTGAGCCGACCAGTGCGCAGTCCCGAGGACGGCGCCGCCGACCTGGAGCTGGTCCGCCGGATGGCGGCCGGTGACCGCGCGGCGGTCGATGACCTCTACCTGCGCTTCCGGCGCCCGGCGTTCGCCCTGGCCCGCCGAGTGCTGGCCGACGACACGCTGGCCGAGGACGTGCTCCAGGACGTCTTCCTCGGCATCTGGCGCAACCCGGGCGCCTTCGACGGCAGTCGGGGCAGCGTCGCCTCCTGGGTGCTGACGATGGTCCACCACAAGGCCGTGGACGCCGTCCGGCGCGAGGAGTCGCAGCGCCGCCGCACCGTGCGGGCCGAGGAGGAGATGGCGCTGGCGGCACCGACCGAGAACCACGACGTAGAGGACCAGGCCTGGGAGCGGGTGGAGGCCGACCGCGTGCGGACGGCGCTGCGCTCCCTGCCCGATCCGCAACGGGAGGCACTGACCTTGGCCTACTACGGCGGGTACACCCAGCGAGAGGTGGCCGCCCTGACCGGCACCCCCTTGGGGACCGTCAAGACGCGGATGCTCGCCGGCATGCGCCGGCTCAAGGACACGCTGGGCACCGGGCTGCCCGGCGTCACCCCGGCCGACGGAGCCCCGCGATGACCGCACCCAAGGGCAACCGGGACGACGAGCACCGCCGCTGGGAGGAGCTCGCCGTCGGCTGGGCGCTGCACGCGCTCGAGCCCGAGGACGAGGACCTCTTCGCTGCCCACCTCGCCGGCTGCGACCGCTGTGCCGACACGGTCGCCGAGACGGCCGAGGTGATGGCGGCGATGTCCAGCGACCTGCCACCGGCCGAGCCGTCGGACGCACTGCGGGACCGGCTGCGCGCAGCGGTCGAGGAGACCGAGCAGCTGCCGCAGGCGGCACCACCCGAACGCCGGCGCGAGCAGTCACCGGCTGCGCCGGCCCGCCCTGCGGGCCGGCCTGCCCCGTGGGAGGCCGGCACGGGCAGCACCTCGGCGCGAGAGCTCCACCTGCCGCTGCCGACCCACGTCGCCGACCCCCGCCCGGCCTGGCGGCGGGTGCTCCCGACCGCGTTGGTCGCGGCTGCGGTGGCTGCGGTGCTGGCGCTGGGCGCCTGGAACGTCGCCCTCACCAGCGCTCGCGACGAGGCCGTGGCCGCGGCGGCCGAGCAGGCCCGGATGCTGGACGCGCTGCTGGAGCCGGGGCAGGCCACCATCGCCCCGCTGTCCCAGGAGGGCGGGGAGGACGTCGCGACCGTCGTCGCCCGGGACGGTCGACTGCAGGTGGTGGCCGACGGCCTGCCGGTCAACGACCCCGGCGACGACACCTACGTCGTCTGGGGGTTGCCGGATGGTTCCCCCGTGGCCATCGGGACGTTCGACGTGGTGACTTCTGAGATGGACCTGCGGACCGTAGGCTCGGCGCAGACCGGTCTGGACGAGTACCCCGCGTACGGCATCAGCATCGAGCCCGGTCGGCAGGCTCCGTCGGCACCGACGGACATCGTCGCGACCGGGCAGGTGACCAGCTGAGCGGACAGGACACGATGGCAGCGCGGGGTGAGCACATGCCGGTCCCGCCGGAGCCGGACGTGCCGGAGACCGCCGAGGCACGCCGCGCCCGGTACGACGCCGACGACGTGCACAGCCTGCGCGAGCGGGTCGCCGAGGTGCGCTGGCGGCGCTGGATCGCCACCCGGCGCAGCCTGGACGCGCCCTACCGGTGCGGGGTCGGGCTGGTGGGTGGCCTGGTCGTGGCCTTCGGCATCGTCACCATCCCGCTGCCGGGGCCCGGGTGGCTGACCGTGATCGCCGGGTTGTTCCTGCTCGCCACCGAGTTCACCTGGGCCGAACGGGTGCTGGACTTCACCCGGCGGCACGTCGCCCGGTGGACGGCCTGGCTGAACCGTCAGCCGCTGGTGGTGCGGCTGGCCGTCGCCGCCCTGACCGCGGCTTTCGTCCTCGCTGTGCTGCTCGTGACGCTGCACGTGATGGGCGTGCCGGACTGGGTGCCGGGGTGGGTGCCGCTCTGGCGGTGAGCATCTGGCAAGATGTTCGACGCACCCGGGCGATTGGCTCAGCGGTAGAGCGCTTCGTTCACACCGAAGAGGTCACTGGTTCGATCCCAGTATCGCCCACCGGATGCAGGGGCCAGGTGAACCCGGAGACGGGGGATCCTGGCCCTTCGTCGTCCCAGGGGCAGGGCTGCGGCGATCGGCGCACCATGGACGCGATGGCACTGGACCGGGCGGCCCGACTCCTGGTCGCCGTCGAGCGGGACGGGCCCACCTGCGTGTGGTGCGGCCGGACCTTCGGCGCGCAGGTGGTGCCGACCACCGAGCACGTGGTGCCGCGGGTCAAGGGCGGGCCGTCCTGGCTGGAGAACGAGGTGGCCGCCTGCCGCCGCTGCAACTCCGAGCGGGGGCACACCGCACCGGTCCCGTGGCTGGAGGAGTGCCAGCGGCGCGGCTGGCTCCCCGACGAGCAACGGCTGGAACGGGTGCTGACCGCCCTGGACGGCGCCATCACCGATCGTGGCGGCCAGCGGCGGGCCCGGCCCTACCTGGAGGCCCAGCTGCGGCGGTTGCGGCGCCGGGGGAGCCCGTCGGCCGACCGGTCCGGGCCCGCGTAGCGTCCCGGTGGTGAGCGACACGGTGGGGCAGGTCGGCCAGATCTCGGTGTACCCGGTGAAGTCCCTGGCCGGGCGCGTGGTCCCCGCCGTGGACGTGCAGGACGCCGGGCTGCGCGGTGACCGGGCGTGGTCGGTCGTCGAGGCCGACACCGGCGAGCGGGTCACCGTGAAGACGACCCCCCGGCTGCGCGAGGTCGTCCCGACCGGGGACACCGAGGCCGACGGCCACGCCCTGACCGAGGTGCTGGGCCGGCCGGTCCGCCTGGCCGCCTCGACCGGGGGCCCGCAGGTCGACGCCGCCGCCGTCCACCTGGTGTCCCGCGGGGCGATCGACCGGGCCGCGGACGGCGACGTCCCCGAGGGCTGCTCGGCCGACGACCCGCGCGCCAACCTGCTGCTCCACCTGACCGGCGATGCCGACGAGCGGTCCTGGGTCGGCCGGCGGCTGCGGATCGGGACCGCGGAGCTCGACGTGGTCCGCACCCCCAAGCACTGCCTCGGCGTGTACGCCGAGGTCCGCACCCCGGGCACGGTCGCCGAGGGCGACGAGGTCCACCTGCTCGACTAATGGGGCTTACCGGGCCTTCCAGTTTCTGGCAGGTTCGGCTCCGGTAGCGGCCGGTGGGTCAGCACTCTCGTCGACTGGAACGCTTGGATTCCTAGCCTCAGATCGTGCGCCCACCGGTCGTGAGGGGGCGTGATCGCTGATGGGATGACGTGCCCCGGCCGTGAGCCGGTGAGCACTTGACCATTAGTCCGCTGGCTGTCTCCCTCCGCGCTGCCGACCGCAGTGAACCGACTGGAGGGGGCGCGGGATGCTGTTCGTTGGCGATGACTGGGCCGAGGACCACCATGACGTCGAGGTGCAAGACGATCAGGGGCGCCGACTGGGCCGGGCCCGGCTGCCCGAGGGCATCGCCGGGCTGACCCGGCTGCACGAGCTGATCGCCGAGCACCTGACCGACGACGACGTGGACCCCGAGACCGGGTTCGTCGCGCAGAGCGTGGTGATCGGGATCGAGACCGACCGTGGCACGTGGGTGTCTGCCCTCGTCGGGGCTGGCTATCAGGTGTTCCCGCTCAACCCGGTGCAGGTGGCCCGCTACCGGGAACGGCACGGCGCCTCCGGTGCCAAGTCCGACCGCGGTGACGCGCACGTGCTCGCCGAGATCGTCCGCCTCGATCGGGCTCACCACCGGCCGATGGCCGGGGACAGCCCGGCGGTGGAGGGGCTGAAGATGGTGGCGCGGGTGCATCAGAGCGCGATCTGGGACCGCACCCGCCACCTGCAGCGGTTGCGCAGCGCGCTTCGGGAGTTCTTCCCCGCCGCGCTCGAGGCCTTCCCCGAGCTGGCCGCCTCCGATGCCTTGGAGTTGCTCGAGCGCGCTCCCGATCCGGCACGGGCGGCGCGCCTGTCGAGGTCGAAGATCACCGCGGCGCTGGCTCGGGCCCACCGTCGCGGCCCCGAGGCCAAGGCCGAGGCGATCCAGGCGGTGCTGCGGGCGCCGGCGCTGCGCCTGGCACCGGAGATCGAGGCCGCCTACGCAGCCATCGTGGCCAGCCACGTCCGGCTCATCACCGGGCTCAACAGCGAGATCGCCTCACTGCAGGCGGTGGTGGCCGAGGGTTTTGGCCGACACCCGGACGCTGACATCGTGACCAGCCAGCCCGGGCTGGGACCGATCCTCGGCGCCCGGGTGCTCGCCGAGTTCGGCGACGACCACACCCGCTACACCGACGCCAAGGCCCGCAAGAACTACGCCGGCACCTCACCGATCACCCGAGCCTCGGGCACCCGCCGGGTCGTGCTGGCCCGCTATGCCCGCAACAAGCACCTCGCCGACGCCACCCACCAGTGGGCCTTCTGCGCGCTCACCGCCTCAGAGGGTGTTGGGTAACTGATCCAGCGCGGTCGGTGAGGGCGCGATCTGTTC
>NZ_JPMX01000120.1 GCF_000761485.1 Modestobacter caceresii
CACCCCCGCCGCCGCCGAGACCCGGGAGGGCATCGACTGGACCCGGGCGGTCGAGGAGAACGAGCTGCTGGACGCCACCGAGGCCGACCACGACCAGCAGCGGTTCCTGGACGGCGAGACGACGCCGGTCATCTTCGCGTCCGCGGTCTCCAACTTCGGCGTCGGCGCGCTGCTGGACGTGCTGGTCGACCTGGCCCCCGCGCCCGCGCCGCGGCCCGACGCCGAGGGTGCCCTACGGCCGGTCGAGGCGTCGTTCAGCGCGTTCGTGTTCAAGGTGCAGTCCGGGATGGACGCCGCCCACCGCGACCGGCTGGCCTACATCCGGATCTGCTCCGGCGTCTTCG
>NZ_JPMX01000121.1 GCF_000761485.1 Modestobacter caceresii
GCCATCCGGGACAGCTCGTCGACGGCCTGCCGGGTCTGCCCCAGCGCCTGCGTCGTCGAGGTGGCCGCCGCCGACACACCGGTGATGTTCGTGGCGATCTCCGTCGACCCGCCGGCCGCTTCCTGCACCGACCGGGACATCTCGTTGGTGGTCGCCGTCTGCTCCTCCACCGCAGAGGCGATGGTCAGCTGGAAGTCGTTGATCGACCCGATGATCTCCGAGATCCGGCCGATCGCCGACACCGCACCGGAGGTGTCGCCCTGGATGGCCTCCACCCG
>NZ_JPMX01000122.1 GCF_000761485.1 Modestobacter caceresii
CCGCAGTACGTGCACGGGCTGAACGCCGAGCGCGAACTGCCGATCATCCGGAAGATCGCCCTCGGGTCGCTGCGCAACAAGCTGCTGATCATCCTGCCGGCGGTGCTGTTGCTCAGCGAGTTCCTGCCCTTCCTCCTCACCCCGATCCTCATGATCGGCGGCGCCTATCTCTGCTACGAGGGGGCGGAGAAGATCTGGCACCGGCTGCGGCCGCACGAGGAGAGCCACGCCACG
>NZ_JPMX01000123.1 GCF_000761485.1 Modestobacter caceresii
AGGTTCATCGCCGGGGAGCCGATGAAGCCGGCGACGAAGACGTTGGCCGGGCGGTCGTACATCTCCCGGGGGCTGGCCACCTGCTGGAGGACGCCGTCCTTGAGCACCGCGACCCGGTCGCCCATGGTCATGGCCTCCACCTGGTCGTGGGTGACGTAGACGGTGGTGATGCCCAGCCGGCGCTGCAGCGAGGCGATCTG
>NZ_JPMX01000124.1:0-2964 GCF_000761485.1 Modestobacter caceresii
CCGCCGCCGCGCCGGCCGCCCGGCCGGAGCGGGTCCGGCCGAGCCGGTCCCGCGGGTTCCTGCGCCGGCCGGCCGCCGCGGTGCTCGCGGTCGGCGTCGTCCTGGCCGGTGCCGGGACGGCAGCCGCCAACGACTGGCTGCAGGTCTTCCGCACCGAGGAGATCGCCCCGCTGAGCCTCACCACCGACGACCTGGTCGCGCTGCCGGACCTGAGCGCCTACGGCGACGTCGAGCTCACCGGCGACCCGGACGTGCACGAGGTCCCCGACGCGGCGACCGCCGCGGAGGAGTCCGGGCTGGACGTGCCCGAGGTGGCCACCCTGCCACGCGGGGTCACCGGCGAGCCGATGATCTCGGTGGGCGGCCAGCTCAGCGCCACCTTCACCTACTCGGCCGACCGCGCCGCGCAGGCCGCCGCCGCGGCCGGTGAGGTGCTGCCCCCGCCGCCGCCCGGCCTGGACGGCAGCTCGGTGCGGCTGGTCGCGGGGCCGGGCGTCGTGCAGGTCTGGTCCTCCGAGTCCGGGCTCCCGGCCCTCGTCGTGGGCCGCGCCGTCGCCCCGTCGGCGTACTCCTCCGGCGTCCCGTTCGAGACGGTCCGCGACCACCTGCTGTCGCTGCCCGGCCTGCCCGACGACGTCGCGGCGCAGCTGCGGAGCTTCACCGCCGACAGCTCGACCCTCCCGCTGCCCGTGCCCGCCGAGCTGGCCACCAGCTCGACGGCGGAGGTCGACGGCGAGGAGGCCACGGTGCTGACCGGCAACGACGGCGCGATGGCGGCCGTGGTGTGGGTCTCCGACGGCGTGGTGACCGCGGTGGCCGGTTCGCTGGACGCCGACGAGCTGCTGTCCGTGGCGCGGGACCTGCGCTGAGCATGAGCACCGTGGACAGCGGTGCCGGGGTGCAGGCCGCCGCCGACCTGGTGGCCGGTCTGCCCCCGGCACCGGCGGCCTGGTGCACCGGGCTGCGCAAGCAGTACCGCAGGCACCTGGCCGTCGAGGACGTGTCGCTGCAGGTGGGCCGGGGCGAGATCGTCGGGCTGCTCGGGCCCAACGGCGCGGGCAAGACCACCGTGATCAAGATGCTGCTCGGCCTGGTCCGCCCGGACGCCGGCGAAGCGATGCTGCTCGGGCAACGCTCCGCCGACCCGGCCGCCCGCGCCCGGGTCGGCTACCTGCCCGAGCTCTTCCGCTACCAGCCCTGGCTGACCGCGGCCGAGGTGCTGGCGCTGCACGCCCGGCTCTCCGGCGCCGGGGTGCCCGCCGCCGAGCAGCGCGACTGCCTGGCGCTCGTCGGGCTGGCCGGCCGGGGCGACGACCGGGTGGGCGGGTTCTCCAAGGGCATGCAGCAGCGGCTGGGGCTGGCGGTCGCGCTGGTCGGCCGGCCGGAGTTCGTGGTGCTGGACGAGCCGACCAGCGCCCTGGACCCGCTGGGCCGCGCCGACGCGCGCGACATCGTGCTCGAGCTGCGGTCCCGTGGGGTCGCGGTGCTGCTCAACTCGCACCTGATCGGTGAGGTCGAGCGGGTCTGCGACCGGGTCGTCGTCCTGGACCGCGGCCGGGTCGCCGCCTCCGGCACGCTTGCCGAGCTGCTCGGCCAGCGGGAGGTGCGGCTGCACCTGACCGACCTTTCCCCCGCCGCGCAGCAGCGGCTCGCCGCCCTCGGCCGGGTCGACCGGGAGGGCGAGTGGTCCACCGTCGCGCTGTCCGCCGACGACGACGGGACGGCGGTGCCCGACCTGGTGCGTGACCTGGTCTCCCTCGGGGCGCTGGTGCACGCGGTGGAGCCGGTGCGGATCAGCCTGGAGGAGCGGCTGCTCGGCATCCTGCGGGACGGCGCCGCGAGCCGTGCGGCGGGCCCGTCGTGAGCACGGCCCGGACGGTGCTGACCATCGCCGCGCTCACCCTGCGCGAGGCCTCCCGCCGGCGGGTGCTGCTCGCGCTCGTCGCGCTGACCGTCGGGCTGCTCGGGCTGAGCAGCTGGGGCTTCTCCCGGCTGGCGGCCGAGTCGCTGACCAGCGGTGAGGCCCGGCTGACCGCGTCCATCCTGCTGAACCTGGTGATGTTCGGCTACAGCCTGGTCGCCGCGCTGGGCACCGCCTTCCTGGCCGGCCCGACGCTGTCCGGGGAGACCGAGTCCGGCATCGCGCTGTCCATGCTCGCCCGGCCGATCCGTCGCTCGGCGTTCCTGCTGGGCAAGTGGCTGGGGCTGGTCGCGTTCGGCAGCGGCTTCGTCGCCCTGGCCGGGCTTGCCCAGATCGTCGTCGTCCGGGTGACCGTCGACTACTGGCCGCCGGCGCCGGCGACCGCGCTGGCCCTGCTCGCCGCCCAGACCGTGGTGCTGCTGACCCTCACGGTGCTGCTCGCGACCGTCATCTCGCCGATGGCCTCGGGTGTGGTGGCGGTCGGCCTGTTCTGCACGACCTGGGTGGCCGGGGTGGTGGGCGCGATCGGCGAGGCCCTGGGCAACGACGCCGTCGGTCGGGTCGGGAGCGTGTCGCGGGTGCTGCTGCCCACCGACGGGCTCTGGCGCGGGGCGATGAACGCCTTCCAGGACCCGTCGGCGATCGTCCAGTTCGGCGGGGCCGACGAGGGCGCCGGGGCCTTCCCGTTCCTCAGCACGGCGCCGCTGACCCTCACCTACCTGGGCTGGGCGGTGCTGTGGGTGGCGATGGTGTGGGCGCTGGCCGCGATGTCCTTCGTCCGCCGCGACCTCTGATGGCCGACCCCGGCGCGGTCGTGCTCCAGTTGCCGTTCCGGGGCACCTGGCGGGTGGAGAACAGCCCGGCGCGGCGGGTGCCGAGCCACGGCACGCACCTGTTCGCCACCACGTACGCCATCGACTTCACCGCCGTGCGGGGACGCCGGACGGCGACCACCCGGGACTGGCGGTCGCTGCTGGGCACCGAGCCGGTGGACCGGTTCGTCGGCTTCGGGCAGCCGGTGCTGGCCCCGGCGGCCGGGCGGG
>NZ_JPMX01000124.1:3099-9237 GCF_000761485.1 Modestobacter caceresii
GTGCCCTACGCCCTCACCCAGGCGAGCCGGGCCCGCGGCGGCGCCGGCGCCCTGGCCGGCAACCACGTGGTGCTCGAGCTCGAACCCGGGGGCGCCCACGTCGTGCTGGCCCACCTGCGCGAGGGGTCGCTGCGGGCGCGCCCCGGCGACCTGGTGACGGCCGGCCAGCCGCTGGCCGAGTGCGGCAACTCGGGGAACTCCACCCAGCCGCACGTGCACGTCCAGGCGATGGACTCCGCCGACCCGTTCACCGCCCGCGGGCTGCCGCTGGCCTTCCGCGGCCACCGGTCCTGGCCCCGTGACGGGGGCCCGCCGGTCGTCGTCCCGCTGGGCGTCCCCGCGGAGGGCGCGGTCGTCGAGCCGGTGTGACGCCGCCTCACCAGCTGCCGCCGCCCCCTCCCCCGGCCGCGCCGCCCACGTAGGTCGAGCCGGTCCCGCTGCCGGCGCTCGCCGGCGGGGAGAGCGCCGGGTTGTCCGGGGCGGAGAACGCCAGCAGCGCCGGCCACACGCCGACGTGTCCGGCACCGTGCGCGGGCACGTACCAGGACGGGGTGGCACCGGGGCGGGCCGCCTGCACCGCGGTGGTCCACTCCTCCGCCACCCCCAGGGCCACCGCATGCGGCAGGTACCGGACCCGGAGGTCGGTGCGCGCTGCACCGGCGAGGTCGGCCAGCTGGTCCGCGTCGGCGGACCACGGCCCGTCGGAGGTGGCGAGCTGGTCGCGGAACGCGGCCGCCCGCTCGTGCACCTGGACGCCCTCCGGGGTGCGCTGCGGCATCCGCCCGGCCAGCCCCAGCAGGACCAGCCCGGCGAGGACGACGCCGGTGCCGGCCAGCGCCCACGTGCTGGTGACGGCCAGCACGACGGTCAGGACGACGCCGGCCACGAGCACCCCGGCACCGAGGGCGTACCAGCGTCGCCGGACCGCGGCGGGGTCGGCGCGGAACCAGCCCAGCTCCACCACGTCGCGGTACATCGCCGCACTCGCCCGGGCCGCGATGGCCGGGAACCGTGGCTGCAGGTCCGACAGGCGGACGACCTCGCCGTCGGCGAAGACGTCGTCAAGGAGCAGCTGCTCGTAGCGGCGCAGCCCCCGCTGGTCGGCCGGCGTGCGGACCAGCCGCCAGTCCGGGGGGACGTCGGTGTCCGGCTCGTCGTCGGCGGTATCGACGGCGACCTCCTCGATCCGGAGCTGGCCGCGGACGGCCAGGTCCAGCAGGGTGGCGAGGACCTCGTGCCGCTGGGCGCGCCCGTCGAGCACGGTGCCCAGCTGGGCCGGCCGGGCGTCGTGTGGCGGGGTGAGCTGCGGGGCCCGCGGCCCGGATCCGGCCGGGCGGCTCCGCCGGGCCCGCAGCAGCGGCGGGACGACGAGGAGCAGCAGCCCTCCGACGGCCAGCCCCGCGGTCGCCGGGGTGAGGCGGAAGGCCTGCGCCGGGCTGAACGTCTCCTCGAGGACTGGCTCCGCGCCGGCGAAGGTGCCCGCCGGGTAGGTGGCGCTCACCGTCACGCCCTCCCCCGGGTCGAGCCCGCCGGCCTCCGCGCGCACCGCACCGACGGCCTCGACGTCCATGGGGCAGGCGGTCAGGGCGTCGTCCGTGCCGACCACGCAGTCCCCCGAGACCGGCGCCGCGCCCGCCGGGCCGGTCAGCCGGACGTCCACCTGCTCGATCGGCACCTCCCAGCCGGTCCCGACCGCGTTCCAGGCCACCCGGTCGCCGTCGTCCCCCGGGTCGGCGACCCCCTCGACCCGGTAGCGGAGCACGTAGGTGTGCTCGCCGGTGACCTCGGTGTCCTCGTCCCCCACCCGGACGGTCAGGACGCCGTCCTCGCTGGTGACCTCGGTGTCCGCGGGCGCACCCGTGGGGCTCTCCACGACGACGTCGCTGATCGGGTAGAGCCGGTCGCGGGTCTGCTCGAAGGGCGCCCGCTCGGGGATCAGCCGTTCGATGCCGTGCCGCTCGGAGTCGGCGAAGTCGTAGGCGATCGTCTCCTCGACCTCCAGTGAGCCGTCGGCGTCGGCCACCAGGTCGACCTCGTAGGAGCGGATGGCCTCGGCCTGGCCGTCGTCCGTGCACCCCGCCAGCAGCAGGGCCGGGAAGACCAGCCCGGCCACCGCCGCCCGCCGTCCGTCCGCGCTCATGTCGCACCGTCCTCGTCTCGACCGCCGTGCCCAGGTGAGGGCGTGCGGAGTCTCCCCGACGCCCGAGGTGTCCGGGCACGAGGCGCGGCCGCGCGCTCGCCGGAGAACTGTCGGCACCCCGTGCTGGCATGGCCGGGTACGCCACAGCACACACCCATCCACCGGAGGCTGTCGATGAGGATCGTGGTCACCACCCCGACCGGACACGTGGGCTCCCGCGTGGTCCGGCTGCTCCTGCAGGCCGGGCTGCGGCCCACCCTGCTGCTGCGCTCCCCGGAGAAGCTGGACCCACAGACGCGGGAACGGGTCGACCTCGTGGTCGGTGACCAGGGCGACCTGGACACGGTGCTGCGGGCGACCGAGGGCGCGGACGCCCTCTACTGGGTCGACCCGCCGACGCTGGACGACGACCCGGTCGCCACGTCCACCCGGATGGGCGCGGTCGCCGCCCGCGCGGTGCGGGAGAACCAGGTGTCCCGGGTCGTGTTCCAGAGCAGCGTCGGCGCCGAGAAGCGCCACGGCGTCGGGCAGATCGACGGGCTGGCGCGCACCGAGGAGCAGCTGGAGGAGACCGGCGCCCCGGTGCTCCACCTGCGCTGCGGGTACTTCTTCACCAACCTGCTGTCCGACCTCGACGGGCTGCGGGACGGCGTGCTGCGCACCACCATGCCGACCGACCGGCCGATGCCCTGGGTCGACCCCCGGGACATCGGTGAGGTGGCGGTGGCCAACCTGCTGTCCCCGGGCTGGCCCGGCCGGCGGGTGCTCGCCGTGCATGGGCCGGAGGACCTCACCTTCGAAGCAGTGGCCGGGATCGTGGCCGCCGCCACCGGCCGGGCGGTCCGCGCCGAGCAGATCAACGACGACGACCTGCGCGCCGGCCTCCGGGCGGCGGGGCTGTCCGAGGCCCAGGTCGAGGGGTTCGTCGGGATGGGCCGCGGCCTGCGGGAGGACTTCGTGCCCGCCGACCCGCGCTCGGTGCTCAGCACGACGCCCACCACGCTGCGCTCCTGGGCCGTCGAGGAGCTGGCGCCGCACCTCTGACCCGGCTTCGCGGCGACTGGCCGGTCTGGAGATCCGACGTAGCCTCGGTGGGGTGAGTCTCGCACCGGCACCGACCCTCAGCCTGGACCACCGCTTCGCCCGGGAGCTGCCCGAGCTGGCCGTCGCCTGGCAGGCCGACGACGCCCCCGATCCCCGGCTGCTCCTGCTCAACGAGCCGCTGGCCACCGAGCTCGGGCTCGACCCCGCCACGCTGCGGACCGCCGAAGGGCTGCGCCTGCTGGTCGGGACCGCCGTCCCGGCCGGGGCCACCCCCGTCGCCCAGGGCTACGCCGGGCACCAGTTCGGTGGCTTCGTCCCGCGGCTGGGCGACGGCCGGGCGCTGCTGCTCGGCGAGCTGACCGACGTGGAGGGCCGGCTGCGCGACCTGCACCTCAAGGGCTCCGGGCGCACCCCGTTCGCCCGCGGCGGCGACGGGCTGGCCGCGGTCGGTCCGATGCTGCGCGAGTACGTGATCAGCGAGGCGATGCACGCCCTCGGCATCCCCACCACGCGCTCCCTGGCCGTGGTCGCGACCGGGCGCTCGGTGCGCCGGGAGACGCTGCTGCCCGGCGCCGTCCTGGCCCGGGTGGCGAGCAGCCACCTGCGGGTGGGCAGCTTCCAGTACGCCCGGGTCAGCGGGGACGCCGAGCTGCTGCGCCGGCTGGCCGACCACGCGATCAGCCGGCACCACCCGGACGCCGCGCAGGCCGAGAACCCGTACCTGGCGCTCTTCGCCGCGGTGGTCACCGCCCAGGCCGAGCTGGTGGCCCGGTGGATGCAGGTGGGGTTCGTGCACGGGGTGATGAACACCGACAACGTGACCATCTCCGGCGAGACGATCGACTACGGGCCGTGCGCCTTCCTGGAGGCCCACGACCCGGCCACGGTGTACAGCTCGATCGACCACGGCGGGCGCTACGCCTACGGCAACCAGCCGATCGTGGCCGAGTGGGACCTCGCCCGGCTCGCCGAGGCCATGCTCCCGCTCTTCGCCGAGGAGCAGGAGCGCGCGATCGAGCTCGCGGTGGCGGCACTGGGCGAGTTCCGGCCGCAGTACGACGCGGCCTGGTCGGCCGGGATGCGGGCCAAGCTGGGCCTGCCGGAGGGGCTGGACGACGCGGTGGCCGCGCCGCTGGTGGAGGAGTTCCTGATCCTGCTGCAGGCCGGCCACGTCGACCACACGTCCGCGTTCCGGCTGCTCGGCGCCGCCGCCCGCGGCGACGTCGACCCGGTCCGCAACCTCTTCCTCGACCTGGCCTCGTTCGACGCGTGGTCGGAGGGCTGGCGCGCACTGGCCCCGGACGCCGACGCCATGGACCGGGTCAACCCGCTCTACATCCCGCGCAACCACCTCGTCGAGGAGGCGCTCACCGCGGCGACCGAAGGCGACCTGGCCCCGCTGGGCCCCCTGCTCGACGCCGTGACCCACCCGTACGCGGAGCGGCCGGGCCTGGAGCGGTACGCCACCCCCGCCCCCGCCGACTTCGGCACCACCTACCAGACCTTCTGCGGCACCTGACCCGCCCTCGACCACCAAGATGGCCATTTTGGTGGTGGTGACGTCCGGGCTCCGCACCACCGAAATGGCCATTTTGGTGGTCAGGGGTCGGTCGTCAGGTGGGCCAGCTCGACGACGGCGGCGACCAGCTGGTCACCGTCCAGCAGCACGGCGTCGTTGTGGTCGGCGCCGGGCACCTCGACCGTGCGGTGCAGCTGCCCGGCGGCAGCGGCGACCGCTCTGCTCTGCTCCGGCGGAACGATCGAGTCGGCGGTGCCGAGGACGACGGTGGTGGGGACCTCGACCCGGGCGACCTGCTCGGCCACCGGGTAGCGGTCGCGCAGCAGCAGCCGGACCGGCAGGAACGGGTAGTGCTCGCTGCCGACGGCGGCCAGGTCGACGAACGGCGAGCGCAGCACCAGCCCGGCCGGCGGGTGGTCGACGGCCAGCGCGGTGACGACGCCGGCGCCCAGGCTCTCCCCGTAGTACAGGAGCCGCTCGGCCGGGACCCCGCCGTCGGCCAGCAGCCAGTCGCGCGCCGCGCGGACGTCGAGGGCCAACCCGGCCTCGGTCGGGCTGCCCGGGTTGCCGCCGTACCCGCGGTAGTCGAACAGCAGCACCGCCAGCCCGGCTGACGACAGCGCCCGGGCCAGCGGCGCCCGGACCCCGCGGTGGCCGCCGTTGCCGTTGGCCACCAGCACGGCCGGTGCGTCGGCCGTCGGGCCGGGCACGAACCACGCGCCGAGGGTCAGCCCGTCGGCGGTGGTCAGCTCGACGTCCCGGCCACCGGGGACGATCCCTGCGGCGGCCGGCACCGGGCCGTCGTCGGGCAGGTACACCAGCCGGCGCTGGAACGTCCACAGCAGACCGACCACCACGACCAGCACGATCGCACCGATCAGCGCGGCCCGGAGCACCGACCGCAGCACCACCCCATGGTGGCGCGCTGTGATCGGCTGGGCCAGCGCCGTCTAGCGGTAGTTGACGTGCGGGTGGTCGAAGTGGTTCGCCGTCACGCTGCCCCGGTCCTCCATCTGCTTCCAGGAGCCACCGGGCGAGGAGAGCATCCGCTGCTCCCAGATGATGTAGTCCACGCCGAGCTCGGCCCAGTTGGCCACGTGGTAGGCGACGATCGCGTCGCCGAGGGCGGAGTCGGACATCACCATGTAGTCCACCGCCAGCCCCGACGGGTGACCGTGCGGGTCGGCAGCGCTGGGCCGGGTGCCGCCCAGGGTGATCGAGCCGGCGCCGGGCACGTTGCTGACCACGGCGTTCGCGGCAGCTTGCGCCTGCGGCTTGATCGGTCCGGCGCTGTTGCTGATCTTCGCGATCGCGCTCACCGCGGTGCCGGGGCTCGAGGCCGCCGCGGCGGCGGGCTTGGCTGCGGTCCCGGCCCGTGCCGGAGCGGCGGCGGCTGCCTGCGCCTCGGCCTCGGCGGCGGCGGCCTCCGCGGCGA
>NZ_JPMX01000125.1 GCF_000761485.1 Modestobacter caceresii
GCGGCGACCGTCGCCTGCACCTCGGCCAGCTCCCCCTCCAGGACGGCGATCTGTTCGGCGCGGTGCCGGGTGCGGGCGGTGGCGCCGATGTGCCGGGCGTGGGGCACGGTGTGCCGTCCGGTGAGGGCGCCGAGCCCGAAGGACCCGTCCCGGTCGAGCCAGCAGCTGCCGGCTCGGTCGGTCCAGCCGATCCGGGCGAGGACGGCGGCCACCTGGCCGATCGGGGCGCAGCCGTCGGGGTCGGGCCGCAGGACGGCGGAGAGCGGTCGCGGGGCGAGCGGCCCGGCGGCGTCCACCAGCAGGTGGCCGGATGCCGGGGCGGTGATCCCGTCCGGAGCGAGCACGGCGGTGAGCAGCCCGGAGCCGAGCAGCGCGGCCTCGACGCCGGCCTGGTCCTCGGGGCTCGCGCCGGCGGTGAAGTCGACCGCCCGCCACAGCGGGATGCCCGGCTGTGACGTCGTCCAGCCTGGCCGGTCGGGCTCCGGGTCCCGTTCGGCTCGCAGGTCGGCCAGCCGGGCGGTCAGCTCACGGGCTTGCTCGTCTGCGGCCCGTCGCTGCTGCTGGAGATCGGCGCGCTCGGTCAGCAGTCGCTCGGTGGCGCCCGCGGCGGCCTCGGCGGCGGCCCGGTCGAGCCGGTCCAGGCGGTCCCCGTCGAGGGCCTCGTCGTCGGCCGGGTCGTCGGCCGGGTCGGACAGCCAGCCGCCGACGACGGTGTCCGCCCAGTCCACGTCGCCGAGCCGGCGGGTGGTCTCCGCCGACTGCACCCAGGCACGCCACTGCTCGCGCAGGCCCGCCCCGGCAGCCAGCTCCTGCTCGACCGCGGCGTCCCGCCGGGCGGCGCTGTCGGTCTCCCGGGTGAGCGCCTCGTCCCGGCGGTGCTCGGCGCGCAGCACCTCGGTCTCCTGGCCGGACAGCCGTCGCTGCTCGGTGAGCCGGGTGCCCACCAGGTTGCGCCGGTCCGCGGCGGCCTGCCGGACGACGCCGGCCGCCGTCCGCAGGGCCGCCGGGTCGGCGTCACCCAGATCGACGGTCGCGCCGGCCGGCCGCCGGAGTGGCTCGGGATCACGGTCCGGGGTGGAGCGGACCGGCTCGGTACCACCGGGAACGTCGAGCACCCGCGCAACGAGCTCGGCCGGGAGGGCGGTGGGCACCCCGGCGCCGGCCGCCTGCTCGGCGAGGTCACCCAGCCGGGCCGACGTGCGCGCCGCGGCCTCGACGGCCTCGGTGGCCACCCGGACGACCACCGAGGCTGCGGCCTCCTCGGCGTGCCGGGCCGAGGCGGCGCGGTCGGCTGCCCGGTCAGCGGTGGTCCGGTGCGCGGCGACCGTCCGGGACCGTTCCAGCAGGTCGCGGTGCTCGGCCGACTCCTGGAACCCGCGCAGGGTGGCCTGCACCTCGCTGAGGTGCCCCTGCGCCTCCAGGTGGGCGGCGGCTGCCGTTGCGGCCGCCTCCCCGGCCTCGGCGGCGGCCTGCCGCGCGGCCGCGTCGGCCCGTTCGGTGCGGCGGCGGTCGCGGACGGCGGCG
>NZ_JPMX01000126.1 GCF_000761485.1 Modestobacter caceresii
TGGCCCTCGCGTTGATCCCCGAGGCGATCAGCTTCTCCATCCTGGCCGGGGTCGACCCGCGGGTGGGGCTCTACTCGTCGTTCGTGATGGCCGTGGTCATCTCCTTCACCGGCGGCCGCCCGGCGATGATCACCGCCGCGACCGGGGCGATCGCGCTGGTGGTCGCGCCGCTGGCACTCGAGTACGGCGTGGAGTACCTGTTCGCCGCGGTCGTGCTCGGCGGTGTCTTCCAGGTGACGCTCGGGCTCGTCGGCTTCGCCCGGCTGATGCGGTTCATCCCGCGCAGCGTGATGGTCGGCTTCGTCAACGCGCTGGCCATCCTGATCTTCACCGCACAGCTGCCGTACCTGGTCGACGTCTCCTGGCTGGTCTACCCGATGGTCGCCGCCGGCCTGGCGATCATCTTCCTGCTCCCCCGACTGACCACCGCGATCCCGGCGCCGCTGGTGTCGATCGTCGTGCTCACCGGGCTCACCGTCGCGGCCGCCCTCACCGTGCCGAACGTGGGCGACCAGGGCGAGCTGCCCGACAGCCTGCCCTTCTTCGGCATCCCGGCCATCCCGTTCACCTGGGAGACGCTGACGATCATCGCCCCCTACGCACTGGGTGTTGCCTTCGTCGGGCTGATGGAGTCGCTGATGACGGCAAAGCTCGTCGACGACCTCACCGATACGCACTCCAACAAGACCCGCGAGTCCTGGGGCCAGGGTGTCGCCAACGTCGCCTCCGGCTTCTTCGGCGGCATGGGTGGCTGCGCGATGATCGGCCAGACGATGATCAACGTGAAGTCCGGCGCCCGTACCCGGCTGTCGACCTTCCTGTCCGGCGTCTTCCTGCTGATCCTGGTCGTCGTCCTGGGCGACATCGTGGCGATCATCCCGATGGCCGCGCTCGTGGCCGTGATGATCTTCGTGTCGATCGCCACCTTCGACTGGCACAGCCTGCGCACCATCCACCGGATGCCGCGCAGCGAGACCGTCGTGATGCTCTCCACCGTCGCGGTCACCCTCGCCACCCACAACCTCGCCATCGGCGTCGGCGTCGGCGTGCTGGTCGCCTGCGTGCTCTTCGCCCGCCGGGTGGCCCACCTCGTCGAG
>NZ_JPMX01000127.1:0-92200 GCF_000761485.1 Modestobacter caceresii
TGCCGCTGGCTCCCGTGCACCCGCTGCGCCCCGGACGGGTGGTCGCGGCTCGCACCCCGGCCCCGGCCGGCTGGCAGCAGAGCGCCGTGGTCGGCCTGGACGACGAGGACATCGGCTTCGCCGACATCGACGTCTACGCCCCGAAGCGCGTCGTCAACGGCTGAGGGAGGACCTCCGGCGCTGCCCCCGTGCAGCGCCGGAGGGACCGGACGGTAAGCTCTCCGTCCGAGGGGCTGTGGCGCAGTCCGGTAGCGCACCTCGTTCGCATCGAGGGGGTCAGGGGTTCAATTCCCCTCAGCTCCACCCCGGTCAGGCCGGGCCCATCAGGGCCCGGCCTGACGCGTTTCCGGGCGCCCGGATCAGGACTGGGCCATCGCGGTCGCCGGTGCACCCCGGGTGGGCCGCAGCTGCGCGGCGGCGCTCGCCCGCTGCGAGGTGCTGATGTACCCCTCGGCGACCGCCAGGTCCCCGAGCCGCAGCCAGCCGGCCTCGCGGGTGGCCTGCAGGTCCAGCAGCTCACGCAGCTGCGCCGGGGTCAGGGCGCCCTGGGCGACCAGCGCATCGCCCAGCCGCCGGTTGCCCAGGACCGGCCGCAGCCGGGCGAGCTGCACGGGCAGGGCCTCCGCCACCCGGTTGACCGACACCAACAGCACCGGGGTGAAGCACACCACCGCGGTCAGCCCGGCCCACACGTACAGCGCCGGGTACTCGTGCTCCAGCAGCTGGCCGGTGAGCATCGCGGACACGGCGATCCCCAGCCACAACAGGTGCGGGCGGAAGGTGCGCCAGGTGTCCCCGGTCGCGGCGCTGCCCTTCGCGGTGACCACGTAGGCCAGTGGGCGACCGGCGAGTTGGGCGGCAGCAGCCGCCACGTACACCGGGGCGGTGAAGAGGTCCAGCAGCATGCCGGTGACGCCCCACGAGCGCCGCTCGTGCTCCACCAGGTTGAACCGGCGCAGGCAGGTCGCGAAGACCAGCCCGGCGATCAGGTTGGCGGCGAACAGCGCACCCCACTGGCCCAGCGGCAGGTCGGTCACGGCCACCCCGCCGACCAGGTACAGAACCGAGAGCGAGATCCCGCCGACCCAGGCGATGGCCGTCGTCGGGTAGTGCGTCTGCAGGGCGAAGAAGGACAGCCGCTGCTGCCGGGTGCGCATCTGCGGGAAGAGTCGCCCGGAGTGCTGCCGGGCGATCTGCCAGACGCCGTACGCCCAGCGCTTCTGCTGGCTGAAGAAGTCCGACCAGGTGGCCGGGCCCTCGCCCACGGCGATCACGTCCGGCGTGTAGACGCCCTTCCAGTCCCGGCCCGTCGCCTCGTTGACCGCGGTGTAGACCACCATCGAGGTCAGGTGGTCCTCGATGATGCAGTCCTGGTAGCCGCCGATCTGGGCGAACGCGGCCGGCCGGTACAGGTGGTTGGTGCCGATCAGCAGAGGCGCGTCGTGCCCGTTGCCGCCACGCTGGATGATCCCGTGGAAGAGGTAGGCGAGCTCGGCCGAGCCGCGGGCCACGAAGGACTCGGTCAGGTTGCCGTACACCTGGGGCGCCACCACGAAGGCGACGTCGGGGTCGGCGAAGTAGCCGAGGGTGCGCTCGAGGAAGTTCGGGAACGGGATGTGGTCGGGGTCCATCTGGGCCACGACGTCGTAGTCCTGCTCGTTGCCGGCTCGCCAGCTGTTGTGGTTGCCGTGCTTGGTGCGGGCCCGGAAGGGCCCGCTGGCCTGGTTCCACTCCGGCACGCCCTTGCGGCTGAAGTGCCGGACGCCCAGCTCCGCGCAGCGCCGCCGCACCTCCGGGTCGTCGCCCTCGTCCAGCAGCCAGACGTCCAGCTGTCCGTCGTGCCGGATCCGGGTCATCGCCCGCAGGGTCGCCATCACCAGTTCCAGCGGCTCCTTGCCGGGCACGATCGTGGTCAGCACGGCCACCCGCAGGCCGGGCTCCGGTCGCATGGCCACGGGGTCCTTCGCCCGGCCGGCGTGGTACATGACCGTCCAGGTGCGCAGCCCGGCGATCAGCTGCAGCAGGATCATCGTCAGCAGCCCGGCGACGGCCAGGGTGTTGACGACCGGATCCGCGCGCAGCACCGGGAGGTTCGCCGGCAGCAGCAGGTACCCGGCCATCCCCACGGACAGGACCACGTGTCCCCAGCCGAGTGCCAGCACCCCTCGTCGCTGGGCAGGGGTCAGGACGTCCCGGTACCGCACGCGGTCCGTCCGCGGCTGCAGCGGGCCCGTCACCTCGGTCGCGGTACGGCCGTACAGGCGCCCGGTCTCCCGGCGCTCGGGTCGGACGGCGGGAGCAGTCCCGTTCACCTCGGTCACCTGGGCAGCGTCTGTCCCGGCACGACCCGTGGCGATGGGTGGCCACCCTTCCGGGGTGCGCCTGCCCGCGAGCAGGTCGGTGACGTCCCCCCGACGAGGGAGCGTCGCTGACCGCACGGGCCCCTGACCTCCATCGTGGGTGTGTGGACGTCTCCCCAGCCCCCCGGGTCCTCCCCGTCCGGGCAGGCCGGCACGTCCTGGTGGTCGGCACGGCCGTTGCCGTCGCGGCGCTGGTGGCGTACCTAGTGGTCATGGCCCCCGCCGCGCGACCCGCCCAGCCCGCCACGGCACTCCCCGGGCCGACGTCGTCGCCGTCTTCGGTGTCCCCGGGTCCGACCCCACCGGCCGGCGTCCCGGAGGCGTCACGGACCCCCACGCTCGGCATCTCGGCCGCGTCGATCCAGGAGCTGGACGCCTTCATCGCGGCCACCGGCACACATCCGGAGCTGTTCGACGTCTTCGAGCACTGGTCGGCGGACCGCCCGTTGGACCCGCACCTGGCCGACGCCGTGGCCTCCCGGGGCGCTCGGCTGTCGGTGACCTGGGAGCCCTGGGACCCCACCGGCCCCCGCACCGCCCAGCCCCGCTACAGCCTCGCCGCGATCGCGGCGGGCGACCACGACGACTACATCGACCGCTACGCAGCCTCCGTGCGGGAACACGGGCGGGCGCTGACGATCCGGCTCATGCACGAGATGAACGGCAACTGGTACCCGTGGGGTAGCGGGGTCAACGGCAACCGGGACGGCGACTACGTCCGGGCCTGGCGGCACGTCCAGGGCCGTTTCGCCGCCCTCGGCGTGGACAACGTGGAGTGGCTCTGGGCGCCCAACGCCGTCTACACCGGTGGCGCTCCGCTGGGCCCGCTCTTCCCCGGGGACGACGCCGTCGACGCGGTGGGGCTCAGCAACTACAACTGGGGCGCCCGGACGCACGACGGGCACCGCACCGAGTGGACCGACTTCGGTTCGCTGTTCGACGAGAGCATCGCCGAGGTGCGCGCGCTCACCGGCCGGCCCGTGTGGGTCGCCGAGGTCGGCAGCTCCGGCTCCGGCGGCAGCAAGGCGGCCTGGATCACCGAGATGATGGCCGCCGTCCAGCAGCGGCCGGACGTCACCGGCCTGGTCTGGTTCGACCACGTCGACACCCGTGCCGACGTCGACTGGCGGATCGAGACCGAGCCGGACGCCGCAGCCGCCTGGGGAGCCGGGGCGCGGTCGCGGATGTCGGCCGCCGACCCGACCGGCTGACGTCCAGCGGTCAGAACCAGGAAGGGAGCCACATCCGCTGCAGCCACTCCGCGTGCGACAGCGGCTGGCCGGTGAGTACCGGGTGGAAGAAGGCGAACGTCACCACGACCACCGCGACGTACAGGCAGACGACGGCCAGCCCCACCTGGCGGCGCAGCGCGGAGGCGGCTGGTGGGCCCAGCACGTCCTGCAGCACGAGCACGACGGCCAGCACGAAGAACGGCAGGGCCGGGGCCATGTAGAAGATGAACATCGTCCGGTCCAGGTTGATGAACCAGGTGCCCCAGCCCGCGGCGATGCCGGTCGCGGCGACCACGGCCGCCGGGTCGTGGCGGGCGACGATCCGCCACCCGAGCCACAGCAGCGCCGGGGTGAAGAGCCACCACAGCGTCGGCGTGCCCAGCATGAGCATGTACCGGACGACCTGGTCACCCGCGGCGTCGGTGAGCCCCTGCGGGTTCCACAGCAAGATCGGCCGACCGTCGACCAGCCAGGACCACGGGCTGGACTCCCACGGGTGCGGGCTCGACAGCCCACTGTGGAAGCCCAGCCACTCGCCGTGCATGTGCCACAGCGAGCGCAGCGCGTCCGGCACGAAGCCGAACGAGGTGTCCGGGTTCTCCGCGGCCCAGTGCCGGCCCTGTGCGTTCTCCCCGCGGAACCAGCCGGCGAAGGAGGCCAGGTAGGTCAGCACCGGGACGACGGCGAGCGCCCAGGTCGCCCCGGGCAGACCTCGGCGCAGCGCCGTCCGGGTGGGCCGGGGGACCCCCGCCTCGCGCCAGGCGGCCCGGTCCCAGAACAGCGAGAGCACCGCGAAGAACGCCAGGAACCAGACCCCGCTCCACTTCACCGCACAGGCGCAGCCGAACAGCACCCCGGCGGCGATCCGCCAGCCCCGCGGGCCGAGCCGGAACCCGGCCGCGGTCACCCGGTCGGCGCCGTCCCGGACCCGTTGCCGCACCTGGTCCCGGTCGACCACCAGGCAGGCGACCGCGCTCACGACGAAGACCTGCAGGAAGACGTCCAGCAGCCCGATCCGGCCGAGGGTGAAGGAGAAGCCGTCGACGGCCAGGAGCAGGCCGGCGAGCAGGCCCAGCAGCGTCGAGCCGGTCAGCCGGCGCGCGAGCCGGGTGAGGACGACGACCGCCACCGTCCCGGCCACCGCGCTGGGCACCCGCCAGCCCAGCGGCCCGTACCCGAACAGTTGCTCGCCCGCCGCGATCAGCCACTTGCCCAGCGGCGGGTGGACGATGAACGTGTAGCCGCGGTTGTACTCGTAGCCGAGCTCCAGCATCTCGGCGCCCTCGGGCGGGTAGTACGCCTCGTCGAACACGAGCTCGGTCGGGTAGCCGATGTCCCAGAGCCGGGCCACCAGGGTCACCAGCCCGAGCACGGCGGTGAGCACCGCGGCCAGCACCCGGTCGGTCGGCAGCGGCGGGGTGCCCTGCCGGCGGGGCCGGGGGAGCGGCGGGAAACGGCGGGAAGCAGGTGCCCCGGGAGCTGACTCCGTGCGTTCCGGGACCAGCACCGCCATGCCGGCCAGGGTATGTGGCCGAGCTGGGCGAGCCGGCGTGACAGGCTCGGCCGCATGACCGGACGACTCGTGCTGGGCGGGGCACCGCTGGGACAGCCCGGCGACGTCGGCCCGCGGCTGCGGCAGGCGATGGCCGACGCCGACGTCCTGGCGGTCGAGGACACCCGGCGGCTGCACCGGCTGGCCAAGGACCTCGAGGTGACCCTCACCGGCAAGGTGGTCACCTTCCACGAGACCGTGGAACGGTCGCGGCTGCCCGGGCTGGTGGCGGCGATGACCGAGGGCCGCACCGTGCTGCTGATCACCGACGCGGGCATGCCGTCGGTCTCCGACCCCGGGTACACGCTGGTGCGGGCGGCGATCGAGGCGGGCATCGAGGTGACGTCGGTGCCCGGACCGTCGGCCGTCGTCACGGCGCTGGCCGTCTCCGGGCTGCCCTGCGACCGCTTCACCTTCGAGGGCTTCCTTCCGCGCAAGGGCGGGGAGCGGCGGTCGGCGCTGGCGGCGCTGGCCGCCGAGCCGCGCACGATGGTGTTCTACGAGTCGCCGCACCGGCTGGCCGACGCCCTCACCGACGCGGCCGGGGCGCTCGGCGCCGACCGGCCCGCCGCGGTCTGCCGGGAGCTGACCAAGACCCACGAGGAGGTCCGCCGCGGGTCGCTGGCCTCGCTGGCCGAGTGGGCCGCCGAGGGCGTGCGCGGCGAGATCACCCTGGTGGTCGCCGGCGCGGTCGCCGGCCCGGCCACCCTGACGCCGGCGGAACTGGCCGCCGAGGTCGCTGCGGAGGAGGCCGCCGGCGCCGACCGCAAGGAGGCGATCCGCACCGTGATGACCCGCACCGGCCTGCCGAGACGAGACGTCTACAACGCAGTCCTGTCCGCCAAACGCCCCTGACCTTCACACCGTTGGTCGCGGTTGTGCACCGGATGTCGGTCGTGGGTCCACCGACCGGCAGTCAGCGCACAACGCCGAGCGCGGCGCGATCCGTGCGACCAGTCGACCGGGCTGGTGCAGGTCGGCCGCCGTCACGAAGAGCACGCGCCAGCCGGCCGCCGTCAGCCGGTTGAGCCGTTGCCGGTCGCGGGCGAACTGGCCGGGCTCCGCGTGCCAGGGCCCGTCGTACTCCAGCGCCACCTGCTGCTCTGGCCAGCCGAAGTCCACCCGGGCGACGACGCGGCCGCCGTCCAGCACGCGGAACTGGGCGACCGGTGCCGGGAGACCGCTGTCACCGATCAGCAGGCGCAACCGGGACTCCTGCGGGGACTCGGCGAGTCCGTCGGCCAGTGCCACGGCACGGCGGGCGCGCCGACTGCCCGGTCCGAGGGCGGTGCCGGCCAGCCAGCGCACCTCCTCGAGGTCGGCGCCGGCGAGCACCACCAGCTGATCGACGGCGGCCACGGCCTCGACCAGGGGCAACGCCGAGGCCAGCCGCACCGCGGTCGCCTCGGGTGTCATCAGGTGCACGCCCCGGTGCCGGACAACGGTGCGTGCCTCCAGGTCCGCGCGCCGGACCCGTAGTCCGGGGACCCGCACGGGATGACCGCCCGGCCAGCGGGTGGCTTCCACGTCGTCGTCCGCCGAGGCGAGGGGGACCCCCCACAGCGCGGCCGCGCTCACCCCGGTGATCACGTCGTCCGGCAGCAGCAGACGCCCCGCGGCCATCGCCCGCAGCTCGTGCGTGACCGGGACCTCGCGGTGCACGTAGACGTCGGGGAACAGTCGTCTCCAGCAGTGCCTGCGCAGCTGGGCCGCCGTCAGCGCGCCGTCCCGGACGGCGTCGGACCCACGGAACGGCGTGTGGCGGAGGTCGTCGGGCACGGCGAGCACATCCGCACCCTCCCGTCCCGGCCCCACACGCCGCGGCCGTCGTCCACAGGCTCCGCCGTTGTGCACTCACCGTCGGCCGGGCGGGCCCGAACCGACGACGAGCGCACAACGGCGAGCCGGGCTAGAGCCAGCCGGTGCGCTTGAAGCCGCGGTGCAGGGAGACGCAGGCGGCCACCATCAGGAGCAGCGCGGCGGGGTACGCCCACGGCTCGTCCAGCTCGGGCATGTACTCGAAGTTCATCCCGTACACCCCGGCGATCGCGGTCGGGACGGCGATGATGCCGGCCCATGCCGAGATCTTCCGCATGTCCTCGTTGTCGGCCAGCGAGGTGCGGGCCAGCGACGCCTGCAGGATCGAGGTCAGCAGCTCGTCCAGGCCGGTCACCTGGTCACGCACCCGCAGCGCGTGGTCCTGGACGTCCCGGAAGTAGGAGCGCATCGCCTCGGGCACCAGCTCGTTCGGCCGGTCGACCAGCGTGGCCAGGGGCAGCTCCAGCGGCAGCACCGCCCGGCGCAGCTGCATCAGTTCCCGCTTGAGCTGGTAGATGCGGCCGCTGTCGTCGGTGCGGCTCGGGCTGAACACCGAGGTCTCCACCTCCTCGACGTCCTGCTCCACCTCGCCGGCGACCTCCAGGAAGTCGTCGACGACGTGGTCGGCGATCGCGTAGAGGACGGCGGAGGGCCCGTTGCACAGCAGGTCCGGCTGCCCCTCCAGCTGGGTGCGCAGCTGCCCCAGTTCCCCGTGCGTGCCGTGCCGGACGGTGATCACGTGGTCGCGGCCGATGAAGACCATGATCTCCCCGGTGATCAGCACCTCGCTGCTGGCGGTCAGCTGGTCGTGCTCGACGTAGCTGGCCGTCTTGAGCACCATGAACATCGCCTCGTCGTAGCGCTCCAGCTTGGGCCGCTGGTGGGCGTAGACGGCGTCCTCGACGGCGAGCGGGTGGAGTCCGTAGTGCTCCCCGATCGCGGTGAGCTCGGCCTCGGAGGGCTCGTAGAGCCCCAGCCAGACGAACCCGCCCCGGTCGCGGGCCACCTGCAGCGCCTCGGACGGCGCGACGTCCAGCCGCTCGCCCTGCACGTAGACGGCGCAGTCGACGACCGGGTCGTCGGTGTCCCGCTCGGGCTGCTTCTCCCGGGGCGCGCCCGCCGGGCGTGGGCGCAGCGTCTGCGGGAGCTCGGCCGGCGTCCCGGGGGCGCGCCTGCTGGTCGTGCTGTCGGTGTCGGTCACCGGTCCTCCCTCGGGTCTGTCGGGGTCCAGCATCCCCGGCGCACCACCCGCGGGTCTCACCCCGGCGGGTGAGACCCGCGCCGGTGGCGCTGCGGTCGGCCTCCGGAACGCCCGACCTGATCCGGGACACCCGTTCCGCGGTCAGGAGACCTCCGTGCCCAGCGCCGTCCTCGACGCCCCCCGCGCCACCCCCGCCGTCGCCCCGGCGACCGCGCGCCCGGTGCGGCTGCCGGCGACCGTCGCCGCCGCCGGTGGGCTCTCCGTGCTGGAGGCCCTGGCGCTGCTCGCCTTCGGGCTGACCAGCCTGGAGGGCGTCTTCGGTTCCGGGGTGCGCCCCTCCGGCTGGCTCGTCGCCGTCACCCTGCTGCTGCTCGCCGCGTGGGTCGTGCTGTGCGCCGGCGGTGGGGCCGGTCTCGTCGACGGAGCCGGCCGGCTGCTGCTGGTCGCCGTCGCCGTCGGGGAGATCGCCCTGCTGGTCGTGCTCTGCGCGGTGGGGCTGGTCGGTGCGAACGGGGTCCTGCTGGTGGCGATCGGGCCGATCGGCGGCCTGCCGGTGCCCGCGCTGGCGCTGCTGGGCCTCGCCGTCCCCACCGGGAAGCTGCTGCTGGCCAGCGCGCCGTCCGCGCTCGCCTGGGTCGCTGCCGGAGGGCGCCCCCGGCCGGCCCGCCGAGCACCCGTGGTCGAGCACCGCGTGCTGCGGGGCGTCACCGTGGCCGGCATCGGGCTGGCGCTGGCCGCTGTCGCGCTGGTGGGCGTCCCCGCCGGCGACGTCCCCACACCCAGCACGGTCGCGGTCACCGACGCCCCCTGAGGACGCGCCGGTCAACCCGGTCGACGCCGGTCACTACCCTCAGCCCGTGACAGATCGGCACATCCTCACCGCCGTCGCCTGGCCCTACGCCAACGGCCCGCGGCACATCGGGCACGTCTCCGGGTTCGGCGTCCCCTCCGACGTCTTCAGCCGGTTCCACCGGATGTCCGGCGACCAGGTGCTGATGGTGAGCGGCACCGACGAGCACGGGACGCCGATCACGGTCGCCGCGGACGCGGAGGGCATCACCCCGCGGCAGATCGCCGACCGGAACAACCGGGTCATCGTCGACGACCTGGCCAGCCTCGGGCTCAGCTACGACCTCTTCACCCGGACGACGACGGCCAACCACCGCGCGGTGAGCCAGGAGATCTTCCTCGGGCTGCTGAAGAACGGCTACGTCTTCCCGCAGACCACGCTGGGCGCGATCAGCCCGTCGACCGGCCGCACGCTGCCCGACCGCTACATCGAGGGCACCTGCCCGATCTGCGGCTACGACGGCGCCCGCGGCGACCAGTGCGACAACTGCGGCAACCAGCTGGACCCGATCGACCTGGTGAACCCGGTCAGCCGGATCAACGGCGAGACGCCGAAGTTCGTCGAGGAGGAGCACTACTTCCTGGACCTGCCGGCGTTCACCCGGGCGCTGGGCGACTGGCTGGGCACCCGGGGGAACTGGCGCCCCAACGTCCTGAACTTCAGCGTCAACCTGCTCGAGGACCTCAAGCCGCGCAGCTACACCCGGGACATCGACTGGGGCGTGCCGGTGCCGCTGGACGGCTGGCGGGACCGGCCGGACAAGCGCATCTACGTCTGGTTCGACGCCGTGGTGGGCTACCTGTCGGCGTCCATCGAGTGGGCCCGCCGGTCCGGTGACCCGGAGGCCTGGCGGCAGTGGTGGCAGGCGCCGGACTCCGACGCCTACTACTTCATGGGCAAGGACAACATCGTCTTCCACTCCGAAATCTGGCCGGCCCAGCTGCTCGGCTACAACGGGGCGGGCGACAAGGGCGGGACGCCGGGCTCCTACGGCCGGCTCAACCTGCCCACCGAGGTGGTCTCCAGCGAGTTCCTGACCATGGAGGGGCGGAAGTTCTCCTCCTCGCGCAACGTGGTCATCTACGTCCGCGACTTCCTCGCCCGCTACGACGCCGACGCGCTGCGCTACTTCATCGCCGTGGCCGGCCCGGAGAACCAGGACACCGACTTCACCTGGGCGGAGTTCCTGCGTCGCAACAACGACGAGCTGGTCGCCGGGTGGGGCAACCTGGTCAACCGCTCGGTGTCGATGGCCGCCAAGAACGTGGGCGCCGTCCCGACCCCGGGTGAGCTGACCGACGCCGACCGGGCGCTGCTGGCCACCACCTCCGGGGCCTTCGCCCCGATCGGTGAGCTGCTGTCGCGCAACCGGCAGAAGGCGGCGGCGACCGAGGCGATGCGGGTCGTCGGTGAGGCGAACAAGTACCTGTCGGACCAGGCGCCGTGGAAGCTCAAGGAGGACCCGGCCCGCCGGGACACCGTGCTGCACACCGCGCTGCAGGCGATCAAGGACTGCAACGCCCTGCTGACGCCGTTCCTGCCGCACTCCTCGCAGCAGGTGCACGAGCTGCTGGGCGGCACCGGCGTGTGGTCGGTCGCCCCGCAGGTGGTCGAGACCGAGGACCTGGACGACGGCTCGCCGTACCCGATCATCACCGGGCCCTACGACCAGGGGCAGGCCGTCTGGGCGTCCACGCCGCTGCCGCCGCCGGGCACCCCGCTCGCCCCGCCGAAGCCGGTGTTCACCAAGCTCGACTCCTCGATCGTGGAGGAGGAGCTGCGTCGCCTGGAGGAGGGCGGCCAGAGCGGGTCGGACGGCGAGGCGTGACCTCCCGGACCACCACAATGGCCATCCCGGTGGCGGCGTGAGCCGGTCGGCTGGGGCCAGAATCGCGATCTTGGCCCCAGAGGGAGGCCGGGGGTGAGCCGGTCGGCGTCCTCGCGGGCGAACCGGCGGGGTGAGCCGCCGCCGTCCCCGGAGCCGCTGCCGTCCCCGGCGGTCGACAGCCACACGCACTTCGACATCGCCGTGGGCGGCGAGGACCGGGAGCCCACCGACGCGGAGGTCGACGAGGCGATCGCGGCCGCCGTGGCCGTCGGCGTCCCGCGGCTGGTGCAGGTCGGGGTGGACGTCGGGTCGTCGCGCTGGTCGGCCGCGCTCGCGGCCCGGCACCCGAACGTGCTGGCGGCGGTGGCGCTGCACCCCAACGAGGCAGGGGCCGGGGCGGCGACCGAGACGGCGCTGGCCGAGATCGACCGGCTCGCCGCGCTGCCCCAGGTGCGGGCGGTGGGGGAGACCGGCCTGGACCGCTACCGCACCGGCCCCGAGGGCTGGGCCGCCCAGGAGGCCTCCTTCCGGGCGCACATCGACATCGCCAAGCGGCACGGGATCGCCCTGGTCATCCACGACCGCGACGCCCACGACGAGGTGCTCCGGGTGCTGGACGACGAGGGTGCGCCCGAGCACACCGTCTTCCACTGCTTCTCCGGGGACGCCGGGTTCGCCCGGGCCTGCCTCGAGCGCGGCCACGTGCTGTCCTTCGCCGGCACGGTCACCTTCTCCAGCGCCGGCGCCCTGCGCGAGGCGGCGGCGCTCACCCCGCTGGACCAGCTGCTGGTCGAGACCGACGCCCCGTTCCTGACCCCGGCCCCGCTGCGCGGGCGCCCGAACTCCGCCCGGCTGGTACCGCACACGGTCCGGGCGCTCGCGGAGGTCACCGGGGTGCCGCTGGACCAGCTGTGCGGCGCCCTCACCGCCACCGCGGAGCGCGTCTTCGGCCCTTGGGACGACTGAGGCGGGTGGGCCGCCCCCCGGCCAGCTGAACCGGGGCACACTGGGGGAGTGGGCCGCCTCATCGCCGTCGTGCTCTTCATCGCCTTGATGGTCCCGGCCGCCATGCTGGCCCGGGGCTGGTCACTCGCGTCCGGTCGCCGGGCCGTCGCCTCCGCCGGTGTCGAGTTCGTCCCGGTGACGCCGGAGGCGACCGCGCAGCTCGCCCGCCAGGCCACCCATGCCCACCGGGTGCGGCTCCTCGGGCTGCTGCTCGGCCTGGCGCTGGTGGTCAGCACGGTGGTGCTGTTCGCCGAGGCGTCGGTCTTCCTCTGGGTGCCCGCCCTCGCCGTGGGCCTGCTGGCCGGCGTGCTGCTGGCCGAGGCGACCCGGCCGCGGCCGCGCTGGGCGACGGCCAGCCCGGCGCGCCGGCCGCGGCGGTCGGAGCAGATCTCGCTCTGGCTGCTGTGGACCATGCGCGCCGCGGTCGCCGGGGTGGTGCTCACCGCCCTGCTCCAGGTCGACGACCTGGCGTCGCCGGTCGTGGCGACGGCGACGGCGGTGCCGCTGGCCGGATGGCTGCTGGCCGAGGCCGCCCTGCTGCGGGTGTGGCTGCGCCCGCTCCCCGCCGAGGGCGCCGACGTGCCGGTCGACGAGGCGCAGCGCACCTGGACCGCGCACCTGTCGGTCGCCGCGGCCAGCGTGCTCGCCCTGCTCCCGCTGGGGGCGCTGCTGCTCCGCGCCGCGATCGACCTCGGCGACCAGGTGACCTCCGACGGCGCCGGGCTGCTGCCGGTGGCCCTCGTCGCGGGCGGGTTCTCCGCGATCATCGCCGGACTGGTGGTGGCCGGCTTCCTGGTGACCTGGTTGCGCCCCGTGCGGCAGGCCTCGCCCGCGCTGGCCTGAGGCGTTCCGGGCGCACGGCCGGCTGTGGCCTTGCGCACGGCGTCGACCCGGGTGGCTTGGCGCGCTGATGGCGCGTTTCTCACTCACCGTGTCGGCGCGCCTGCGGAGGGCTGAGTCGACATGGTGGTTTCTTGATCCCGCACCGTTCTCTTCCGTCAGGCGTTCGTTATCGTGCCGTGACCGACAAGCCGGGGTGGGGAACACCTGGGCGCTCGTTCCTGCCCGGGTGACCGCTCCCGGACCCGGAGCTCGTCGGGCCGCACGGTGATGGGCGCCGCCCTCCGGGTGAGGTCCGTCGGCTGTCGCCCTCGTTCCCCTGCCCGGGCCCCGTGACCCGTGGATGTGTTGTGCACCGATCGCTGAAGTCGATTCTCTTCGTCCTGGTCCTGCTGGGCCTGGTGGGCGGTTCCGCTGCCTACTTCGCTGCCCAGAAGACGGTGACCCTGACCGTCGACGGCCAGTCGCGCGAGGTGCGCACCTATGCCGGCACGGCCGCTGAGGTGCTGGCGGACGAGGGCCTGGAGCCCGCCTCGCAGGACGTCGTCCTGCCCGACCCCGGCGACGCCATCGGCGACGGCGCCACGATCGTGCTCAACCGCGCCCGCCCGCTGACGCTGACCGTCGACGGGGTGCGCACCGACGTCTACACGACGGCCCTCTCGGTCGACGGCGCGCTGGCCGAGCTCGGGTACCGCACCGACGAGCTGGTGCTCTCCGCCAGCCGCAGCCAGCGCCTGCCGCTGGACGGCATGGACCTCGCCATCACCACCAACAAGGACGTCACGCTGATCGCGGACGGCCAGCAGCGCGTGGTCACCACCACCGCGGCGACCGCCGGTGACCTGCTGGCCGAGCAGGGCATCGCCCTGTCGGCCACCGACCGCACCTCGATCTACCCGCAGCAGCCCCTGCTGGACGCGATGGTCCTGCGGGTCACCCGGGTCGTCGTCACCGACGTGACCGAGGTCCAGCCGCTGGACTACGCGACCGTCGAGACGCCGGACCCGAACGCCTTCCAGGGGCAGCGCACGGTCACCCAGCAGGGGGTCGAGGGCGCGCAGACGGTCACCTGGCGGGTCACCGTCACCGATGGGGTCGAGACCGGCCGCGAGCAGCTGGGCGTCGAGGTCAGCACCCCGGCGGTCGACCAGCAGGTGGCCGTCGGCACCAAGGAGAAGCCGGCGGCACCGGCCGCCGTGGTCAGCGCCGACGGCCTGAACTGGGCCGCGCTGGCCGCCTGCGAGTCCGGTGGCCGGCCCACCGCGGTGAGCGGCACCGGCAAGTACCGCGGCATGTACCAGTTCTCCACGAGCACCTGGTCCGCCGTCGGGGGCAGCGGTGACCCGGCCGCCGCGTCGGCCGAGGAGCAGACCATGCGGGCGCAGATGCTGTACGCCCGTTCCGGCGCAGGGCAGTGGCCGCACTGCGGCCCTCGCCTGTTCGGCTGATGCAGGTCGAAGGACCCCGTCGCCCCCCGGCCCTCGCGAGCTCGGGTCGGGACCCTGCGACGGGGCCGGAGCCCCGCCGCGCGCAGGCTCGCGGCGGGCCCCTGCAGCGAGGCCGGTCGTGACGGCCTTGCTCGGTGCGGCCGCGATCCGCGAGCTGGCCCAGCAGCTGGACCTGCGACCGACCAAGACCCTCGGGCAGAACTTCCTGCACGACGCCAACACGATCCGCAAGATCGTCCGGACCGCCGGCCTGCACGAGGACGACGTCGTGTGCGAGGTCGGGCCGGGCCTCGGGTCGCTGACCCTGGGGCTGCTGCCCGCCTGCGCACACGTGACCGCCGTGGAGATCGACCC
This sequence comes from Modestobacter caceresii, assembly GCF_000761485.1. GTDB lineage: Bacteria > Actinomycetota > Actinomycetes > Mycobacteriales > Geodermatophilaceae > Modestobacter > Modestobacter caceresii. The sequence continues at coordinate 14,492 of NZ_JPMX01000127.1, forward strand.
CCGGCTGGCCGACCAGCTGCCGGTGACCGTCGCCCAGCGGGCCCCGGACGTGGCGGGGCGGCTCACCGTGGTGACCGCGGACGCCCTCCGGGTGCAGGAGCTGCCCGGGCCCCCGCCCACGGCCCTGGTGGCCAACCTGCCCTACAACATCGCCGTCCCGGTGCTGCTGCACCTGCTGGAGCTGGTGCCCACCATCCGCACCTCGCTGGTGCTGGTGCAGGCCGAGGTCGCCGACCGGCTCGCCGCCGCACCCGGCACGCCCGCCTACGGGGTGCCCAGCGTCAAGGCCGCCTGGTACGCCGACGTCCGGCGGGCCGGCAACGTCCCGCGGCCGGTCTTCTGGCCGGTGCCCAACGTCGACTCCGGACTGGTCGCGCTGACCCGCCGACCGGCGCCGGACGGCGACCGGGCGGCCACCTTCGCCGTCATCGACGCGGCCTTCGCCACCCGGCGCAAGGGCCTGCGGGCGGCGCTGGCTCGCTGGGCCGGCAGCCCGGCCGCCGCCGAGGCCCGGCTGCGCGCCGCCGGCATCGACCCGACCACGCGGGGGGAGCAGCTGTCGGTCACCGACTTCGCCCGGCTCGCGGCCACCGACCCGGTCACCGCGGAGGGGCGGTAGCGCGTGCCGCGGCCGGGAGGCGAGGTGCACCGGTCGGCGACGGTGGACCGGCGGGCAGGATGACCCGATGAGCAACGCGACCGCAGGCGGCCCCGGCCGGCTCGCCGGCAACGGCGCCATCACGGCGCGGGCGCCGGCGAAGGTCAACGTGCACCTCGGCGTGGGGCCGCTGCGGGCCGACGGCTTCCACGAGCTGGAGACGGTCTTCCTCGCCGTGTCGCTGTTCGACACGGTCACCGTCCGCCGCGCCGAGGGGCTCTCGCTCAGCGTCCGCGGCGAGGGGACGGGGAGCAGTGGAGGCCCGGCGAGCGTGCCCACCGACCAGCGCAACCTGGTCTGGCAGGCCGCCGAGCTGCTCGCTCGGCACGCCGGGGTGGCCGCCGATGCCCACCTGACCGTCGACAAGTCGATCCCGGCCGCGGCCGGGCTGGCCGGCGGCAGCGCCGACGCCGCGGCGACGCTGGTGGCGCTCGACGCACTGTGGGGGACCCGGGCGACTCGCGGCGACCTGGCTGCGCTCGCCGCAGTGCTGGGCAGCGACGTCCCCTTCAGCCTGCTCGGCGGGGTGGCGCTGGGCACCGGGCGCGGCGAGCGGCTGACGCCGGTGCTGGCCCGCCGGCGCTGGGACTGGGTGCTCGGGATCGCCGGGGAGGGGCTGTCGACCCCCACCGTGTACGGCGAGCTGGACGCCCAGCGGGCAGCCGGGACCCTGCCGGACGGCGGGCTGATGGCCGCCACCGGGCCGGTGCTCGCCGCGCTGCACAGCGGTCCGGCGTCGGCGCTGGCGGCCGCGCTGCACAACGACCTCCAGGCGCCGGCGCTCCGGCTGCGCCCGGAGCTGGACCGGGCGATGCGGGTCGCGACCGAGGCCGGGGCCCGGGCGGCGCTGGTCAGCGGCTCCGGCCCGACGGTGGCCGCGTTGGCCGAGGACGAGGACGGCGCCGTCCGGCTGGCCGATGAGCTCGCCGGTGCCGGGGTGTTCCGGACCGTGCGGGCCGTGCACGGCCCGGTCCACGGCGCCCGCCTGGTGGGCTGATCCCCGCCCGACCGGGTCCGTCCGGCCACCGTCCGACGTCCCGGAGGGCGGGCCTGGGTGCCCGCTCCCGACGTCGGCCCTAGGCTCAGGGTGGGCCGCCGCGGTTCTGCCCCGGCGGGCCGGTTGATGGGGGATGGGGTAATCGGCAGCCCGCCGGCCTTTGGAGCCGTGCAGTCTCGGTTCGAGTCCGAGTCCCCCAGCCAGTCAGCGCCGACGCGCGCCGCCAACCGTCGCCATCGCGAGGAGTTCGTTCCGTGACCCTGCAGGACACCCCCACCACGGACGGCGCCGTCGGCGCCGTCGTCGTCCTCGCCGCCGGGCAGGGCACGCGGATGCGCTCGCGCATGCCCAAGGTGCTGCACCCGATCGGTGGCCGCTCGCTGCTGGGGCACGTGCTGGCGGCGGCCGCCCCGCTGCGGGCCGCCCAGACCGTCGTCGTCGTCGGATCCGGGCGGGAGGCGGTGGCCGAGCACCTCAGCGCCGTCGCGCCGGGGGCGCTGCCGGTCGTCCAGGAGGAGCAGCTGGGCTCCGGGCACGCCGCGGCGGTCGCGCTGGACGCGCTCACGGAGGTGACCGGGGCGGTGCTGATCCTCAACGGGGACGCGCCGCTGCTGCGCGAGGAGACGCTGACCGCCCTGGTCCGGGCGCACCAGCAGGCCGGCGACGTGCTCACCGTGCTCACCGCCGAGGTGGCCGACCCGACCGGCCTGGGGCGGATCGTCCGGGACGCCGGCGGCGCGGTGCGGGCGATCGTCGAGGAGCGGGACGCCGACGACACCCAGCGCGCGATCCGGGAGGTCAACGCCGGGGTGTACGTCGGCGACGCCGCCGCCGTCCGGGAGGCGCTGACCAGGGTCGGGGCCGCCAACGACCAGGGCGAGCAGTACCTGACCGACGTCCTCGGCCTGCTGGTGGCCGACGGCGCCCCGGTCGGCGGGCACCGGGCGGCCGACCCCGACGACACCCTGGGCTGCAACGACCAGCGCGAGCTGGCCGCCCGGCGCCGCACGATGAACGACCGGGTCATCGACGACCTCATGCGGGCCGGGGTGGTCGTGGTGGACCCGCAGACCACCTGGGTCGACGTGACCGTGGAGGTGGCGGCGGAGGTCGTCCTGCACCCCGGCACGCAACTGCTCGGCGCGACCACCGTCGGTGCCGGCGCGGTCGTCGGCCCGGACAGCACGTTGGTCGACACCGAGGTGGGGGACGGGGCGTCGGTCGTCCGGTCGCACGTCCAGCTGGCCGAGATCGGCCCGGCGGCGACCGTCGGCCCGTTCAGCTACCTCCGCCCGGGCACCCGGCTGGGCCGCGGGGCAAAGGTGGGCGCCTACGTCGAGACGAAGAACGTCGAGGTCGGCGAGGGGTCCAAGGTGCCCCACCTGTCCTACGTCGGCGACGCGACCATCGGCGAGCACAGCAACATCGGCGCGGCGACGGTGTTCGTCAACTACGACGGCGTCGCCAAGCACCGCACCACGGTGGGTGACCACGTGCGGATCGGCTCGGACACCATGCTCGTGGCGCCGGTCACCGTGGGGGACGGGGCCTACACCGCCGCCGGGTCCGTGATCACCACCGACGTCCCGCCTGGGGCGATGGCCGTCGCCCGGGCACGCCAGCGCAATGTGGGAGGCTGGGTGGCGCGGCGCCGTCCGGGCACGCCCGGCGCAGAGGCCGCAGCAGCGGCTGACGACGCAGCGGCCGCAGCCACCGACACCCGAACCACCGAGTCCGCGGACCGGCCCCCGGCCGCGACGGACGACGACCAGCAGGGGCGATCATGAGCGCGATCAGGCAGACCACCAACAAGAGCCTGATGCTCTTCTCCGGCCGGGCCTACCCCGAGCTGACGATGGAGATCGCCGGGCACCTCGGCGTCACCCCCACCCCCACCTCCTCCTACGAGTTCGCCAACGGTGAGCTCTTCGTGCGGTTCGAGGAGTCGGTGCGCGGCTGCGACGCCTTCGTGGTGCAGAGCCACACCGCACCCATCAACACCTGGCTGATGGAACAGCTGATCATGGTCGACGCGCTGAAGCGCGCCTCGGCCAAGCGGATCACCGTGGTCGCCCCGTTCTTCCCCTACGCCCGGCAGGACAAGAAGCACCGCGGCCGCGAACCGATCTCCGCCCGGCTGGTCGCCGACATGTTCAAGACCGCCGGCGCCGACCGGCTGATGACCGTCGACCTGCACACCGCGCAGATCCAGGGCTTCTTCGACGGCCCGGTCGACCACCTGTTCGCCATGGACCTGCTCATCGACGAGGTCAAGTGCAAGTGGGGCGACCGCGACCTCACCGTCGTCTCGCCCGACTCCGGCCGCGTCCGGGTGTCCGAGCGGTGGAGCGACAAGCTCGGCGGCACCCCGCTGGCCTTCATCCACAAGACCCGCGACGTCACCCGGCCCAACGAGGTCGTCGCCAACCGGGTCGTCGGTGACGTCGAGGGTCGCGTCTGCATCCTGGTCGACGACATGATCGACACCGGCGGCACGATCGCCAAGGCCGCCGAGACGCTGTTCGAGGCCGGCGCCGCCGACGTCATCATCGCCGCCACCCACGGGGTGCTCTCCGGCCCCGCGGTCGACCGCCTGAAGAACAGCCGGGTCAGCGAGGTGATCATCACCAACACGCTCCCCATCGAGGCCGAACGTCGCTTCGACAAGCTGACCGTGCTCTCCATCGCCCCCCTGCTCGGCCGGGCGATCAAGGAGGTCTTCGAGGACGGTTCGGTGACGAGCTTGTTCGGTGGGGCCAGCTAAACCGCGACCCTTCGGGCCGCATCGCGGCCAGGAGCCGTTCCCGACGTGAGTTGAGCCGCTTCCCGCGTCGTCGGCAGGGACCCTCCGGGCCCCGTGCCGGCGTCGCGGACGGACCCACCTGCCGATCCCGGCGGGAGCCTTCGGCCCCGCGCCGGGATCGGCAGACGCCCTTCGGGCGATGGGTCCGGGGTCCCTCCGCTGGTGGCGTTGGCGCGCATGGCCGCGTCCCTGTCTCGTGGCCTCGGGCGCTCAGGTACGCTCGACTGGTTGCCCGGCGAGGGAGCGGTTCTCCGACTCCGTGATCGACGTGCGTCTGCCCTCCAGGGGTGTGCCGCGCTCGTGCGCTGAGCACACAGACCCGATCCACCTGTTGAGGAGCACACCACCGTGGCTGAATTCCGCCTCGCCGCCGAGCCCCGCACCGAGTTCGGCAAGGGCAGTGCCCGCCGGACCCGTCGCGAGGGCCGCGTCCCCGCCGTCCTGTACGGGCACGGCCAGGACGTCGTCCACCTGTCGCTGCCGGCCCGCGAGTTCGCCGCGGCCCTGCGCAACGGCGGCACCAACGTGCTGCTGACCATCGAGATGGACGGCAAGGACCAGCTGGCGCTGACCAAGGCGATCCAGCGGGACCCGATCACCCGCATCCACGAGCACGTCGACCTGCTGCTGGTCCGCCGCGGTGAGAAGACCACCGTCGAGGTCCGCGTCCTGATCGTCGGCGAGCCGGCCCCGGACACGATCAGCAACCACCAGCTGAACAGCGTCCTCGTCGAGGCCGACGCCACCGACCTGCCGGAGACGATCGAGGTCGACATCACCGGCCGCACCGCGGGCAACGGCATCACCGCCAGTGACCTGCCGCTGCCGGCCGGCGCAACGCTGATCACCGACCCGGAGGCGCTGGTCATCGGCTTCCTGGGTGCGCCGTCCGCCGCCGAGCTGGAGGCCGAGCTGGAAGAGGCCGAGGCCGAGGCCGGCATCGAGCGCGACGAGTCCGAGGCCGACGGCGACGTCGTCCCGGAGCCGCAGGACCAGGGCAGCGGCGAGTCGATGGACTCCGCCGAGAAGTCCAGCGACGCCTGACCGGTCCGCTGACCGAGAGCACGACCCGCAGGGGCGCCGGCACCGCCGGCGCCCCTGCGGCGTCTCCCGCGCCCGCCCCCGCACCCCCGGTGTCGGAGGGACCGTTCCTGGTCGTCGGGCTGGGCAACCCCGGCCCCGGCTACGCCGGCAACCGGCACAACGTCGGGGCGATGGTGCTGGCCGAGCTGGCCGCCCGGGCCGGCGTCCGGTTGTCACCCGGCAAGGGGCCCCGCGCCCGGTCGCTGTCCGGTGAGGGCCGGCTCGCCGGCCGGCGAGTCGTGCTGGCGGTGCCCTCGACCTACATGAACGAGTCCGGCGGCCCGGTCCGCGGGCTGCTCGACTACCACCACCTGCCCGCCACCGACCTGGTCGTCGTGCACGACGAGCTCGACCTCGACTTCGAGGTGGTGCGGCTCAAGCGCGGTGGCGGCGAGGGCGGGCACAACGGCCTGCGCTCCATCTCCCGCTCCACCGGCACCCGCGACTACCTGCGGGTCCGGGCGGGGATCGGCCGCCCACCCGGACGGCAGGACCCCGCCGACTACGTCCTCAAGGACTTCTCGGCGACCGAGCGCAAGACGCTCGAGCTGTTCGTCGGTGAGGCCGCCGACGCCATCGAGCTGCTGCTCGAGCGCGGCCTGGAGGCCGCGCAGAACGTCGTCCACCCCCGCAGCTGACCACCGTCGGTACGCACCGTCGCCCGGACGGGTGGTCGCGGCCGTGGTCCCGGTCCCAACGGGTGAAGCACCCCCGTCCGCGTTGCCCCTGCTCGTCACCGCCTGTGATGGTTGCTGAGCGTCACCAGTGTGGCGGCTGGTCCGGGTCCACCCCGGCCACCAGCCACTCCTGCGTGTCGCCAGCGGACTGTGCGTGATCACTGCGGAGAACTGGGGGCCCCATGCTGCTCGAACGTGCGGAACCGACCGACACCGTCGGTCACCCGTCGTCGGCGGCGGTCCCGTCGCTCGTGGCCGTCGAGCGCGTCCCGGACACCACCGCGCGCGCCCGGGGCACCGCCCGCTGGGCCCGGCGGCACCGCGCCGGACTGGTCCTCGGTGAGGCGCTGATCGCGGCGTCCGCGGCGGCCGTGGTCCTCCTCGCCCACGACGGGCCGGTCGTGGGCAGCGTCCTGTTCTGGGCCGGGCTGAGCCTGGTCGTCGCCTGGCCGGCGCTGCTCGCGGTCACCGGCGCGTACGAGGAACGCTGGTTCGGGGTGGGCAGCGACGAGTTCCGTCGCGTCGGCCGCGCCGGCCTGCTGCTGCTGGCCGGGATGGGCTTCGTCAGCTACGCCGCCCAGCTCGACCTCAGCCGCGCGCTGGTGGTCCTCGCCGTCCCGGCGCTCACCGGCGCGACACTGGTCGAGCGGTACGCCGCCCGGCGCGTGCTGCACCGCCAGCGGATGGCCGGGCGCTGCGTCAAGCGCGTCGTGGTCGTCGGCCGCGGCGGCGCGGTCCTGGACCTGGTCGACCGGCTGCACCGCACCCGGCACGCCGGACTGGACGTCGTCGGCGTCTGCGTGACGCCGGACGACCGCAGCCGGGTCGCGCGGGTGACCGACCTGCCGGTGGCGGGCCTGGACGACGTCGTCGAGCTCGCCGGCCGGGTCGGGGCCGACACGATCGCCGTCACCTCCGCCAGCGAGACGGCGTCCCAGTACCTGCGCGCCCTGTCCTGGCAGCTCGAGGGCACCGGGCTGGAGCTCCTCGTGGCCCCCGGGCTCGTCGAGGTGGCCGGGCCGCGCCTGCACATCCGGCCCTTCGACGGGCTGCCCCTCCTCTCGGTGGAGCAGCCCCGGTTCGAGGGCTGGCGCCGGGTGCTGAAGGCGGCCCTCGACCGGTCGGTCGCCGCTGTCGCGCTGCTGCTGCTCGCTCCGGTCCTGGCCGCGCTCGCCCTCGCGGTCCGGCTGTCCGGTCCCGGGCCGGTCCTCTACCGGCAGCAGCGGGTCGGGCTCGGTGGCCAGCACTTCACGATGCTCAAGTTCCGCAGCATGGTCGTCGGCGCCGACCAGCAGGTCGCCGGCCTGTCGGACGGCAACGAGGCCGACGGGCTGCTGTTCAAGATCCGGCAGGACCCGCGGGTGACGCCGGTCGGCCGCTGGATGCGCCGGCTCTCCCTCGACGAGCTGCCCCAGCTGGTCAACGTGCTCACCGGCGGCATGTCGCTCGTCGGTCCGCGTCCGCCGCTGCCCGACGAGGTCGCCCGCTACGACACCTCGGTCAGCCGCCGGTTGCTGGTGAAGCCGGGCCTGACCGGGCTGTGGCAGATCTCCGGCCGCAGCGACCTGCCGTGGGAGGAGGCCGTCCGGCTGGACCTCCGCTACGTGGAGAACTGGTCGCTCGCCCTCGACGTGCAGATCCTCTGGAAGACCGCACGCGCCGTCGTCTCGGCATCCGGCGCCTACTGAGCCGCGGCCGCGCAACGGGCGGCCACGGACGAGCACCGGCGTCCTCCCTCCGGGTGACCGCACTGCTGCGAAGCGCGACGCCACTCCGCGATCGGGGGAGGGTCGAGGGTGGACGGCCGGCACGGCTCGTCCAGCACGCGCAGGTCGGTCGGTCGCCGCTCCCTCGTCCCGAGGCCGGCGCCGACTCCGAGGAACGGAGCCAGAGGCCATGCCACCCAGGAGGTCGGGCGCCCTTCGCATCGCCCTGGTCGGGACGCGTGGCGTGCCGGCGCGGTACGGCGGCTTCGAGACCGCGGTCGAGGAGGTCGGCCGGCGCCTGGTGGAGGCCGGCCACGACGTCGTCGTCTACTGCCGCACCACCACCGGCGGACCCCGGCCGGCGACGCACCTGGGCATGCGGCTGGTGCACCTGCCGGCGCTGCGCCGCCGGTCGCTGGAGACGCTGAGCCACACCGGTCTCTCGGTCGCGCACCTGCTCACCCACCGGGTCGACGCCGCGATCGTGTTCAACGCGGCGAACGCGCCCTGGCTGCCGCTGCTGCGGGCGGCCTGCATCCCGGTGGCCACCCACGTCGACGGCCTGGAGTGGAAGCGCGCCAAGTGGGGTGGGATCGGCAAGCGGTACTACCGCGTCGTCGAGGCGCTGTCGGTCCGCTGGTCCGACGCCCTGATCGCCGACGCGCAGGGCATCGCCGACTACTACCGTGACGAGTTCGCGGCCCCGACCGAGCAGATCGCCTACGGCGCACCGAAGACCGACGGCGCCGCGTTCGACCGGCTGTCGGCCGTGGACCTGACGCCGGGCGGCTACCACCTCGTCGTCGCCCGCTTCGAGCCGGAGAACCACGTCGACGTGATCGTCGACGGCTACCGGCGCAGCGACGCCGAGCTGCCGCTCGTGGTGGTGGGGTCGGCGCCCTACGCCGACGACTACACCCGCCGCGTGCACGCGCTCGCCGACGACCGGGTGCGGTTCCTCGGCGGCGTCTGGGACCAGGAGCTCCTCGACCAGCTGTACGTGCACTGCGCGACGTACCTGCACGGGCACTCCGTGGGCGGGACCAACCCCTCCCTGCTGCGGGCGCTCGGCGCGGGCGCGGCGACGATCGCCTACGACGTCTCCTTCAACCGGGAGGTGCTGGAGTCCAGTGGCCGCTACTTCCGGACGCCGGACGACGTCACCTCCGCACTGCACGAGGCCGAGCGCGAGCCCGAGAAGCTCCGCCGCCGGGGCAAGCGGGCACGGCTGCTCGCCGCCCGCTACGACTGGGACCACGTGGCGTCCCGCTACGAGGAGCTGTGCCGCGCGCTGGCCGCCCGGGAGTTCCCCCGGTCCCGCCCCAGCGGCCGGCGGCTGCGGCTCGGCCCGGCTGCCGGCACCCGGAGCAGCGAGTGGCCACTGGTCCAGCCCGCCTCCGCCCCTGGGGGTGGCAGCGCCCCTGCGCCTCGCCGGGCACCCGGCCGACCGGCCGCGCGGCCCGCGGCGGCCGGGTCGAGCGACGTCCCGTCGGCGCGGACGGCGCAGTCGTGACGACGGTGCCGACCGCGGTGGCCCGTCCGGAGGGCACGGTCGCCGACACGGTCCGCCGGCTGGCCGGCGCGCAGAAGGGCGCGCAGGGCGCCCCCGCCTACTCCCGGTTCGTGAACCGGAGGCTGGGGCGGGTGCTCGCGGCCCTGGCCTTCCACGCCCGGCTCACCCCGAACGCGGTCACCGGGATCAGCGCCGTGTGCACGTTCACCGGCATCGCCGTGCTCGCCCTGCTGCCGCCGTCCTGGCCGATGGGCCTGGCGGTCGCGCTGCTGCTGGCCCTCGGGTACGCCCTCGACTCCGCCGACGGCCAGCTGGCCCGGCTGCGGGGCGGTGGCTCCCCGGCCGGCGAGTGGCTGGACCACATGGTGGACGCGCTCAAGATCGCCAGCCTGCACCTCGCGCTGCTGATCGGCCTCTACCGCTCCGAGACGGTGGACGCCGTGTGGCTGCTGCTGCCCCTGGCGTTCTCCGTGGTCGACGTCGTCCACTTCTTCGTCACCCTGCTGAACGACGCACTGCGTGCCGCCCACGGCGGGACCAGCCGGGCTGCGCGGACGTCCGGGCAGCGACCGAGCGTGCTGCGCTCCCTCCTGGTGCTGCCGACCGACTACGGCCTGCTGTGCCTGGTGTTCGTCCTGCTCGGTGCGCCGCAGGTGTTCCTGGCGGCCTACGGACTGATGTTCCTCGGCACGGCCGGCTACCTCGCCGTCGCGTCGGTCAAGTGGTATCGAGAGATGGGCAGGTTGAGCGCGTGAACACCGACGTCCCCTCCGGCGCCGCACGCTGGTCGCGGCGGCGGACCTGGTCCCTCCTGGGGGCCCTGGTCGTGGTCGTGGCGGTCGCATCGGCGTTCCTGGCGGTCGGTGACCGCAGGGCACCGGGCGACGTGACGTCGCCGGTGGCCGGCAGCACCGCCGCGACGACCGCAGGCCCGGCTCCCGGCGCCACCGATCCGGCGTCCGGCGCCACCGCCCCGGACGCCCGGTCCAGCGACACGGCCGCTCCGGCGCCTCCGGCCGGTGGGCCCCCGACCTCGGCTGCGGACCCGGTGACGATCGCGCAGGAGCTCCCCCCGGACCTGCCGGCGGTCGCACTGGAGGAGCCGGTCCCCGTGGACGGTCTGACCATCGAGGTCGCCTCGATCGAGGGCATCGACGGTCAGGCCACCGGGCCGGGCAACATCGCCGGTCCGGCGGTCCGGGTGACCGTCCGGGTCACCAACGACTCGGCGACGGACATGTCGCTCGGCGCCGCGGTGGTCAACCTGTTCCACGGCCCGGAGGCGACCCCGGCCTCGCCGCTCGAGGACCCCTCGCAGGAGCCCTTCTCCGGGACCCTCCGGCCGGGGGCCAGTGCCGACGGCGTGTACGTCTTCACCCTGGCGACCGGCGACCGGGACTCGGTCACGGTGCAGGTCGGGCACGCTCCCGGTGCCTCCTACGCGGTGTTCACCGGCGCGGCCAGCTGACGTCCCGCCACGTCCTCCGTCCAGCCAGGCCCCTCGACCGCTCCTGCGGTCGAGGGGGCCTGGTGCGTGGTGGAGCCGCACTGGCGCGCACATGCGTGATCCGGCGCTGACACAGCGTGATGGAGAGGCTCTCGTTCACCCGTTGAGCACGCTGCGTCACCGGTACGGGGGATGTCATCCCGCACTTCGTCACGCTTAGTGTCCGAACGTCGGCCGGATGACTGGCCGGGCAAGCGATCGGACGAGCGGGGAAACGATGTCTGCACGGATGGTGGCGTCCAGGGCGATCCTCGCCTCGCTGCTCAGTCTGCTCCTGCTCGCGGGGGCCCTCGGCGGACTGCTCGCCGGCACGGCGCACGCGGACTCGGCGCCGCTGGACCCGACGGACCCGGCCACGCCGGCGACGGTCACCGCTGACCCCCTGCCCACCGTGCAGATCGACGGGGTGGTCTGGTCGCAGGTGGTGGTCGGGAACACCGTCTACGCCGCCGGCAAGTTCACGTCCGTCCGGCCCGCGGGCGCGCCCCGCGGCACCCAGGAGACCGTCCGCAACAACCTGCTCGCCTACGACGTCCGCACCGGTGAGCTGATCACCAGCTTCGCGCCCGACCTGAACGCGCAGGCCCGCGTCGTGGTGGCGTCCCCCGACGGCTCGCGCATCTTCGTGGGCGGTGACTTCACCGCCGCCGACGGCCAGCCGCGGTACCGCTTCGCGGCCTACGACACCGCGACCGGTGCGCTGGACACCACGTTCCGGCCCGGCTTCCCCTCGCAGGTCCGGGCCATCACCGCGACGGACACCACCGTCTACGTGGGCGGCACCTTCGAGTCCGTGGGCTCCGCGGCCCGCACCCGCCTGGCCGCCTTCTCCTACCCCACGGGTGCGCTGCTGCCCTGGGCGCCCGTGGCCAACGGCCAGGTGAACGCCCTCGCCATGGCCCCGAGCGGTCCCGGCGTCGTCGTCGGCGGGTCGTTCGACACGCTGGCCGGCTCCCGGGCCCGAGGGCTCGGCGCGGTGCACGGCACGACCGGTGCCGCGCTCCCCTTCGCCGCCGGCACCGTGGTCGACAACACCGGCAGCACCGCGGCGATCATGAGCCTGTCGGTCGACAGTGACACCGTCTACGCCGCCGGCTACACCTTCGGCCGGGGGAACCTGGAGGGGGTCATCGCCGCCGACGCGGACACCGGCGCAGTGCGGTGGATCAACGACTGCCGCGGCGACACGTACTCCGTGTGGGCCTCGGGCACCGCTTCCTACATCGCCGGTCACCCGCACGCCTGCAGCAACATCGGCGGGTTCCCGGAGTCCGACCCGCAGAGCTTCTACCGGGCCATCGCGTTCAGCAAGGCGGCGACCGGGACCGTCGGCACCGAGACCGGCAACTTCGCCGGGCAGCCGGCCCCGAGCCTGCTCACCTGGTTCCCGGACCTGGCCATGGGCACCTACACCGGGCAGAACCAGGGCCCGTGGAGCGTCGCGGGGAACAGTCAGTACGTCGTCTACGCGGGTGAGTTCCCGACGGTCAACGGGATCGCCCAGCAGGGGCTCGTGCGCTTCGCCGCCCCGGAGATCGCACCGAACCAGGTCGGCCCCCGTGGCAACGAGCAGCTCATCCCCACGGTGACCTCGCTCGGCCCGGGCACCGCCCGCGTCGGCTGGCAGACCACGTGGGACATGGACAACGAGAACCTCACCTACCGGGTGTACCGGGACGGCGACACCAGCACCCCGGTGCGCGAGGTGGTGCAGGCCAGCAAGTTCTGGCTGCGGCCGACCCTGGCCTACACCGACACCGGGCTCAGCGCCGGGACGCACCGGTACCGGATCACCGTCACCGACCCGGCCAGCAACCAGGTGACGACCGCCTGGACGAGCGTCGAGGTCGCCGCAGGCACGACGGTGCGCCGTCCCTACGCCGACACCGTGCTCGCCGACGGCGCCCAGCACCACTGGCCGGTCGGCGAGCCCTCGGGCGCCACCGCCTACGACCACGCCAGTGCTATGGACGCGACACTGGGCAGCGGGGTGACGCTCGCGCAGGTGGGTGCGATCAAGAACGATGCCGACACCGCTGCGCGCTTCAACGGCACGAGCACCGGACTGCTCGCCACGCAGACCCGGGTCCCCGGCCCGCAGACCTTCAGCATCGAGACCTGGTTCCAGACCACGTCCAGGAGCGGCGGCAAGCTCGTCGGCTTCGGCAACAGGAACACCGGGAGCAGCACCAGCTACGACCGGCACGTCTTCCTGGACGGCTCCGGACGGGTGTACTTCGGGGTGTACCCGGGTGCCCAGCGGACCGTCAACAGCAGGGCGGGGTACAACGACGGTCAGTGGCACCACGTGGTCGCGACGCTGAGCAAGGCCGGGATGGCCGTGTACGTCGACGGCGAGCTGGCCGCCTCCCGTGGCGACGTCACCTCCGCGCAGAGCTACAGCGGCTACTGGCGGGCCGGTGGGGACAGCACCTGGAACAACACGGCGCAGTACCTGAACGGCCGGCTCGACGAGGTCGCCGTCTACCCGACGGCGCTGACCGCGGACCGGGTCCGGAACCACTTCACGCTGGGGTCCACCGGGGAGACCACGAACGTCGCCCCGACGGCGTCCTTCACCAACACCACGGCGGACCTGACCGCGACCTTCGACGCGTCGGGCTCGACGGACCCCGACGGCACCATCGCGTCCTACACGTGGGACCTCGGCGAGGGCGTCAGCGTGACCGGGGCGACGGTGACCCACACGTACGCGGCGGCCGGCACCTACCCCGTCACCCTCACGGTGACCGACGACGACGGGGCGACCGCCCAGCGCGCCGGCTCGGTGACGGTCACCGCTCCGGTGCCCAACACGCCGCCGTCGGGGGCCTTCACCTCGCAGGTGTCCGGGCTCGAGGTGTCGCTGGACGCGTCGTCGTCCCGGGACGACGACGGCACGGTCGTCGGCTGGGACTGGGACTTCGGGGACGGCTCCATCGGCGCCGGTGCCACGGCCTCGCACACCTACGCCGAGGCCGGCAGCTACCCGGTGACGCTCACGGTGACCGACGACGACGGCGCCACGGCGAGCGCCGAGGAGACGGTCACGGTGGCTGCACCGGTGCCCCCGACGGTCCACGCGCGTGATGCCTTCGAGCGTTCGGCGGCGACCGGGCTGGGGACGGCCGACCTCGGTGGGGCCTGGTCGGTCCCGGCGGCGTCCTCGTCGGTGTCGGCGGGAACGGGTCACCTGACGGTCAAGTCCGCCGGGTCCTCGACCTGGGCGACGCTGGACGCGGTGTCCCAGACCGACGTGGCGATGCAGATGTCGCTGGCGCTGGACTCGATGCCCACCGGTGGCGGGACCTACGTCTACCTGCTGTCCCGGCACGTGGGGAACAGCGACTACCGGGCGATGGTGCGGTTCGTCAACGACGGCCGGGTGCAGCTGTCGGTGGCCCGGGCGGTGAACGGTGCGGACACCTCGCTGCGCACCGTGACGCTGCCGGGGATCACCTACACGCCGGGCACCGTGCTGCAGGTGCGCTTCGGCACCAGCGGGACCGGCAGCACCACGCTGCAGGCCAAGGGCTGGGTCGACGGGACCCCGGAGCCGGCGGACTGGCAGGTCACCGCGACCGACGGCACCGAGGCCCTGCAGCGGCCGGGGTCGGTCGGGGTGGCGGCCTACGTCTCCGGTTCGGCCACGGCCACCCCGGTCGTGCTCGACCTCGACGACGTGTGGGTGGGCAACGCGGGCACGGTGCCGTCGCCGGACGGTGCGCAGCCGGTGAACGCCGAGCCGACGGCCGTCTTCGACGCCGCGCCCACCGACCTCACGGTCGCCGTGGACGGTTCGCGCTCGACCGACGCCGACGGCACGGTCGTCCGCTGGGACTGGGCGTTCGGGGACGGAGCGACCGGCTCGGGATCGACCGCCGGGCACACCTACGTCGCAGCCGGCACCTACCAGGTCACCCTGACGATCACCGATGACGCGGGTGCCACCCACTCGGTGACGCAGCCGGTGACGGTCACGGCACCGGTGACCCAGGAGCCGGCCCCGCAGCCCGAGCCCGAGCCGCAGCCGGAGCCCGAGCCGCAGCCCGAGCCCGAGCCGCAGCCCGAGCCCGAGCCGGAGCCGGAGCTCGGCGCGCCGTTCGCTCTCGACACCTTCCAGCGGGCCTCGACCGCCGGGCTGGGCGAGGCCGACGCGGGTGGTTCATGGTCGGTCCCGGCGGCGTCGTCGTCGGTCTCCGAGGGCGTCGGCCGGTTGGTGGTGACGACCCCCGGGTCGTCGACCTGGGCGACGATGAACGCGGTGTCGGAGACCGACACGGCCGTGGAGGTGTCCCTCTCGCTGGACACGACGGCGACCGGCGGCGGTACCTACGCCTACGTGCTCTCCCGGCACGTCGGCAACAGCAACTACCGGGCGATGGTCCGCTACGCCCCCGACGGCCGGGTCCAGTTGTCGCTGCAGCGAGCGGTGTCCGGGGCCGAGACCACGCTGCGCGCGATGACGCTGCCGGGCGTGACGTACAGCCCGGGGACGGTGCTGCACGTCCGCTTCGACACGAGCGGGGTGGGCACCACCACGCTGAAGGCGATGGCGTGGACCGAGGGCTCGCCCGAGCCGACGGACTGGCAGGTCACCGCGACCGACACCACCGAGGCCCTGCAGCGCGCCGGCGGCATCGGGGTGGCGGCCTACGTGTCCGGCTCGGCCACGAAGGTCCCGGTCACCCTGGACGTCGACGACGTCTGGGCCGGTGCAGCCGGCACCCGGCCCCAGGGCTGACTCGGCCCCGCTGCACCGCCCACGGCCGGCGGTCACCCCTTGGGGTGGCCGCCGGCCGTGGCCGTCCGCCGGGCGGTCTCCCGGTGGCACGCTGGTCCGGTGCGCCGCCGCCATGCCTCCCCGCCGTCCGGAGACGCGTCGTGGCCGGCAGGCACGGCGGGCCACCGAGGGCGAGGACCGGCGTGAGCGCGGTCGCCGCACCGACGCCACGAACAGCGGAACGGGCGCCCTCGGCGGAGCAGAACACCCGGGCGGTCTGGCGCGGGGTCTTCCGCAGCGGCGGCGTGCGGATGCTGGTGCTGCCGGTCTCGGCGGTGCTCGGCATCCTGGTGACCCGGCTGGTCATCGACAACTACGGCTTGGCGGCCTTCGCCCAGTACGGCCTGCTGGTAGGCATCGGCACCCTGCTGCCCTTCGCCGACCTCGGCATGGCCGCCGCTGTGGTCAACGCCGTCGCCGCGTCCCCCGACGTCCGCGCCGACGACCACCTCCGGCGGGTCGTGGTCACCGCCGTCCGCATCCTGCTCTGCTCGGCCGCGGTGCTCACCGCCGTGGCGGTCGGCATCACCGCGGCGGGCCTCTGGCCGGTCCTGCTCGGCTCGGGGCTGCTGCCGGGCTCGGGTCCGCTGGTGGCCATGGCCTGCGTCGTGCTGATCGCCGTGGGACTGCCCGTGGGCATCGGCCAGCGGGTGCTGGCCGGGCTCGGCCGCAACCACGTGGCGATCGCCGTCCTCGGCCTGCAGACCCCCCTGGTGCTCGGGACGCTGGTCCTCTTCCTCGCCACCGGGGTGCCGGGCGGCTCGCTGATCGCCGCGGTGCCGTTCGCCGTCACCCTCGCCCTGTCCGTGGTCTGCACGGTCATCGCGGCGAGGCAGCTGCGGCCGACGTTGGGCCGCGCCCTGCGCGACGTGTTCCGGCTGCGCTCTGTCCGTGGTGCCCGGGTCTTCGACTTCGCCTGGCCGATGCTGGTCCAGATGATCGCCCTGCCGCTGGCGATGCAGACCGACCGGCTCGTGCTGAGCCACCTCGTCGGTCCGGGTGAGCTGGGGGAGTACAACCTCGCATCGCAGATGTTCACGCCGATCTGGGCGGTCGTGAACGCGGCCGGCTTCACGCTCTGGCCGGTCTTCGCGCGGGCGCGCGCTCGCGGGGCGGAGAGCTCCCCGTTGCCGATGGCCGCCGCCTTCGGCGCCCTGGCGGCAGTCATGACCCTGGTCGTGGCGGTGGCCTCGCCGTGGCTCGCCGACCTGGCCTCCGGCGGGGTGATCACCCTGGGGCCGGCGCTGGTGATCGCCTTCGGCGTGCTGATGGTGCTGCAGGCCGTCAAGTACCCGATGGGCATGTTCCTGACCGACGCGCCGGGTCTGCGCTACCAGGCCTACATGATCGTCGCGATGCTCCCGGTGAACCTCGGGCTGTCCTGGGTCTTCGCCTCCTGGTGGGGGGCGGTCGGGCCGGTGGTCGGGTCGGTCGTCGGCGTGCTGCTGTTCCAGGTGCTGGGCACGCTGGTGTACGTCCGCCGTCGGCTGGCCGCTGCCCAGGCGGAGCCCGCGCCGTACGTGGCGGGCGCCCGATGACCGGCTCCCCGGGTGCGGCCGGCGTGCTGGGCGTCGTCGTCGTGAACTACGCCTCGGCCGCCCTCATCGACGCCAACCTGGGTGCCCTGGACCTGACCGGTCGGCCGGTCCGCGTCGTCATCGTGGACAACCACTCCTCGGCCGCTGAGGCCGAGGCCGTGCTGGCGCTCACCACCCGGCACGGGTGGGAGCTGGTCGCGCTGCCGGACAACCGCGGCTTCGGTCCGGCGTGCAACGCCGGCGCCGCAGCGGCACGCCGACTGGGCTGCAGCACCTTCCTCTTCCTCAACCCCGATGCCGTGGTCACACTGCCGGTGCTGGAGGAACTCCGGGTGCACAGTCTCCGTGAGCCGATGGCCCTGATCAGCCCGCGGCTCCAGGACTCGACCGGCGCGGTGGTGTTCCGCGGTTCGTGGTGGCACGAGGCCGATGGCCGCATCCGGGGCGCCGCCCGCGGGGTGGACTGGCAGCCCGATGCCCCGCCGGTGCCCGGTGCGCGTCCCTGGCTCACGGCCGCCTGCCTGATCGTGCACGCAGACCTGTTCGAGCGGGTGGGGGGCTTCGCCGAGGGCTACTTCCTGTACTGGGAGGACGTCGACCTCAGCCACCGCTGCCTGGAGGCGGGCGCTTCGCTGGTGCTCCGGGAGGACCTGGTGGCCGTGCACGATGAGGGCGGCACGCAGGACGGACAGCGAGGGCGGGGGAAGTCGCCGGCCTACTACCGCTGGAACTGCCGGAACCGGTTGCTGTTCGCGGTGCGCAACCTCGGTCGCGCCGCCGTGCTCCGCTGGCTGCTGGCGACACCGCGGGTCAGCTGGGAGATTCTGCTGCGCGGCGGCCGGCGCCAGCTGGTCGAGTCCCCGCGGCCGGCGACGGCAGCGCTGCGCGGGGCGCTGGCCGGGGTGGGCCTGGCTGCCGTGGCCCTCCTCGGGCCGGCCCCGGCCGCGCGTCGCGCCCGCCGGCTGCCGGTCCTGGTGGTGACCCCGGGAGCGGAGCTCTACGGGGCAGACCGCGTCCTCCTGGAGTCGGTGATCGGCCTGCTGGCGGTCGGCCGGGCGGTGACCGTGGTCGTGCCCGGCGACGGTCCGCTGGTCCGGCAGCTCACCGACCGGGGCGCCCAGGTGGTGACCTGTCGGATACCGGTGCTGCGCAAGGACGCCCTGCGACCGGCAGGCGCCTGGCGGCTCGGTCGGGACGCCGTGGCCGGGCTGTGGCCGGCGGTGCGGCTGATCCGGGCTGCGGACCGGGTCTACGTCAACACGCTGACCCTGCCCTCCTGGATCGTCCTTGCCCGGCTGCTGCGCCGTCGGGTGACCTGTCACGTGCACGAGGCCGAGCGTTCGGTGCCGTCGCCGCTGCGGCGGTTGCTGAGCCTGCCGGTGACGTTCGCCGATCAGGTCGTGGTCAACAGCGACGTGACCCGGCGGGTGCTGGAGGAGGTCGTGCCGTGGGTGCGGGGCCGCGCGGTCGTCGTGCACAACGGCGTCCCCGGGCCGGCTGAGCCATCGCCGCCGCGGACCACCCTGGTCGGCCCGGTGCGCCTGCTGTTCATCGGCCGGCTGTCACCGCGCAAGGGACCTCAAGTGGCGGTCGCGGCCGTGGAACTGCTGCGGGCCAGAGGCGTGGACGCCTGCCTGGACCTGGTCGGCTCCGTGTTCCCCGGCTACGAGTGGTTCGAGGAGGAGCTCCGCGCCACGGTCGAGCGGACCGGGCTCGGCGACCGGGTGCACCTCCGGGGCTTCGCCGCCGACGTCTGGCCCCAGCTCGCCGCTGCCGACGTCGTGCTCGTGCCCTCGGTGCTCGACGAGTCCTTCGGCAACACGGCCGCGGAGGCCGTGCTCGCCGCGCGTCCGCTGGTCGTCAGCGCGCAGGACGGCCTCCGGGAAGCCGTCGCCGGCTTCACCTCGGTGCAGGTCGTGACGCCCGACGACCCGGCCGCACTGGCCGACGCGGTGCAGGGCGTGGTCGCGGAGTGGGACGGGTGGGCCGGCCGCGCGGTCGCCGACTCCGCCGCTGCCCGACTGCGCTTCGCCCCCGAGCGCTACCGCCGCCAGATCGCAGCCCAGCTCGGGCAGGCCGGGCGCCGGCGATGAGCACGGCGGCTCCGCGCACCGTCACCATCGGGGTGCTGACGTTCCGTCGGCCGGCCGACCTGGCCGCGCTGCTCCCGATGCTCGCCGAGCAGGCCGCCCGGGCCGCGGCGACGGGCCACCGGGCCGAGGTCCTCGTCGTCGACAACGACCCCGCGGGCAGTGGGCGTGCGGTGGTCGCCGCGGCCGGCTGCCCCGTGGTGCGCTACGTGCTCGAGCCCGAGCCCGGCATCGCCGCCGCCCGGAACCGGGTGCTGGCCGAGGCGCACGACCAGGACGTGCTGGTCTTCATCGACGACGACGAACGCCCGCGGGACGACTGGCTGGACCAGCTGCTGCGCACGCACCGGCGCACCGGGGCTGCCGCGGTCGCCGGCGCAGTGGTGTCGGACTTCAGCGGGCCGGTGGACCCCTGGCTCGTCGAGGGCGGCTTCTTCGTCCGCCGGCGCCTCCCGACCGGGACCCCGATCGACGTGGCGGCCACCAACAACCTGCTGCTCGACCTCCGGCAGCTCCGACCCACGGGTCTGCGGTTCGGCGTGGCCTTCGGCGCCAGCGGCGGAGAGGACACGCTCTTCACCCGCGGCATCGCCCAGCGTGGCCTGGCCATGGTCTGGTGCGACGAGGCCGTGGTGACCGACGTCGTCCCGGGGGACCGGGCCACCCGCAGCTGGGTGCTGCGCCGGGCGTTCAGCTCCGGCAACTCGGTCAGCCGGGTGCACCTGGCGCTGGCCGGGTCCGCGGCCGCTCGGCTGCGGGTCCGACTGAGCTGCACCGTCCGGGGCCTGCCGCGGCTGACGGCCGGCCTGGGCCGGTGGGCGCTGGGTGCGGTGACCGGATCGGTCCGGCACCGCGCCCGCGGCCTGCGCACCGCGGCCCGCGGCGCCGGGATGGTGGCCGGGGCGGCCGGGCACGTCTACCAGGAGTACGGCCGGCCGCGGCCGGTCTGACCGCTGTTCAGCGGCGGGACCGGGCGGCCCGGGCGGTGCGGTAGGCGTCCAGGTGGGCACGGCCGGCGGCCGACCACTCCCGCGCGCCGAGGTCGGGGCGCGCTGCTGCACCACCTGCCCGCCGGGCGGTGACGGCGGCGACCAGGTCCTCCCCGGTCAGCGGACCGTCGTAGCGGAACACCCAGCCGGGGCCGACCTCATCGGCGAGCAGGCGGTTGACCTCGTTGTCCGGGACCAGGACCGGGCGGTCGAGGGAGAGGGCGGCCAGCGCACCACCGGAGTTGTGCATCTCCCGATAGGGCAGCACGACGAGCTCGGCCCGGCCGATCTCCCGGACCAGCTCCGCGTCGTCGAGGAACTCCAGGTGGAGCGAGACCCGGGGATCGGCGGCCGCAGCCTCGTGCAGCTCGTCGGCCAGCTCGTCGGACGAGGGCCGGCCGGCCACCCGCAGCGTCCACCCCGGTTGCCCGGTGGCGGTCTCCACGAACGCGTCGAGCAGGCCGGTGACGCCCTTGTAGCGGCGCACCAGGCCGACGAAGGCGAGGTGGCCGGGCTCCGGCGCCGGCTCCGGGTGGCGGAGGAACCAGTCCCGGTAGTGGCCGTGGACGATGGTGACCGAACTGGCCCCCGGGGGGGCCGGCGTGGTCGCGTTGAGCTTGATCCACAGCGTCGTCCAGCACTCGGCCAGCCGCAGCAGCACCACCTCCCGACGCGAGATCCCCTCCGGCAGGTGGAGGTTGTGCAGGGTGCGGACCAGCGGGGTGCGGAGCAGTCGCAGCCGCAGGAGCAGGAGCACGAACAGCAGTTGGCGCACGGCCTTCTTCAGTGGTGAGTGGCCCGACACCAGGATCTCGGGCCAGTGCACGTGGAAGACGTCGTACCGGGACAGGAGCGCACGTCGCCAGCTGAAGGTGCGCAGCCGGGCGCCGGGCTGGGCGGTGATGCTGGCGGCGAGGAGGACCAGGTACGGGTTGGTCGTCGGCCGTGGGGTCGGGAAGGACTGCAGCACGACCAGGGGACGGGTCACGCGTGGGGCTCCTCTTGTCTGCTGGGCTGCCCGAGCGGGTGCAGCCCAGGGCGATAGTGTCCCGGATCGTGAGACGGGCCCGGTACGACTGCGTCCGGCTGTACGACAGCATCCGGACGGCGCACCTGGAACGGGCGCACGAACAGGTGCCGGCGACCATCGTGTTCCGCACCCGTCGCTACGACTTCGACGCCGCGCTTGCGCAGGGCCTCGACCTGGTGCCCGGTGGCGCGCTGTCCATGGCGGTCACGCTGGCGCGCTCGCGGGTGTCGGTCCTCGAGGTCAACGAGCCGCTCATGCAGTCGGGGCTGGCTCGCTCGGCGCTGGCGGTCCTCACGGTGCGTGCGGCGGCGGCGGTGCGACGTCGACCGGTGCGGGTGGTCAGCTACGCGATCGAGAACCGGGATCCCTTCACCGGCCCGCCCCCTGGCGGACGGCTGCGCAGCCGGGTGCGGCGCTCGGCGGAGGTGCGCGCGTCCCGGTTCGTGGCCGGTCGACTGGACCGGCTGGCCTTCGGCACCGCCGACGCGCAGACGCTGTACGAGTCCGTCCTGGGGCACCGGCTGGCCGGCACGACGACGCGGCTCGTGCCGGCGCTCCCGGCGCCGTGCGGCTGCACCGCGGCGGACCGGGAGCCCGACGGGGTGCTGTTCCTCGGTGCCCTCGACGAGCGCAAGGGCGTACCGCTGCTGCTGGCGGCCTGGCCGCACGTCCTCCGCGCGCACCCATCGGCGCGGCTCACCGTCGTCGGCAAGGGCCCGCTGGAGCCGGCGGTCCGGGAGCTGGCGGGAGCCGACGACCGGGTCCGGCTGGTCGTGGACCCACCGCGTCCCGAGGTGCACGCCGTCCTGCGCCGGGCGGCGGTGCTGGTGCTGCTCTCCCAGCCGCGGCCGACCTGGCGTGAGCAGGTGGGCCTGCCGCTGGTGGAGGCCCTGGCCCACGGGGTCGCCGTGGTCGCCACCGAGGAGACCGGTCTGCGCAACTGGCTGTCCGAACACGGGCACACCGTGCTGCCCCCCGGGGCCTCGCCCGCCGAGGTCGCTGCGGCGGTCGCCGGGGCGCTGGTGACCAGGCGCTCCACGGCCTCCGTGCTGGCCGACCTGCCGGCCGTGGACGGCCGGCTCGCCGCCGACCGCTGGCTCACCGGCGACTGAGCGACCGGCCCGACCGTGCGGGTGTCCGGTGGGTCGGGGCACGGATCAGCCCACCAGGTCGGTGAGGTGGCGGCACATCGTCGTGGTGGTGAACCCGGCCAGCACGTGCCGGCGCGCCGCCCGACCCATCTCGGCGGCCCGCTCCCGGTCTTCCAGCAGTTCGAGCACGGCAGCGGCCATCTGCTCGGGGCGCTGCGGCGGCACCAGGAGGCCGGTCACGCCGTCACGTACGTAGTCCGCCATCCCCGGCGTGGCGCAGGCGACGACCGGGCGGCCGACCGACATCCCCTCCAGGGCGACGGTCATGCCCGACGCGTGCAGGTTGGGTCGCGTGGCCACGGCGACCAGGCTGGCCGAGGCGTACAGGTCGCGGGCCTGGGCGTGCGGGATGAAGTCGACCTTCCGGACGCCGGCCGGCGGGGTCAGCGTGCTGCGGGACTGCACGATGCACTCCACGTCCGGCCGGCTGCGACGGACGAGCTCCAGCGCGGCGAACAGGGTGGCCGGGTCCCGGTCCCGGTCACCGCCCACGCTGACCACGCGGGGCACGGCGGGAGGCGGGGCGTCCGAGCGGTAGAACTGCTCGTCGATCCCGAACGGGAGGAAGTGCACCGGTGGGCCGTCGGCTCCGATCCAGTCGCGCACCGCGTCGACCTGCGGGCGGCTGAGGCACCAGAGCCCGTTCAGCGCGCGCAGCACCCGGCGCTGCCGGGCCAGGACGGCGGAGGCCGGGTCGCACGCGAGCTGGTCGGTGGCCCAGATGACCCCGCTGAACAGCCGGCGGCCGGGGCGCCCGGCCAGCAGGTGCGCGGCGGTCACCTCGTCCCAGCTCAGGGCCACGTCGGCGGCCCCCCGGCGACGGGTCGCCGGCAGGCCCAGCCGGAGCAGCCCGCGCTGCCAGCGGGAGGGTCCGGGCAGGTCGAGCGCCTCGGCGTCCCGGTCGCCGCTGCGCAGGTGCTCCAGCCCGTAGGGCCAGTCGCCGGGGACGGGGCTCTCCCGGTCCCGCTCCGCCCAGCGGGCGACACCGCGGCCCTCGGGGAAGGCGACCACGAGTCGCCCGGTGCTGGTCACGCGCGTGCCGCCGCGAGGACGGGCCGCGGCGTGGCGGCGGCACCGGCCGGTCCACGGGACGGCGGCCGGGCGCGGTCGACGGCGGGCAGGAGGAGGAGTCCCACGGTCAGTGCCACCTCGGGGATGTTGGAGGGGAGCGGGCCGAAGGCCAGGTCCCACAGGCTGAGCAGGGCCAGGAAGCACAGCAGCGCCGGTGCCCGGCGGCGGCTGAGGGCGACGGTGAGGCCGGCGACGACCGCGACCCCCAGGGCGAGCCCGAGGAGGAGGCCGGGGACGCCGAGGTTGGTCCACAGGTCGGCGAGGATGGAGTGCAGCTCGAATCGGCCGGCCAGGAGGTAGTTCTCGATGTAGTTGTCGGCGCTGGGGACGTGCGCCACGGCGAACCCCTCCTTGACGGTGAGCACGTCCCCGCCGGTCGGGACGACGCCCAGCCCGAAGCCGAGCGGCTCGTCGCGCATCAGCGCCCAGGTGCCGGTCCACTCCGGTCGCCCACCGATCAGCAGCGAGCCGCTCTCCTGCACCTGGGTGACCGAGCGGGCCTGCACCTCGGCGCCGAGCGCGCCCGAGGTGAGCAGCCGCGTGGCCACCTGGTAGCCGCCCACGCCCAGGACGGTCAGCGCGACTGCGGTGAGCACCGGACGGCCCGCGCGTCCGGGTGCGCCCGGCGGCCGGTCGGTGTGCAGCTGCCAGGCCACCAGCGCCATCGCGGCCGCGCAGAAGGCGAAGGCGCTGCGGGCGTCGTGGGTGATGTCGACAGCGGCCAGCACGATGAGCCCGGCCAGGCCGAGTGCGTGCCGCCCGGAGGCGAGGGCCAGGGAGAGCACCAGGATGGTCAGCGGGAGGGCGAGCTCGAACTTCCAGGCGTTGGGGGACTCGGCCGCGCGGGCGAGCCCGGAGGCGAGCATGCCGCTGCCGAACGCGACGCCCAGCCAGGGCAGTGGGAGGACCGTCCGGGCCCAGGCGACGAGGCCGATCGTGCCGGCGGCGCCGAGGACCATCGTCGAGCTGATCAGCGCCTCGCGGCCGTCGATCGCGTGGTCGAGGGACGACCGGGCGGCCAGCAGGGCACCGGAGGCAACGGCGACCAGCGTGAGCCCGCCCAGCGCGGTGGCTCCCCGGTACTGCCGCAGCGCCGGGAGCCAGACCGGCAGCAGCAGCAGGGTGACCAGGAAGCTCATCGTGATCCCGGTGGGCAGCGCGGGATCGAGTCCGCACAGCGCCAGCGCGCCCACGGCGGTCGCCCGGGCGAACGCCGTCCCGGTCGACGGCCCGCCGCCACCGGCGCGCCAGACCGGCCCGGGGCGCAGCACGTCCCAGAGCCGGCCGAGGTGCCCGGGTGTGCGGCCGGGCAGCTCGTCGAGGACGACGCCGAGCAGCCGGGCCGGGGAGCGGTCGACCCGGTCGGCGACCTCGTCGAACCGGTCGCGGGAGGTCCGGCGGACGTCGAGCAGGACGACGACGGCGTCCGCCGCGGTTGCCCCGGCCAGATCGTCCGGACCGTCGGCGGCAACGGCCGGCACCCCTGCCGCCACGAGTTCAGCGACCAGCCCTCGAGCAGCGGAGTGCACCGGACCGGGTCGTGCGGTGCCGGCGACCAGCAACCGGGCGCCGGGGGGCAGCGGGGCGGACACCAGCCAGCCGAGGCGCTCGACCTCGCGCTGCCGCCGCGCCGCCGACGCGGCGGAGGGACGGCGCCTGCGGTGACCGAGCCGGCCCAGCACGGGCACCGGGCCCAGGTCGCCCGGTCCGCGGACCGGGCGACGGGCGAGCGAGCCGAGGCCGATGGCCAGGGTGGCGGCCGTGCTGCCGGCCAGCAGGCCGAGGGCGGCGCGGTACCTGGTGTCCGGGGAGGAGGCGAACCGCGGCTCGACGGCCGGCGTGACGGTGGTGAGGGAGAGCGTGCCCGCGGGACCGCTCCCGCCGGTCAGCTCGCTCGCCGCCGCCTGGAGTGAGGCCCCGACGGCCGCGGTGACCCGGCGAGCGGTCCCGGGGTCGCCGGCGGAGACCGTGACCGTGAGGGTCGCCGCCTCCTCGGGGACGGTCACCGAGACGTCCCGGGCGAGCGCTCCCGGCGTCGTCGGCAGGTCGAGCTCTGCGATCACCGGCTGCAGGACGACGGCGGAGCCGGCGAGCTGGACCAGGGAGGGCAGCACCTCCTGGCGGACCAGGGAGCCCGTCGCGAGGTCACCGCTGTCGACGGCCCGGGTCACTCCCACGAAGAGCACCGTCCGGGCCTCGAACCGCGGGGCAGCGGTCATCGCCACGGCGACGGACAGCAGGGCGCCGACCAGTCCTGCGGCAGCCACCCAGTGCCAGCGCCGCAGCACGGCAGCGAGGTGGTCGCTGGGGTCCACGGGGCGGTCTCCTCGATCGGGTTGCGCCCATCGTGCCTGCTCAGCGGCCAGAGACCGCCCCTGCGCGGGCAGATCGGGGGCAGCCGTGACCCGTTCGGGTGGGGGCACCCGCCGGCCGGCCACCGGAGGCCGACAGGTCGGTGAGACTGGCTGCACGGGGCGCCGCTGCCTCGGGGCGGGACCGATCGCCGTCCGGGTGCGGACGTCGGGTCGGCCCGGACACCACCGAGAGAGGACGGCGATGGGGCTCCGCGCGAACATCGACACCGCACGCAGGCGCTGGCGCTGGGTGGTCGGACTGTCGCTCGCCGGGGTCCTGGTCGCGGCAGCTCTGGTGTCCACCTCGGCGCCCACCTACCGGGCCAGCGCCAGCGTCTTCTTCTCCCTGGACTTCGGCGGCTCGGCCAGCGATCTGGTGCAGGGCTCCACCTATGCGCAGAACCAGGTCACCTCCTTCGCCGCCCTCGCGACGACACCGGCCGTGCTGCAGTCGGTCGTCGACGAGCTGGACCCGGGCAGCACCGCCACGGCCCTGGCGACCCGCGTCTCGGCGCAGGCCCCGACCGACACGGTGCTGGTCGAGGTCACGGCGACCGACGGGTCCGCGGCCGGCGCTGCGCGGATCGCCAACGCCGTCGCCGAGTCCCTCGGCCGCCAGGTGGAGGCGCTGGCCCCCACCGGCGCGGACGGCGAACCGAACATCGAGGCGACGACCGTGACGCCCGCCGAGGCCCCGGCCTCCGCAGCCACCCCGCGGGTGGTCCTCACCCTCGTGGCCGGGCTGCTGGTCGGACTGCTGCTCGGCATCGGCTGTGCCTTCGCCCGTGAGACGCTCGACAACCGGGTGCGGGACGTCGCCGCGCTGGCCCGGGTGACCCCGCTGCCGGTGCTCGGGCTGATCGGCCGGCGTCGCGCCGGGGACGGTCGGCCGGTCGTCGTCGAGGCCGCTCCGCTGGACCCGCAGGCGGAGTTCTACCGGCAGCTGCGCACCAACCTGGGCTTCCTCGAGGTGTCCGCCGAGCGGGAGCCCGGTGACCGGCGGCTCTCGGTGATCGCGGTGACCTCCTCGGTGCCCGGCGAGGGCAAGTCCACCGTGACCGCCAACCTCGCAGCGGCGCTCGCCGAAGGCGGGGCCCGGGTGCTCCTCGTCGACGCCGACCTCCGCCGTCCGACCCAGGCGGCCATGCTGGGCCTGGAAGGCGCAGCCGGCCTGACCACCGTGCTGCGGGGCGGGGCCGAGCTGGCGGACGTCGTCCAGGACTGGGGCAGCTCGGGGCTGCAGGTGCTGGCCTCCGGGGCCTGCCCGCCGAACCCCGGTGAGCTGCTCAGCTCCCCGGCGATGGGCCGGTTCCTGACCCAGCAGCGGGCGGCCTGGGACTTCGTCGTCATCGACACACCGCCGCTGCTGCCCGTGGCAGACGCGGCGATCCTGTCGCGGCTGGTCGACGGCACCCTCGTGGTCGCCAATGCCCGGCTGGTGCGCCGACACCAGCTGGCAGAGGCACTGACCGGACTGGCCCAGGTCGGTGCGCACCAGCTCGGGATCGTGCTGAACATGGTGGACCGCGAGGACTCCGCCTACGACTACCGGACCGATCGGCTGCCGGGCCAGGCCCGCCGGCGGCCCTGGCGGCGCCGTCCCCGGGCCGTCCCGCCGACCGCCGCGGCCCGGCACGCGCCGCCCACCCGAGTCCTGGCGCGCGACGAGGTGCCGGCGCCGCGCGGGGCGCCGAGCCGCAGCGCCCGATGACCGCCCCGCCCCGGCCGTGGGCCGTGCTGGTGGTCTGCACCGGCAACATCTGCCGTTCCCCGGCGGCGGAGGCGCTGCTCACCGCTGCCTGGCGGGACACCCCGGGGGTGGCCGCCTCCAGCGCGGGACTGCACGCCCGGGTGGGGGAGCCGATGGCGGCGCCGATGGCCGAGCTGCTCGACGTCCCGTTGCCCGGCTCCCGCGCCCGCCAGCTCACCCCCTCGATGGTCCGGCAGTCGGACCTGGTGCTCACCATGACCCGCGATCAGCGGGCCCGGGTGGTCACGGCGGAGCCCTCGGCGGTACGCCGCACCTTCACGCTGCGTGAGTTCGTCGAGCTCGCGGAGCTGGCGGTGGTCGACCTGGACCCCGCGCTGGACGGTGCGGACGTGCAGCGGCGGACGGCGCTCGTCCGGGCGGCGCCGCGGTTCCGGGGTCGGCGCACCGCCGACCCGGAGGACGACATCGCCGACCCCTACGGGCGCGACAGGAAGGCTTACGAGACGGCGATGTCCGAGGTCGACGAGGCGATCGGCCGGTTGGTGAGGGCCTTCGGCGGCTGAGTCGGAGCCGTGCCCGGCGACGGGTCGACGGCCGTGGGCCGGGCGTCCTGCAGACCGTCAGGACGCCGCTGCGCGATCGGGGGAAGCTCGCTCCCCGACCGGGTGAACCACCCTGGCGATCGTCACTCTCCGCGCTCGCCGCGCCGTAGCGTCGTCCTCGCCATCACCTAGGGGGAACACAGTGACTGTCATCGGCTACGCACCGGGTGCCTACGACCTCTTCCACATCGGGCACCTCAACATCCTCAAGCACGCTGCGGCGCACTGCGACCGGCTCATCGCCGGCGTCGTCTCCGACGAGATGCTGGTGCTGACCAAGGGCCGCGCCCCGGTGGTCCCGCTCACCGAGCGCATGGAGATCGTGCGCAACCTGAGCATGGTCGACGGGGTGCACGCCGAGGTGCTCCCCGAGAAGCTGGACACCTGGCGCGAGGTCGGCTTCGACGTGATCTTCAAGGGCGACGACTGGCGTGGCACCGAGAAGGGACGCCGGCTGGAGTCGGACTTCGCCGCGGTCGGTGTGGAGGTGCGCTACTTCCCTTACACGGCGCACACCTCCAGCACGATCCTCCGCCGCGCCCTGTCTGTGATCGAGGGTCAGAGCCGGCAGGCGGAACGCGACACGTCGCCGGTCCGCCGGGTCGGCGTCGGCCGATGACCGCGGCCGACCGCCTGCGCGCCGGCGCACCGCCTGCCTCGGCGCGCCTCCCGCTGCCCCCCGTGCTGATGTACCACTCGATCAGCCCGTCGACCGAGCCCGACCCGTTCCGGCTGCGGGTGCACCCCGACCACCTGGACCAGCACCTGCGGCTGCTGCGCCGGCTCGGGTTGCGTGGGGTGCCGCTCGCGACCCTGGTCGAGGCGCACGCGGGGGGAGAGTCCGCCGGGCTGGTGGGCCTCACCTTCGACGACGGCTACCGGGACTTCGTCGAGCACGCCGCGCCGGTCCTCGTGCGCCACGACGTGGCCGGGACCGTCTACGTCGTCGCCGGTCGGCTGGGCGGCACCAACGACTGGGACACCGGCCCGCAGTTCCCGCTGCTGGATGCCGCCGACGTCCGCACGGTCGCCGCAGCCGGGCACGAGATCGGCAGCCACACGCTCGGCCACGTCCGGCTCGGCACTGCTGACGCCCGCACGCTCCACGAGGAGACCGTGGGCAGCAAGCGGGTGCTCGAAGACCTGGTCCAGGCCGAGGTCACCGGGTTCTGCTACCCCTACGGCAGCGCGGGTCCGGCCGCTGCGGAGGCCGTTCGCGCGGCGGGCTACGACCACGCCTGCGTCATCGGTGACTACTCCTCCCTGGACAGGTTCACGATCCCGCGCTGCTACATCGGGCCCGGGCACCGCGGCGGGCACCTGCTGGCCAAGCTGGTCCGGCACCACGTGCGCACGTGGAACGGCATGCGCAGCTCCTGAGCCCGGGAGAGGCGTCGGTGTCCGGTCGCCCGTCCCGGGACGCGCGGCGCCCCGAGCACGCGGACTAACCTGGGAGCAGGGCCCCCGTGCGCACCCGGCGCGCTGGGTGCGGCCCCCCGGAACCAGGAGTGACCCCCGTGAGCTTGCGCGGCGTGCTCGACGTCGTCCTGTCCGACGCCGGCGTTGCCTCGGTGGTGGGCAGGGCGGGCACGGCCGACCTGGCCGTCACCGCCCCGCCGTCGGTCCAGCCGCTGGTGGCCGCCGCGCTGGCGGCCCGGGCGCCCGGCGCGGACGTGCCGGTGCTGGTGGTCACCGCGGGGGAGCGGGACGCCGACGCGCTGGCGGCGGTGCTGCGCTGCTTCCTCCCCGACCGGCGGGTGGAGGTGTTCCCGGCCTGGGAGACGCTGCCGCACGAGCGGCTCAGCCCCCGCGCGGACACCGTCGGCCGCCGGCTGGCCGTGCTGCGCGACCTGACCCACCCCGGGGAGAACGGCACGGTCGACGTGCTGGTCGCCCCGGTGCGCAGCGTGCTGCAGCCGCTGGCCCCCGGGCTGGGCGACCTGGTGCCGGTGGAGCTGGCGCCGGGGCAGAGCGCCGAGCTCGAGGCGGTCTCGCAGGCGCTGGCGGAGGCGGCCTACACCCGGGTGGAGCTGGTCGAGAAGCGCGGGGAGTTCGCCGTCCGCGGCGGCCTGCTCGACGTCTTCCCGCCCACCGAGCCGCACCCGGTCCGGGTCGAGTTCTGGGGCGACGAGGTCGACGAGCTGCGGTACTTCTCCGCCGCCGACCAGCGTTCGCTGGACGAGCGGCCCGACCGGCTGTGGGCCCCGCCGTGCCGTGAGCTGCTGCTCACCGCCGACGTCCGGGCCCGCGCCGTCCAGCTGGGGGTCGACCACCCGGAGCTGGCCGAGGTGGCCGGCAAGCTGGCCGAGGGCATCGCCGTGGAGGGCATGGAGTCGCTGATCCCGGCGCTCATCGGTGGTCACCAGATGCAGCTGCTGACCGACCTGGTGGCCCCGGGCACGCACGTGCTGGTCTGCGACCCCGAGCGGGTGCGCAGCCGGTCCGCGGACCTGGTGCGCACCGCCGAGGAGTTCCTCGCCGCCTCCTGGCAGACCGCGGCCGAGGCCGGCCAGGCGCCGATCGACCTGGGCGCCTCCTCCTTCCGCGACCTCGCCGACGTGCAGGACGCCGCCCGGGGCCGGGGCCTGCCCTGGTGGACGACGGGCGCCTTCACGCTCCAGCCCGACGACGACGAGCAGCACGTCACCCTGGACGCCACCGGGGTCGAGCGCTTCCACGGCGACCAGGCGCGCGCCTTCGACCAGCTGCGCAGCTGGGGCCGCGACGGCTGGCGGGTCGCGCTGACCTTCGCCGGCCCCGGACCGGCGCAGCGCGCGGCCGACCAGCTCACCGAGGCCGACCTGGGCGCCCGGCTGGTGCCCGGCATCGAGACCGCGCCCGCCGTGGGGCCGACGCTGATCACCCAGGGCAACCTGGAGGCCGGCTTCACCTTCCCGGCCGTGGGCCTGGCGCTGGTCACCGAGGGCGACCTCACCGGCCAGCGCGGCACCTCGATGAAGGACGCCACCAAGATGCCGGCCCGCCGGCGCAACGCCGTCGACCTGGTGCAGCTGCAGCCGGGCGACCTGGTGGTGCACGAGCAGCACGGCGTCGGCCGCTACGTGGAGATGGTCAGCCGCACCGTGCACGGCGGGCAGCGTGACTACCTGATCGTCGAGTACGCGCCGGGCAAGCGGAACCAGCCGCCGGACCGGCTGTTCGTGCCCACCGACTCCCTGGACCAGCTGACCCGCTACGTCGGCGGCGAGGCGCCCGCGCTGTCCAAGCTCGGCGGCGCGGACTGGCAGAAGACGAAGAACCAGGCCCGCAAGGCGGTCAAGCAGATCGCCGCGGAGCTCATCCGGCTGTACTCGGCCCGGATGGCGAGCAAGGGCCACGCCTTCGGGCCGGACACCGTCTGGCAGCGCGAGCTGGAGGACGCCTTCCCGTTCCAGGAGACGCCCGACCAGCTGGCCGCGATCGACGAGGTCAAGGCGGACATGTCCCAGCCGGTGCCGATGGACCGGATCATCTGCGGCGACGTCGGCTACGGGAAGACCGAGATCGCGGTGCGGGCGGCGTTCAAGGCGGTGCAGGACGGCAAGCAGGTCGGCATCCTGGTGCCGACGACGCTGCTGGCCAACCAGCACTTCAAGACCTTCTCCGAGCGGTTCGCGCAGTTCCCGGTGACCGTGGCGGTGCTGTCCCGGTTCCAGTCGAAGACCGAGTCCGACGAGGTGCTGCGCAAGCTGGCCGACGGCGAGATCGACGTCCTGGTCGGCACCCACCGGCTGCTGCAGCCCACCACCCGGTTCAAGGACCTGGGGCTGGTCATCGTCGACGAGGAGCAGCGCTTCGGCGTCGAGCACAAGGAGTACCTGAAGAGCGTGCGGACGGCGGTCGACGTGCTGTCGATGTCGGCCACCCCGATCCCGCGCACCCTGGAGATGAGCCTCACCGGCATCCGCGAGATGTCCACGATCCTCACGCCGCCGGAGGAGCGGCACCCGGTGCTGACCTACGTCGGCGCCTGGGAGGACAAGCAGATGGCCGCGGCGATCCGCCGCGAGCTGCTCCGCGACGGCCAGGTCTTCGTGATCCACAACCGGGTGCAGTCGATCGACAAGGCGGCGGCGAAGATCCGCAACCTGGTGCCCGAGGCCCGGGTGGCGGTCGGCCACGGCCAGATGAAGGAGCACGAGCTCGAGCGGATCATGGTCGGCTTCTGGGAGAAGGAGTACGACGTCCTGGTCGCGACCACGATCGTCGAGTCCGGGCTGGACATCCCCAACGCCAACACCCTGATCGTCGACCGGGCCGACACCTTCGGCCTGTCCCAGCTGCACCAGATCCGCGGCCGGGTCGGCCGTGGCCGGGAGCGGGCCTACGCCTACTTCACCTACGACCCGTCCCGGCCGCTCACCGAGACCTCGGTCGACCGGCTGACCACCATCGCGCACAACACGGACCTCGGGGCCGGCATGGCGGTGGCGATGAAGGACCTGGAGATCCGCGGCTCGGGCAACCTGCTCGGCGGGGAGCAGTCCGGGCACATCGCCGGGGTGGGCTTCGACCTCTACGTGCGGCTGGTCGGCGAGGCGGTCAGCGACTACCGGGCCCAGGCGACCGGGGAGTCCCCGGCCGTGGAGCCGGCCGAGGTCCGGGTCGACCTGCCGGTCGACGCGCACCTGCCGCACGACTACGTGCCCGGCGAGCGGCTGCGGATGGAGGCCTACCGCAAGGTCGCGAGCGTCCAGGACGACGACCAGGCGCAGGCCGTGCTCGACGAGCTCACCGACCGCTACGGCGCGGCCCCGGCCCCGGTGCTCAACCTGCTGGCGGTGGCCCGCTTCCGTGCGGCCATGCGCCACCTCGGGGTCACCGAGGTGTCGATGCAGGGGCGCAACGTCCGGGTCGGGCCGGTGGAGCTGCGCGAGTCCCAGGTGATGAAGCTGTCCCGCCTGGCCGAGGGGGCCACCTACAAGGAGGCGGTGCGCACCGTGTCGATCAAGGTGCCGGTGGGCCCGGACCGGCGGACGCCGCTGCGGGACGTCGCCCTGCTGGAGAAGCTGCACGCGCTGCTGACCTCGGTCCTCGAGCAGCCCGTCGCCGTCGCCTCCTGACCTCCCCGCGCACCGTCAGCGGTGATCAGGTCACCTGATCACCGGCTGTCCCCCCGCACCAGCGTTGGTGCGGGAGGACGGTCTTCGATCAGGCGACCTGATCCACGCTGGACGCGGCGGGGTGCGGCGTGGGTCACACCGGGTGTGGCACGCTCGCGCCGTGCCGCGCCGCAGACTCCTCGCCGTCCTGCTCGTGGGTGCCGCCGGCGTGGGGAGCCTGGCCGGGTGCCGCACCGACCCGGACGTCGCCGCCTACGTCGGTGACGAGCAGGTGACCGTCGCCGAGCTGGACGAGGCGGTCGACACCCGGCTCGCCGACCCCGACATCGCCGCGTACGCCGCCGGTGACGAGGTGGGCTACACCCGCCAGGTGCTGAGCCTGCGGGTGGGCGAGGAGCTCCACGACGAGGTGGCCCGGCGCTGGGGTGTCGAGGTGCCCGACGCCGACGTGCGGGTGCGGATCGTCGAGCTGCTCGGTGGCGCCGACCCGGAGGTGGTCTTCGCCCAGGTGGCCCAGCAGCAGGGCGCCAGTGAGGCCGACGTGGTGGAGAACGTCCGCCAGCAGCTGGTCCGCCAGCGCGCCGCGGTCGCCGCCGGGCTGGTCGAGCCCTCCGAGGCGGCGCTGCGCGAGCGCTACGAGCAGGTGGCCCCCGGCCTCGCGCAGGTCGAGCTCGGCCTGGTGACGGTGCTCGACCAGGCCACCGCCGACGCCGTGCTGGCCCAGCTGACCGCCGACCCGGCCGGCTACCCGGCCGTCGCCGCCCAGTACGCCGGGCCGAACACGCTGCCGCAGATCGAGCCCCGGGCACCGGCGGACCTGCCGGCGGTGCTGGCCGAGCCGATCGCGGCCACGCCCCCCGGACAGGGCTTCACCCTGGCGCTGCCGGAGGCCGGCGGGGTGGTGGTCGGCTTCGTCCGCGACGTCGCCGTCCCGACGTTCGAGCAGCTGCGCCCGCAGCTGGCCGACCAGGCTGCCGCCGAGGCGGCGGAGGCCGGCGCCGCACTGGTGGCCCGGGTGCGGGACGACCTCGACCTGGTGGTCAACCCCCGCTTCGGCACCCTGGAGGGCGGGCAGGTGGTCGCCGCGGACGACGGGGTGGTGCGGCTCCTCGAGGACGCCGGCGAGGACGCCGCGGGGCTTGCCGGAGACTGACCGGGTGCCCGTCGCGCTCCTCGTCACCGTCAGCCCCCGCCTGCCCGGACTGCTCGCCGCCGCCGGCTGGCGGGCGGTCACCGCCGCCCCCGCCGTGCTCGCGCTGCCCGGCGCCGCCGCCACCGCCGCGGCGCTGCGGACGGAGGGGATCGAGGTGACCGACGTCGCCGACCCGGCCGCGGCCGCCGCGGCGGGCCCCGGCGCCGTCCTGCTGGCCGCCCCCGAGGAGGCCGCCGGCTGGGAGGGCGTCCCGCGGATCGAGGGTGCGCCGGAGCCGCCCGGCGCGCGGCTGCTGGACGTCGTCGGCGTGATGGACCGGCTGCGCTCGCCCGGCGGCTGCCCCTGGGACGCCGAGCAGACCCACGCCACGCTCCGCGGCTACCTGCTGGAGGAGGCGCACGAGGCCTACGACGCGATCGTCGACGACGACCCCGTGGCGATGCGCGAGGAACTGGGCGACGTGCTGCTCCAGGTCGCCTTCCACGCCCGGGTCGCCGCCGAGGCGGAGCCCGGCCGGCGGTTCGACGTCGACGACGTGGCCGGTGACCTGGTCGACAAGCTGGTCCGCCGGCACCCGCACGTGTTCGCCGACGCCGGGCCGCGCGACGTCGCCGCCGTGGAGCGTGGCTGGGACGAGATCAAGGCGACCGAGAAGCAGCGCCGCTCGCCGACCGAGGGGGTGTCCCGCTCGCAGCCGGCCGGCTCGTGGGGCGCGGCCCTGGCCGGGCGGGCCGCGCGGGCCGGGCTGCCCACCCCACCGGCCGCCGAGCTGACCGCCGCCGACCCGGCCGAGCTGGGGGAGCAGCTGCTCGGACTGGTCGTCGCCGCCCGGCAGCGCGGGTGGGACGCCGAGGACGCGCTGCGCACCGCCGTCCGCCGCTACGCCGACGAGCTCGACGTCGCCGCGCACGCCCGCGCCGACGGCTGACGTGCCCCGTCCGGGTCATCGCCCGACGCCGGTGCCCGTCCCGGCCCCTAGCGTGGACGGCGACCGGCCGAGGAGGTGCCCGGTCGCCCGCCCCGCCGACGAAGGAGCTCCCGCCGCGTGCCGATGACACCCCTGCACCCGTTCGCCGCCGCCGACGTCGTCACCGCGGCGCTGCCCCGGAGCACCTGGCTGCTGCTGCTGGTGGTCGCCGGTGCCGCGCTGGTGGCCTGGCTGGTCGCCGTCGCCATCGGCGCGCTGGTGCGCCGCTTCGCCGGGCCGTCGCCGGTCGCGGCGGACCTGTCCCGGCGGGGACGCCGGCCGCTGCGGGTGCTCCTCGTGCTGCTCGCGGTCACGCTCGTGCTGGACGCCGCGCCCGGGGTGGGCGACTGGCGCGACGTCGTCGTCCGGGTCCTGGGGCTGGTCCTGATCGGGGTGGTGGCCTGGCTCATCGCGGTCGCCGCGTTCGTCGTCGAGGACCTGGCGCTGGCCCGCTACGACGTCGACGTCGACGACAACCGGCACGCCCGGCGGGTGCGCACCCAGGTCACGCTGATCCGCCGGCTGACCGTGGCGGTGATCGCGGTGCTGGCGATCGCCGGCATGCTGCTGACCTTCCCCGCGGCCCGGGCGGCCGGCACCAGCATCCTGGCCAGCGCCGGGGTGCTGTCGGTGGTGGCCGGGCTCGCCGCCCAGACCTCGCTGGCCAACGTGTTCGCCGGGATGCAGCTGGCGTTCACCGACGCCATCCGGGTCGACGACGTCGTCGTGGTCGAGGACGAGTGGGGCCGGATCGAGGAGATCACGCTGACCTACGTCGTGGTGCACGTCTGGGACGACCGGCGGCTGGTGCTGCCCTCCACCCACTTCACCACGACGCCCTTCCAGAACTGGACCCGCAAGGAGTCCGCCGTCCTGGGGTCGGTCGAGCTGGACGTGGACTGGACGGTGCCCCTGGAGGAGATGCGCGCCGAGCTCGACCGGCTCGTGGTGGGCAACGAGCTGTGGGACGAGCGGGTCGTGGTGCTCCAGGTGACCGATGCCGTCGGCGCCGTGGTGCGGGTCCGGGTGCTGGTCAGCGCCAAGGACGGCCCCACCCTGTTCGACCTGCGCTGCCACGTGCGCGAGGGCCTGGTGGTGTGGCTGCAGCGCGAGCACCCCACCGCGCTGCCGAAGGTGCGCAACGAGGGCGTCGCCGGCCCGGACGTCGCGCCGCCGCGCCGACCGGCCGCGGTCGACGACGGCGTCCGGCCGACCGGTGCGCAGGCCGGCCTGTTCACCGGGAGCGAGCAGGCGCGGGAACGCTCCCGGGCCTTCACCGGGCCCAGCGAGGCGGAGCTGGCCGAGCGGGCCCGGCTCGACGAGGAGTCCCGGGAGCAGCCACTCGCCTGACGTTCAGCCCTGGCGGGTGGCCTGCGGGTCCGAGCCCAGCAGCTGGGGCACCCAGAACAGCACCGCCGCCGACAGCGCGGTCGCCACGACGAAGCCCGCCAGGCCGCTGCTGTCGACGTAGGCCCACAGCAGGCCCAGCACCGGGGCGAGGAAGGGCACGACGCCGTCCGCCCGCGCCTGCCGGGCCATCCCCACCTCCACGGCGTCGGGGACGACGGGCGCCTGCCGCATCTCCCCGCGCGGCTCCTGGCTGCGCAGCCGACCCGAGGGCCACACCTCCGCACCGTCGAGCACCGGCAGCACCAACCGGCCGCGGGCCGGGTCCCCGCGCACCTCGACCCGGGTGGCCGGGGGCAGCCGGTCCAGCTCCGGTGCCCAGTGGACGGGCAGCCAGCGCCGCCCGGCCGGCGTCTCCAGCTCCAGCCAGCTGCGCACCAGCAGACCGAGGTTCACCACGACGTGGGTGGCGGTCACCGCGGTGACGGGCCGCGACCGCAGCCGCGGCCGGGTGAGCAGGCGGGCGAGGGTCAGCGCGGCGACGGCGAGCAGCACCACGACCACGGCGACCAGGCCGAAGACGACGTCCCCGACCGCGGCGTGCGCGGCGTCCCCGTCGGTGTGCACCCGGACCCGGTCGTCCGCGGGGGCAGCCGAGGGGTACTGCACCGTCAGCTCGGCGCCGACCGGCGCGTCGAGCGGCTGGTCCAGCTCCACGGTGCCGGTCCGCTCCCGGCCGGAGTCGTCGCGGAAGGCGACGTCCAGCCCACGGCCCTCGGGCGCGGTCCCGGCCGCGGTGACCGTCGCGGTGGCGGTGCGGTCGGCGGCGGCCAGCGGTGCCTGCACGTCGGACAGCCGCAGCGCCAGCGCGACCAGCACGACGACCCCGACCAGCAGCACCGGGGCCAGCCCGAGGAGGAGCTGCCGGACGGCGCGCCGGTGCCGACGGGGCGGGGTCGGGGGAGTCATCGCCGGCCATCGTCCCAGGCGTCCGCCGACGGTCTGCCCGGCTGCTCCCGGCGCGGGTGTGCCGCACCGCCCCGGGAGCTGGCTAGGCTGCAGCCCGTGGCCAGCATCGATGCAGTAGGCGCGCGGGAGATCCTCGACTCGCGCGGAAACCCCACCGTCGAGGTCGAGGTGGCACTCGACGACGGGACGATCACCCGGGCAGCCGTGCCCAGCGGCGCCTCGACCGGCGCCTTCGAGGCGGTGGAGCTCCGGGACGGCGGGACCCGCTACGGCGGCAAGGGCGTGACCCAGGCCGTCGACGGCGTCCTGGACGTGATCGGCCCGGAGCTCGTCGGGTACGACGCCGCCGAGCAGCGGATGGTCGACCAGCGGCTGATCGACCTCGACGGCACGCCCGACAAGTCCCGGCTCGGCGCCAACGCGATCCTCGGCGTCTCCCTCGCCGTCGCCAAGGCCGCTGCGGAGTCCGCCGGCCTGCCGCTGTTCCGCTACGTCGGCGGCCCCTCGGCGCACCTGCTCCCAGTGCCGATGATGAACATCCTGAACGGTGGCGCCCACGCCGACAGCAACGTCGACGTCCAGGAGTTCATGATCGCCCCGATCGGCGCGGCGACCTTCGCCGAGGCGCTGCAGGTCGGCACCGAGACCTACCACGCCCTCAAGTCGGTGCTGAAGAAGCGCGGCCTGGCCACCGGCCTGGGTGACGAGGGCGGGTTCGCCCCGTCGCTGCCCAGCAACCGGGACGCCCTGGACCTGATCGTCGAGGCCGTGCAGGCCGCCGGCTACACCGTCGGCACCGACATCGCCTTCGCCCTGGACGTCGCCGCGACCGAGTTCCACAGCGACGCCGGCTACGCCTTCGAGGGGAAGACCCTCAGCTCCGACGACCTGATCGAGTACTACCGCGGGCTGGTCGACGCCTACCCGATCGTCTCCATCGAGGACCCGCTCTCCGAGGAGGACTGGGACGGCTGGGTGTCGATGACCGAGGCGCTGGGCGACCGCGTGCAGATCGTCGGCGACGACCTCTTCGTCACCAACCCGACCCGGCTCGCCGAAGGCATCGCCCGGGGTGCGGCGAACGCGCTGCTGGTGAAGGTGAACCAGATCGGCACGCTCACCGAGACCCTGGACGCGGTCAACATGGCCCACCGGGGCGGCTACCGGTCGATGATGAGCCACCGCTCGGGCGAGACCGAGGACACCACGATCGCCGACCTCGCCGTCGCCACCGACTGCGGGCAGATCAAGACCGGTGCTCCGGCCCGCAGCGAGCGCGTGGCCAAGTACAACCAGCTGCTCCGGATCGAGGAGGAGCTGGACGACGCCGCGCGCTACGCCGGCGCCGCCGCGTTCCCGCGCCTGGCTGCCCGCAGCTGAGCCCGGGCACCACGTGAGCACCGCCCGCACCCGCCGCGCCCGGCCCGGTGGCACCCGCCGCCGGTCCTCGTCGCGGCCGGTGCGGGCCGGTGCCCGCGGTGCGGCCGACAACCGGCCGGGTCGCCGCACCACCCGGCGACCGGCGCGCAGCACCACCCCTCGGCGCGGCCCGCGGTTCACCGGCCGGGCCGTGCTGCTGGGGGCACTGGTGCTGCTGCTGGCGCTGACGCTGGCCGGGCCGCTGCGCCAGTACGTGGCCGGGCGGCAGGAGCTCGCCGAGCTGGCCGCCGAGCAGCAGGCGCTCGACCAGCGCGCCGCCGACCTGCAGGCCCAGCTGGACCGCCAGGCCGACCCGGCCTACATCGCCCAGCAGGCCCGGGAGCGGCTCACCATGGTGCTGCCCGGCGACCGGCTGGTCGTCGTCGGGGACGCCGGCGACCCCGGGGACACCGCCCAGGACCCGGCCGGCAGCACCGCGCGGAACGCGCCCGTGCCCTGGTACGAGGGGCTGCTCGGCTCGGTCGCCGCAGCCGACGGCGACCCCTCGGAGACCGATCCGGGCCCTCCCGCAGACTAGGGACGTGCACAGTCCCGACCCCGCGCCGGTCTCGCCGCCGGTCACCGACGCCGAGCGCGCCGTCATCGCCCGTCAGCTGGGCCGGCCGCCGCGCGCGCTGGTCGGCGTCGCGCACCGCTGCCCCTGCGGCCAGCCCGACGTCGTGGAGACCGCGCCCCGGCTGGAGGACGGCACCCCGTTCCCCACGCTCTACTACCTGACCTGCCCGCGGGCGACCGCGGCCGCCAGCCGGCTGGAGTCGGCCGGCCGGATGCGGGACTGGCAGGCGGAGCTGGCCACCGACCCGGAGCTCGCGGCCGGCTACCGGGCGGCGCACGAGTCCTTCCTGGCCACCCGCGACTCCCGGGACGTGCTGCCCACCCGGGCCAG
The DNA here is from genome assembly GCF_000761485.1 of Modestobacter caceresii. GTDB lineage: Bacteria > Actinomycetota > Actinomycetes > Mycobacteriales > Geodermatophilaceae > Modestobacter > Modestobacter caceresii. Next base: position 54,580 of record NZ_JPMX01000127.1, read on the forward strand.
CGCCGGCGGCATGCCCGACCGGGTCAAGTGCCTGCACGCCCTGGCCGGCCATGCCCTGGCCGCCGGGCCCGGGGTGAACCCGGTCGGCGACCGTGCGGTCGCGGAGATGGGGGAGTGGTGGGCGGCCGGACCGTGCGCCCAGCCGTCACCCCAGGACCCCGAGGACGTCCGATGACCCGGGTCGCCGCGATCGACTGCGGCACCAACTCGATCCGGCTGCTGGTCGCCGACGTGCCCGTCGAGGGCGCGCACACCGACCTGCTCCGCCGGATGGAGGTCGTACGGCTCGGCCAGGGGGTGGACGCGACCGGCCGGTTGGCGCCCGAGGCGATCGAGCGCACCCGCCGGGTGCTCGCCGAGTACGCCGCCCAGGCCCGTGAGCTGGGTGCCGAGCGGGTGCGGATGGTGGCCACCAGCGCCAGCCGGGACGCCGCCAACCGCGACGAGTTCGAGGCCATGGTGACCGCGACCCTGGGCCAGCTGCCCGACGTGGTGACCGGGGTGGAGGAGGCCGAGCTCTCCTTCCTCGGCGCCACCGCCTCGCTGGCCGCCGCAGCACGGGTGCACGGTGCCGCGGCACCGCGGCCGCCGTACCTGGTCGTCGACATCGGGGGCGGTTCGACGGAGTTCGTGCTCGGGGACGCCGGCGGGGTGCGGGCCGCCCGGTCGGTGGACGTGGGCTGTGTCCGGCTCACCGAGCGGCACCTGCGCAGCGACCCGCCGCCCCCGGACGAGGTGCAGGCCGCCGAGGCCGACGTGCGGGCGGCCCTGGAGCTGGTCGCCGCCGAGGTGCCGGTCGGCGAGACCGCGACCCTCGTCGGGCTGGCCGGTTCGGTGACCACGGTGGCCGCCCTGGCGCTCGGCCTCCCCGCCTACGACCCGGTCGCCATCCACGGGTCGCGGATCCCGGTGGGCGCCGTCCGCTCGGTGTCGGCCGGTCTGCTGACCGCGACCCGGGCGCGGCGGGCGGCCTCCCCGGTGATGCACCCGGGCCGGGTCGACGTGATCGGTGCCGGCGCCCTGGTGCTGCGGGTGGTCATGGACGCGTTCGACCTCGACGAGGTGGTCGTCAGCGAGCACGACATCCTCGACGGCATCGCCCTCCGCCTCGCGCGGTCCTGACGCCGCCTGCGGCGTCAGGACCGTACGGCCCCCTTGCAGGGTCCCGCCGCGAGCTTGCGAGCGGTGGGGGCAAGGGGGTCCTTCTTCAGGCGGCGCTGTCGGCGTTGACGCCCGGCGGCAGGCTGCCGGTGATTTTCTCGTAGACGGTGGCGGCACCGGCGGCGGCGACCAGCCGGCCGGCGGCGTACAGCGCGCCGGAGACCGCGGCCCAGGCCAGCGCGTCGGGCCAGCTGACGCCGGGTGCGGCCGGGTTCTTCGGCGGCGGGTAGCCGCACACCTTCTCCCATGTCGTGTCGGCGAGCTTCTTGACCACGATCCCGGCCGGGATGGCCATCGCAGGGCCGAGCAGCTTGTACAGCAACGGGGTCTTCACCTTCTGCTTCTTCGCCACCCCCCCGATCATGCCGTGGGGGCGGCTCCGGCGCCCTTCGCGGCCTCGTGCTGTGCTGTCGGGGTGGCACGCGACGCCGACGGCTTCCCCGTCACCCGCAGTCCGGCCGGCGTCGTCCGCGCCGCCGCCGGCAGCCGCGAGCTGACGGTGCTGGACGAGCGGGTCTCCGGCTGCCGGGCCTGCCCGCGGTTGGTGACCTGGCGCGAGGAGGTGGCCCGGGTGAAGCGGGCCTCCTTCCGCTCGGAGGAGTACTGGGGACGGCCGGTGCCGGGGCTGGGACCCGTCGATGCGCGGATCGGCGTCGTCGGCCTGGCCCCCGCCGCGCACGGCGGGAACCGCACCGGCCGGGTGTTCACCGGCGACCGCAGCGGCGACTGGATCTTCGCCGCGCTGTGGCGGGCCGGCCTGGCCAACCAGCCGACCTCGGTGGCCAAGGACGACGGGCTGGAGCTCACCGACGTCCGGGTGTGCGCCGCGGTGCGGTGCGCGCCACCGGCCAATGCGCCGACGCCGGAGGAGCGGGACACCTGCTCGCCGTGGCTGGCCCGGGAGCTGGCGCTGCTGCCCCGGCTGCGGGTGATCGTGGTGCTCGGCGGGTTCGGCTGGACGGCGCTGTGGCCGGTGCTGGTCGGCGCCGGGGTGCCGCTGCCCCGGCCGCGGCCGGCGTTCGGGCACGGCGTTGAGGTGTCGCTGGCCGGCCCGAACGGCCCGCTGACGCTGCTCGGCAGCTACCACGTCAGCCAGCAGAACACGTTCACCGGCCGGCTCACCGAGCCGATGCTGGACGCGGTGCTGGCCAGGGCGAAGGAGCTCGCCGCCGCAGACTGAGGTCGGCGACGGGGGTCCGCCGGTGCGCGTGCGGGCCTACGGTGAGGCCATGGCCCAGCGACCGGTGATCCTGATCGTGGGCGGCGGCTACGTCGGCCTCTACACCGCCCTGCGCTTGCAGAAGAAGCTGCGTCGCGGGCGGGCGGAGATCATCGTGGTCGACCCGCAACCGCACATGACGTACCAGCCGTTCCTCCCCGAGGCGGCGGCCGGCTCGGTGGAACCCCGGCACGTCGTCGTCCCGCTGCGGCGCACGCTGGACCAGTGCCGCGTCGTCACCGGAGCGGTGGCCGGGCTCAGCCACGCCGACCGGACCGCGACGGTGACGCCGGCCGAGGGCGACTCCTTCGAGCTGCGCTACGACGTGTTGGTGATGGCCGCCGGTTCGGTGGCCCGCACCCTGCCCATCCCCGGTCTCGCCGAGCACGGCATCGGCTTCAAGAACGTCGGCGAGGCCATCTACCTGCGCAACCACGTGCTGGCCCGGCTGGACGCCGCGAGCTCCACCGACGACCCGCAGGTGCGCCGGCGGGCGCTGACCTTCACGTTCGTCGGCGGGGGCTACGCCGGGATCGAGGCGTTCGCCGAGCTGGAGGACATGGCCCGCTACGCCCTGGAGCGTTACTACCCCCGGCTCTCCCCGGCGGACATGCGCTGGGTCCTGGTGGAGGCGACCGGCCGGATCCTGCCCGAGGTCGATGCGGACATGGGTGCCTGGACCGTGCAGCAGCTGCAGGCGCGCGGGATGGAGGTCAAGCTCAACACGACCCTGGACTCGGTCTCCGACGACGGCGTCGTCCGCACCGGTGACGGCGACGAGTTCCCCAGCGACACGCTGGTGTGGACGGCGGGCACCAAGCCGCACCCGATGCTCGCCCGGACCGACCTGCCGCTGGACGAGCGCGGCCGGGTGCGCTGCCGGGCCACGCTGCAGGTCGAAGGACCGGACGGCGCGGTCCTGGAGGGGGCGTGGGCGGCCGGTGACCTGGCCGCCGTCCCGGACCTGACCAAGGACCAGCCCGGCGCCACCACCGCCCCGAACGCCCAGCACGCGGTGCGGCAGGCCAAGCGGCTGGCCGACAACATCGTGGCCGTGCTGGACGGTGAGCAGCCCACGGAGTACCGGCACGCCTACGCCGGGTCGGTGGCCAGCCTCGGGCTGCACAAGGGCGTGGCCCAGGTCTACGGGGTCAAGCTCAAGGGCCGGCCGGCCTGGTGGATGCACCGCGCCTACCACGTCAGCCGGGTGCCCACCCTCAACCGCAAGGTGCGGGTGGTCGCCGACTGGGCGCTCGCCTCCGTGTTCCGGCGCGAGGTCATCGCGCTGGGCCAGTTGCAGAACCCGCGGCGGGAGTTCGTCGCCGCGGCCACCGGCGGCCAGGCCCCGTCCATCCCGCCGCCGGCTCATGCCGACCGGGACGACGCCGATGCCGGCGAGCACCGATCGGGCCCACACGCCAGCTAGGGTCCCCGGCGGGCCACGAGCCCGCGCCCCCGTAGCCCAATCGGCAGAGGCAGGCCCCTTAAAAGGGTCCCGGTGTCGGTTCGAACCCGACCGGGGGCACCCGTCCGGGTGGTCCCGGGCACACGGGAACTACCGGCACTGACCTGGCGTTACACCAGACAGCAAGGGGCGGACAAACTGAGCCCCACGGCCCGACCAGTCACCTCGAGGAGATGACGATGCCCAGCAGCAACCCGGCCTTCCGGGGCCTCCCGGCAGCCGGCAACGGCCCGTCCGCCGGTTGGGGCCCCAGTGGGGCTCCCCAGCAGACGTACGGCGGGGCACCCACCCAGCACGACCCGTACGCCGCTCCGTCGCCGTACGCCGCGACCGACCGCGCCTACATGACGATGGACGACGTCGTCACCAAGACCGGCCTCAGCTTCCTGGTAACGGTGCTCTCCGCCGCCGTCACCTGGGCCGTGCTGCCGGACGATCTCGCCCTGGGCCTCACGCTCCCGGCCGTCCTGGTCGCCCTCGTGCTCGGCCTGGTGATCGCGTTCAAGCAGGTCGCCAACCCGGTCGCGACGCTGACGTACGGCGCTCTCTACGGCGTGGCGCTCGGCGCGATCAGCGAGATGTTCAACGACCAGTACAGCGGCATCGTGGCGCAGGCGCTGATCGGCACCTTCGGTGTCTTCGCCGGCATGCTGGTGGTCTACAAGACCGGCGCCATCCGGGTCACCCCGAAGCTCACCCGCTGGATCGTGGGCGCGCTCTTCGGCGTCCTGGCGCTCGTGATCGTCAACCTGGTCGCCAGCTTCTTCATCCCCGGCGGCCTGGGGCTGCGCGACGGTGGCCCGCTGGCCATCATCTTCAGCATCGTCGTCATCGGCGTCGCGGCGTTCACGCTGCTGCTGGACTTCGACATGGCCGACGAGGCGATCCGCCGCGGCGTCGAGCCGAAGTTCGCCTGGTACATCGCCTTCGGCCTGCTCGTCACGGTCATCTGGCTGTACATCGAGATCCTGCGGCTGCTCAGCTACTTCCGCGAGTGATCGCAGGCCCCCGTCCGGGGGCCTGACACACGACGACCGTGGCCCGGTCCCCGCGAGGGGGCCGGGCCACGGTCGTCTGTGCGCGCAGCCCCGGCGGCCGGTCGGCCGCCGGGGCGCGACGTCAGGAGAGGCGCTCGAGCACCATCGCCATGCCCTGCCCGCCACCGACGCACATCGTCTCCAGGCCGAACTGGCCGTCGCGGGCGCGCAGCCCGTTGAGCAGCGTGCCGGTGATCCGGGCGCCGGTCATGCCGAAGGGGTGCCCGACCGCGATCGCGCCACCGTGCACGTTCAGCTTGTCGATGTCGATGCCCAGGTCGCGGTAGCTGGGGATGACCTGGGCCGCGAACGCCTCGTTTATCTCCACGAGGTCCATGTCCGAGATGGACATGCCCGCCCGGGCCAGCGCCTGCTCCGAGGCCGCGACCGGGCCGTAGCCCATGATCTCCGGCGACAGCCCGGTGACCCCGGTGGAGACGATCCGGGCCAGCGGGGTGATGCCCAGCTCTTGCGCCTTGCGGTCGCTCATGATCACCAGGGCGGCGGCGCCGTCGTTGAGCGGGCAGGCGTTGCCCGCGGTCACCCGGCCGTCGGGGCGGAAGACCGGCTTCAGACCGGCGAGCCCCTCGAGGGTGGTGCCGGCGCGCGGGCCGTCGTCCTTGCTGACCACGGTGCCGTCCGGCGTGGTGACCGGGGTGATCTCCCGCTCCCAGAAGCCGTTCGCGATCGCCTGCTCGGCCAGGTTCTGGCTGCGCACGGCGAACTCGTCCATCTCCTGGCGGGAGACGTCCTTGAGCAGCGCGAGGTTCTCCGCGGTCTGGCCCATGGCGATGTAGGCGTTGGGGAGCTCGCCGTCCTCGCGCGGGTCCTGCCAGCTCTCCGCGCCGCTCTCGGCGGTCTTGGCGACCCGGGCCTCGGCGTCGGCGAAGCGCGGGTTGTGGGTGTCCGGGATGGCGTCGGAGTTGCCCTTGGTGAAGCGGGACACCAGCTCGACGCCGGCGGAGATGAACACGTCGCCCTCGCCGGCCTTGATCGCGTGCAGCGCCATCCGGGTGGTCTGCAGCGAGGAGGAGCAGTAGCGGGTGATCGTCGTCCCGGGCAGGTGGTCCATCCCCATCAGGACGGCGACGACCCGGCCCATGTTGAAGCCCTGCTCACCGCCGGGGAGGCCGCAGCCCAGCATCAGGTCGTCGATGTCGGTCGGGTCCAGCTGCGGCACCTGGTCCAGCGCGGCCCGGGTGATCGTCGCGGCCAGGTCGTCCGGACGGAGGTCCTTGAGCGACCCCTTGAACGCGCGGCCGATGGGGGAGCGGGCGGCGGCGACGATGACGGCTTCGGGCATGGGTCCTCCACGATGAGGCGCGCCACCTCGGAGGCGGCGACGGACGTCAGATGACCCGAACCTACCCCCGGGTAGCTCCGCCGTCCGTCGGCGGCGGGGCGCTCACTGCGGTGCGGCCTCGAGCACGGACTCGTCGGCCTGCTCGGGCGTCGGGATCTCCGGGGGCCGCCGTCGACGGAGCCGGGCCCAGGGGCCCCGGGGACCGGTCTCGTTGCCGCGGACGGCGGTCGGCTGCACCTCGGTGCCGGTGCGGCCGGCGGCCCGGGCCGCGGCCTGGGCGACCGGCCGGACGGTGTCCCGGCGCAGCCGCAGCCCCCGGTCGGCTGCCGCGGGCCACACGCCGATCGAGTCGGCGATCGAGGGCAGCATCGAGGCGGCCGCCGCGGCGTACCCGGCCGCCGACGGGTGGAACTCGTCGTGGCTGAACAGCTCCCGGTCGCTGGCGAACGAGGGGCCGAGCACCGAGCCGAGGGAGACGGTGCGCCCGCCCTCGGCGACCACGGCGATCGTCTGCGCGGCGGCCAGCTGGCGGCTCCAGCGCCGGGCCAGCACCCGCAGCGGCTGGGCGATCGGCCGGATGGTGCCCAGGTCGGGGCAGGTGCCGACGACGACCTGGCAGTCCGCGGCGATCAGCCGGCGCACGGCCTCGGCCAGCGCCCGCACCGAGTCCGCGGGCCGGGCCCGGCTGGTGACGTCGTTGGCGCCGATCATGATCAGGGCGACGTCGGGTCGTTCGAGCAGGGCCTGGTCCACCTGGGCGGTGAGGTCCTTGGACACGGCGCCGGACCTGGCGAACTTGGCCAGCCGGACCGGCCGCTCGGCCAGTTCCGCCAGCGCTGCGGCGATCAGCACACCAGGGGTCTGCCCGGCGTCGTCCACCCCGAGCCCCACGGCACTGGAGTCGCCGAGCACCGCGAGCACGAGCGGCTTGCCGCGACCGCGGCCGTACACGCCGTTGCCGGTGGGAGGGTCGGCCTCGGACGGGTTCGCCTTGACCCGGCGCCGGGCGGCCCGCGCCTCCTGGCGCAGCAGCGCCACCAGCGCGGCGCCGGCCAACCCCACGCCGCCACCGCCGTAGGCGGCGCCGGTCGCCAGCCGCCGCGCCCTGCTCGCTCGCGTCACCCGGCCCGTCCTCTCTGCTGGCTCCTCGGCCGCGTGCTGCGGCCCGGAGCGCTGAATCCCAGGCTAGCCACCCCCTACGGTGGCGCCGTGGACGAACGCGCTGAGATCACCCCTGCTGGCGAGGACCCCGCCGACCGGCAGCAACAGATCGTCGACGTCCTCGTCGACGCCTTCTCCGACCTCATGGCCGCCGATGCCGACGCCTTCCGGACCAAGTTCCGCAAGATGGCGGCGGATCCCTTCGCCTTCTACCGCGGGTCCGCATGCCTGTTCTACGCCGACATGGCGACGCTGGAGGACCCCTGGTGTGACGAGCGGACGTCGCGCGTGTGGATCCAGGGTGACCTGCACGCGGAGAACTTCGGCACCTACATGGACGGGCAGGGCCGGATCGTCTTCGACGTCAACGACTTCGACGAGGCCTATCTGGGCCACGTCAGCTGGGACCTGCGCCGGTTCGCCGCCAGCTTCGCCCTCCTCGCCTGGCGCAAGGCGCTCGGCGACGACGTGATCGACGCCGTGCTGCGCCGCTACCTGGAGTCCTACCTGGACCAGGTGCACGCCTTCGTCGCCGCCGACGACGACCGCTCCTTCGCTCTCCGCCGGGAGAACACCGAGGGTGCGGTGCACGAGCTCGTGCTGGAGACCACCGAGCACACCCGGATCGCGCTGCTGGAGCGGATGACGGTGATCGAGGCGCACCAGCGCCGCTTCGCGGACCGTCCGCGCACCCGCCGGCTGGACGACGACGAGCGGGACCGGGTGCTGGCCGCCGTGGAGCGGTACCGGGAGACGCTCCCGCCCGGCAAGCGCCGCCGGGAGGTGACCTACGACGTGAAGGACGTCGTCGCCACCGGTGGCTTCGGCATCGGCAGCGCCGGGTTGCCGGCCTACAACGTGCTGATCGAGGGGTACGACCAGGCGCTGGAGAACGACGTCGTCCTGTCGATGAAGCAGGGCAACGTGCCGGCGCCCAGCCGGGTGGTGACCGACCCGGAGATCCGCCGGCACTTCGAGCACGAGGGGCACCGGACGGCGATGAGCCAGCGGGCGCTGCAGTCCTACGCCTCGGCCTTCCTCGGGCACACCGAGATGGACGGCGTGGGCTACGTGGTCGCCGAGCTCTCGCCCTACGAGCTGGACCTGGACTGGGACGACCTGACCGAGCCGGAGGAGATCCTGCCCGTGGTCGCCCAGCTGGGGCGGGCCACGGCCAAGATGCACTGCGTCGGGGACGCCGACAGCGACCACGAACTGGTCGACTTCCAGACCGAGGACGCGATCACCGAGATGATCGGTGACCGGCGCGAGGAGTTCATCGCCGACCTGATCGACTTCGCGCACTCCTACGCCGAGCGCACCCGCGCCGACCACCGGCTCTTCGTCAACGCCTTCCGGTCCGGACAGATCCCGGGGGTCAGCTCCAGCGGAGCCCACCCGGTCACCTGATCGGCAGCTCGATCAGCATGCCGCGGTGCCCGCCCACCGGCCGCAGGTCGTACTCGTCGGTGACGATCTGGAAGCCCAGGCGCTCGTAGAAGCCGACGGCGGACGCCCGGGCGTCGCACCAGACCAGCTGCCCGCCGCAGGCAGCCACCCGGGCCAGGCCCGCGGCGACCAGCGCCCGGCCCGCGCCGAGCCCCCGAACCCGCGGGTCGGTGGCCATGCCCCGCAGCTGCCAGGAGCCCTCGCCCTCCCGCCAGGGGCAGTCGCGCGGGTGGAAGCGGACCACGCCGACCACCTCGTCCCCGTTGATCCGGGCGGCCAGGTGCAGCGTGTACGGAGCGTCGTCCTCGTCGATCTCGACCGGTCGGCCCTGGCGCAGCTCCTGGGCGCGCAGCGGGTAGGTCGCCGCCGCGTCGACCTGCTCGATGGTGATCGTCCCGGACTCCGCCTCGGTGGTCACGACAACAGTCTCCTCGATCCTGGGCGGTCCCGTCGCCGGAGCCGGTCCTGTGCGACGACTGACCTGATCAGACCCCTCCTGCTGCCCCCCACGAGGGTGCAGCAGGAGCAGTCGCCTGATCACCCTCCGTCACCGGCCGCGACGACCGCGGCGCGTGCGCAGGTAGTCGGCGACGACGTACTCGCCGAGTCGCTCGCTGTCGGGCTGGAACACCCGGCCGCCGGCCCGCGCGGTGATGTCGTGCACGAACTCCACCAGCCCGGGCTCGGGGTCCAGGGCGAAGACGTTGAGCGTCGCGCCGGTGCGGGCCACCCGCTCCACCTCGGCCACCGTGCGGGCGATCGTCTCGGGCATCGGCGGCCAGCAGAAGTACGGCGTCCCGTCGTCCTCCAGGTGGGCGGTCGGCTCCCCGTCGGTGACCACCAGCACCACCGGCTCGGCGTCCCGGTGCCGGGCCAGGAAGCGGCGGGCCAGCATCAGGCCGTGCTGCAGGTTGGTGCCCTGCAGGGTGTCCACCGACAGCTCGGCCAGCGTCTCCGGGCGGAGCACCTGGGCGGTGGAGGAGAAGCCGATGATCTCGATGGCGTCCTGCGGGAACTGGGTGGTCACCAGCGAGTGCAGGGCCATCGCCGTCGACTTCGCCGCACCCCAGGTGCCGCGCAGCGCCATCGAGTAGGACAGGTCGACCAGCAGGGCCACCGCGGCCCCCGTGCGCCGTTCGGTCTCCACCACCTCGAAGTCCTCGACGGCGATCTGCACCCGGCGCTGGCCCTCCTCGCGGGGGCTGCCGGCGCTGCGCAGCACCGCGTTGCGCACCGTGCGGACGACGTCCAGCGGCTGCTCGTCGCCGAACCGCCACTCCCGCGAGGCCCCGGTCAGCTCCCCGGCGGCGCCGGCGTCGGCGACGTCGTGCTCCCCGCGACCGGTGGCCGACAGTTTCGCGAACACCCGGCGCAGGGCCGTGGCACCCAGCCGGCGCACCGCCTTGGGGGAGAGCTGCAGCGCCCCCTCCGAGCGGTCGAGCCAGCCCTGCCGCTCGAGCTCCCGCTCCAGCCGACGCAACGCCGCGAGGTCGTCGACGGCCGAGCGGCCCAGCGCCTGCTCCAGCAGCTCCTCGTCCACGTCGGCCAGCGAGGCGCCGGCGTAGCCCTGGGACAGCTGCTGGGACAGCGCCTCCAGGTCGGCGAGCTCGGCGACGGCGGTCGTCGCGTCGCCCAGCCCCAGCGGTTGGTCCCCGTCGGGCACCGGGCCGCGCTGGCCCCACGGCAGGTCCGGCCGGGCCTGCCGCAGCGCATCGGACAGGTGCGCCATCTCGCTCTGCAGCCCGAGGTCGCCCATCGCCTGGCCCATCAGGTCCTGCAGCTCGGCCCGCTGCTCGGCCGACAGCCCGGCCATCATCCGCTCCTGGGCGGCCGCCCGGCGGGCGAGGGAGTCGATCAGCTCCTCCACCGACTGCGGGTCGTCGGGGAAGAACTGCCCGTGCCGGTCCATGAAGTCGGCGAACTGCTGGTCGGTGTCCTCGCCCCGGTTGTGCGCATCGACCAGCGCGGACAGGTCGGCGACCATGTCCTTGACCGCCTGCATCGCCGCGCCGTCGCCGTCCTGCATCTGCTGCAGGGCCTGCTTCATCCCCTGGAACGAGCTGTCCAGCACCTCCTGCCGCAGCAGCTCCTCGATCTCCCGGTAGGCCTGGGCGGCCTCGGGCGAGCGCCAGGCGTGGTCCTTCAGCGCGCGGACGGCCCCGGCGGTGTCCTCCGGCAGCGTGTCGAGCTCGGCCTCGGCCAGCCGGGCGGCGTCGTCGGGGTCGGGGAACAGCGCCGTCCGCTCGGCCTCGACCGCCCGGTCCAGCAGTTCCCGGACCTGCTCCAGCGTGCCGTCCAGTCGACCGGCCTCGCGGGCCTGGCGCAGCCGGTCCCGGACGGTGCGGCGCAGCTGGTCCAGGCCGCGCCGACCGTCGACACCGCGGCGCAGCAGGTCGCGCATCGCCTCCCGCACGCCGCTGCCGGCCAGCACCTGGTCGCCGATCTCGTCGACCGCGGACGCCACGTCGTAGGGCGGCGCCAGGGGGTCGGGCCCGCCCCGCCACTTCCCGTACCGGTAGCCGCCGTGCCGTCGCTGCGGCATCTCAGGCTCCGTAGACCGTGCGCGAGCCGTCGGTGTCCTTGGCCAGCCGGCGGGTCAGCCACAGCCCCTCCAGCGCGAACTCGACGGCGGCGGCGGCCTGCTCGGCGGACTGCTCGCCCTCGGGCACCCCGAGCCGGCCGAGCAGCTGGGCCAGGTGCGGGATGGTGCCCAGCTGCCCGAGCAGGACGGCGGCCGGCACCAGGTCACCGGACTCCACGGTGTCCCCGCCGGTGAAGTGCTCCTGCAGACCGGTGAGGTCCAGGCCGCCGCAGCGGGCCCGGAAGGTCTGCGCGGTCGCCTGGCGCAGCAGGTGCTCGAGCACCTCCAGGTCGCGGTCGTCGTCGGCGTCGCTGCCGGAGTCGGCGAACTCCACCTTCCCGCGGCTGGCCGGGACGATGCTGGGCAGGTCGACCACCCGCGCCACCGGCCGGCTCTCCCCGGCGACGGCGGCCCGGCGCACCGCGGAGGCGGCCACCGTCTCCAGCCCGGCGATGGCGAACCGGGCGCTGACCCCGGAGCGCTGGTCGACGTGGCTGGACTCGCGGACCAGCCGGGTGAACCGGGCGACGATCTCCACCAGGTGCTGCGGCACCAGCGGGGTGCCGAGCTCGCCGCTCCCGCCCAGCCAGGTCGTCTGGGCCTCCTGCTCCAGCAGGCGCACCTCGTCGGCGAGCTCGATCGGGTAGTGGGTGCGCACCTCGGCACCGAAGCGGTCCTTCAGCGGGGTGATGATCCGGCCGCGGTTGGTGTAGTCCTCGGGGTTGGCGCTGGCCACCAGCAGCAGGTCCAGCGGCAGCCGCACCCGGTACCCGCGGATCTGGATGTCCCGCTCCTCCAGCACGTTGAGCAGCGCGACCTGGATCCGCTCGGCCAGGTCGGGCAGCTCGTTGACGCTGAAGATGCCGCGGTTGGTGCGCGGCACCAACCCGTAGTGGACCGTCTCCGGGTCGCCCAGGGTGCGGCCCTCGGCGACCTTGATCGGGTCGACGTCGCCGATCAGGTCGCCGACGCTGGTGTCGGGGGTGGCCAGCTTCTCGCCGAACCGCTCGCTGCGGTGCAGCCAGCCGACCGGGGTCGCGTCGCCGTGCTCGGCGACCTGACGGTGCCCCCAGACGCTGATCGGCTGCAGCGGGTGCTCGTTGAGCTCGCTGCCGACCAGCACCGGGGTCCACTCGTCGAGCAGGCCGACCAGGGTGCGGATCAGCCGGGTCTTGCCCTGGCCGCGTTCGCCGAGCAGCACCAGGTCGTGCCCGGCGATGAGCGCCCGCTCGACCTCGGGCACGACGGTGTCCTCGAAGCCGACGATGCCGGGCAGCGTGGGCTCGCCGGCGGCCAGCCGGGCGAGGAGGTTCTGGCGGATCTCGGCCTTGACCGGCCGGGGGGCGGCTCCGCTGGCGCGGAGCTCGCCGAGAGTGGTGGGAGCGGGAGGGGTGGGGGACTGGGTGGTCCCCGTCAGTGCGGCGTCCGTCACCTCGACCACGGTACGACGGACCTGTGACACCCGGGTGTCCGTCACACCGCGCATCCGCGGACTGCGAGGATCGGCGGCGTGTCCGTCCCCGGTGCAGTGCCCCTGGTCAGCGGTGCCGACGTCGAGTCGGCCGCGCGGTTGCTGGACGGCGTGGTGCGCCGGACGCCGCTGGAGCACTCCCGCGCGCTGGCGGAGCGGGTCGGCGGGCCCGCGTGGCTCAAGTGCGAGAACCTGCAGCGCACCGGCTCGTTCAAGATCCGCGGCGCCTACACCCGGATCGCCCGGCTCAGCGACGCCGAGCGCGCCCGGGGCGTGGTCGCGGCCAGCGCCGGCAACCACGCCCAGGGCGTCGCGCTGGCCGCCCGCGAGCTGGGTGCGGCCGCGACGGTGTTCATGCCGGAGAGCGCCCCGCTGCCCAAGGTCGCCGCCACCCGCGGCTACGGCGCGGACGCCCGGCTCGGCGGGGAGACCCTCACCGAGGCGATCCTCTCGGCGGTCGAGTACGCCGACCGGACCGGCTCGGTGTTCATCCACCCCTTCGACCACCCCGACGTCATCGCCGGGCAGGGCACCGTGGGCCTGGAGGTGCTCGAGCAGTGCCCGGACGTGGCCACGGTGGTCGTCTGCACCGGCGGCGGCGGGCTGGTGTCCGGGATCGCCGCCGCCGTGAAGGCCCGCCGTCCCGACGTCCGGGTGGTCGCGGTCCAGGCGGCGACGGCAGCCGCCTTCCCCGCCTCGCTGGCCGCCGGTCGGCCGGTGCCGCTGACCAGCATGGCGACGATGGCCGACGGCATCGCCGTCGCCGCCCCCGGTGACCTCACCCTGGCGCACGTCTCCGGCCTGGTCGACGACGTCGTGACGGTCAGCGAGGGCGACCTCTCCCGGGCGCTGCTGTTCTGTCTGGAGCGCGCCAAGCTGGTGGTCGAGCCGGCCGGGGTCGCCGCGGTCGCCGCGCTGCTGGCCGACCCCGCCGCGTTCGCACCACCGGTCGTGGCGGTGGTCTCCGGCGGCAACATCGACCCGGTGCTGATGATGAAGGTCGTCCAGCACGGCATGGCCGCCGCCGGCCGCTACCTGTCGCTGCGGGTGCAGGTGCCCGACCGGCCCGGCTCGCTCGCCGGGCTGCTGCGGGAGCTGGCCGGGCTGGCCGCCAACGTGCTCTCCGTCGAGCACGAGCGGTTGACGCCGCGCCTGGTGCTGGGCGAGGTGGAGGTCGGCGTGCACCTGGAGACCCGCGGCCCCGACCACGCCGAGCACGTGCTGGCCGCGCTGTCCGCGGCCGGGTACGCCCCTCGCGTCGACTGACCGGCGCGGCCCGATGAGTTCTCCGGGCGGGGCGGGTCTGCACCCCTGAGCCGTCGCACCGCGACGGCCGGACGGACCACGCGTCGTCGGAGGAGTGTTCATGGAACGGACCCGCCTGGTGCCCGGAAAAGACAGTGAGAACCGTCGGTGGGCGGGCCTAGCGTGCGCGGCATGACCGATGCCGTCGTCGTCGAGGGGCTCGTGAAGCGCTTCGGGGAGAACACCGCGCTCGGTGGGGTCGACCTCACCGTGTCCGAGGGCACCGTCCTCGGGCTGCTGGGGCCCAACGGCGCCGGCAAGACCACCGTCGTCCGGATCCTGAGCACGCTCTTGCAGCCCGATGCCGGGCGGGCGGAGGTGGCCGGGCTCGACGTGGCCACCCAGGCCGACCAGGTGCGCGCCACGATCGGGCTGACCGGCCAGTACGCCGCGGTCGACGAGTACCTGACCGGGCACGAGAACCTGGAGATGGTCGGGCGGCTGTACCGGCTGGGCAAGCGCGAGGCCAGGTCGCGCGCCGGCCAGCTGCTGGAGCGCTTCGACCTCGCGGACGCGGCGAACCGCCCGGCGAAGACGTACTCCGGCGGCATGCGCCGTCGGCTGGACATCGCCGCCTCGCTCATCGCCCGGCCCCGGGTGCTGTTCCTCGACGAGCCGACCACCGGCCTCGACCCGCGCAGCCGGCTGGGGATGTGGGAGTTCATCGCCGACCTGGTCAGCGACGGGACGACGATCCTGCTCACCACCCAGTACCTGGAGGAGGCCGACCGGCTGGCCGACCGGATGGTGGTCATCGACCGCGGCAAGGTGATCGCCCGGGGCACCGCCGACGAGCTGAAGGCCCAGGTGGGCGGCGAACGGCTGGAGCTCACCGTGGGCACCGTCGAGCAGCTCGCGGTGGTGACCGACGCCCTGCGCCCGCTCTCCCACGGCGAGCTGCACGCCGACCGGCAGACCCGGCGGCTGTCGGTCCCGGTCACCGGCGGCACCGACACGCTGGCCGAGGCGCTGCGCCGGCTGACGGGCACCAGCGCGCAGGTGCTCGACATCGGCCTGCGCCGGCCCGACCTGGACGACGTCTTCCTCACCCTCACCGGACGCTCCGCAGAGGACGCCGACACCGCCACCGACGCCGAGCCCTCGGCCACCGTCAGTGCAGGAGCGCAGTCATGAGCAGCACGCTGGCCGAGGCCGTCTCCGACAGCGTCGTCATCACCAAGCGGAACCTGATCAAGGTCAAGCGGGTGCCCGACCTGATCGTCTTCGCGACCCTGTCGCCGATCATGTTCGTGGTGCTGTTCCGCTACATCTTCGGTGGCGCCATCAACCTGCCGCCGGGCATCAGCTACGCCGAGTTCCTGCTGCCGGGGATCTTCGCCCAGACGGTGGTCTTCGGCTCCACCGTCACCGGGGCGAGCATCGCGGAGGACCTGCAGAAGGGGCTGATCGACCGGTTCCGGTCCCTGCCGATGTCGCGGTCGGCGGTGCTGATCGGCCGCACCGTCGCCGACCTGGGGCTCAACGTCATCTCGATCACGGTGATGGCGCTGACCGGGTACGCCGTGGGCTGGCGGATCAACTCCTCGATCGCGGAGGCGATCGGCGGGTTCCTGGTGCTGCTGGTCTTCGCCTTCGCCATCTCCTGGCTGATGGCGCTGGTCGGCCTGCTGGTCCGCACCCCGGAGGTGGTCAACAACGCGAGCTTCATCGTGATCTTCCCGTTGACCTTCGCCTCCAACGCCTTCGTCCCGCTGGAGAGCTTCCCGGCGCCGCTGCGGGCCTTCGCCGAGTGGAACCCGGTCTCCACCGTCGTCCAGGCGGCCCGGGAGCTGTTCGGCAACGTCCCCGCCGGGGCCCCGGTCCCCGACGTCTGGTCGCTGCAGAACCCGGCGCTCTACACGGTGCTGTGGACCGTCGTGATCCTGGTGGTCTTCGTGCCGCTGGCGGTCCGGGCGTACCTGCGCACCGCCAGCCGCTGAGGCCGTGGCCTCTCTGCCCCCGCCACTCGCAGGCTCGCGGCGGGACGCTGCCGCGAGGCCGCGGGTGACGGCCGGCCGGGCGTGGGGGTGAAGATGAGCGGGATGAGCACCACTGCACCGGCTCCCTCGCCGGACTCCGCGTCCCTGTCCGCGTCGAACCCGCTGGCCGCCCCGTCGGCGCTGCCCTACGAGCTGCCCCCGTTCGCCGACATCTCGCTGGAGCACTGCCGGGAGGCGCTGCTGGCCGGGATGGCCGAGCAGCGGGCCGAGGTCGCCGCCCTGCTGGCCGACCCGGCCGAGCCGACGTTCGAGAACACCGTCGTGGCCCTCGAGCGCTCCGGCCAGCTGCTCGGCCGGGCGGAGGCGGTGTTCTGGAACCTGTCCTCGTCGATGTCCAGCGACCGGCTGCGGGAGATCGAGCGGGAGGTCGCCCCGCTCTCGGCGGCGCACTCCGACGCGCTGCGCCTGGACCCGGCGCTGTTCGCCCGGATCGACGCCGTGCACTCCGCCCGGCACGAAGCGGGCCTGGACGCCGAGTCGCTGCGCCTGGTCGAGCGCTACCACCTGGACTTCGTCCTCGCCGGTGCCGGGCTGGACGACGCCGGGCGCGAGCAGCTCCGTGAGCTCAACCAGCGGCTGTCCGAGCTCTCCACGACCTTCGGGCAGAACCTGGTGGTGGCCACCGAGGCGGCGGCGGTGCTGGTCACCGACGAGACCGAGCTGGACGGGCTGAGCCCCGCCGAGGTGCAGGCTGCCGCCGGTGCGGCCGCCGAGCGCGGCCACGAGGGCGGGTACCTGCTCACCCTGGTGCTGCCCAGCGGCCAGCCCGCGATGGCCAAGCTGCGCAACCGGGAACTGCGCCGCCGGCTGCACGAGGCGTCGCTGACCCGGGCCTCGGCCGGGGAGCACGACAACGGCCCGATCGCGGTGGAGATGGCGCACCTGCGCGCCGTCCGGGCGCAGCTGCTGGGCTTCGACACCCACGCCGACCTGATCGCCGCCGACCAGACCGCCCGCACGTCCGGCGCGGTCGACGAGCTGCTGGCCGCACTGGTCCCGCCGGCGATGGCCAACGCGAAGGCCGAGGCCGAGGTGCTCGCCGAGGTGGCCACCGCCGACGGGGTCGAGCTGGCCGCCTGGGACTGGTCGTTCTACTCCGAGCGGGTGCGGGCCGAGCGTTACGCCGTGGACAGCGCCGCGCTACGGCCGTGGTTCGAGCTGGACCGGGTGCTGGTCGACGGGGTGTTCCGCGCCGCCGAGCTGCTCTACGGCCTCACCTTCACCCCGCGCCCGGACCTGCAGGGCTACCACCCCGACGTCCGGGTCTGGGAGGTCTTCGCCGACGAGCAGCCGATCGGGCTCTACCTGGGTGACTTCTTCGCCCGGGAGGGCAAGCGCGGCGGGGCCTGGATGAGCTCGTTCGTCAGCCAGTCGGGCCTGCTGGACACCCGGCCGGTGGTCTTCAACTGCCTCAACGTCACCCGGGCCGCGGCCGGGCAGCCGACGTTGCTGACCCTCGACGAGGTGACGACGCTCTTCCACGAGTTCGGGCACGCGCTGCACGGGCTCTCCTCGGCGGTGACGTACCCGCGGTTCAGCGGTACCAGCGTGCCGCGCGACTTCGTGGAGTTCCCCAGCCAGGTCAACGAGATGTGGGCGCTGTGGCCAGAGGTGCTGGCGCACTACGCCAAGCACGTCGAGACCGGGGAGCCGCTGGCGCAGGAGACGGTCGACGCGCTCGAGGCCGCGGCCCTGTGGGGCGAGGGGTTCGCGACCGTCGAGTACCTGGGGGCCACGCTGCTCGACCAGGCCTGGCACCGGATCGGGCCGGACACCGAGGTCGCCGACGCGCAGGCCTTCGAGGCGCAGGCGCTGGCCGACGCCGGTGTCGCCTTCGACCTGGTGCCGCCCCGGTACCGGACGACGTACTTCCAGCACGTCTTCGCCGGCGGCTACTCGGCCGGCTACTACTCCTACATCTGGTCGGAGGTGCTGGACGCCGACACCGTGGAGTGGTTCAAGGAGAACGGTGGGCTGCGCCGGGAGAACGGCGACGTCTTCCGCGGTGAGCTGCTCTCCCGCGGTGGCTCGGTCGACCCGCTGGGCGCCTTCGCCGCCGTCCGCGGCCGGGCCGCCGACACCGGGCCGCTGCTGCGCCGCCGGGGGCTGACGCCCGTCGCCTGACCCCGACACGCAGGACGCCCCCGCGGACCACGTCCACGGGGGCGTCCTGCGTGCTGCCCCTGCGCCAGGCGGGCTCGGGGCCCGCCGGTCAGGTGGCGGACGTCGCTCTGCACGCGTTCCTTCCGCTCCGCACGTGCTGCAGCACGTGCAGAGCAGAGGAAGAGCGTGCAATGCGGCGAACGCGGCGGATGGCGGCCGGTTCAGAGCCAGGGGAGGGCGAGCACCAGGTCGAGGTCGTCGGGGGCGGCGCCGTCCCGGACCAGGCGGTTGGGCTGGCGGTGGCCGCAGGCGGTGCAGCGGTGCACCACCTGCCAGCCCTTGCCCGACTTCTCGACCAGGCCGATGGGCTCCATCAGTTGCCGGCACTCGCTGGCCCGGTCACCCGGCAGGTCGTCGACGTGCAACGACCACAGGCACCACGGGCAGTGGTTGCGGTAGTGCCCGTCGGTGTTCGCCGGCACCAGGGTCTGGCAGTGCCCGCAGACGAAGGTGGTGTTCTCCGCCCGCCGGGAACGCGCCCGCCCGCCGTCCACGGTGCCGGCCTCGTCCATCGCGCTCGTCACTGCCCTGACCGGCAGGTCAGGGGATGAACGGCTCGACGGCCAGGACCTTCACGGAGATGTCCTTGCCGTTCGGGGCCTGGTAGGTGACCGTCGAGCCCGGCGCCGCGCCCACGATCGCCGAACCCAGCGCGGACTCGGGGGAGTAGACGGTCAGGTCGGTGGTGCCGGCGATCTCCCGCGAACCCAGCAGGAACCGCTCGGTGTCGTCCTCGTCGCCGTCGAAGGCGATGGTGATGACCGTGCCGACGGCGGCGTTGGTGGCCGTCGTCGGCGGCTGCCCGACCCGGGCCTTGCGCAGCAGGTCGGTGAGCTGGCGGATCCGGCCCTCGGCCTTGCCCTGTTCCTCGCGGGCCGCGTGGTAGCCGCCGTTCTCCTTGAGGTCACCCTCCTCGCGGCGGTCGTTGATCTCCTTGGCCATGGCCGGGCGGCTCGCCACCAGCTGCTCGAGCTCGGCTCGCAGCCGGTCGTGGGCCTCCTGCGTCAGCCAGACGCCCTGGTCCTGCTCGTCAGTGGGGGTGGCCACAGTCGCTCCCGGTGCTCGTCGTCGCGACCCGCTGCGCTCGCAGGTCACCGGTGGTCAATCCGAGCAACGTAACACCGGAGCCCGGCCCCGTGCAGCCGTCTACGGAACGGTTCCGGCCGGGATGACCTCCCGGCCCCGGAGCCCGCCGGAGTGGCGCGGGGCACACCAGGAGTCGCCGGGGTGCGTGCCACGACCCGTCGGCCGGGGGGACAATGGTGGTCGCGACCGGGCGTCCGTGTCGCGCACGGAGCAGGGCACCGTCGGGCACGGGTTCGACGAGCGGAGCGAGGAGCAGCACACGTGACCGAACCGGACCAGTTGCGCCTGCTCGCGGTGCACGCCCACCCCGACGACGAGTCGAGCAAGGGCGCCGCGACCATGGCCAAGTACGTCGCCGAGGGCGCCCGCGTGATGGTGGCGACCTGCACCGGCGGGGAGCGCGGGTCGGTGCTGAACCCGGCGATGGACCGCCCCGAGGTGTGGGAGCGGATGGCCGAGATCCGCAGCGAGGAGATGGCCCGGGCTCGGGAGGTCCTCGGTGTCGAGCAGGAGTTCCTCGGCTTCGTCGACTCCGGGCTGCCCGAGGGTGACCCGCTGCCGCCGCTCCCGGAGGGCTGCTTCGCCCTGGCGCCGGTCGAGGAGGCCGCCGCGCCCCTGGTCGAGCTGATCCGGCGGTTCCGGCCGCAGGTGGTGCTCACCTACGACGAGCGGGGTGGCTACCCGCACCCCGACCACATCAAGACCCACGACATCTCGGTGCACGCCTTCGAGGCAGCAGGAGACCCGGACCGCTACCCCGACCTCGGGGAGCCCTGGCAGCCGAGCAAGCTCTACTACCACATGGGCTTCACGCTGCCCCGGGCGAAGGCGCTGCACGAGGCGATGCTGGCCGAGGGGGCCGAGTCGCCGTACACCGAGTGGCTGGCGAAGTGGGACCCGGCCAACGACATCTCCCACCGGGTGACCACCCGGGTGCCC
Source organism: Modestobacter caceresii (assembly GCF_000761485.1). Lineage (GTDB taxonomy): Bacteria > Actinomycetota > Actinomycetes > Mycobacteriales > Geodermatophilaceae > Modestobacter > Modestobacter caceresii. The sequence continues at coordinate 74,920 of NZ_JPMX01000127.1, forward strand.
TGTGCCGAGTACTTCCCGGTGCGGGACGCCGCACTGATCGCCCACGCCACCCAGATCGACCCCACCGGCCGCTGGTTCTCGGTCCCGCTGGACCTGCAGACCCGCACCTGGCCGACCGAGGACTACGAGCTGGCGCGGTCGCTGGTCGATGTCCCTGTCCCGGAGGACGACCTGTTCGCCGGCGTCCGCACCTCGGAGCGTGTCTCGTGACCACTGCACTCACCCTGCTCGCCGTCCAGCAGCAGCCGGTGCCGGAGGACGTCGGCAAGGGCGGTCCGTTCGGTCTGTTGCTCATCGTCGTGCTGCTGATCGCGGTGCTGTGGCTGGGCCGGTCGATGGGCCGGCACCTCAAGAAGGTGCCGCGCAGCTTCGACCCGGCCGACCAGGTCCCGGACAGCCCGGCCGAGCTGATGGGCGACGTCCCGGCCCGGGAGCCGGGGGCCGAGCTGCTGGACACCCTGCGCCGGGCGCCGCTGGCCATCGAGCCGCCACGTCGTCCGCAGGACGGCGACGGCTGGGGTGGGCGGCCCGCCGCCTCCTGACCGATCGGGGCGCAGGCCGGGACGGCTGCGGACGCCGGGTGGGAGACCCACCCGGCGTCCGCGGGGACACGAGGTCCCGCGGTCACCAACGGTGTGCCACGTCGATCACGAGCCGGGGGGTGTGGTCGCTGTTCGGTGTGCCCGCCAGGGTGAGGACCCGGAAGGGCAGCCGGGCGCGGACGCCCAGCCCGAGCGTGCTCTGACCCTCGAACGACCCGGCCCAGGCGACCTGTCGGAACGTGCTGAACGAGGACACGTCCACCACCTCGCGCCGGTCGACCGGGGAGAAGGTCGCGTTGCCGTGCGCGTCGTGTGCGGGGGCCCGGACCGTGACCTGCAGGGCGGCCCCGCCGCGGAGCGGGACCACGTCGCCGGTGCCCTCGGCCGTGACGTGCGGCACGTAGCGCACGTCGTAGGAGTCGAACCAGGCGTCCTGGCCGCCGACGTCGACGACCAGCCGGTCGAAGCAGGCGTGCCGGCCGACCCGCACGTCGTTCAGGGACTCGGTGTCAGGGGCGTCGGCCGTCTTGGCCAGTGAGCCCCAGGTGATGCCGCAGTACGGCGCAGCGGCGGCCGGGCCGGCGAGCCCCAGCAGGGTGCTGAGGGCGACGACGACGGCGAGGACGGCGGAGCGGGATCGGGAGTGGTCCACGGTGACCTCCAGGTGTGGTGTGAGCCACCTGCAGCGTCCTCGGACACGCCGATCCGCTACCAGATGAGTAGGCCCACCACAACCACCGAATTCCGGCGGGTCGCCTGGTGGATGCTGTCGAACCGGCGGTGTGCCGTGGCCGGCCGGCGTCGGGGCGTCGCTGTGGGCAGGTCCGGTCGTCCGCGACCGACCTCCTCGGCGGACGGTGCCGGGACCTGACCCGCGCGGGGGATCCTCGCTGGCGGCCGGCGCGGGAGGGGCCGCGGTCGGCGATGATCTTCCGATGGCGACCCAGCGGGCCCGGCGCGACCCCGGACAGCAGGAACGACCCGGGCTCGGCCGATTCGGCACCCGCGCGCTCGAGGTGGGCGAGAACGTCGTCTATGCAGGGATCGCGCTGTTCCTGGTGGTCAGCGCGCTCGTGCTGCTGGTCGTGGCCGGCAAGACGACCTGGGGGATGATCGGTGACCTCTCCCAGGCCCCGGTGCTCGAGCTGCTCGACGTGCTGCTGCTCGTCTTCATCATCGTCGAGCTGCTGTTCGCGGTGCGGATCACCGTGGAGCGCCGTGAGCTGGTCGCCGAGCCGTTCCTGCTGGTCGGGATCATCGCCTCGATCAAGGAGATCGTCGTGCTGTCGGTCGAGGCGGCGGTGTCCTGGGCAAGGGCGCGGAGTTCGACGACCGGATCACCGAGATCGGCGTCCTCGGCGTGCTGGTCGTCCTGCTCGGGTGCACGGCCTGGCTGCTGCGGCTGAAGGAGCGCGAGCCCGACGAGGGTGACGCGCCGCCACCGAGCTGACCGGCCGGGTCGGCTCCGCAGGGCCTCACCAGTGGTGGGCCACGTCCACCACCATGCGGGCCCCGTCGGCCTGTCCGGGCGCACCGGCGAGCACGAAGACGCGGAAGGGCAGTCGGGCCCGCGTGCCGACAGCCAGCGACGTCTGCCCCTCGAAGGAGCCTGCCCAGGCGACCTGGCGCAGCGTGCGAGCGCCACGGACGTCGACCACCTCGGTCGGATCGGCCGGCTGGTAGGTCGGGTCGCGGGCGTCGTCGTACGCGGGTGCCTGGACGACCACCTGCAGCACCGCACCACCCCGGACGGGGACGGGCGTCCCGGAACCCTGGGCGCCCACCTGGTCGACGTACCGGACGAAGTGGCCGGCCGACCCGTCGGCGTCCTGCAGGTCGATCACCAGCCGGTCGAAGCACAGGTGCTGCCCGGTGCGGACGTCCGCGACCGTGCCCCAGGGAGCCGTGGGTGGCTGGCTCTCGGGCAACGAGCCCCAGCGGATGCCGCAGTACGGGCCGCCCGTCGCCTGGGCCGGCAGTGCGCCGCCCAGCAGTGCGAGGGCACTGAGGAGCACCACGACGAGCGTGCGTGGGCTCGTTCCGTTCCGCTTCACGAAGGCCTCCTCGGAGTCGTCCCCGAGTGGTTCCCCGCGGGCGGCCGGGCGAACGTGACGGTCTCGTGACGCCGTCCGTCAGGCCGTGCCCTCCGCGGCGATCAGGTCGGCGACCTCCTGAGGGCGCTCGCTGCAGTCGTCGCCGGAGTCCGGTTCGTCGGCGGCGAGCCCGGTGATGCCGACGTCCTCGACCGGCTGGAAGCCCAGCTGGTCGAGGTGGCGCGGCAACCGGGCCTGGGCGTTGAGCACGTGCGAGCGGGACAGCCAGCCCAGGCCGTCCTCCACCTGGAAGTCGAGCCCGCCGCCGGGGGCGCGGCGGACGTGCCCGGGGGAGGGGAGCAGGCCGGCCAGCTGGATCGCCTGCTCGGGGTACAGGGTGTCCGGCGGGGTGTCGAAGTAGTACCAGCTGGCCGCGCAGACGCCGTACAGCGTGGGGCCGAACTGGGCGTGGTTGACGTAGAGCTCGAGCATCCGCCGGTCCTCGACGACCAGGGCCAGCTCCGCGGCCAGGCCGGCCTCCACCGCCTTGCGCCAGGCGCTCAGCTCCTGGTTGAGGAACAGGTTCTTGGCCACCTGCTGCGGGATGGTCGAGCCGGACGGGTCGTCCTCGCCGCGCAGGTGGGCCTGTGCGCGGGCGAACAGCGAATCCCACTCGAAGGCGCCCGAGCGGTAGGGGAGCGGGGCGTCCTCGTGGGCGATGACCGCGGCGAGGAAGTTCCGGGAGACGTGCTCGACCGGCACGGACTGCTGGATCGAGCCGGCCGGGTTGGCGGCCATGAACGCCGTCGTGGGCGGGTCCACCCATCGCAGCGCCACCATCACCAGCGCCTGGACGACGAAGACCACGGCCAGGAGCCGACCGAGGCTGCGTAGGACACCGCGGCGTCGACGGTCGGTCCGGTCCCGCCGCCACGAGCTCCGGGGCTGCTGCTCCGGCGCCGGCGGTCGCTCGTCGACGGGGCGGCTCCGCCATGGCCGCCGGGGGCGGGGGTCCTCGTCCGGTGCCGGCGGGTACCAGCCGGCCCCCTCCGCTGGCGGGCCGGACCGGTCGGCATCGGACGGCGGGCGTCCCACGCGCGGCGGTGGCGCTTCGGCGGGACGGCGGAACCGCAGGGTCGGCAGCCGCTCGGGCGGGTCGTGGGCCATGCGGCGGGAGTCCATGCCCGTGGTCAGGCGGTGCGGACCGCGTCGATGGCAGCCAGCGCCTGCGCCCGCAGCCCGTCGGAGATCGGTGCGGACCCCGCCACCGCCGCCGCGGCCTGCTGCCCCTCCTCGCTGACGACGTAGGTCATGAACGCGGTGAGCAGCTCGCTGACCTGCGGGTCCTCGTACTCCACGCAGCCGATGTGGTAACTGACCAGCACGATCGGGTACTCGCCCGATCCGGTCGTGTCCCGGTTGACCTCGATGACGTGGTCGTGCGCTCCGCGTCCCTCGACGCGTGGTGAGTTCTCCACGACGGCTGCGGCGGCTTCGGCCGACGGGGAGACGAACTCGCCGCCCACACCGATGGCGGCGATCCCGAGGTCGCCGGCCTGCGACAGATCCGCGTAGCCGATCGTGCCCTGCCCGCTCCGGACGGCGGCCACGACGCCGGAGTTGCCCTGTGCGGCCTCGCCTCCGGCCACCGGCCAGTTGCCGCTGGGCTCGTACGGCCATGCCTCGCCGCCCGCGGCGGCCAGGAAGTCGACGAAGTTCTCCGTGGTACCGGACTCGTCGCTGCGGTTGACCGGCGTGATCTGCAGGTCGGGCAGCTCCAGGCCGGGGTTGTCGGCGGCGATGGCCGGGTCGTCCCAGGTGGTGATCTGCCGGTCGAAGATCCCGGCCACCGTCGCCGGGGAGAGGTTGAGCTGCTCGATGCCGGGGAGGTTGAAGGCGACGGCGATCGGCGAGATGTAGTTGGGCAGCTCGAAGACCCCGGCCGGGCCGCACCGTTCTGCGGCCTGGGCCAGTTCCTCGTCGTCGAGCGCGGCGTCCGAGCCGGCGAAGTCGACGCCGCCGGCGAGGAACTGCTCGCGCCCGCCGCCGGATCCGACCGGGTCGTAGGCCACGGTCACCGCGGGCTGCAGGGCGTTGTAGCCCGCCGTCCAGCCCTGCATCGCCGCCTGCTGGGCGCTGGACCCCGCGCCGACCAGGCTGCCCTCCAGTCGCTCCACGCCGGCGGCGACGCTGCCGCGCTCGTTGGGTGGGACGTAGGTGGTGGCCAGGACGACGAACCCGCCGACCGCCGCCACGCCGACCAGGGCCGCGACCTTCCCCCGCACCGTCACAGTGACCTTCCCGCCGTGCGCCGCGCCCGTCCCGTGGCCCGCGTCGTCCTCCCGAGGGTACGGCCGGATGGGCCCGTGCCCGAGGACGACGTCGCGACGCCGGTCGGTCGTCGTCGGTGTCCGCTGTCAGCGCAACGACGGGACCGTCGAGACGTGATTACGGGATTACATTGCATGTGTCCGCTCGTATCGAGGAGGAACCGTGCACGCACACCACCGTTTCCCGTCCGAGGGGTTCCCGGGCCGTGGCCGCCCCCGTGGCCGCGCTGCGGACACCGCTCCGCCGGTCGACCGCGCCGAGGTCGCCGGCTGGTTCGCCGGGCGGCTGCCCGACGAGTGGTTCACCGGCCCGGTCGAGCTCGTCGTCGACCGGGACGAGATCACCGTCGTCGGGTCGGTCCCCGAACCCGACGCCGGTGAGGGCGACTCGGCGGCCGCCCGCGCGGGGCGGATCGCCCGCTTCCGGGAGCAGACCCGCAGCCAGCGAATGGCGATCGCCGATGCCGGCCAGGAGCGCTACGGCCGGTCGGTCGCCTGGGGTGCGACCTGCGGCGACGTCCGGGAGCTGTTCACCACGCTCTCGGTCCCGGTGATGACCCGACTGCGCCAGCCCGAGCGTCTGGTGCTGGACACCCTGGTCGACGCCGGCGTGGCCCGGTCCCGGTCCGAGGCGCTGGTCTGGGCCGTGCGCCTGGTCGGCCAGCACGCCGACGACTGGCTGGCCGAGCTGCGGCAGGCCATGGCCGCCGTGGAGGAGGTGCGCGCGCGGGGTCCCCGGTAGGAGGGCCGCGGGCCCGTACGGGACCAGGGGACACTGGGTGCCGTGCCCGACACCGCTGAGCCCACCGCCACCGACGTGCTCGTGGTGGGGGCCGGCCCCGCCGGGGCGGCTGCGGCCGCCTGGGCAGCGCGCGCCGGTGCCGACGTCGTCCTCGCCGACGCCGCCGTCTTCCCCCGGGACAAGACCTGCGGTGACGGCCTGACCCCCCGGGCCATCGCCGAGCTCGACCGGCTGGGGCTCGGCGACTGGGTGCGCTCGCACGGCCGCAACCGGGGGCTCCGGGCGGCCGGCTTCGGCCAGGAGCTGCTGCTGCCCTGGCCCGGTGGCGCGCTGCCCGACCACGGCGGCGCCGTCCCCCGCACGGAGCTGGACACCCGGATCCGCTCGGTGGCCCTGGAGTCGGGCGCCATCCCGATGGAGGGTGCCCGGGCGGTGGACGTCGAGCGGGACGGCGACCGGGTGGGTGCGGTGGTGTTCCGCCGTCCCGACGGGTCGACGACGACGGTCCGCTGCCGCCGGCTGGTGGTGGCCGACGGCGTCCGCTCGCCGCTGGGCCGGGTGCTCGGCCGGGAGTGGCACCGCGACACCGTCTACGGGGTGGCCGCACGCGGCTACGTGCGCTCCGGTCGCAGCGACGACGAGTGGATCAGCTCGCACCTGGAGCTGCGTGGGGCCGAGGGGGAGCTGCTGTCCGGCTACGGCTGGGTGTTCCCGCTGGGCGCCGAGCGCGGTGAGGTCAACGTCGGGGTCGGCACGCTGGCGACCGAGCGCCGTCCGGCCGAGGTGCGGCTGCGCAGCCTGCTGGAGGTCTACACCGACCAGCGGCGCGCGGAGTGGCAGATCGACGGCGCCGTGCAGGCCCCCGCCAGCGCGCTGCTGCCGATGGGCGGCGCGGTCTCCGGCGTCGCCGGGCGCAACTGGGCACTGGTCGGGGACGCCGCGGGCTGCGTGAACCCGCTCAACGGCGAGGGCATCGACTACGGGCTGGAGACCGGCCGCAGCGTGGTCGACCTCTTCGACGACGACGACTGGTCGCAGGCCTGGCCCACGACGCTGCGCCGGCACTACGGCGAGGCGTTCTCCATCGCCCGTCGGCTGGCCGGGCTGCTCACCGTGCCCCGGTTCCTGCCGGCCGCCGGCCCGGTGGGGATGCGGTCCCGGGTGCTCATGACGGTCGCCCTCCGGGTCATGGGCAACCTGGTGACCGACACCGACCGGGACATCGTCGCGCGCGCCTGGCGCCGGGCCGGCCGGCTCTCGGTGCGGCTGGACCACCGCCCGCCGTTCGCCTGAGCCGCCCCTCGCCCGGGCTCGGGCACGACGCGCCGGACCGCCGCCTGCCCGCTACTGCGTGATGCGCAGTACTGTGCGTTCCACACCGACGAGCCGGAGGGCCCCGATGGACACCACGCAACTGCTCAAGGGGGTGCTGGACCTCGCCGTCCTCGCGGTGCTGGACGGGGAGGACGGCTACGGCTACGACGTCGTCCGGCGGCTGCGCGCCGGGGGGCTCGAGGAGGTCGGCGACGCCTCGGTCTACGGCACGCTGCGGCGGCTGTACGCCGCGGGCCACCTGACCAGCTACGTCGTCCCCTCGGCCGAGGGGCCGCACCGCAAGTACTACGGGCTCAACGTCTCCGGGCGGGCACAGCTGGAGATCGCGACCAAGACCTGGCAGGGCTTCGCCGACACGATGGCGGCCCTGCTGACGACCGATCCGGAGGTGGCGGCATGACCGGCGCGACGAGTGTGGGCCGGCAGGCCGAGGTGGCGGAGTACGCGGCGGCGGTGCGCGCCGCGCTGACCGACGTCCCGGCCGACCGGTGCGAGGAGCTGCTGGAGGACCTCGAGGACCACCTGGCGGAGGTGGCCGCGGACGGCGATGCGCCGCTGGAGTTCCGGCTGGGGTCGCCGCGCCACTACGCCGACGAGCTGCGGACCGCCGCCGGGTTGCCGGTCGCGCCGCCGGCCGAGGACGACCAGGTCGGCCTGACCGAGTTGGTCACCCGGCTCCGGTCGTGGGCGCCGGTGCGGCAGGTCGAGGCGTTCCTCCCCGAGCTGCGGCCGGCGTGGTGGGTGGTGCGGGCCTGGGCGGCGGTGACCGCGGTGGACGTGGTGTTCGTCGGGGGCACGTCCTTCCCGGTGCCCACCCTCGGGCTCGGCCCGGTCGGCCTGCTGATCACCGGTGCGGCGATCGCCTGGTCGGTGCGGCTGGGCCTGCAGGCCCGGGCGGAGGGGCGCGAGCCGGGGCGCCACGCCGCGCTGGTCAACGCCGGGCTGGGGCTGCTGACGCTCGTCGCCCTGGTCGGCCTGGCCGACGGGCCCGGCGTCGCCACCGCCGAGCGGGTGTACGTCGAGGACGCGCAGCCGGACCACCTGGTGCACGAGGACGGCACGCCGATCACCAACATCCTGCCGTTCTCCTCCACCGGGGAACCGCTGACCGGCGTCCTGCTCTACGACCAGGACGGGCGCCCGATCGACGGGCTCGCCGACGTGACGGTCGACGGCGAGTCCGTCGAGACGGTGCCGGACGCACCGCTGCAGCCGGGGAACGCCTACCCGCAGCAGCGACAGGTGCTGAGCTGGGACCAGTACGGCGAGGAGACCGCCGTCCCGATGCCGCTGCCGAGCATCGCACCGAGCGCCGGCATCGAACCGAGCACCGGCATCGAACCGAGCACCGGCGTCGCACCCAGCGCCGGCGTCACCCCGGAGCCGGGGCCGGCCGTGCCGGGGGAGACCCCCGGGACCGGTCCGGGCGCGCCGCCGACGCCCTGAGCGGCCGGCCGGCTCAGGTGAGCGGGGAGCGGTAGACCACGAAGTAGACGGCGATGTAGTGGCAGAGGGCGGCCACGATCGTCAGCGCGTGGAACACCTCGTGGTAGCCGAAGGTGCCCGGCCAGGGGTTGGGCCACTTGCTGGCGTAGGCGATCGCCCCGACGCTGTAGAGCAGGCCGCCGACGCACAGCAGCACCAGCGCGGTGACGCCGGCCAGTTGCAGGATGTCGACCAGCACGAACACCGCTGCCCAGCCCAGGGCCAGGTAGATCGGCACGCCCAGCCAGCGGGGTGCGTGCGGCCAGGCCACCTTCAGCGCCACACCCAGCACGGCACCGGCCCAGACGAGGGCCAGCAGCCACCGGCCGGTCGGTTCGGGGACGGCGAGCAGCGCGAACGGCGTGTACGTCCCGGCGATGAACACGAAGATCATCGAGTGGTCGGCGCGCTTCATCAGCTTCCAGCCGCGCGGTGACCAGCGTCGGCGGTGGTAGAGCGCGCTGACCCCGAAGAGCCCGAGGATGGTGAGGCAGTAGAGCGCCACCGACCAGCCGGCGCGCGCACCCTGCACGGCAGCGAGCGGGATGAGCACCGCCCCGGCGACGACCGACCCGAAGAACGCGAAGAGGTGCAGCCAGCCCCGCATCCGGGGGCGGGTGTCGGGGTGGTCGTACTCGTGGTCGCCGTACTCGGTCAGCGCCCACTCGCCCTGGCGCTCGACGGACTCGACCCGTTCGCCCTCCGCATGGACGGCCGCCACCGCCTCGCCGGCCGGCGCCTCGATCTCAGCGCCGTCAGCGGTGACCCGGGCGTGGTCCTCGTGGTCTGAGGAGACGCTCATGAGCCGAGGCTACGGAGCAGTGGGTACCGCGTCATCCCGGGCCGGGTGTGATCTCGCTGGGAACGCGCCGCCCGGTCCGGCGCGCGGTCCGGCCGCGCGGGGAGGCGGCACCTAGGGTGAGGGCGTGGTGGTGCGCGCGAAGGTCCGGGACGCGCTCACCGTCGTCTACGAGCGCAGGCTGGCCCGCGGCCTGGTGGGCGCCGACACCCCACGGCACGTCGGCGTGATCATCGACGGCAACCGGCGCTGGGCCCGGGCCATCGGCCTGGAGGACGTCAGCGAGGGGCACCGCCGCGGCGCGGACAAGATCGCCGACCTGCTCTCCTGGTGCGACGAGGCCGGGGTCGAGGTGGTCACCCTCTTCCTGCTGTCCACCGACAACCTCACCCGGCCGGCTCCCGAGCTCACCCCGCTGCTCCGGATCATCGAGGGCGTCGCCTGCGACCTGGCCGGCCCGGACCGGCGGTGGCACCTGCGGGCGGTGGGTGCCCTCGAGCTGCTGCCGGCGGAGACCGTCGCCGTGCTGACCCGGGCCGAGCGCGACACCCGGGAGCGGCCGGGGGCGACGGTGAACCTGGCGGTCGGCTACGGCGGACGCCGGGAGATCGCCGACGCCGTCCGGTCGCTGCTGGCCGAGCACGTCCAGCGGGGGACGACGCTGCCGGAGCTGATCGAGGTGCTCGACGCCGACCACATCGCCGAGCACCTCTACACCCGTGGGCAGCCCGACCCGGACCTCGTCATCCGCACCAGCGGCGAGCAGCGGCTCTCCGGGTTCCTGACCTGGCAGACCGCCCACTCCGAGTTCTACTTCACCGACGTCTACTGGCCGGAGTTCCGCCGGGTCGACTTCCTGCGGGCGCTGCGCGCCTACGCCGCCCGGCACCGCCGCTTCGGCAGCTGACCCGGCCCTGCCCGGGACGGCGCCCGGGGGCTGACAGACTCGGGGCATGGCAGCCGGCGCGGTCGACGTCCCCCTGGAGTACGTGCGGCTGGGGCTGCGCTTCGACCGGCTCGAACCCGGCTTCGTCGACGCCTACACCGGCGAGCAGCGGCTGCGGGCCCAGGTCGCCGACGAGCCGGCGCCGCAGCCGCACGAGCTGCGCGACCAGGCCCGGGCGCTGTTGGGCGAGCTCGACTCCGCCGCTCTGCCGGCCGACCGGACCGCCTACCTGCGCGGTCAGCTCACCGGTCTGGAGTGCAGCGCCCGCAAGCTGGGCGGGGAGCCGGTCGGCTTCATCGCCGAGGTCGAGGCCTACTTCCAGGTGTCGGTCGCCCTCGGCGACCCGGCCGAGTACGCCGCCGCGCACGCCGAGCTCGAGCAGCTGCTGCCGGGCAGCGGGACGCTGGCGGAGCGGTACGCGGTGCACCGGCGCCGGGAGGAGTGCCCCCCACAGCGGCTGGAGGAGGCGGTGCACGCGCTCTCCTCCGCACTGCGGGACCGGGTGCGCGGCCAGTACGGCCTGCCCGAGGCCGAGACGGTGCGCTACGAGGTGGTCACCGACAAGCCGTGGTCGGGGTTCAACTACTACGAGGGCGACTACCGCTCGCGGGTGGCGATCAACGCCGACCTGCCGCACCGGCTCGGTCAGCTGCCGCACCTGGTCGCGCACGAGTCCTACCCCGGGCACCACACCGAGCACTGCCGCAAGGAGCGGGGGCTGGTCGAGCGCGACCAGCACCTCGAGCACACCGTGTTCCTGGTCAACACCCCCGAGTGCCTGATGGCCGAGGGGCTGGCCGACCTGGGCGTCGAGGCGTCGATCGGCGCCGGGTGGGGCCCCTGGGCCGCCGACGTGCTCGGTGACCTGGGCCTGCGCTTCGACGGGCACCTGGCCGAGCGGGTCGCCGCCGCGGCCGCGCCGCTGAACCGGGTGCGCCAGGACGCCGCGATCCTGCTGCACGACCGCGGCGCCGACCCCGACGTGGTGATCGCCCACCTCCAGCGCTGGGGTCTGGTGAGCCGTGACCGCGCCGTCCAGCAGCTGCGGTTCCTCACCGACCCGCTGTGGCGGGCCTACATCTCCACCTACGTCGAGGGCTTCGACCTGCTCGCCGCCTGGCTGGCCGCCCGGCCGGCCGGGCAGCCCGTCGCCGACCGGTTCCTGCGACTGCTGGACGAGCCGCTGACGCCGGCGGTCGTCACCGCCGAGCTGGCCGGCGCCTGACCGTCGTGGCGAGCGGGACGACGGAGGAGCGACAGGCCCTCGGGCTGTGGACGGCGGGCTGGCTGGCGCTGTTCCTGCTGGCCGGGCTGCTGTGGCTGGGCGACGTGTCGCTGCAGTGGCCGGTGCTGCTGGTGCCGGCGGCCTGGGCGCTGGTGGTGCTCCGGCCGCGCCGGTCGTCCGCCGGGAGCTGAACCCGGTCGACTCCCGTCGGTGCACCGGTGGAGGATCCCCGCCGTGATCCACGCCCGCGGGCTCGCCCGCACCTTCCGGAAGAAGAAGCAGGAGGTGCACGCCGTCGCCGGCGTGGACCTCGACGTCGAGGCCGGGGAGATCGTCGGCTTCCTGGGCCCGAACGGCGCCGGCAAGACCACCACGCTGCGGATGCTGACCACCCTGCTCGAGCCCACCGCCGGCACCGCCACCGTGGCCGGCTGCGACCTGATCGCCGACCCGGTCGGGGTGCGCCGCCGGATCGGCTACGTCTCGCAGAGCGGCTCGACCGCGCCCGAGGCCCGCGCCGGGGAGGAGGTCGTCGACCACGCCCGGCTGTACGGGATCAGCACCGAGGAGGCGACCGCCCGCGGCAAGCGGCTGTTCCGTGAGCTCGACCTCGACGGCCTCTGGGAGCGTCAGCCGAAGGCGATGTCCGGCGGCCAGCGCCGTCGGCTGGACATCGCGCTGGGCCTGGTGCACGTCCCGGGCCTGGTCTTCCTCGACGAGCCGACCACCGGGCTCGACCCGCAGGCCCGGGCGAACCTGTGGCAGCACATCCGCGGCCTGCGCGCCGAGCGCGGGACGACGGTGTTCCTGACCACGCACTACCTCGACGAGGCCGACGCGCTGTGCGACCGGATCCTGGTCATCGACTCCGGCCGCATCGTCGCCGCCGGCACCCCCGACCAGCTCAAGTCCGACGTCGGCGGCGACGTCCTGACCGTCACCGCCGAGCACGCCGACGCCGCCGGGCAGGTCGCCGCCCTGATGGCCGCGCTGCCCGGGGCGGAGGCTCCCCAGGTCGACGGCACCCGGGTGGTCGGCCGCGCCCCGAACGGCGGTGCCGCCCTGGTCGCCCTCGTCCGCGAGCTGGACGCCGCCGGCATCGCCGTGGCCGGCATCGAGAGCCGCCGGCCCAGCCTGGACGACGTGTTCCTCGGCCTCACCGGCCGGTCGCTGCGGGAGACCGGGGCGCCGCCCGCCGTCCCCACCGAGTCGCTGGAGGCAGCCCGATGAGCACGGTCGCGACCCCGCCGGAGGCCACCCAGCCCACGACCAGTGCCACCGCGACCAGCAACCTGGTCCGGGACACCTACACGGTCTTCGCCCGGGCGATGCGGATGTCGCTGCGCAACCCGGCCTGGCTGGTGATCAGCCTGCTGCAGCCGATCCTCTACATCACCCTCTTCGGCCCGCTGTTGACCTCCGACGCCGTCCAGCTGGGTGCGGGCAACGCCTACCAGGTGTTCGTGCCCGGGATCCTCGTCCAGCTGGGCATCTTCGGTGCGCTGTTCGTCGGGTTCGGGCTGATCGCCGAGTACCGGGCCGGGGTCATCGAGAGCCAGCGGGTCACCCCGGCCAGCCGCACGGCGCTGCTGCTGGGGCGGGTGCTGCGTGACGTCGTCGTCCTGCTGGTGCAGGGCACGCTGCTCGTGCTGGTGGCCATCCCGCTCGGGCTGCGCGCACCGGTGGCCGGGGTGCTGCTGACCCTGGTGGTCATCGCGCTGCTGGGGGCGGCGTTCGCCTCGGTCTCCTACGCGCTCGCGCTGACGCTGAAGAGCGAGGACGCCTTCGCGCCGCTGCTCAACGCCGTCGTCCTGCCGGTGCTGCTGCTCTCGGGCATCCTGCTGCCGATGTCGCTGGCCCCCGGCTGGCTGCAGGCGATCAGCGACGTCAACCCGCTCAAGCACGTGGTCGAGGGCACCCGTGCCTTCTTCGACGGCGACTACGGCAGCAGCACCGCGTGGTGGGGTGCTGCGCTCACCATCGCGATGGGCGTGGCGGGCTGGTGGTTCGGCGTCCGACGTTTCCGGCAGGAGTCCAGCTGACGAACGGCGCACCACGCATCACCCGATCGCGTGTCGGAGGGGTGCTTTCGTCAGTACCGGGGCCTAGCGTCGGCGGTGGAGGACGAGCTCACCTCGCCCTCCACGGGAGGCCCGGTTGGTGCGAGGCAGTTCATCCACCAGAGGGGCCGCGTCCTGGCCCCAGCGCCGGGGCCCGGCCACCTTCGAGCCGGGGCGCGCCTTGTCATCAGGGTGCCGCTCCACGGGAGCCGACTCGTGACCACTCGCCGCACCTACGTCCTCGACACCTCCGTGCTCCTCTCCGACCCGGGCGCGCTGCTGCGCTTCGACGAGCACGACGTCGTCGTCCCGCTCGTCGTGATCGGTGAGCTCGAGGACAAGCGCGACCACCCCGACCTCGGCTGGTTCGCCCGCCAGACCCTGCGGATGCTCGACGACCTGCGGGTGCAGCACGGCCGGCTGGACGCCCCGCTGCCGGTCGGCGACCAGGGCGGTTCGTTGCACGTCGAGCTGAACCACAGCGACCCGTCGGTGCTGCCGCCCGGGTTCCGCAACGACAGCAACGACAGCCGGATCATGGTCGTCGCGCTCAACCTGCGCAGCGAGGGCCGGGACGTCTGCCTGGTGACGAAGGACGTGCCGCTCCGGGTCAAGGCCGCCGCGGTGGGGCTGGACACCGAGGAGTACCGCGGGCTCGGGGCGGTCGACACCGGCTGGACCGGGATGGCCGAGCTGGCGGTCGAGGAGTCCGACGTCCAGGCGCTCTACGACACCGGCACGGTCTACCTGCCGGCTGCCGCGGAGCTGCCGACCCACACGGGGCTGGTCATGCTCTCCGGCCGCGGGTCCGCGCTGGGCCGGGTGACCCTGGACAAGCAGGTGCGGCTGGTCCGCGGCGACCGGGACGCCTTCGGCCTGCACGGGCGCTCCGCCGAGCAGCGGGTCGCCCTGGACCTGCTGCTCGACCCGGAGATCGGCATCGTCTCGATGGGCGGCCGGGCCGGCACCGGCAAGTCGGCGCTGGCGCTGTGCGCGGGGCTGGAGTCGGTGATGGAGCGACGGGCGCACAAGAAGGTGGTGATCTTCCGGCCGCTGTACGCCGTCGGCGGGCAGGAGCTCGGCTACCTGCCGGGCAGCGAGAACGAGAAGATGGCGCCCTGGGCCCAGGCGGTGTTCGACACCCTGGGCGCCCTGGTCTCCGGCGACGTCGTCGAGGAGATCGTGGCCCGCGGGCTGATCGAGGTGCTGCCGCTGACCCACATCCGCGGCCGCTCGCTGCACGACTCGTTCGTGATCGTCGACGAGGCGCAGTCGCTGGAGCGCGGGGTGCTGCTCACCGTGCTCTCCCGGCTGGGCACCAACTCCCGCGTCGTCCTCACCCACGACGTGGCGCAGCGGGACAACCTCCGGGTCGGCCGGCACGACGGCGTGACCGCGGTGATCGACCGACTCAAGGGGCACCCGCTGTTCGCCCACGTGACCCTGACCCGCTCGGAGCGCTCCCCGATCGCCGCCCTCGTGACGGAGATGCTGGAAGACCTCCCCCTCTGACCCGAGCCTGACCCCGCTCTTGCGCCGCTCCCGCTGCTCCCGCGCTGTTGCACCACCGAGAGAGCCCCGGGAACTGCGCAAGAGCGGGTCACCGACGGTGGCTGCCCCGGGTGAACGCACGCCGTAGCCGCGCGGCCACGACGCCGGGCTCCTCCAGTTCGGGCCACGTCCACCGGACCACTTCCCGGCCGAGGTCACGCATCTCGTCCTCCCGCAGCTTCTCCCGGTAGACGACGTCACCGGCCGACTCACCGGGGCGGAGCAGTCGCCCGTACTTGACCCGGCCGTCGAACTCCCCGAGCGTGCGCTGGGCGTCCCAGCCGAAGTCGCAGCGTCCGACCAAGGACCCGTCGGGCCGGCGCACCTCGACCTGCAGGTCCGGTGCGGTCAGCCCGATGCGGTGGATCAGCACCCGGCTCCGGCTCTCACCGACGCTCTCGCTGCGCCGGTCGGCGAAGGCGATGACCCGAGCCGCCCGACGGGTCCCGGGTGCGCCGCCCATTCGTCGCAGTGCGTCGTCGAGCTGCGCTGCCGTGGTGGACCCGAGTGCGAGCGCGGCGTCGGCCGTGACGACCGCCGACTCGAACGTCAGCGTCCGGGCGAGGTCGACGACGGTCCGGGTGACATCGGTCGTGAGCACGCCGTCCACCACGGTGGTCTCCTCGGCGCCCAGTCGGGCGACGTGCAGGTGCACCCGCCTGCTGCTGGCTCCGGACGCGGGGGGAGTGCGGGTGACGTGCACGCGGGCCGAGCCGACCCGCCACGTGGGCAGTCCGTGCAGGACTGCCGCCGAGCCGTGGCTGACGGCTCCCGGCAGTCTGAGCCCCGCCACGGTCGCGACGATGACCGCTCGGGCGCGAGCAGCTCGATCAGCGTGCGGGTCGATGTACGCACCGCGCTGCAGGCGGTCGAGCTGCTTGGAGCGGACCAGGCGCGCGAGCTCGCCGTCGTCGAAACCCAGGCGCACCGCCGAGGCGCGGAGCAACACCCCAGGGGGCAGCGGATCGGTCATCCAGCCAGCCTGGCCGGTCCCGCCGCTCCAGGGAGGGGCGGCGGTCAACCTGTGGACGAGGTCCACATCGCTCTCGCGCCGGAAGCCGCGCCTCGGCGCTGTTGCAGCAGCGGACATCCGAGCGCAACTGCGCAGGAGTGCGTGCCGCCCGTCAGGTGGAGGCGGGCTCGTCCGCCGGGGCCGGGCTCGGCCGGGCGCGGCGGGCCGGCGGCGGCGGGGTGGTGGCCCAGCGCAGCAGGCCGACGGCGACCCAGCCGGCGCCCAGGCACCACAGCAGGCGGGTGGTGACGTCGTCCACGGTGAAGTCACCGCGCAGTCCCAGCAGGAACACCGGGATGGCCAGCACGAAGCCGGTCACCACGACGTCCCAGCGGAACGGGCTGATCACGCCTCCATCTCCTCCAGCCGCTCACACAGCAGCGAGGCCCAGCGGTGCGCGGTGGCCCGGGTGCCGTCGACCATGGCCACGGGCACCGGGACGTGGTTCAGCACGGCGGCCGGGTCGGCGGTCGAGTCGGTGTCCTCGACGACGACGGCGTCCAGGCGGGGCAGCCCGTCCAGCCACGGGACGAGGTCCTCGGGCTTGCGGGTGGCGTCCATGACCGCCCAGACCGCCGACGGCGACCAGACCGAGAGCATGTGCTCCATCCACGGCCCGCCGGACGTGCGCAGCGGGGCGTCCACGGCGACGACGGTGACCGCGCCGGTCGCGGCGCTGGTCCGGCGGCGTGCCAGGGCGGTCTCCAGCGAGGTGATCCGACTGGCCTCCGGGGCCAGGCCGGCGAGCGCACCCGACGCGGCCCACAGCACGGCCTCGGGCTCCAGCCGCAGCGAGGAGGCCAGCGACCGGGCGGCGGCGAAGGTCTCGGCGCCGGGGCCGACGAGCATCAGCACGTCGCCCGGCTCCGTGGGCGCCGGCGGAGCTGCGGGCAACCGCTCGGACAGGCTCCGGGTCAGCGCCGCGTACACGCCGCGGGCGGCCGCGTCACTGGTGAAGTCCGGCCCCAGCAGCGAGTCGGGCAGCCCGAGGGTCAGCAGCCGGATGACCAGCTCCTCCGGCCCGCTCATCGGGTAGGGGGCCAGCGCCGTCGACGACGGCGCGGGGACCAGCCGGGTCACGGTCGCGAGGCGGCCGCCGGGCTCGTCGGCGGCCGGCAGCGCGGCGGCCGGACGGGGCGCCACCGGGAGGGCGGTCGGGTGGGTCGAGGCCTGCGGACGGCCGGACAGCGCGGGGCGGGTGCTCGCCGGCACCGGCGGGGG
>NZ_JPMX01000127.1:92359-93066 GCF_000761485.1 Modestobacter caceresii
TGGTGGCGTCCAGCGGGAGCGGAGCCGGGTCGCTCGCGGTCCGTGCCATGGCGGGCGCCATGACCGGGGACATGACCAGGGACATGACCGGCGACATGACCGGCGACATGGCCACCGGGACGGCGAACCGCTCCCGCTGGTCGGTCGATGGTGACTCCATGAAGCGGACCTCCTCGGCCGGGGAGTCGTCGACGACGACGGCGTCCACGACGAGGTTCTGGGCGGCCGCGAACTGTGCCGCCCGCTGTGCGACCCGGGCATCGCTGGCGTAGCTGGTGCGGGCGTCGGTCCGGTAGGCGCCGGTGTCGTAGGCGTTGGGCTCGGCGGCGGTGGTCTGGTAGGCCCATGGCTGCGGGACGTCGCGCACCCGGTCCTCGGCCAGTGCCGGGGCCGACCAGCCGCGCGAGGCAGCGGCCTCGACGATCGCCGACGCGGCCGCGAGTGCGGCGTCACCGTCCTGGGCGGCCTCGGCGGCGGACCGGTCGGCACCTGCCTCGGGAGAACGGTGCCGGCCGCGACCGGAGCCGTTGGCGGCCAGGACCTCCTCGAGCAGGTCGGCCAGCTCCTCGTCCGCATTCCGGACGGACTCGACCATCGACAGGGCCGGGGTCGCCGCCTCGAGGTGGGCGAGCTCCGCGCGGGCGACGTCGAGCCGGGCCGCCTCGGTGGCGGCCGCGGCCGCGGCCTCGGCCTCGGCCTGACGGCGG
>NZ_JPMX01000128.1:0-9658 GCF_000761485.1 Modestobacter caceresii
GCCCGCGGCGGGGCCAGTGTCGACCCGCGGCTGCCCCGGGTCACCTTCCTCGCCCGCGACGGCGCGGGCTGGCGCTCGCTGTGCCGGCTGACCAGCGCCACCCACCTCGGCGGCACCCGCGGCGAGCCGGTCAGCTCGCTGACGCTGGCCGGTGCGCACTCGGCCGGGCTGCTGGCGGTGCTGGGGCCGGGGTCCTCGGTCGGCCGCGCGCTGGCCGCCGGCCGGGCCGACCTGGCGCACGCCCGGCTGGCCACCTGGCGATCGGTGTTCGGGCCCGGCCAGCTCGTGCTCGAGGTCGTGCACCACCGCGGCCAAGGCGACCGGTCCCGCGCCCAGGCGATGCTGCGGCTGGCCGCCGAGGCCGGGGTGCCGGCGGTGCTGACCAACGCGGTCCGTTACGTCGACGCCCTCGACGCCCCGACCGCCGACGTGCTGGACGCCGCCCGCCGGCTGGTGCCGCTGGGCCAGCGGCACGTCGACCGGCGCACCGCCGAGGGGCACCTGAAGTCGGGCAAGGAGATGGCACTGCTCGCCGAGGAGCTGGCCGGGCCCGACCGGGACGCCGCACTGCACCTGCTGGAGACCACCGCCCGGGTCGCCGAGCAGTGCGCGGTCGACGTCCGGGCCGACCTCGGCATCGGCACCGTGCGCTACCCCGAGCTCGACGTGGTCACCAGCGCGGCCGAGCGCGGGATGGGCCCGTCGGCGGTGCTGCGGGCCCGCTGCGAGGCCGGGTTCGGCCGGCGCGGGATGACGCCGTCGGCCGCGGTGCGCGAGCGGCTGGAGGAGGAGCTGGCGGTCATCGACTCCCTCGGCTACCCCTCCTACTTCCTCACCGTCGCCGACGTGGTCACCCTGATCAAGGAGCTGCGGGTCCGCGCCGCGGCCCGCGGCTCGGGCGCCGGCAGCCTGGTCACCTACCTGCTGGGCATCTCCGACGTCGACCCGATCCGGTACGGGCTGCTGATGGAGCGCTTCCTCTCCCCGTTGCGGCACCAGCTGCCCGACATCGACATCGACGTGGAGTCCGCCCGTCGGATGGAGGTCTACGACGCGGTGATCGAGCGCTTCGGCTCCTCCCGGGTCAGCTGCATCTCGATGATGGACACCTACCGGGTGCGGCACGCGGTCCGTGACGTCGGCGCCGCCCTCGGGCTGCCGCCGGCGGAGGTCGACGCGGTGGCCAAGGCGTTCCCGCACATCCGGGCCAACCAGGTGCACGCGGCGCTGCGCGACCTCCCGGAGCTGCGGGCCAGCCGGCTGGGGTCGCGACGGAGCGGTGGCTCGGGCGATCTGGACCTGCTCTTCGACCTGGTCGCCCGGCTCGACGGGCTGCCCCGGCACATCGCCCTGCACCCGTGCGGCGTGCTGCTCTCCGACGCCACCCTGCTCGACCGCACGCCGGTGGAGAGCAGCTACCTGGGCTACCCGATGAGCCAGTTCGACAAGGACGACGTCGAGGAGCTGGGGCTGCTCAAGCTGGACCTGCTCGGCATCCGGATGCAGTCGGCGATCGCGCACGCGATGGACGAGGTGGCCCGGGTCGACGGGCAGCAGGTCGAGATCGACGCCGTCCCGCGCGACGACCCGACGACGTTCGAGCTGATCCGCAGCACCCGCACCCTGGGCATGTTCCAGATCGAGTCACCGGGTCAGCGCGAGCTGGTCGGCAAGTTCGGTCCGCAGACCTTCGAGGACCTCATCGTCGACATCTCGCTGTTCCGCCCGGGGCCGGTGAAGAGCGACATGGTCACCCCGTTCCTGATGGCCCGGAACGGCTGGCGCGACCCGGTCTACCCGCACCCGGCGCTGGTCCCGGCGCTGGAGCAGACCGCCGGGGTGGTGGTCTTCCACGAGCAGGTGCTGCAGATCGTGTCGGTGATGACCGGCTGCGACCTGGCCGAGGCCGACGAGGTGCGCCGCGCGCTGGGGGAGAAGGACGCCCACCCCGAGGTCAAGGCCTGGTTCGCGCCGCGGGCACTGGCGGAGGGCTTCGACGTCGCGGTGGTCGAGCAGGTGTGGGAGGTGCTGGTCGCCTTCGGCTCCTTCGGCTTCTGCAAGGCCCACGCCGCGGCGTTCGCGCTGCCGACCTACCAGTCGGCCTGGCTGAAGACCCACCACACCGCGGCCTTCCTGGCCGGGGTGCTCACCCACGACCCCGGGATGTACCCCAAGCGGCTGATCCTCGACGACGCCCGCAACTTCGGGGTGCAGGTGCTCGGCCTGGACGTCAACGCCTCGGCCGGCACCTACCGGGTCGAGCGGGTCGACGGGGGAGCGGATGGCGGGGCGGACGACGATGACCGGCCGCGTCCCCGGCCGGCGTGGATGCCGGCGGCGATGCCCGACCCGGGGCGGTACGGCATCCGGCTGTCGCTGGCCGACGTCAAGGGGATCGACGCCGACGAGGTCGCCCGGATCCAGACCGGGCAGCCCTACCGGTCGCTGACCGACTTCTGGAACCGGGCCCGGGTGTCCCGGCCGGTGGTGGAGCGGCTGGTGCTGGCCGGCGGCTTCGATTCCGTCTACGGGTTCGGGGTGCGCGACAGCGAGGGCGGCCGGCCGGCGCGGCGGCGCCAGCAGCTGACCCGCCGCGACCTGCTGCTGCAGATCGGGGAGCTGGACCGCTGGAGCCGCAGCGGCGCGAAGGCCGCCGGCACCGGCCAGCTGGGGCTGGACCTGTTCGGCGCCGAGGCGTCCGGCGAGACCGAGCCCGGGCTGTTCGACGTCGAGACCCCCGCGGAGGACGCCGGCGGTCAGCCGGAGTTCGTCGCCTCCGGGCTGCCGGAGTTCACCGACGCCGAGCGGGTGCGGGCCGAGCTGGAGGTGCTGGGGCTGGACGCCAGCCGGCACGTCGTCGAGTTCTACCGGCCGTTCCTGGCCGCCCTCGGTGCGGTGCCGGCGGCGGAGCTGCTGCAGTGCCGCAGCGGGGCGGAGGTGCTGGTGGCCGGGGTGAAGGTGGCCACCCAGACCCCGCCGATCCGGTCCGGCCGACGGGTGGTGTTCGTGACCCTGGACGACGGCACCGGCTGTGCGGACGCGACCTTCTTCGAGGACGTGCAGGGTCCCTACGCCGCCACCGTCTTCCACTCCTGGCTGCTGGTGGTCCGCGGGGTGATGCGGCGCACCGGGCCGCGCGGGGTCTCGATGCGGGCCACCGGGGCCTGGGAGCTGCCCGCGCTGCACGAGGCCTGGGAGACCGGCGGGCTGGAGGCGGTCGCCGAGCTGATGGCCGCGCCGGGGGAGTACACGGAGCAGGCGATCGCCGGGGCAGCGGCGTCCCGGGCGTCCCGGCCGGTGGTGGTGCGGCCGGTGCTGGTGCACCCGACCGGGTTCCGGATGTCGCCCTACGCCGACATCAAGCCGGCCGGCGAGGACGCCGCGACCGCAGCCCGCCGCGCGGCAGCAGCACCGCCGCGCAAGCTCTGGCACTCCAGCCCCGGCAGCTCGGGCCACTGAGCGGGCCACGGTCGGACTCGCCGGCGTGCAACGCCGTGGTCCCCGGCCGTTCGCCCGATGGACCTCGGGGCGGCGCGTGGCGGCTGCCCGGCCGGGTAGCACAGCCCCACGTCGGGTGCAGTGCCCGGCAGGCTCCGTCAACGAGAGGCAGTTCCATGCCCGAGGTCCCGCAGCCCGTCACCGACAACACCATCAAGGTCCGCCAGCTGAGCCACTACCAGTTCAGCTGGACGGCCGGGGAGCCGGGGAAGCCCGGCACGTACACGTTGCAGCTCGTGCTCGACCAGGGCGCCTGGGAAGAGGTCCTCACCCTCGACCCGGACGACGCGGACAACCTGCAGGACCTGCTGATCAACACCGAGACGGTCCACTACGACGTCGAACGGCGCGTGCTCCTGTTCGGGGTCACCGAGACCGGCAGCTGATCTCCGCGAGGGCGCCCACCCGCGACCCAGCCGGGTGGGCGCCCTCCCCCGGAGCCAGGTCGCGTCCAGCGGCTGCGCTGATCTGTGCGGGCGCACGGCAGGAGATGGCGCACCGTGTGCGCTGCGGCGGCACCGGTCCGGGCCGGGTGGTCCGCCACTAGGCTCGGCTGGGTGACGACCTCCCCGGCCACTGCCGCGCAGGCCCCGGCCCGAACCGCGGCGATCTGGGCCGCGCTCGACCCGCTGGTCGCGGCCGGCTCCCCGCTGCAGGTGCTCGACCTCGGCGGCGGCAGCGGGATGTTCGCCGTCCCGCTCGCGGCCCTCGGCCACCAGGTCACCGTCGTCGACCCCAGCGCGGACGCGCTGGCCACCTTGCACCGCCGGGCCGCCACCGCCGGTGCGGGCCACCGGGTCCGGGGCGTCCAGGGCGACGGCGACCGGATGCTCACCGCCCTCCCGTCCGGAGCCCTCTTCGACCTGGTGCTGTGCCACTTCGTGCTCGAGGTCGTCGACGAGCCGGCCAGCACCCTCCAGCAGCTCGCCAGTGCCCTCCGCCCCGGCGGCCAGCTCTCCCTCGCCGTGGCCAACCGGGCCGGCGCCGTCCTCGGGCGGGCGATCAGCGGTCACCCCGTCGAGGCGCGCGCCCTGCTCGCCGACCGCGACCCGGCCCCCGCCCGCAGCGCCCCCGCCCACCGGCGGTTCGACCCCGCGGAGCTGCTCGCGCTGCTCACCGGCGCCGGGCTGGAGCCCGGGGAGTGGCACGGTGTCGCCGTCGTCGCCGACCTGCTGGGCGCCTCCTCCGGGGCCGACCCCGACGCGCTGCGCGCCCTGGAGCTGGCGCTGGCCGGCGTCTCCCCCTACCGGGACGTCGCCACCGGCCTGCACGTCCTCGCCACCCGCCCGACCGCCGGCTGACCTGCGGGATGCGCCTGCCCGAGGGCCTCCGGCTCCCGCCCTACGGCAGCGCCACCCTCGCCGACGTGCTGCCCGGCGCCGCCACTGCCCTCGGCGTCCCTGTGCGCCGCGGCGGCCTCCCCGCCGACCCGCTCGACCTGAGCCCCGCCGTGGCCGGCGCCCGCCGGGTCGCCGTCCTGCTGGTCGACGGCCTGGGCGCCGAGCTGGTCGCCGCCCACCCGCGCCAGGCGCCGGTGCTCAACGCGCTCGGCAGCCCCGCCGGCACGCTGTCCGCGCCCTGCCCGAGCACCACCCCGGTCAGCCTCGTCAGCCTGGGCACCGGCCTGCCGCCGGGCAGCCACGGGGTGCTCGGCTTCGTCACCGAGGTGCCCGGCGAGGGCCGCACCCTCAACCACGTCCACTGGCGCGACGACCCCGACCCACTGCAGTGGCAGGCCCAGCCGACCGTCTTCGAGCAGGCCACCGCCGCCGGCGTCTCCTGCACCGTCGTCGCCCCGCACGCCTTCGCCGGCTCCGGCCTCACCCGCGCCGCCTACCGCGGCGCCGACTACGCCAGCGCCTTCAGCCCCGGCGACCTGGTCGCCGGGGTGCACGCGGCGCTGCGCACCGGGGAGCGCAGCCTGGTCTACGGCTACACCGCCGAGCTCGACCTGACCGGGCACGTCCGCGGCGTCGACTCACCCCACTGGCGCGCCCAGCTCGGCATCGTCGACCGGCTGGTCGAGCAGCTGGTCGAGGGGCTGCCCGAGGACGCCGTGCTGCTGGTGACCGCCGACCACGGCATGGTCGACGTCCCCGACTCCACCCGGCTCGACATCGGGGCGGAGCCTGCGCTCAGCGACGGCGTGCGGTTGCTCGCCGGCGAACCGCGAGCCCGCTACGTGCACGCCGAGCCCGGGGCTGTCGACGATGTGCTCGCCGCCTGGCGGGCGGTGCTCGGGGACCGCGCCTGGGTGGTCAGCCGGGCCGAGGCGGTCGACAGCGGGGTCTTCGGGGAGGTCCAGGACCAGCTGGCCGACCGGATCGGCGACGTCGTCGCGCTGGCCCGGGGCAGCTGGGCGTTCACCGACGTCCAGCAGGACCCGTTCGGGTCGATGCTGGCCGCCTACCACGGCTCGCTCACCCGGGCGGAGCTGGCGATCCCGCTGCTGGCCGCCCGCGGTCGCGCGCTGGGCTGAGCGCCGTGGGCTGGGCTGAGCGCCGTGGGCTGGGCTGAGCGCCGTGGGCTGGGCTGAGCGCCGTGGCCCTCAGGCCGGGTGCAGGGCCAGCGGGTGCCAGGTGCGCCAGTGGCCCGGCTGCGGGGCGGCGCAGGTCAGCCGGTGCGACTCCGCGGACAGCCGGCTCTCCACGCTCACCACGACGTCGCCGTCCGGCCCGGCCAGGGTCACCTCGAACCGCTCGATCCCGGGCGCCGGCGACGGCAACCCGCGCACCCGCCGCGGCGGCAGGTCGCCCACGCCGAACAGGCCGAGCTCCCCGCGGGCGTGGTGCTGCGCCGCCTGGGCGGCCGGCGCCAGCCCGGCCCGTCCGCGCAGGAACGCCCAGGCCACCTGGCCGGCGGCATGCGCATCGAGCAGCACCTGGCCGTCCCCGGGCACCTGCCCGTAGACCAGCCCCCAGGGCAGGACGACGACGTTGGCGGCGAACCGGTCACCGCCGAGGTGGCTGGTCTCCCAGACGTCGGCGGCCGCCCCGGCGGCGGGCAGCGCCCGGGCCAGCGGCCGGCCGCGGACGGCGCAGCAGACGTCGTGCGCGCCGTGCGTGCAGACCAGGTAGGTCGGCACCTGCGTCGGCTCGCCGACCGAGCCGTCCCAGGGCAGCTGGAGCAGCTCGGCGTCGTCCTCCCGGGTCGACCAGCGGACGGTCTCCCGGCCGGGGGTCGTGTCCGCGACCGCCCAGCGGCGACCGCCCTCCGTCGACCGCTCCCCGGGCCGGCGGACCAGTTGGATCCGCATGCCCAGTTCGCGGGCCCGGGCCGCCAGCCGGGAGGCGACCCGCCGGTCGAATCGGGACTCCAGCAGGGCGTCGCGCCCCCACGGGCCGGGCTGCTCGACCAGCAGCCAACGACGGGCCGGTGGTGCGGTGGCGACGGGGGAGTCCCCGCGCAGCAGCGCCTGCACCGAGCAGCGGGCCGGGTCCAGCCGGCCGGCCGGGGTCGACCGGGGCGCGGGGGACCCCGGGTCGGGGTGGACCGGGCCGGTCGGCTCAGGCCCCACCGGTGTCGCCACGGCCCCCATCGTGCCCGGCGCCGGCTGCCGGCGTCCCGGCACGGGCGTCCGGGACGATCGCGATCGCCTCGGTGACCAGCCGGCGGCCCAGGGTGAGCTGGTCGGCGGCGTCCAGCCCGGGCAGGTCACCGACCTTCAGCTCGCCCGCGGCGAGCAGCGCGGCCAGGGCCGGGTGGGTGTCGGCCGGCAGGTCGTGGGTGCGGCGGCCGGCGACCAGCGCCACCCGTCCGCCGTCCGGGTCGCGCAGCTGCAGGCGCAGCAGCGGTCGCACCTGCAACACGGTGTCGGCCGACAGCGCCGCGACAGCACTGGACTGGGCCAGCGGGGAGACCGGGGCCGGTCGCACCTGCGCCCAGGTGCGGGCCCGCAGCGCGTCGGCCACGGCCGCCGGGTCCACCTCGCCGAGCCAGCGCTGCAGCCCGGAGAGCACCGCGGCGACGTCCTCGGTCGTGGCCGAGGGGTCGGCCAGGTCGACGCCGAGCGGCAGGGAGCCACGCAGCGTGGGGTCCTCGGCGGCCAGGGTGCGCACCAGGTCCAGGGCGGACTCCACGGCGCCCCAGCGGGTCACCGAGTGCACGCCGACGGTCAGGTGCGCGCTGATTTCCCCGAGCGCGACCGCTGAGTGCAGGTAGCCGCGGGGGAGGTAGAGGGCATCGCCGGGACGCAGCACCGCGTCGATCACCGGGGGGCGCTGCGCGGCGGCGGCGACCTCGGCGGCGCGGTCGGTCCACGGGTGGGTGCGCAGCGGGTCGGTGAGCACCGGCTCGTGGATCGTCCAGTGCTTCTCGCCGGCGACCTGCAGCACGAACACGTCGTGCACGTCGTAGTGCGGGGAGAACCCGCGCGAGGACGGCGGGGTGATGTACGCGTTGACCTGCGTGGGGTGCCCGAGGTCGGCGGCGAGCTGGCCGGCGAACTCGATCAGCGGCGGCCACAACCGGTGCAGGCCCTGCAGGACGACGGTGCTCCCGTCGGCGAACAGCCGCAGCACCGCGTCGGAGGAGACCTGGTCGGCCACCTCGGCGCCGGCGCCCTGGGGGCTGGTGAAGCGCTTGGTGTCGACGACGGCACCGTCCTTGGCGATGCGCAGGAACGGCGTGCGCAGGCCGCGGGTGCTCAGCAGCTCGTCGACCGCGGGCAGGTCGAGCAGGTCGGTGAACGTGCCGCCGAGCTCTGCGGCGGTGGAGAGCAGGGGCCGGCGGGACCAGTGCTCGGCGGCGAACACCTCCGGCTCCACCCGGATGCAGCGGCGCAGTGCGGGGCGGGTGGTGCCCCCGGCCCAGGACCGGGCGCCGTCCTCGGTGGAGGACGGCGCCCGGTCCGGCAGTTCAGGGTCGGACACGGTCAGGCCGAGCCGTCCGCGCCGCCGTCGTGCTGCCCGGGCGTGCCGCCGCCGGCACCCGAGTCGGCCGGGCCCTCGGCGCCACCGTCGGCGCCACCGTCGGCACCGCCGTCCGCGCCGCCGTCCGCGCCACCATCGGCACCGCCGTCGGCGCCACCATCGGCACCGCCGTCGGCGCCACCATCGGCACCGCCGTCCGCACCGCCGTCAGCACCGCCGTCGTGCTGGCCCGGCGTGCCCTCCGCACCGCCGTCGGCCGGTCCCTCTGTGCTGGTCATGTCGTCGTCGTCGAGCGCCATGGCTCCTCCGATCGTCGAGGTCGTGGTCACCGGTCGGGGACCACCTGGACCAGTTCTACCGCGATGATCGACTGCCCACACCTGCCCGGACCGGGCTGCCCGTCCCGGCTCCCGCGCCACCGGATGACGATCCGGTCACGATCCGACGTGCCCGGTGCGGGTGATCGTGAGTGGGCATGTCAGTGCCTGCAACACCCAGACGACGCACGAGAGGAAACAGGTCATGACAGAGAGTCGTGCACGTACAGATGCCACCACCTCGGGTGCCACCACCCCGGGCAGCGACGCGACGCGGGAGGTGACGGCCGAGCCGACCGTCGGCGCGACCCGGGAGGTGCGGGCCGAGCCGATGGTCCGCGAGGTCGATCGGCGCGAGGAGCCGACGCACGTGTCGGTGGCCCCGCCGCGGCGTGACCGGGTCCGCTGGGGGCCGGTGTGGGCGGGTCTGCTCGTGGCCATCTCGTCCTTCGTCCTGTTCAACCTGATCACCTTCGCCCTCGGCTGGTGGGACATCGAGGGCGCCGGCGGCTCCAACGCCGACTGGGTCAGCACGGCGATCCTGTGGGGCGCCTTCTTCCTCGGTGGGCTGACCGCGGCGGCCTCGGCGATCTGGCGCGGGGTCAGCGACGGCATCCTGCACGGCATCCTGGTGTGGGCGCTGGGCATGGCGACGTTCCTCGTGCTCAGCCTGCTCGGTGGCGGTGCGGTCCTGGGGGCCGTCGGTGACGCCATCGGCCAGCTCGGTGTGCTGCAGCAGAACAGCAACGCACCCGCGGCACAGCTCGGCCCGGTCGTGGACAACGCCCAGTCGGTCGCCAGCTGGGCCGTCCTGGTGATGGGCGTGGCCATCATCCTGTCGGCGCTCGGTGGCGTCCTCGGGGCCAAGATGTGGCCGGCCAAGAAGGACACCGAGGAGAACCGGGTGACCACCACCCGCTGATCTGTGGCGACAGGCACCGGGACCGACCACGGTCCCCGCGCCTGACCCGC
>NZ_JPMX01000128.1:9811-11327 GCF_000761485.1 Modestobacter caceresii
CGTCGACATGGACGCCTTCTTCGCCAGCGTCGAGGTGCGCCGACACCCCGAGCTGGCCGGCACGCCGGTCATCGTCGGCGGGGTGGGCAACCGTGGGGTCGTCACCTCGGCCACCTACGAGGCCCGCCGGTACGGGGTGCACAGCGCCATGCCGACCTCCCGGGCGCTGCGCCTGTGCCCGACCGCCACCGTGCTCCCCGGCGACCTCGACCTCTACACCGAGGTGTCCCGCTCGGTGATGGCGCTGTTCCGCTCCCTCACCCCGCTGGTCGAGCCGCTGAGCCTGGACGAGGCCTTCCTCGACGTCTCCGGCAGCGGCCGCCGGCTGGGCGACCCGGTCGCGATCGGGGAGTACATCCGTGCCCGGGTCTACGACGAGCAGGGGATCACCTGCTCGGTCGGGGTGGCCGGCAGCAAGTTCGTGGCCAAGCTGGCCTCCACCCGGGCCAAGCCCGACGGGCTGCTGGTGGTGCCACCGGCCGAGGTCATGGACTTCCTGCACCCGCTGCCGGTGGGCGCCCTGTGGGGCGTCGGTCCCAAGACCGAGGAGGTGCTGCTCCGGCTGGGCCTGCGGACCGTCGGCGACCTGGCGCACGTGCCGGCACGGACCCTGCAGCGGGCGGTGGGCCAGGCGGCCGGCAGCCACCTGCACGAGCTCGCCTGGGGGCGGGACCCCCGGCGGGTGGTCCCCGACGAGCCCGACCGGTCCACCGGCGCCGAGGAGACCTTCGGCACCGACGTCGACGACCCGCAGGTGATCCACCGGGAGCTGCTGCACCTGGCGGAGCGGACGGCGGGGCGCCTGCGCTCGACCGGTCACCTGGCCCGCACGGTGACCGTGAAGATCCGCTTCGCCGACTTCACCACGATCACCCGCTCCCGCACGCTGAAGGTCCCCACCGACGTGGGTCAGGAGCTGTACGACACCGCCCGCACGCTCTTCGACGCCCTGGGGCTGGACCGGGCGCGCATCCGGCTGGTCGAGGTGCGGGCCGAGGGGCTGGTGGAGGCCGAGGCGACCGCCCGCCAGCTCGAGCTGGGGGCTCGCGAGCACGGCCGGCGGGACGCCGAGCTGGCCGCCGACCGGGCCGCCCGGCGCTTCGGGGCCGGTGCCGTCCGGCCGGCCACCCTGCTCGGCCGCCGGCAGGTCCCGGGCGCCGGTCCGGTTGCGCGCGACCCGTCTCCGGGAACGCCCCGCTGAGCTGGCCGTCTGCCCGACGGGGACGCTGCGCGGTGCCGACCGGGGTATCGCCGGGAGTGTCGACGGCGACTCGCCTTTCGCAGGCCGCAAACGGCTCGTATCCTCGGTGTCACCGCGGGCGGACTGCCGCCGGTGGTTTCTTGCACTTGTACCTGGAGGTCGACGTGCCGCTCTCCGAGCACGAGCAGCGTCTGCTGGAGCAGATCGAGCGCGCCCTCGTCGATGACGATCCGAAGTTCGCCTCGACCGTCCGTACCGGCGACCGGCGACAGAAGGCCCGCCGCAAGCTCCAACTGGGCGCCGTCCTGGTGGTCG
>NZ_JPMX01000129.1 GCF_000761485.1 Modestobacter caceresii
CTCCTCGACCGCCCGGGTCCAGTCGATGCCCTCCCGGGTCTCGGCGGCGGCGGGGGTGAGCGTCTCCTCCGGGGCGATGGTCGCGCCACCGGCGGTGCGGGTGAACCGGCGGTAGGTGCCGTCGCGGCGGTCCAGCACCCCGCGGAAGTCACCGGAGATGCCCACCGGCCAGGTCAGCGGGGTCGGCGCCAGGCCGGTGCGCTCGGCGACCTCGTCCATCAGCTCCAGGGCGTCCTTGCCCGGCCGGTCCCACTTGTTCACCACCGTGATCACCGGGATGCCCCGGTGCCGGCAGACGGCGAACAGCTTCATCGTCTGGGCCTCCAGGCCCTTGGCGGCGTCGATGAGCATCACCGCCGCGTCGACGGCGGTCAGCACCCGGTAGGTGTCCTCGGAGAAGTCCGCGTGCCCGGGGGTGTCCAGCAGGTTCACCACGGTGTCCCGGTACTCGAACTGCAGCGCGGCGGAGGTGATGGAGATGCCGCGGGCCTTCTCCATGTCCATCCAGTCCGACACCGTGCCCCGCCGACCGGCCTTGCCGTGCACCGCGCCGGCCTGCCCGATCACCCGCGCGTGCAGGGCCAGGGCCTCGGTCAACGTCGACTTCCCGGCGTCGGGGTGGCTGATCACCGCGAACGTCCGCCGCCGGGCGGCCTGCGCCAGCACCTCACCGGTGGCGGCGTCGG
>NZ_JPMX01000130.1:0-9839 GCF_000761485.1 Modestobacter caceresii
GGGCGCCGCCGAGCCCGCGGACGCCGCCGGCCCCGGCCGGCGGGCCCGTCGCCGGGAACGGCGCGGCCCGAACCTGCGCGAGCAGCGGCGCCTGCGCACCCGGGAGGCCATCGTCGACGCGGCGGCCGAGCTGTTCGCCGAACGGGGCTTCGACCACGTCAGCGTGATCGAGATCGCCCAGCGCGCCGGCGTCGTGGAGAAGACCGTCTTCAACCACTTCCCGGTCAAGGAGGGGCTGGTCTTCGAGGCCGACCCGCCGATGCGCGCGGCACTGCTGGACGCCGTCCGCCGGCGCCCGGCCGGGGAGTCGGCCGCAGCTGCGGCCGGTGGCTTCGTCGTCGCCGCGGTGAGCCAGCTGGGGTCCCCCGCGGCGGCCGAGGGCGTCGCCGAGATGGCCCGGATCATCCGCGGCAGCCGGACGTTGCAGGCCCGGGAACGGGAGATCCTCGGCGCGCTGACCGACACCCTCGCCGAGCAGATCACCCTGGAGACGCGCGCCGCCGCCGGCGACCTGGAGCCGTGGCTGGCCGCGAACGCCGTCCTGGGGCTGTACTCGGCGCTGCTGGAAGCCGCTCGGGACCGGGTGCTGGCCGGCGCGTCCGGCCCCGAGCTGGTGACCGAGCTGCGCGCCCGCGGCCGCCGCGGGCTCGCGCTGCTGCAGTTCGGCCTGGCCGGGTACGCCAAGCGCCCCTGAGGAAGGGCCCCGTCCTCCGCACTCCTCGCGAGCTCCTGGACGGGGCCACCCGGCTCCCTCGTCCGGGGGCCGGGGGTCAGCGGCCTCGTTCGGCGGCGACGGCGAGCAGTTCCCGGGCGTGGGCCTGGCCGGTGTCGCTGTCGGCCAGACCGGACAGCATCCGGGCCAGCTCCCGCACCCGGTCCTCGTCCCGCACCGCCCGGATGTCGGTGGCCGTGACGCCCAGGGCGGTGTCCGGCGACTTGTCCACCACCAGGTGGGTGTCGGCGAAGGCGGCGACCTGGGCCAGGTGGGTGACCACGACGACCTGGTGCTCGCGGGCGAGCCGGGCCAGCCGCCGGCCGATCTCCCCGGCCGCCTGACCGCCCACCCCGGCGTCGACCTCGTCGAAGACCATCACCGGCACCGGGTCGGCGCCGGCGAACACCACCTCGATGGCCAGCATCACCCGGGACAGCTCACCGCCGGAGGCGCCCTTGTGCACCGGGCGGGCCGGTGCCCCCGGGTGCGGTGACAGCAGCAGGACGACCTCGTCGGCGCCGTCCGGTCCGGGCTGGTCGACGTCGGTGTCGATCCGGAAGGACACCTGCGCGTTCTTCATCGCCAGCCCGGCCAACTCCTCCCCCACCTCGGCGGCGAAGCCCTCCGCCGCGGCCTGACGGCCGGCGGTGACCCGGGCGGACAGCGCCGCCAGCTCTGCGCGGGCGGCGTCCCGTTCGGCCTCCAGCGTCGCCAGCGCCTCGTCGGAGACGTCGAGCTGGGACAGCCGGTCGGCTGCGTCGGCGGACCAGGCCAGCACACCGGCCAGCCCCTCCCCCGCGTCGGCGTACTTGCGGACCAGCGCGGTCAGCGCCGCGCGGCGGTCGAGCACCTCGGCCAGCCGTGCCGGGTCGGCGTCCAGGTCGGCGACGTAGCTGGCCAGCTGCACGCCGACATCGGAGACCACGGCCACGGCGTCGGCGAGGTCCTGCGCGAGCAGGACCAGGGTGGGGTCGTCGGAACCGGCCAGCGCCCGCTCGGCCGTGGCCAGCGCGCTGGTGGCGTCCTGCGGGAGGTCGCCGTCGCCGCCGAGGTCGCCGGTGACGTCCCCGACCAGCGCCAGCCGGGCGGTGTCGGCGACCGAACGCAGCGCATCGGCGTCGCCGAGCCGCTTGGCCAGGGTGTCGAGGTCGACGTCCTCACCCGGCTCGGGCGCCACCGCGGCGATCTCCTCCAGGCCGTGCCGCAGCACGTCGGCGGCCTGGGCGAGCTCCCTGGCCTGGCCGCGACGGCGGTCCAGATCGTCGGCCAGCCGGCGCCAGATCACGTGCGCGGCGCGGTGCTCCTGGACGAGCGCCAGGTGCTCCGCACCCGCGTACCGGTCCAGGGCGCGCCGCTGCTCCGCGGGGCGGGTCAGCCGCAGCTGGTCGGTCTGCCCGTGCACCGCGAGCACCTCCTCGGCCAGCTCGGCGACCACGCCGACGGGCACGCTGCGGCCGCCCAGGTGGGCCCGGGAGCGCCCCTCGGCGCTGAACGTGCGGGCCAGGATGAGGCTGCCGTCCTCGTCGGGCTCCGCGCCGGCGTCGGCGGCGCGGGCCCACACCGGGGAGTCCGGCGGCAGCACCAGCCGGCCCTCGACGCCGGCCCGCACCCCCGCGCGGACCCGCCCCTGGTCCGCCCGACCGCCGAAGAGCAGGCTCAGGCCGGTCACCACCATCGTCTTACCGGCACCGGTCTCCCCGGTGACCACGGTCAGGCCGCGGCCGAACTCCAGGGTGACGTCGTCGATGGAGCCCAGGCCGTGGATGTGCAGCTCCGACAGCGCGCCGTTCGGCGCCTGCGCGGGCTCCGGCTGCGGAGCCGGCCGCTCACGCCTTGCCGTCCGGGTGGCCACCGCCCACCTCCTCTGCGGTCCGCAGGACGCCGTCGCTGGTGTTGACGTCCCCGGTCAGCACGTTGGTGCGCCCGATGGGCGCCTCCTGGCCGGGCCCGTGGGAGCGGGCGCCGCGGAAGCCCCGCACCGGCAGCCCGAACTTGGCGACCAGCCGGTCGCCGAAGGCAGTCGGGTTCATCCGGGCGATCCGGACCGGCCGCTCGGAGCGCCGGACCTCGACCCGGCCGCCGTCGGGCACGTCGACGACCCGCCGGCCGTCGGCCGACACACGGGCCCGGGTGCCGTCCGGCGGCACGGCGATGGTCAGCACCGAGGTCGGCGAGGTGACCAGGGGCCGGGCGAACAGGGCGTGTGCGTTCGTCGGCACGAGGAGCAGCGCCTCGACGTCGGGCCACACGACCGGACCACCGGCGGAGAAGGCGTAGGCGGTGGACCCGGTGGGCGTGGCGCAGAGGATGCCGTCGCAGCCGAAGCTGGTCAGCGGGTGTCCGTCGACCTCCAGGACGACGTCGAGCACCCGGGACCGTTCGACCTTCTCCACCGAGACCTCGTTGAGCGCCCAGGTGCCCTCACCGGTCGGCCGGCCCTCGGCGTCCAGCACGGTGGCCTCCAGGGTGAGCCGCTCCTCCACCGCGTACTCGCAGCGCTGCACCGCGGCGATCATCTCCTCGACCGCCTCGGGCTCGGTCTCGGCCAGGAAGCCCACCCGGCCGAGGTTGACGCCGGTGATCGCCGCATCGGTGCTGCGCGCCATCTCGGCAGCCCGGAGGAAGGTGCCGTCGCCCCCGAAGACCAGCACGATCTCCACGCCCTCCGCCGCTCCGGGCCCGAAGGGGCAGACCTCCGCGCCGGGGACGGCCATCGCCTCGGCCTCGTCGTCCAGCAGCCGGACCACGATGCCTGCCTCGGCGAGCCGGGCAGCAGCGGAGCGGGCGAGTCCGACGATGTCGGCGCGCCCGGTGTGCACGGCCAGCAGCACCCGCCGTTGAGCCGGACGGGCCTCGTCGGCGGCGCCCGCCGATGCGCCTGGCTGGGGCTCGGTCACTGTGGTCCTTCCTGAACTGCTCGGTCGATGTCGGCCTGGTCCGGTGGGGGTGCGTCCCGGCGGAGCCGGAGGAAGAACTCCACGTTGCCGGCCGGGCCGGGCAACGGGCTGGCCACCACCCCGGCGGTGCCCCAGCCGAGCTCGGCGGCGGCCGCCGCCACGGTGGCGACGGCGTCGGCGCGGTGGGCCGGGTCGCGGACGACCCCGCCCGAGCCGAGCCGGTCGCGGCCGACCTCGAACTGCGGCTTCACCATCGGCAGCAGGTCGGCGTCGGGCCCGGCGCAGCCGGTGAGGGCCGGCAGCACCAGGCGCAAGGAGATGAAGGACAGGTCGGCCACGACCAGGTCGGTGGTGCCGCCGATCGCCTCCGGGGTCAGCTCGCGGACGTTGGTCCGCTCGTGCAGGGCGACCCGCTCGTCGGTGCGCAGCGACCAGGCGAGCTCGCCGTAGCCGACGTCGACGGCGACGACCTCCCGGGCGCCACGGCTCAGCAGGACCTCGGTGAAACCGCCGGTGGAGGCCCCGGCGTCCAGAGCCCGCCGGCCCTCGACGGGCACTCCGAACGCGTCCAGGGCGCCGATCAGCTTGTGCGCGCCGCGGGAGACCCACCGGGGCTGGTCCGGGTCGGTGCGGACGACGACGGGCGTGCCCGCCTCCACACCGGTGGCCGGCTTGGTGGCGGCCTGCCCACCGACGGTGACCCGGCCCTCGGCGATGAGCGCGACGGCGTCCTCCCGGGAGCGGGCCAGCCCGCGGCGCACGAGCTCGGCGTCGAGCCGGCTGCGGCGGGCCATCAGAGCTGGTCGATGGTGGACAGTTCGCGCTGCAGCCGCTCGTGCTCGGCCTCGAACACCGCGACGTGCTCGGCCACCGGCCGACCGGCCAGGTCGGCGAACGGGGACGCCGCGGGACGCGCCGTGGACTCCTGCGTGGCCGCTGCACCGGTGCCCGCCGGCGCCGGAGCGGGCCGGGCGCCGCCTGGGGGGTGCGGGACCGGGCGGGGCTTGCCAGGCACGCTCACGGGCTCCTCCTCCACACGCGGTCGACGCCGCGAGCCGGCAAGTGCCGGCTCGCCGGTCACCGGGGACCCGGCGACCACCTGGCAGGCTACCGGCCGGCACCGACCGGCGACGGTGCACCGGAGGAGCCGGTGGACCCGCCCTCGGCAACGACACCGCGCTGCGCGCCGGACCGCCCGCGCCCGCTCGTCCTCCCCGCCGGTAGCGTCCCGCTGCGACCGCGCGGCCGGGACGAGCCCGGTCACCGGCTGGAGGAGGCACCACACGTGGCGACGCTGGACGAGTGCATGACCGCCCTGGACGACTTCGTCGGCAAGCTGGCGGCCAAGGAAGCGGCACGGGACCTGGACCGCAGCGTCTCCTGCCGGCTGACCGACCTCGACCAGGTGGTCGCCGGCCGGCTGGCCCGCGGCTCGGTGCACGACATGACCGCGCTGCCGGACGGGCCGGCGGTGCCCAAGGCCGACATCCGGCTGACGATGACCAGCGACGACCTGCTGGCCCTGACCTCGGGGCAGCTGTCCTTCGCACCCGCGTGGGCGTCGGGCCGGATCAAGCTCGAAGCGGGCCTCCGCGACATGCTGCGGCTGCGCTCGCTCCTCTGACCGCCGGCCCGGGCCGTCACCCGGCGGTCAGGGCCCAGCCGGCCAGCACCCCGGCAGCCGCGTCGTCCCCGGCCCGCAGCACCGCCGGCCGCCCCGCCGCGGGGTGCCGCGACCAGTGCGCGACGGCGAGCGCACGCAACCCGTCCAGCCCGTCGGCCCCCTCCCGCTCCGGCCCGACCGCGCGCAACGTCACCTGCTCCCCGTCGGCCGCGGCCTCCCAGCCGCCGCACCGCCAGGTCCCCTCGGCCTCGACCGGGGTCACTGCCGGGTGCTCGACCAGCAGCCCGGCCGCATCGGCGGAGAGCAGGTCCGGCCGGTGCACCGGGCCTGCGGCGAGCAGGTCGGCCGGGGTTGCCACCCCGGAGAACACCAGCAGGCTGGCCGCGTCGGCCCGGCGGGCACCCTCGATGTCGGTGTCGAGCCGGTCGCCGACCACCAGCGGCCGGTGGGCGCCGGTCCGGCGGACGCACTCGGCGTGCATCGCCGGGTCGGGCTTGCCGGTGACCAGCGGCTGCTGCCCGGTGACCGTGCTGACCACGCCGACCAGTGCACCGTTGCCGGGCAGCACGCCGCGGGGCGAGGGGATCGTCGCGTCGGTGTTCGTGGCGACGTGCCGGGCGCCGGCCCGCACGGCCACCACCGCCTCGGCCAGCTGCGCCCAGCCCACCTGCGGGCCGTAGCCCTGGACGACGGCGGCCGGCTCCTCCTCGGCCCGCTCGACCACCGTCAGCCCGGCTGCCGACAGGGCGGCCGCGACCCCGGGGCCACCGACCGGCAGGACCCGCGCGCCCGGTCCGACCAGCCCGGCCACGACCGAGGCGGCGGCCTGGGAGCTGGTGATGACGTCGTCGGGTGCGGCCGGGATGCCGAGTTCGGTCAGGTGCCCGGCCACCTGCTCCGGCGTCCGCGCGGCGTTGTTGGTGACGAAGCCCAGCCGCATGCCCTGGTCCCGGGCGGTCTGCAGGGCCGCGGGGACCCCGGGCACGGCAACGGGGCCGACGTAGACGACGCCGTCGAGGTCGAGCAGGGCGACGTCGTAGGCGCGGGTGGGCGGGGTGTCGGTGCCGGCGGCCAGCGGCGGACGGGCGTCGGTCGGGCGAGGGCTGGACCCAGCGTCGGAGCTCACGCCGTCATCCTGTCGCAGGGCGTGCGGTCGGGCCTCAGGGCAGCTCCGTCGCCGGCCCCCTCCGGGCCCGGACGCCGCGCAACGCCCGGGCGTAGTGGTCGCGGTCGGGACGCATCGCCACGGCCAGCGCGAGGTGTTCGGCGGCGAGCTCGAGCTCCCCGGCCCGGCTGGCGGCCAGCCCCAGCCCGAACTGGGCGTAGTCGTCGGCGGGGTCGACCGCGATCAGCGCGCCGAAGGACTCGATCGCCTCGCGGTACCGGCCGGCGTCGTACTGAGCCCGGGCCAGGGCCTCCCGCACGCTGCGCGAACCGGGCTCGGCGGCCAGTGCGCGGTCGAGCAGGGTCGCGGCAGCATCGGGGTTGCCGTCGCCCAGCAGGTCGAGCCCTCGCTGGTACCAGTCGTAGACGCCGCCGTCCGGCTGCCCCGGGTCCGCCACCGCAGCTCCTCCTCCGCACCCCCCGGGTGCTCCACGCGCCGCCGGTGCCGCCAGGCACCGCTCCCGCCCCCGGCGGGGGCACTCCTACCATCGACCCGTGCCCTCGACGACCCCCTGCCCTCGACGTCGGCGGACGCCCCGCCCGCTGTCGTGACGGGCCTCGACGTCCGGCCGTTCCGCGCCGTGACCTACCGCGAACACGACGGCGAGCACCTGGCACGGGTGAGCTCACCGGCCTATGACCTCGTGAACCCGGCGGGGCGGGACCGTCTGGCCGCCGCCGATCCGCACAACATCGTCCGCCTGATCCTGCCCGGCGTCGAGCCGTTGCCGGGGCGGGAGACGACCCGCGCCGAGCGCGACCGGCGGTCTGCCGCCGTCGCCGGGGAGACGCTGCGCACCTGGCTGACCGAAGACGTGCTGGTCCACGACGAGGTGCCTGCGCTGTGGCGGTACGAGATGGCCGCGCCGGGGGCCGTTCCCACGATCGGCTGGCTGGGGGCGGTGACGCTGCCGGCCGCTGGTTCGGTGGCCGTGCTCCCGCACGAGGACACCTTCCCCCCGGCCGTCGCCGGACGCGCCGCCCTGCTGGCCGCGACGGACACCGATCTGGAGCCCATCGTCCTCGCGCACGACCCCGACCCGGAGGTGGCGGCTCTCACCCGGCAGACCGGGGACGTCCCGCCCACCCTGCAGGTCGCCGACCCCGACGGGGTGGTCCATCGGCTGTGGCGGGTCACCGACCCCGAGGTGCTGGACCGGCTGACCCACGCCCTGGCCGGGACGGCCGCGGTGATCGCCGACGGGCACCACCGCTTCGCGGCCGCCCGCGACCACCAGCGGGGCCGGGCCGGCCAGGGCAGCGTGCTGGCGCTGGTCACGCCGATGGGGGCCGGCGGGCTCCGCGTCCGGGCGATCCACCGCGTGGTGCCCGACCTGTCGATGTCGGCCGCGGTGGAGTCGGCGGCTGCGGGGTTCGCGGTCCGTGAGCTCGAGCTGCCCGGCAGCGACGTCCGGCCGGTGATCGCGGACTGGCTGGAGACCGGTGCGGACGGGACGTTCCTGCTCACCGACGGCAGTCGGGTCGCCGAGCTTTCCGAGCCGTCGCCGGCGATGCGGGCGGCCGTGCCGGCCGAGGCGCCCACGGCCTGGCGGCGGCTGGACGTCGTCCTCGCCCACGCCGCCCTCCTGACCGGTCTGTGGGGGCGCCCGGACGACCCGTCGTCGGTGCTGGTCGCCCACGACGTCGAGGAGGCGCTGCGGCTGGCCGCGGACCGGGCCGGCGTGGCCCTGCTGCTGCGTTCCCCGTCGCCGGCCGACGTCGCGGCGGTCGCCCGGGCGGGGGCGCGGATGCCGCGCAAGTCGACCCTCTTCGTGCCCAAGCCCCGCACCGGTCTGGTGCTGCGCCCGCACGGGCACTGACCGGCCGGCCCGGGGCGTCGGTCCGGGGCCGGTCACGCCGGCTCGGCCGACGCCCGCGGCGTTCCCCGGGAGACCTTGCGGCCGCGCCGGCAGGTGACCTCGTAGGCGACCGCCGTGCCGGTCGGGGTCCGCCAGAACCGGCGCTGCAGCGACCCCTCCACCTCGACGACGTCGTCCGGAGTCCAGGCAGCGGCGTATCGCTGGAGCGCCGGCAACAGGCTGACGCAGGTGATCACGTCGGACTTCGGCCCGCGGGGCCGGGGGCTGTCCCGGCGGACGACGAGCTTGAAGACGAGCAGGGTGTCGCCACTGGGCAACGGGCGCAGCTCGGGTGGGGCGGACAGCCGGCCGCGCAGGACGACGTCGTTCCGGTCGATGACAGCAAGGCTCATGCCGCGAGCCTCGCTGCCCGGACAGCACACCGGCCAGGTGTGCCCACGGTCTGTGGACGCACCTGGCCGGTGTGGACGACGGAGCTCAGTCCGTCGGTGACTCCTGCTCCGGGACGTCATGCCCAGGCGCCTCCTGGAACAGGCGCGTGTGGTCCCGCTCGACGGGGGGCGGCGTCTCGCCGAGGAGCTCGGCCACCTCGGCCTCGATGTCATCGGCCGAGACGTCACCGAAGTCGACATCGGCGAACTCGACCCCGCCGATCTCGGCGGCGGCGACACCCGGGCGATCTGCTTCGGCGACCTCCGCCGGGGGCTCCTCGGCAACGAGCTGGTCCTCGTCGACCTCTGCGTCGGCGACCGGGCCGTCGACTGCCAGGCCGTCGGTGGCCTCGGTCTCGTCGGTGGCCTCGTCCTCATCCCCGTCCTCGTCCGCGAAGAGGGCCGCAACACCGGTGAGGTCGTCGGGGTCTGCCGCGGCGATGGCGGCGAACCACTCCCCGGCCAGTTCCTCCTCGCCGCGGGCGTCGAGCAGCTCGGCGTACGCGGTGGCGAGCCGGAGCTGGCCGAGGTCCGGGTTGCCCAGGGTCGCAGGGGTCGGACGTCCGCCGAGGGCAGCCTCGAGAACGAGCGCAGCGGCTGCCGTCTCGCCCAGGTCCTGTCGTGCCCCGGCCTCGACGAGCCGCAGCTCCACGAGCTCCTCGTCACCGGGCTGGGTCGCCAGTGCCTCCTGGACCAGCCGCAATGCGTTCTCCGGCCGCTCCAGGGCGCGCTCACAGTCCGCCAGCACCGCGCGATAGCTGTCGTCACCGCTCATCCGGGCGTAGGCCCGCAGCTCGCGGGCGGCCTCGGCGTAGTCGCCTGCGTGGTAGGCCGCTACGCCGACGGCCTCACGGACGGCAGCGATGCGGGACGCGCGGTCCCGGGCGGCGCGGGCGTGCTCGAGCGCCAACTCCGGCTCGTCGTCGAGCAGTCCGCCGGCGGCCACGAGGTGTCGAGCCACGGTGTCGGCGTTGCGGGAGTCCAGGCCACGCAGCGCCGACCGGACCGACTGGTCGAGGTCCCGCGGATCCACCCACTCCGGCAGCGCAGGGCCAGGAGCCCGACGCACGGCCGTGTCCGCCTCGGGGCGCCGGTCCTGCCAGGCGGGACGGTCACCCTGCGGATGACCCTGCCCCTGCGGGCGGTCACCACTGGGGCGACGGTCCTGCCACGCCGGACGGTCACCCT
>NZ_JPMX01000130.1:9849-9996 GCF_000761485.1 Modestobacter caceresii
ATCCCCCTGCGGACGACCCCCACCCTGCGGACGCCCTTGCCCCTGCGGGCGGTCACCACTGGGGCGACGGTCCTGCCACGCCGGACGGTCACCCTGCGGACGCCCTTGCCCCTGCGGGCGGTCACCACTGGGGCGACGGTCCTGCCA
>NZ_JPMX01000130.1:10217-10865 GCF_000761485.1 Modestobacter caceresii
TCTGCGGTCGACCCTGACCCTGCGGACGACCCGTCCCCTGGGGCCGGTCTCCACCAGGCCGGCGGTCCTGCCACGCCGGACGATCCCCCTGCGGACGGCCCTGGGCCTGCGGACGGCCCTGGCCCTGCGGACGGCCCTGGCCCTGCGGGCGCCCGCCCCCCGAGCGCCCACCCGACGACCTCTCGCCGGCAGGACGTCGGTCACGCCACTCGCCTCCTGCACCCCCCGTTGCGTTCGGACGATCGTCACGTGACGATCGCCCGCCCCCGGCAGCTCCACGGCTGCCGTCTGCGGGTCGAGCTCCCCGGCTCCCCTCGGTGGGCCGGGACCCGCGGTGCCCGGCGGGGCGCTGCGGTCGACCGGCGCCGCCGGCGCTACGGCCACGGTCGGAGCCAGAGGGCCCTCGTCGCGGAGAAGTCATGGTGTTCTACGTACCTCACTGGTGAACGGCGCACGCCCGGTGGGGGCACCTGTACGGCATCGCATCCACCCGACGCACCGCTGAAGCGGCTGCGTCCGGTCGGTCGACGAAAGCGGACAAACGCACAAAACGGGGGCCGGAGCGCAATGCTCCGACCCCCGTTTCGTGAAGTTATGTCCGGCGGCGTCCTACTCTCCCACCCGGTCCCCCGGGCAGTACCATCGGCG
>NZ_JPMX01000131.1:0-924 GCF_000761485.1 Modestobacter caceresii
GCCCGCGGCCGGCCCGCGGCGGCCAGGCCGAACGCGGCCAGGGCGGCGCCCGTGACGGCGAGGTGCCGGGGACGGCGGCCGACGGCGGCGTCGGCGCGCTCGCGCCAGGTCGGCCCGTGCAGCCGCCGCATGAGGACGTCGTCGGCGTTGCCCGCCTGCACCCGGGCGGACACCCAGCGGTCGGCCGGCCGGACCGGGTGGGTGATCCACCGCTCGCCGCGGGTCAGCGCCGAGCCGGTGTCCATGACCCGCAGGGCGAGGTCGGAGTCCTCGCGGAAGGCCCGGGGGAAGCGCTCGTCGAAGCCGCCGACCGCAGCCAGCGCGGACCGGCGGTAGGCCAGGTCGGCGGTGATCCAGCTGCTCGTGGCCAGCCCCGCGGTGCCGCGCTCCCAGTCGGTGGGCCGGCGGTCGGCCGGCAGCGGCACCCGGACCCGGCCCTGGGTGCCGGCCGCGTCGGCGGGCAGGGCGGCGAGGTCCTCGGCGAGCCGGGCGTACCAGTCGGGGTCGGGGACGACGTCGTCGTCCAGGAAGGCGATCCACTCCGTGCGCGCGGTGCGCCAGCCCAGGTTGCGGGCCACCGCCGGCCCTCCGCCGCCGGTGCGCACCACCCGGACCGGGGGCAGCCCGGGGCGCTCCGGGCGGAGCGGCTCTCCGGTGGGCCGGTCGTCGACCAGCACGACCTCCGCCGGCCGTGGACCGGCGGCGTCGGCCAGGGCATCGAGGAGCACGTCCAGCGACGGCCGTCCGATCGTCGGCACGACGACCGTGCAGTTGCGTAGGACACCCGTCATGCCCCGATCGTGCCCGGGAGATCGTTCCCGAAACACTACGGGCTTTAAGTTTCTCCGCCGTTGGCCGTCCGCCACCCGATCGAGTGCCCCCGCCGGTCCCGCTCCAACCGCGCCGGCCGGGGCCGAGCCGGGT
>NZ_JPMX01000131.1:1032-27852 GCF_000761485.1 Modestobacter caceresii
GCGGCTCCGCCCTGCCCCGCACGGGTCGACCCGGACGCCGGCCGGGCGCGGCCCCGCGGTGTCGGCCCCGCCGGCGTCAGCGGGGGCGGCGGGTGGCGGAGGACACCCGGGCGAGCGCGTCGGTCACCACGGCGGCGTCGTCCCCGAGCATCGTGAGCAGGTGCGCCACCAGGTCGTCGTGGGTGGACATCGCCGCGCGGACCCGGTCCCGGCCGGTGTCGGTCAGCCGGGCGTGCAGCAGCCGCCGGTCGCCGTCCAGTCGCTCACGGGTGACCAGTCCGTCGTCGACGAGCCGGTTGACCGTGCTGGTGATCCCCGGCCGGGAGAGGCCGACCGCGTCGGCGAGGTCGCCCATGGAGGCGTGCTCCTGCGGGGACTCGGCCACCCGCCGCAGCACCTCGAAGCCGGTGAGCGACAACCCGTGCTGCCGGTGCAGCGCCGAGTCGACCCGCCGGGTGATCCGGTCGTGGACCTGGACGATGCGCAGCCAGGTCTCCGGTGCGCTCGGACCCGCGGCCGCCAGGCCCCGCACGTCCCGGGGGACGCCTCGGGGTGGTGCGCCGTCGTGCAGCCGGTCCCTGGGCTGGTCCATCGGTGGGTCCACGTCTCCTTCGCAGTGCTGGTGCCGGTGCCGTCCGCCGTGCTGCTCGCTCAGCGTCGTCCCTCGGGGTGCCCGTTCCGCGACCGGCGCACGCCCACCAGCCCGAGTGAACCGGCTGCGGTGAGCAGGACCAGCCCGGCGGCGAGCACCGCCGGCGAACCGGTCCGCTCGGTCACCGGTGCGGCGCGGGCGGCGACCTGGAGGCCGATCTCGGCGGTCGCCGCGGACTCGCTGCCGACGAGCTCCAGCGTGGCCGCACCCAGCGCCGCACCGCGCGGGATCTGGACGACCGCCTCGACGCTGCCGTCGGCCGCCGCGGTGACGGTGCTGAGCAGTTCGGCGCCGCCGGCCATCCGGACGTCGACCGGTTCCCCCGGTCGGAAGCCGCTGGCCCGCACGGTCACCACCCCGCCCGGCGACACGGTGACCGCCGGGGTAGAGGCCGTGGAGTCGCTCGAGCTGGACGGGGCGCCGGCTCCGACGTCGGGCTCCGTGGGGGTGGTGGACGGCGCACCGGTCGCCGCGCCGCTGGGGCCGCTGGACCGCGGCCCGGACGTGCTCGACGGCGTGGCGGTGGCCGTCGTGGGGGACGGCGTGACGGGCGCAGGCGTCGCGCTGGACGGTTCAGGCGTCGGCGTCGGGCTCGACGGCACAGGGGTCGACGGGGGTGGCTCGACCGGCGGCGGGACGGCAGACGGCGCCGGGTCCGGCACGGGGGTCGACGGGTCCGGGGAGCCGGACGGATCCGGGGTCGGCTCGGGAGTCGGCGTCGGCTCGGGAGTCGGCGTCGGCTCCGCAGTCGGCGTGGGCGTCGGGGTCGGGGTCGGCCGGACCGCCTCGCAGTCCTCCTCGCTCGGCCGGGTGTAGGTCCGGAACTGCAGCGGCTGCTCCGGCGTGCCGTCCGGGTCCGCGACCGTCACCGACACGTCGACGGTGACGCCCCAGTCGACGTCCTCGCTGGTCAGCTCCGCCTGTTCGCCGGGGGCGAGGTCGACGACGTCCTGCTCCTCCACCCCGTCGAAGACCAGGGCGACCCGGTGCGGCTCGGTGCCGTTGGTGACCTGGACGCGGACGACGCCGGGACCGCAGCTGGGACCGTGGGTGACCGTCCCGACCGGGCGCCGCGGGTCCTCGAGGGCGGCGGCGGGACCGGCTACGGCGGCCCCGGCGACCAGGACCGCACCGAGCGCGAGGCCGACGGTCAGTCGAGCGGGCAGCACCGGGCGGGCGGACGAGCACGTCAGCGGCACTGCGGTCCCCCGTTCTCCGGCGCTCGACGGACGACTGCTGAGCGCCGCACCGTCGTCCTGCCCAGGAACTCCCTCCACCATGCCCGGTGGCCTCGATCAGCGGGGAGTGCGCCACTCCCGTCACTTCCGTCCCACAGGCGTGTCGCAACTGGCGTGTCGCCCACGGCGGTCGAGCCGGGGGGACGGCCCCGACCCCGCCGGGCAGGGAGCCCTGTGCGAGACCCAGGTCACTACGGTGATCCGATGACCTCAGCGGCAGGGACCGGACGGCGGCGGCAGGACGTGGTCTACCGGGCGGGGGTCTACGGCAGGCACCCCCGGGTGCCCACCGTGTACCGGGCCCTGGCCCGGGAGGCCGAGCGCCGGCTCGACGCCCGGGCCCACGGCTACGTCGCCGGCGGCGCCGGCGACGAGGCCACCCAGCGGGCCGACCGGACGGCGTTCGACCGATGGTCCGTCGTCCCCCGGGTGCTGCGCGACGTCAGCCGCCGGGACACCTCGGTCGAGCTGTTCGGACGCCGGCTCCCGGCACCCGTGCTACTCGGGCCGGTGGGTGCGCT
The DNA here is from genome assembly GCF_000761485.1 of Modestobacter caceresii. GTDB lineage: Bacteria > Actinomycetota > Actinomycetes > Mycobacteriales > Geodermatophilaceae > Modestobacter > Modestobacter caceresii. Next base: position 3,444 of record NZ_JPMX01000131.1, read on the forward strand.
GGAGCTGGTGCACCCCGAGGGCGACCTCGCCGTCGCCCGCGCCGCGGCGGCCGTCGGGGTGCCGATGGTCTTCTCCAACCAGGCGTCGGTGCCGATGGAGACGACCGCGGCGGCGATGGGCGACAGCCCGCGGTGGATGCAGCTGTACTGGTCGACCTCCGACGAGCTGGTGGAGAGCCTGCTGGGCCGCGCCGAGGCCAGCGGCTGTGACGCCGTCGTCGTCACCCTGGACACCACGATGCTCGGCTGGCGCCCCCGCGACCTGGACCTCGGGCACCTGCCGTTCGCGCTGGGCAAGGGCATCGCGCAGTACACCTCCGACCCGGTGTTCCGCCGGCTGGTCGAGGAACGGGCGGCGGCCACCGCCGCGCGGCCCACCGGTGCCGCGGCCGGCCCGGTCGACCGGCAGCCGCGGCCCAACCTCGCCGCGGTGCGGGCCCTGGTGGGGATGGCCCGCGCCTGGCCCGGCCCGCTGGTGGAGAACCTGCGCTCCCCGCTCCCCCGCGCCGCCGTCGAGACCTTCCTGTCCATCTACTCCCGCCCGTCGATCACCTGGGCCGACCTCGCCTGGCTGCGCGAGCGCACCCGGCTGCCGATCGTGCTCAAGGGCGTCCTGCACCCCGACGACGCCCGGCGGGCGGTCGACGAGGGCGTCGACGGGCTGGTGGTCAGCACCCACGGCGGGCGGCAGGTCGACCGGTCGATCGCCGCCCTGGACGCGCTGCCCGACGTGGTGGACGCCGTCGCCGACCGGGTGCCGGTGCTGTTCGACAGCGGGGTGCGCAGCGGCGCCGACGTGCTGGTGGCCGTCGCCCTGGGCGCGCGAGCGGTCCTGCTGGGCCGGCCCTACGCCTGGGGCCTGGGGGTGGCCGGCGAGGACGGCGTCCGTCAGGTGGTGGAGGACGTGCTCGGCGAGTTCGACCTCACCCTCGGGCTGACCGGCCACACCGCCGTCGACCAGCTCACCCGCGAGGCCCTCCGCCGCCGCCCCTGACCACCAAAATGGCCATTTTGGTGGTCAGGTGGGGAGGGTGCCGGCCCGGACCTGGACGTGCCCGCCGCGCAGGTCCGCCCGGTCGACGTCGGTGCACTGCTGCTCGACGGCCTGCCAGGGCCGGGCGGCGGGGTCGGCGCCGCCGCTCCACATCGCCACGTCCGCCAGGGCGCGCAACGGCCGCGGCCCCCGCTGCGCCCGCTGCATGTCGACCACCGCGACCCGGGCACCGGGCCGGGCGAGGGCCACCGCGGCCCGCCAGGCTGTCGGCCAGTCGTCCATCAGGGAGAGCGCGTAGGTGAACAGGACGGCGTCGGCACCGTCGTCCCCGAGCGCCTCGGCCAGCCGCTGGGACGGCGGCCGGGTCGCGTCGCCGGCGACGAGTCCCACCCCCGACCAGCCGAGCGAGGCGGCCCGTCGACCCGCCCGGCCGAGCATCGCCCGACTGGCGTCCAGCCCGACGAAGCGCCCGGCGTCCCCGACCCGGTCGTGGACCGGCCGCAGGTCCAGGCCGGTGCCGCAGCCGACGACGAGCACCCGGTCGCCCCTGCTCAACCGCAGCCCGGACACGCCGGCCAGCCGGCCCGCCCGGTACACCGGCCACTCACCGGAGACCAGGTCGTAGACGGGCGCGATCAGCTCGTACTGCCGGGCGCGGCCGACCATCCCTGCTCCCTCCGTCGCTGTGGTCCCGGTTCCCTCCCTGCCGCGGTGCACACCCACGTCGCGCCGGGCAGACTGGCCCGCACCGCCCTCGACCACCGGAGACGCCCGTCGTGCCCGACCCCGACGTCACCCGCAGGCGGTGGGAGCTGCTGGTCGTGGGCGCCGGCACCGCCGGCCTGCTCGCCGCCCAGACCGCCGCCTCCCTGGGCGCGCGGGTGCTGCTCGTCGACCGTGGCACCTGGGGCGGTGAGTGCCTGTGGACCGGGTGCGTGCCCTCCAAGGCGCTGTTCGCGGCCGGCGAGGCCGCAGCGGCCGCGCGCGCCGCAGCCGGGTTCGGGGTGCACGTGGACGGCGTCCGGGTCGACGGGGCGGCGGTGCTGGCGTCGGTCCGCGCGGCGGTCCAGGAGATCGAGCCGGTCGACTCGCCCGCGGCGCAGCGGGCCGCGGGCGTCGCCGTGGCCGAGGGGCAGCTGGTCTTCACCGGCCCGTCCAGCGCCGTGCTGGACGGCCGCCGGGTCCGGTTCCGCCAGGCCGTCGTGGCCACCGGCTCCGCCCCGGCGCTGCCCGCCGTCCCCGGGCTGGCCGACTCCTCGCCGCTGACCACCGAGACGCTCTGGGACGAACCGGACCTGCCGGAGCGGCTGGTCGTGCTCGGTGGCGGCACCACCGGCTGCGAGCTGGGCCAGGCGATGGCCCGGCTCGGCGTCCGGGTGGACCTCGTGGAGACCGCCGACCGGCTGCTGCCGGGCGAGGACCCGGCCGCATCGGCGCTGGTCACCGCCGCGCTGCGCGCCGACGGCGTCACCGTGCACCTCTCGACGCAGGTCCAGCGGGTGTCCGGGGCGCCGGGCGACACCCGGGTGACGCTGGCCGACGGCGGCGAGCTCCGCTGCGACCGCCTGCTGGTCACCACCGGGCGACGCGCCGCCGGTGACGGCCTCGGGCTGGACGCGGCCGGCGTGCAGCGGGACGACGACGGCTGGGTCGTCGTCGACGCGCACCTGCGCACCAGCAACCCACGCATCTGGGCCGCCGGCGACGTCACCGGCCAACCGCAGTACACCCACCTGGCGGGTCTGCACGGCTCGACGGTCGCCGCCAACGCCGTGCTGGGGCTGCGGCGCCGGGTCGACCTCACCGCGCTGCCCCGGGTCACCTTCACCCAGCCGGAGGTGGCTGCCGTGGGCGTGCCGACCGGCACGGCCGAGCAGGCCGGCTTGCGGGTGCTGGAACAGGGACACCGGCACAGCGACCGGGCGATCACCGACCAGCGCACGGACGGGGTCACCCGCCTCGCCGTCGACGCCCGGCACCGGGTGCGCGGCGCGACGGTCGTCGGGCCGCGGGCCGGGGAGACCCTCGCCGAGCTCACCCTCGCCGTCACGCAGGGGCTCACCACCAGCGACCTGACCGCCTCGACCCACCCCTACCCGACCCATGCCGACCCGGTCTGGCAGGCGGCCATCAGCGACTACCGGGGCCGGCTGGCGGCGCCGGTCCCCCGGCGGGCGATCGCGGTGCTCCGCCACCTGCACCGCCTCCGGACGGCGCTGACCCGATGACCGTCCTGCTGGGCTGGGAGGCCGCTGAGCACAGCGGTGGGGACGACGGCGCTCTCCGGCTGGCCGCCGGGCTGGCCGGCGCGGAGGGCTCCCCGGTCGTCGTGACGACGGTCGTGCCGCTCGACCCGCCGCACGCGACCACCTCCCGGCTCGACCGCGAGTACCGGCAGTGGCGGGCCGCGCTGACCGCCACCCGCCACGCGGAGGCGCTCACCGCACTGCGGCGGGCCGGGGTCGAGGACGTCCGCGCCGCCGTCGTCCCGGCGTCCTCGGTGCCCGCCGGCCTGGTCGAGTCGGCCCACCGGTACCGGGCGCGGGTGCTCGTGCTCGGCGCCGCGACCGAGGCGCCGGCGGGCCGGTTCGCGGCGGGCTCGGTAGCCGAACCGCTGCTGCACAGCTCGCCGGTGCCGCTGGCGCTGGCCCCGCGGGCGTGGTCGGCGCCGGCGGAGCCCACCCGGCTGACCTGCACCTGGGCGGACGCGGCCCGCTCCGCCGACGCGCTGTCCGCCACCCGCGCGCTCGCCGAGCGCTGGCGCGTGCCGGTCCGGCTGGCGACCTTCGTGCCCGAGCGCGCCGCCCTGCTGCCCTCGGAGACCGGCCTGCCGCTGGAGCACGTGGTCAGCGAGGAGTGGGCCGGTCAGGTGCAGGGCTCGCTGGAGCACGCCGTGGCGGACTGGTCCGGTTCGTGGCCCGTCCCGGAGACCGTGCAGGGCCGCGGCGCCGGCTGGGCGGGGGCGGTGGCCGCCGTGCCGTGGATGCCCGGGGACGTCCTGGTGCTCGGGTCGTCCCGACTCGGACCGGAGGGGCGGGTCTTCCTCGGCTCGACGGCGACGAAGATCCTGCGGGCCGCCACCGTCCCGGTGCTGGTCGTGCCGCGCGGCGAGGGCGGCTCGCCGCCACTGACTTGACGACGACTGTGGCCTGAGTCACAGTGAGCGCGGGCGGGGGAGCCGGCTACGAGTGGCTCTCCACTGCTGGAGAGACCGACCAACGCGGCCAGACCGTCAGGACCGGCCCCCCGCCCCTCAGCCCCCTCAGCGACAGGCCGGCCGGCTCGCGTCCGGGCGCCGACTCGGGTCCGGGAGCGGGCTCACGGAGCCGGAACCGGCTTCGTTGCCGCATCGGGAGCGTGCTCCGGCTCGGGTGCTGACGCCGATTTCGGGAGCGGGCTCGGGGAGCCGGAGCCGGCTCGGGAGCGGGCTCAGGGGGCCGGTGCAGGGTCCGGCTCGGGAGCGGGAGCCGGTGCGGGCTCCGGCCCAGGGGCAGGGGCGGGCTCCGGTTCAGGAGCGGGAGCCGGCTCGGGCTCCGGCGCAGGAGCAGGAGCCGGCTCGGGTGCCGGTTCCGGCGCGGGCTCCGGAACAGGCTCTGGCTCCGGAACAGGCTCTGGCTCCGGAGCGGGCTCCGGCTCCGGGACGGGCACCGGGGCAGGCCCCGGCTCCGGCGCGGGCCCAGGTCCCGGCTCGGGTGCCGGCTCCGGCACAGGAGTCGGGTCCGGCGCGGGAGTCGGGTCCGGCGCGGGAGTCGGGTCCGGCGCGGGAGTCGGGTCCGGCGCAGGAGTCGGCGTCGGCTCGAGGGGCGGCTCGGGCGCGGGCGTCGGCTCGGGGGCGGGCGCGGGCGCAGGGGGCGCCACCGGGCTGGGCTCCGGCGTCGGCTCCGGGCTCGGCTCGGGAGCCGGCTCGGGTCGGGGCGCGGGCGTGCGCACCGGCTTCGGGGGCGGCGGGGGCGCGTAGTCGGCCCCGTTGCTGACCAGCATCGTCACCTGGCCACCCGGCGGGACGGAACGACCGCCGGACGGGGCGAGCCCGACCACGCGGCCGGCGGGCCGGGCGCCGTCCACGACCTGTCGGGCGACCAGGAACCCACGCTCGGCCAGCAGCCCACCACACCAGTCCGACCAGGCGCCGACGCACCCACCCGGCACGGTGGCCCGCTCACTGCGCAGGTACTGCGGGTCCGGCGGCGCGAAGGCCGCGACCGGCCGACCGGTGAGCACCGGCGCCATCGCGTCGTGCCAGACGGTGGCCGCCTTGCCACCACCGAACCCGCCGACGTCCTGGTTGCGGACCGGGTCGTAGACCGTCACGCTCGCCGCGAACTGCGGGGTGTAGCCCACGAAGGTGACCGAGTAGTTGCCCTGGGTGGTGCCCGTCTTCCCGGCGATCTGGTGGCCGGGGACGTACGCCCGGCGACCGGTCTGCCCGGGGAAGCCCGGCTCGACGTCCTTGCGCAGTGCGTGGGTGAGCGTGTCGGCGATGCCCGGCGCGATCACCTCGGGGGTGCACTGCGGCCCACCGACCAGCGGCTGGCCGTCCGGGCCGGTCAGCGGCTCCCCGGCCTGGTCGACGACGGCCTCGACCAGCCGCGGCTCGCAGTGCGTGCCGCGGGCGGCGAGGGTGGCGTAGGCGTTGGCCAGGGCCAGCGGGCTGGTCGGCTCGGCGCCGAAGGTGAACGAGCCCCGGTTCTCCGCGATGACCTGGTCGGCGATCGGGTCGAGGCTGGTCAACCCGAGCCGCTGGGCCACCCCGACCGGCCCCTCGACGCTGCCCAGCGCGTCCTCGAGGGCGAGGAAGTAGGTGTTGGAGGAGCGGTAGAGGGCCTGCTCCATGTCCAGCCGGCGCGGGTAGTTGCCGGCGTTCTCGACGTCGTAGGGACCGTCGCCGTCGCGGTAGACCTCGGAGACGTAGGGGTCCGGGGTCCGCAGCTCGAAGTCCAGCCCGAAGCCCTGCTCCAGCGCGGCCGCGGCGGTGAAGACCTTGTACGTCGAGCCGGCCCCCTGGCCGGCGGCGGCGGGGAGGTCGACCGTGGTCTGTGCCGGGTCGGCCTCTCGAGGCCGTACCTGCGATTGACCGCCATGGCCAGCACCCGGCCGGTGCCGGGCTCGACGTTCACGTAGACGGCGGCGCGCGGGTCGTCCATCGCCAGGGTCTGCACCACGGCGGCGTCCCCGGCCAGCTGCACCCCCGGGTCCAGGGTCGTGCGCACGGTCAGCCCACCGGCCTGCAACTGCTCGAGGGTCACCCCGTACTGCTCGGTGAGCACCTTCAGCAGGTGCCCGCAGAAGAAGGCGCCGATGCGTGCCTCGGTGCACCCGTTGGGGGCGCTGCCCCCGTCGACTACGCCGAGCGGCTCCGCCCGGGCGGCTTTCGCGGCGGCCTGGTCGAGCAGGCCGACCTCGGCCATGCGGCGCAGGACGAGGTCCCGGCGCTGCTTCGTCGGCTCGGGCGCGGTCACCGGGTCGTAGTAGGCGGGGCGGCGGACCAGCCCGGCCAGCATCGCGGCCTGCGCGGCGGTCAGCTGGTCGGCGGTGGTCCCGAAGTAGCGCTGCGCGGCGGCGGCGACCCCGTAGGCACCGTTCCCGAAGTAGACGGTGTTGAGGTAGCGGGTGAGGATCTCCTCCTTGGTGTACTGCGCCTCCACCGCCAGGGCGATCTGCGCCTCACGCAGCTTGCGACCGACGGTGTCGGCCGTCGCCGCGGCCCGCCCGTCGGCGTCCTCGGCAGTCTGCAGCCGCAGCTGCTTGACCAGCTGCTGGGTGATCGTGGACCCGCCCTCGGCGACCTCGCCGGCGGCGATGTTGCGCGCCAGGGCACGCAGCAGCCCGCGGGAGTCCACCCCCGGGTGGTCGCGGAACCGGGCGTCCTCGATGGCGATCAGCGCGTCCTTCATCACCGGGGCGATCTGCTCGCCGGTGAGCGGGTGCCGGTTGCGCGAGTAGAACTCGGTGATCAGTGAGCCGTCCGCGGCGAGGACGCGGGTGTTCCCGGGCAGCCGGGTGTCGACGGCGGCGGTCTCCAGCGGGCGGACGAGGGCGGCACCCTGCTGGGCCAGCGCGCTGGCCCCGCCGATCCAGGGCGCTACGACCCCGGCGACCAGCCCGCCGGCGACCACGAGGGCGACGACCAGGCGGAGCAGGACGACGCCGCGGCGCCGGGGACGCGGCGCGGCCGGTTCTGCTGCCGGCAGCAGCCACGGCTGTTCGCCCGAGGGCCGACCTCCTCCTCCGGCGATGACCTGCACCTCTTCCGACGCTGGGCAGCCGACTCCTGCCCGCCGGCCACGGTGGGTTGTCCCCCACGGTGCTCCGGGACGTCCGGCCCATGCACGCCTTCGCACTTCTCAACGTGATCGTCATGTTCGTGGGGCCGCCGGACGGGCGGGGCGGCGCGCCCGTCCGGGCCGTACGGTCGCTCGGTGACCGCTGCGCAGGAGCTGCTGACCGAACGGGTCCAGGGCGTGCTCGACGTCCCGTTGCACGCCTGGCTCGGATTGCGGCTCGCCGACCCGGCCGACCCCGCGGCCGGCCTGGTGCTGCCGGTCGGGCCACCGACGTTGAACAACGGCGGGGTGCTGCACGGTGGGCTGGTGGCGGCCCTGTTGGACGTCGCCGCCTACGTCCACCTGCTCCCCCACCTCGGCCCGGGCGAGAACGCGGTGACGCACGACGCGACCAGCTCGCTGCTGCGGGCGGTGCAGCCGGGCGCGGAGCTGCGGCTGACCGGCACGCTGCTCCGACTCGGCCGGTCGGTGGCGTTCCTGCGCGCCGAGGCGAGCGTCGACGGGGTGCTGGTCGCCGCCGGCCAGGTGACGAAGACGGTCCTGCGCCCCCGCTGAGCCCGGACGCGCACCGCACCCGCCCACACTCGAGACGACGACCGGAGAGCCCCACCGATGACCAGCACCCTCACGCCGCCCGGGTTCGCCGCCCGGCTCAAGGAGGCGACCCAGGCCGACCACACCGCGGCGGAGACCTCGGGGTTCGTCACCGCGCTGCTCGCCGGGGAGCTCCCCCGTACCGCCTACGCCGACCTGCTCACCCAGACGCACGCGGTCTACGCGGTGCTGGAGGAGGCGGCCGTGGCCCAGGCCGACTCCCCGCAGGTGCGCCCGTTCCTGCACCCGGGACTGGTCCGGCTGCCCGCGCTGGAAGCCGACCTGGCCTTCCTGCTGGGGCCGGGGTGGCGGAGCGAGGGGGTGGTCCTGCCGGCCACGGAGCGGTACGTGGCCCGGTTGCGGGAGGTCGCCTTCGACTGGCCGGCCGGGTTGGTGGCCCACCACTACCTGCGCTACCTCGGCGACCTGTCGGGCGGGCAGATCATCCGGCGACTGGTCGGCCGCACCTTCGGCCTGGAGCAGGACGGCGTGCGGTTCTACGTGTTCGACCAGATCCCCAAGCCCAAGCCGTTCAAGGACGCGTACCGGGCCGCGCTCGACGCCGCACCGTGGAGTGCGGCGGAGCAGGACCGGGTGATCGCCGAGGTGTCGCTGGCCTTCCGGCTCAACGCCGACGTCTTCGCCGACCTCGGCGCGCGGCACGGGACGGGCGGGCCCGCCCCGGCGTGAAGCGGCCCTGAACACACTGCGGCCCCGCACTCCGAGGAGTGCGGGGCCGTGGTGCTGTCTCAACCAGACGTGCGCCCGAAGGGACTCGAACCCCTAACCTTCTGATCCGTAGTCAGATGCTCTATCCGTTGAGCTACGGGCGCGTGGTGCGTGTTCAGTTGTCGCGCGGAGGCTCCGGGATTTGAACCCGGGATGGGGATTAACCCAAACCGCATTAGCAGTGCGGCGCCATAGACCGGACTAGGCGAAGCCTCCCGGAGACCGGGTTGCCCCGGAACCACCGAGGGGAAAGGTTACCAGCGCGTGCGGGCGGCTCCCAACCGGGGTCGGGAGCCGCCGTCGATCAGGCCGGGACGGCCTCACGCCGAGGCTCGGTGGGCAGGTCGGGACGGCGTCCGGGCAGGAGCGTGACCGCCACGGCCAGCGCGGCGGCACCGGTGGCCATCACGAGGGCGCCGGCCACACCGGCCGAGGTCTCGATCAGCGCGCCACCGACCGCAGCACCGATCGCCGAGGCACCGAAGGTCACCGTCGACAGCCAGGTGAACGCCTCGGTGACCGCCGACGCGGGGGCGATCGACCCGACGAGCGAGCTCTGCACGGTGAGGGTGGGGGCGATCGCCGTCCCGCCGAGGAAGAGCAGCGCGCCCAGCACCCACGGGTCGGAGATGGCTGCCAGCGGCGCGAGGCCGATCGTCACGCCCAGCAGGCACCAGCGGTACTGACGGGGCAGCGAGGCGCTGACCACGCGGGCGCCGAACCAGAGGCCACCCCCGGCAGAGCCCAGCGCCCACACGGCCAGCAGCAGGCCGGAGATGCCGGGCGACCCGGCGTCGTCGGCGAACGCCGGCACTGCGACCTCGAGCCCACCGACACCGAACATCAGTGCGGTGCCGCTGAGCAGGACGCGCGGCATCCCCGGCGTGGTCACCGTCGACAGCAGCCGCCGCGACTCCGCGACCACCGGCCTCCAGGCACGCATCGGTGCACTCGTGGCGATCCCGAGGGCGCCCAGGACGCCGAGCACGCCGGCGAGGCCGAGGGCGATCGCCGGGCCGGCGACGAACGTCAGCGCGGCGACGAGGGTGGGGCCGGCCACGAACACCAGTTCGGTGGCGGTCGCGTCCAGGGCGTAGGCCGTGGGGCGGACGCGGACGTCGACCCGCGACCAGAGCGCCCGCACCGTGCCGGAGACCAGCGGGGTGCTGGCCCCGACCGCGGCCGCGGCCGCGAACACCCACGGCAGCGGCGCACGGCCCAGGACGGCGGCGGCCATGAGCGCCAGCAGCAGCGGGTAGCCCACGGACTGGACGAACAGCACCAGCCGAGGGCTGCGGCGGTCGGCCAGCCGCCCCAGCACCGGGGCCATCACCGCGGTGGCGATGCCGTACGTGGCCGAGACGCCGCCGGCGATCGCGTACGACCCGGTCTGCTCCTGCACCATGAGCAGCAGCGCGAGCGGCACCATGGAGGACGGCAGTCGCCCGGCGAACCCGGCGAGCAGGAGGACCGGAGCGGACGGCAACCGCCACACGGCGAGGTACGAACGCATGACTGGCTCACTTCGAGACGTGCGAGAAGGGGAATCTGTAGGCGGTCAGATGCTGTTCACCGCCTACAGGTTCCGGAGGCTACGGACCAACGAGTAGGGAGTCAAATGGACTACGACACCTACGGGTCGAACGCCGTCGAACTGGCCATCGACCTGGCCAACGCCGACCGCGACGACCCGGACTGGGTGCGGGTGTTCCTCGACGCCCACGACGAGTGGTTCACCGACGGGACGGCGCTGGAGCTGCGCCCCGCCGAGGCCGGAGCGGTGGCGCAGACGTCGTCCCTGGTGCGTGACGTCGCCGAGGCCGACAGCGAACCGGAGGTGATGGCGCGCCTGAACGCCCTGCTGGCCCTGGCCTCCCCGAAGCCCTATGCCACCGACCACGACGGCGAGCTGCACCTGCACTACGCCCGCCCCGACGCCGGTGTGGTCGAGCAGCTGACGACGACCGTGGCGATGGGCCTGTCCCAGGTCGTGGTGCAGCACGGCTGGCAGCGTCTGGGCGTCTGCTCGGCCGAGGGCTGCGGGCACGTGTACGTCGACACCTCGCGCAACGCCAGCCGGCGGTACTGCTCCAACACCTGCGCGAGCCGCTCCACGGTGGCCGCGTACCGCGCCCGCCAGCGCACCTGAGGACGACGCCGGGTGCTCCATCCCCGCCACTGGGACACGCTGCTGCTCGAGCGCGTGGGCCGACTGCCCGCGACGCCCGTCGACCGGTGGCTGCGCCGGCTGTCGACCACGGCGGACCACGGCAAGCTCTGGGCGTTGATCGGGGCCGTCCTCGCGTTGCGGCCGGGGCAGCCTCGACGCGCCGCCGTGCGCGGGCTGGGGTCGATGGCCGTGTCGAGCGCGCTGGTGAACGCTGTCGTCAAGCGGGTGTTCGGCCGGGTCCGGCCAGACCGGGCCGCCGCGCAGGGCGATCGGGCGCTGCGCCGGGTTCCGCACTCGTCGTCGTTCCCGAGCGGACACTCGGCGTCCGCAGCGGCCTTCGCGACGGGGGTCGCGCTGGAGAGCCCGGCGACCGGGGCCTTGATCGCGCCGCTGGCGCTCGGCGTGGGCTACTCGCGGGTGCACGTGGGCGTGCACTACCCGGGGGACGTGCTCGCCGGGATGGCATTGGGCTGCGGCGTCGCACTGGCCAGCCGGCACTGGCGGACCGTCCCGACCCAGCCGACTCTCCCGGCGACCGACGCGACGCGCCCCCGGCCCCGCCGGTAGGACGCGACCGAGCCGCGTCGGGCGCGGTCGCCACCGGCTGACCCGAGGTCGCCACCGGCTGACCGGAGGTCGCCACCGACTGACCCGAGGTCGCCACCGACTGACCGTGCAGTGCATCCGGCGGTGCTAGTGCTCTGGTTGCACTGCTGCACCAGAGCACTAGCGTCCACAGTTCGACCTTCTGGGCGACGCGGCGAGCCGCTGACCTGCGTACTCTCCTCACGACTTCAGTCGGGTGGCGCAGGGAGGACGACGCATGCGGCCGGTTCGGGCAGCTGTGGCAGCGGCCGTGGCGATCGCCGTGCTCGGCGGCTGCTCACGCGGGGAGACGGCCAACGAGACCCTGCCCGAGGCGCCCCCGTCAGCGACCGAGACCAGCGAGGCGCTCCCACCCCTCGGCCCACCCGACCTCCCCATGCCCCCCGAAGCCCGCGAGCAGACCCCCGCCGGCGCAGCAGCATTCATCCGGTACTACATGGACGTCTACAACGCCGCACAGTCGTCGATGGACCCCACTTACCTGGACCAGTTCAGCCAAGACTGCTCACTATGCGACTCACTCATCGCGAACATCCGCGAAGATAAGGCCGCTGGGTACACGTACGAGGGTGGCGAAGTGAGCGTCAGCAGCGCTTCCTTCGGAGACGTACGCGACTTCAAAGTTGAAGGCGCGTTCTCCATTAATCAGGCCGCTTTGAACGTTGAAGGGCCGGGTGGATCACGAATCGACGATCTTAGCGCGCCTGCAGAGTCGCTGACCAGCGGAGCCATTCTCACTTGGGCTTCGACCGACAGCACGTGGATCTTGACGCAGTGGGACGTCAATTAGGGACGCTAGCCGCAGCGGTGATTGTTGCGGCTAGCTTCCTGCCAACATCCTCAGCAGCGGCTGCGCCATGCCGGAACATTGGATGCACCAGCACAGAGCTCACCGGCGGCGCTGTCGCCATATCCGCTGTCGACGTCACTGGACCGACCGATGGCCTTTACATCGCCTCGAACACCACCCCAGCCGAGCCCCTTCTCTACCAGTGGAGATTGCGAACTCCGTGCCAGTTGGATGACCCTAACCTGGGTGGGTGTACTGGCACGGAGGTCGACTGCCCAACCAGTCCTGGTCGCCTCATCAGCGTTTACGTCATCCAAAGGCAACGGCTGGCTCAGGCGGATGGACTCGCAGTCGACGGCGTGTCTCCGGAGGCCGAAAACGCTCCCGGCACGGGTTACGGCCCTTGGGGCACCGTCGCTAGCGCCTGCGTCGATGTCACGGATCTGAATCCGCCGCCGTCGCCGGCGGAGGTCTTCCGCTACTTCGAGACGCTGCCACTCCCCCAGCTGACCACCCGCCAGCAGCCACCGGGCGAGGCGCTGGTCGGCCTGCCGGTCATCTTCTTCACCGACAGTCCGACGACCCAGACCTTCACGGTCGACATCCGCGGGTTCGACGTCCTGATCACAGCGAACGCGGTGAGCTACACCTGGCGCACCGGCGACGGGACGACCCTGACCACCACCGACCCGGGCGCCCCCTACCCCGACCACACGATCAGCCACGAGTACTCCTCGGGCACCTACACGGCCTCCCTCACCACCACCTGGGGCGCGACCTACTCGGTCGACGGCGGGGTCAGCGCCGACGTCCCCGGCACCACGACCACCGACGGTGCGCCGGCCACCTTCACCGTCCGCCAGGCCCGCTCGGTCCTCACCAGCCCCTACGACTGACGCCCCCCGGGGCATCGATCACCCGCCGAGGCCGCCACGCCGACGTCGCGGCCAGCAGCAGCAGGGCGGCCACCGCCTCCCCGCCCTCCTCCACGTACGTCGCCACCGCAAGCGCCACCGGCGAGGACGACACCGACCTCACCGCCTCGGTCACCTGGTCCAGCCCCAACACCGCGACCGCGCAGCCGGCCAACGCCAGGGTCACCGGGGTCGCGCCGCGCACCGCCCAGCGCCGTCCGGCCCGCCACAGCAGCGGCAGACCGATCACCGACAGCAGCACGCCCCCGACCAGCGTCGTGTACCTGCCGCCGCCCTGCTCCACCGTCGACGAGGCGCTGACCGCCTTCGCCGTCCCGAGCACGACGCCGACACCCACGACCGCCGCCCACCACCACCGCGCCCACCCCGTCGACCGGACGGCGGCGAGCGCGGCCAGCAGCCCGACGGCCAAGAACACCGCAGCCGTGAACAACCGCGGCAGCGCACCCGCCCCGTCCAGCGCGACGAACCGGGACCACCCGGCGGCCGGGCACCGGCCGACCGCACAGCGCACCTCGACCAGCAGCCCGACGGTGAACAGCAGCCCCCCGACCGACGCCGGGGCCAGCACCCAGCGGGCCGGACGCGGGCGCTCGTCCGACGGTGCCGGCCGCGCTCCCGACACCTCGCCCGTCACAGGACCATCCTCCCGACCCACCTGTGTCATCCGCACGACCGCCGGGCGTCCTCCGTGCGCGATCCCCCAACGACGATCACCGACGTTGGTCAGGTTCTGCCGTGCGAACAGCGGCCTGACCGCCGCCTCTGACCAGTACGAAGTACATGTGATCGTCGCTGTCGTCGCCCTGTCGTGGGCCGCCGTGTCCGGAGTCGTCGCACTCGTCATCGGCGGGTGCGTCCGCATGGCCGATGAGCGTGCCCCGTTCACCGACCACCTGGCCGGGCTGCCGGCCGACCTGACGGTCGCCGACATCCTGGGCGCACGCAGCCCGCAGCCCAGCCACTGACCCCGGTCCCCTCGCGGGGACCGAGCCGACGGGCGGCCGCAGCCGCTCGACCAGCGGTGATCGTCACTTCTCACTACGGTTCCGATGCAGCGGTTGTCCTGGCGCTGACCAGGGCACTGCACCGCTGACGTCACCGATGGGAAGAGGTTCCAGATGTTGGTCCGCCGGATCGCCCGGCCGATGCTCGCCGCCACGTTCATCTACGGGGGGATCAACACCCTCCGGAACCCGCAGTCGCGCGTGCCCGGTGCAGCACCGATCGTCGAACAGATCACCGAGATCGCTGACAAGCAGCTCCCCGTCGAGGTCCCTCGCGACGTCGAGCAGTGGGTCAAGATCAACGCCGGGGTGCACGTGGGCGCCGGCTCGCTGCTGGCCCTCGGCCGGTTCCCCCGCTTCTCCGCCCTCGCGCTGGCCACCTCACTGGTGCCCACCACGCTGGCCGGCCACCGCTTCTGGGAGCACGAGGACCCCAAGGAGCGCTTCGGGCAGACCAGCAACTTCGTCAAGAACGTCGGCATCATGGGCGGCCTGCTGCTCGCCGCCGTCGACACCGAGGGCAAGCCGTCGGTGGGCTGGCGCGCCAAGCGCACCGCCGGCATGGCGGCCGCCGCAGCCGAGGCCAGCTACACCAAGGCCTCGAAGCGGGCCGCCAAGGCGCAGAAGCGGGCCACCAAGCAGGCGAAGAAGCTCACGCACTGAGCTGACCGCATGAGCACGGCACTCACGCCCGCGGGCGCGCTCCGGAGGATCGCCTTCCTCCTGGAACGCGCCCGCGAGCCGTCGTACCGCGTCCAGGCCTTCCGGACGGCGGCCACCGTCGTCGCCGCCCTGGACGACGCCGAGCTCGACCGCCGGATCGCGACCCGGACCCTCACCGATCTCAAGGGCATCGGCGACAAGACCGCCACGGTCGTCCTCGAGGCCCATCGGGGCGAGCTGCCGGCCTACCTGGCCAAGCTCGAGGAGGCGCACGCCGAGCTGACCCCGCTGGCCGACGACGCCGCGGCGCTGCGGGCCGCGCTCAAGGGCGACCTGCACGCCCACTCCGACTGGTCCGACGGCGGCAGCCCCATCCGCGAGATGGCCGAGGCCGCGATCGGCATCGGCCACGAGTACCTCGCCCTGACCGACCACTCCCCCCGGCTCACCGTGGCCAACGGCCTCACCCCCGAACGGCTGGAGCAGCAGCTGGACGTGGTCGCCGCACTCAACGAGGAGCTGGCGCCCTTCCGCATCCTCACCGGCATCGAGTGCGACATCCTCGTCGACGGCTCCCTGGACCAGACCGACGAACTGCTGGGCCGGCTGGACGTCGTCGTCGCGAGCGTGCACTCCGAGCTCCGGGCACCCCGTGCCCAGATGACCGAGCGGATGCTGGCCGCGGTCGCCAACCCGCACACCGACGTCCTCGGGCACTGCACGGGCCGGCTGGTCATCGGCCGCAAGCAGCGCAACGGCACCCAGCGCCCCCGGCCGGAGAGCGAGTTCGACGCCGACGCCGTCTTCCGGGCCTGTGTCGAGCACGGGACGGCGGTGGAGATCAACTCCCGTCCCGAGCGCCTCGACCCGCCCCGGCGGCTGCTCAGCCGAGCCGTGGAGCTGGGCTGCGACTTCGCCATCGACACCGACGCCCACGCCCCCGGTCAGCTCGACTGGCAGGACGCCGGCTGCGCCCGGGCGGTGGAGTGCGGGGTCCCGGCCGACCGGGTGGTCAACACCCGTTCAGCGGAGGAGCTGCTGGCCCGCACGCACGGCTGAGCGCGACGGCAGCCGCCACATCGAGCCCAGCAGCACGTCCAGCGCCGGGTCGAAGCGGTCCAGTCCGCCGCCGGGGTAGGGCGTGAGCTCGCCGAACCAGACCCGGCCGGCGACGTCGTACAGGTCGACCCGGACGAAGTCGAACTCCGCACCCAGCGCCTCGGCGACCTCGGTCAGCTGCGGCAGCGATGCGGGCGGCGCGGTCACCGGGCCGGCGGCGACCGCCTCGTCGACGTCGACCGGCGTCCAGTCCGGGGTGTACAGCCGCCGCCGGTGCGCACCGAACCGCCCGGTGTCCACCTGGACCAGCCGCAGCCGGCCGTCGAAGACGAAC
Source organism: Modestobacter caceresii (assembly GCF_000761485.1). Taxonomy (GTDB): domain Bacteria; phylum Actinomycetota; class Actinomycetes; order Mycobacteriales; family Geodermatophilaceae; genus Modestobacter; species Modestobacter caceresii. Next base: position 19,609 of record NZ_JPMX01000131.1, read on the forward strand.
AGCTTGTGGTCGGCCGGCACCTCGTCGGCCGGGCCGAGGAACTCCTCGACCAGCAGCATCCGCCGCGCCTGGCGGTAGACCCACTCGCCGCGGTCCCGGTACAGCGGCTCGTCCAGCCACCCCGCGGTGACCCGGCGCAGCTGGTCGACGTCCGGGCGCCCGGCGCCGACGTGCACCCGCATCGTCCCGTGGTTGGGCTTGAGCACCCAGCGGTCGGGCAGGTCGACCCGGGACAGGTCGGCGACGTCCACGCCCGCCCACAGCACCCGCGGCACGGCCAGCGTGGGGAGCACCGCGGCGGCGTAGCGCTTCATCGCCAGCTTGTCGCCCAGCTGCCCGATCAGCGGCCGCCGGTCGTGCACCACCCGCCAGTTGACCTTCTCGGTGAACGTCTGCGGCGGGCGGGCCGGCGGGCGTCCGTGGGCCTGCCGGTACAGCACCGCGCGCTTGGCGGCCAGCGGCAGCCGGCGGACGACGGCCGGGGACACCCGCTCTGCTGCCCACCTTCCTGCCACGACCGGAGAGTCTGGTGCAGCGGCCGCCGAGGGCGACTCCTAGGGTCGAGCAGTGACCACGCCAGGAGACCTGCACTGAGCCCGACGCCCTTCCCCGAGTCGCCCGCCGGCGTCGGCTTCGTCGCCAAGGACCCCTGGCACCCCGCCATCCGGCGCGAGCACATGATCGCCACCGAGCTGGCCCACCGGGGGGTGCCGATCCGGTTCGTCCAGGCACCCGCCGACTGGCGACGGCTGCGCAGCGACCCCGGCAACTGGTGGCAGCACCTGCCCGCCGGCCGGTTCGCCGAGGTGGCGCCGGGGATCACCGTCTCCGAGCGCTCGACGGTGCTGCCCGGGCTGCGGGGGCCGGTGGCCGAACGGGTCGACGCCGCCCTGCTCGGCCGCTTCCTGCGCCGTTCCTCCTGGCAGGAGGCGCTGACGGTCTTCATGCTGCCGTGGGAGTGGCGGGCGGCCCGCTCGATCGGCGGCCGGGCGGTGTTCGACTGCACCGACGACTGGGCCCGGCTGCTGCCGCAGGCCCGGGGGCTCCGCGAGCAGCTCCGCCGGATCGCCGACGAGGCCGACGAGGTGATCGTGGTGAACCAGGTCCTCGCCGACCTGTTCCCGGGGCGCGCCCCGGTCGTCGTCCCCAACGGCACCGACGCGGCCCTCCTGGACGCGCCCCGGTCGGTGGAGCGGCGGGCGCGGCACGCGGTCTACGTCGGGAGCGTCGCCGAGCGGTTCGACGTCGACCTGGTGCGCGCGGTGCTCACCCTGCTGCCGGAGTGGACGCTCACCGTCCACGGGCAGCTGGTCTTCCCACTGCGGGCGGGCGCCGCGGCCGAGCGCTTCCTGGCGCTGGAGCAGGAGACCGGGGGGCGGTTCCGGTACGCCGGGCCGGTCTCCCGCGCGGAGCTGCCCGCGATGCTCGACTTCGCGGCCGTGGCCCTGGTGCCCGACGTGGCCAGCCGGGCGCTGGGCCAGTCGTCGATGAAGACCTACGACTACTGCGCGCGGGGCGTCCCGGTGGTGGCCAGCGCCGGCCACCTGGAGCACTCCAGCGACGCACCGCCGCACAGCTACGTCGTGGACGGGGCGGCGGAGATGGCCGCGGCGATGGAGGCCGCCGCCGACGAGCCGGCGGGCTGGGCCCTCGATCGGGTCCGCTGGGCCGCCGAACGCACCTGGGACCGACGAACGGACGCCTGGTTGGACGCTGCGCTGGGTGATCGTCTGCCCGATGTGACGGGTGTGCACCCGTCATGAACTCGCAACGGACGCCGACCGTGTGTCGCTGTTCGCTGCACCACAGCCGCGCCCTAGCTTCTCCGCCATGACGCGTACTGCACACGCTCCGGTCGCCGGCCCCGTCCACTCCGCCCGCTCGCTCGCCGACGCCCTGCAGTCCGGTTTCGCCGCCCAGCGGGCCGCGGACGAGCGCACCCCGCGCGACCCGGTCGGGACTGCGACCCGCTGACCCCTGCCGCCTCCGCAGCGACCGGGCGTCGCGGAGGGGCTGGTCGGCCGCACCACGGTCGGTGACGACCCGGCCGACCGGCACCCGTCCGGGTCGCCCCGGGCGAGTGACGGAGTTCATCGACTGTTGACGCTCGGTGCCCTTCCGCCGCGGGCCGGTGGGCTCCACACTCGGCGCGTGCGCTTCCTCGCATCGCCACCCCCCGGCTCGGCCGTCGGCCTGCGGCCCGGCAGCAGCCGGCCCTCGCCGGTGCACCTGCACCGGTACCGGCGCACCGGTGACGACCCGTTCAGCGGTGCGTCGCTCTACGCCTGTCGCTGCGGGGTCGTCCGCCCCGGCATGTGACGGCGCCCCCGGCCGGGCGACGCCCCGACCGGTGACGGTCCCGACCGGTGACGTCCCGACCGGTTCGGTCCGGCCGCACGGTGCTTGCCAGACTCCCTGCATGGCACAGACGCGGGCCCGACTCACCGACACCGAGCTCGCCGCACTCGCGCGGTACGGCTTCGACCTCGTGGCCGGCGCGCCCGCCGTCCCCCCGGCCGCCGAGCTGGAGGACGCCGAGGGCGTGCTGGTCGCCACCCGGGACGACGGCGGGCTGACCGTCCGGGAGATCCCCCGCTGGCGCGCCCCGTCCGCCGTCCGCACCGAGCTGGCACAGCGGGGCTGGCCGGCGCCCCGGGCCTGGGTGGGCAGCCCACCGGCCGACGGGACGGAGCTGCCCGAGCGGTTGCTGGTGCTGCTCCCCGCGGCCGGCACCTCCCCGGACTCGGCGGCGCTGTCGCTGGGTGCTGCCTCCTGGGCCGGGTGGGCCGAAGGGCGGGAGCTGGTCGTCGTCCCCGTGCCGGTGACCGCGAGCGCGCCGGAGGCCGGCTGGGCCGAGGTCGCCGCCGCCTACGGCGCCGAGCTGCTGGGCAGCCGGACGGACGAGGCGCCGCTGCGCACCGGTGGCCGGGTGGTGATGTTCACCGGGCTGTCCGGCGCCGGGAAGTCGACGATCGCCGGGCGCCTGGTGGAGCTGCTCCTGGAGGCCGGCCGGACGGTCACGCTGCTGGACGGCGACGAGGTGCGCACCCACCTGTCGGCCGGGCTCGGTTTCTCCCAGGCCGACCGGGACACCAACGTGCGCCGGATCGGCTGGGTGGCCGCGCAGATCGCCAAGCACGGCGGGCTGGCCGTGTGCGCCCCGATCGCCCCCTACGCCGCGACCCGCGCCGATGCCCGCCGGCTGGTGGAGGAGCAGGCCGGGCCGGGGTCGTTCGTACTGGTGCACGTGGCCACCCCGCTCGCCGAGTGCGAGGCCCGGGACCGCAAGGGGCTGTACGCCAAGGCGCGGCGCGGGGAGATCGCCGCCTTCACCGGGATCAGCGACCCCTACGAGGAGCCGACGGACGCCGAGCTCACCATCGACACCCGGGAGTCCAGCCCCGAGGAGAGCGCCCGGCGGGTGCTGGCGCACCTCATCGGGGGCTGACGGTCAGGAGCCGGGCCAGCCCGGCAGCCGGTCGGGCCCGGTGCGCCAGGCCGGCAGCACGCCGGGGGCGTCCACGGTCTCGGCGTCGGCGCGGCGGCGGAGCGCCCAGTCGGCCGGGAGCACGAGCCGGGGGGCGACCCCCACGAGGACGGCGGTGAGCACGGCCACCGCACCGACGACCTCACCGCTCTCCTCGACGAACGTGGCGACGGCGGCCCACGGGAAGGCCCCGGACGCCGACCCGACGAGGGAGGAGATGCCGGAGAGGACGACGGCGGCTGCGGCGTAGACCGCGAAGGCGGTCATCACCCGCCGACGGTCACGCCGCTCGGTGCGGCTGAGCCACCAGAGCACGGCGAGGGTCAGTGCGGCCAGGAGGGTGCTGAGGACGGCGGCCAGCACCGGACGACCGGCCAGACCGGTGGTCTCCAGCGCCTGGACGTGCACGGTCCCGCCGCCCTTCACCTGCGCGACCAGAGCGGCGACCACGCCGACACCCAGCCACCACGGCCGGCGATCGGTGCTGCGTGCGGCGCCGACGAAGGCGGCCACGGCGGCGGTGGCGAGCAGGGCGGTGACCCACATGCGGGGCACCGACAGCGGGGCGTCCATGGACAGGTAGCGGGCGACGCCCCGGTCGTTGCCGGCGATCCGCAGGCCGAGTCCGACGGACTCCAGGGTGACGCCGATGCCGATCAGCGCGGCGGCCAGCGGGGGCACGGGGAGCCGGCGTCGGCGTGGGCGGGCCCTGGCGGGGCGGGGCGTGGCGGGGCGGGGGGTGGTCGGCAGCAGGCCGTCCTGCGCCCGCGAGCGCTCGTCGGCGATCCGCAGCGCCATGCCCAGGGGCACGGCGACGACCACCGCGAGCGCCGTCCACCCGACGAGCACCCATCCCCACCACGGCATGTCCTCGTGATCGGCAGGTCCGCACCGGTACTTGACCGGGTCGTGGCTGCCGATTCCGGAGGGTTCAGCCCCGGGCGTCCCCCGCGAGGGCGGCCAGCAGTTGGTCGGCGAACTCCGGCCGGCAGACGAGCAGGTCGGGCAGGTAGGGGTCGGGCCGGTTGTAGCGGAGCGGGGAGCCGTCGAGCCGGCTGGTGTGCAGCCCGGCGGCCCGGGCCACCGCGACGGGCGCGGCGGAGTCCCACTCGTACTGGCCGCCGCCGTGCACGTAGGCGTCGGTCGCCCCGCGGACGACGGACATCGCCTTGACCCCGGCCGAGCCCATGGCCACGGGCTCGGCGGCGAGCTGCGCGACGAGGTCGGCGACCAGGGCCGGCGGCCGGCTGCGGCTCACCGCCAGCCGCAGCGGACCGTCCGGGCGGGCCGGCGGCGGCTCGACGGCGGAGGTGCCCAGGGTCGTGCCCTCGGCCGGCAGCGCGACGGCACCGGCGGCCAGCTCGCCCCGCTCCCAGAGCGCGACGTGCACGGCCCAGTCGGTGCGCTCCAGCTCGGAGAACTCCCGGGTGCCGTCGAGCGGGTCGACGATCCAGACCCGGTCGGCGGTGAGCCGGGCGGGGTCGTCAGCGGCCTCCTCGGAGAGCACGGCGTCCCCGGGCCGCAGCGCACCCAGCTGGTCGGCCAGCCAGCGGTGGGACTCACCGTCGCCGGCGGCCTTGCGCGCCGCGGCGTCGGCGAAGTCCCGGCTGCGCACGGTGAGCAGCAGCTCGCCGGCCCGGGTGGCCAGCGTGCGGGCGAGGTCGTGATCGGTGCCGGTCAACGTCGGTCTCCGTCCGGAGGAGGGTGGGGGCCATCCTCCGGCCCCGCACCCCGGCGTCCGCCGTGCGGGTCCCGTCAGTAGGCCCCGGAGCCGCGGAGCACCGCACCGAGGGTCTTGCCCAGGATCATCAGGTCCAGGGCGAGCGACCAGTTCTCCACGTAGCGGACGTCGATCCGCACTGAGTCGTCCCAGGACAGGTCGGACCGGCCGCTGACCTGCCACAGCCCGGTGATCCCGGGCTTGACGAGCAGGCGGCGCCGCATGTCGAAGCCGTACTGCTCGACCTCGCGGGTCACGTGCGGCCGCGGGCCGACCAGCGACATGGTGCCGCCGACGACGTTGAGCAGCTGCGGGAGCTCGTCGAGCGACCAGCGCCGCATGACGGCGCCCACCCGGGTGACCCGCGGGTCGCGCTTCATCTTGAACTGGACGACGTTGCCCTCGTTCTGCGCCATCAGCGCCTCGATGCGCCGGTCGGCGTCGGCCACCATGCTGCGGAACTTCAGGACGTGGAACGGCTCGCCGGCCCGGCCGATCCGCTCGTGCCGGAAGAACACCGGGCCCCGGCTCGTGGTCTTGACCGCCAGGGCCAGCACGAGCAGCACGGGGAGCAGCACCACGACGGCGGCCAGCGCGACCGACCGGTCGAAGACGTCCTTGGTGACCCGTCGCAGCCCGCGGAACTCCGGCCGCTCCAGGTGCAGCAGCGGCAGGCCGTTGACCGGCCGGATGCCCACCCGCGGGCCGGCGAACTCGGTCACCGCCGGGGCGAGCAGCAGCTCGGCCTCCGTCGTCTCCAGGTCCCACCCGAGGCGGCGCAGCGCGGCGCCGTCCAGCTCGGGCGAGGGCAGCACGGCGACGGTGTCGACCTCGTACCGGCGGACGACGTCGGCGATGTCGGCGAAGCCGCCCAGCACCGGCAGCCCGTCGAAGACGGTCCCGGCGGGCGGGGCCGTCGGGAGGCAGACGCCGATCACCCGGAGGCCGTGCTGGGCCTGGCGGACCAGCTGGGCGTGCAGCTCCGCGGCGCCGTTGCGGTGGCCGACCAGGATCGCGGTCTGCTGGTACCGGCCGTGCGCGCGCTGCCGGTGCAGCCAGGCGCGCTGGGCGTAGCGCTGCAGCAGGCTCAGCACGGTGGCCAGCGGCAGCGCGACCACGACGAAGCTGCGGGCGACCTCGAGCTTGAACGCCCAGGAGACGGTGCCGACGGAGGCCAGCAGCAGCGCCGCGGCGAAGAAGACCCGGCGGAACTCCTCGGGGCCGACCCAGAGGAAGCGCTCCTCGTAGCTGCGGCCGGCCACCATCGCGGCCACCCAGACCAGCGGCAGGACGACGACCGGCCAGGGGGCGTGGTGCGCGGCGAGCGGCCCCTGCTCGGGCAGCAGCCGGCCGACCAGGGCGGCGAGCACGGCGACGAGGGCGTCGCCCAGCAGGATCCGGCGCACGTAGGTCTTCCGCCAGGCCCGGCGAGCCGCGGTGCCCTCGCCGCGGAGGCGCGCCGCGGACCAGAAGCGCCGGCGGGCGACGACCTCCGTCCGCGGCAGGACCTTCTCTTCGGGGGCTTCCAGCAGCGTCAAGATCCGGCTCCCGTACGTCGGTGGATGCGTGGTCGACCTGCGGCGACCGGTCGTCGCCGGCCCGTCGGCGGACGCCCCGCCGACCGGCCCGGGGGAACGTACGGTCCGGCCGCTCGGGTCGCCTAGCCCTCGTCGGGAGGCCGGGCGGCGCGTGGATCGGCGGCCGTGGGCTTGGCCACAGGGCTCCGAACCGATCGCCCCTCGCCGACCACGAGCAGTGACGGCACGCAGAGCAGCCGCAGGAGGCGCAATACCGCCGTCGACCGCCGTACACCTGCCGTCAGCCTCGTGAGATCGGTCACTTCCGGACGCTCGTGGTGTCCTTCGTCAGGGTCGCTGTCGGTGCCGCATGCTCGACCCGTGGGCGGACCCGAGAACCCGACGCTGCGCGTCCTGCACGTGAGCCAGCCGGTCGAGGCGGGGGTGGCCCGGGTCGTGGCCGGGCTGGTCGCCGACCAGCGTCGCCGCGGCTGGGAGGTCCTGGTGGCCTGCCCGGGCGAGGGCTGGCTGGCCGACACGGTCCGCGCGGCCGGGGCCCGGCTGCTGCCGTGGCGGGCGAGCCGATCGCCCGGCCCGTCCGTGCCCGGCGAGGCGGCGGCGCTGCGCCGGGTCGTGGCGGCCACGGACCCCCAGGTGGTGCACCTGCACAGCGCGAAGGCCGGGCTGGCCGGGCGGCTGGCGGTCCGGGGCCGGCGACCGACGGTGTTCCAGCCGCACGCCTGGTCGTTCGAGGCGGTCACCGGGCCGGTGCAGACGGCCTCCCGCGGGTGGGAGCGGTTCGCCCAGCGCTGGACCGAGCTGACCCTCTGCGTCAGCGAGGCGGAGCTGGCGACCGGGCGGGCCGCGGGCATGACCGGGCCGGCGGTGGTGGCGCCCAACGGCGTCGAGCCCCAGGTGTGGGCCCCGCGGGACCGGGCGACCGCCCGCGACGCCCTCGGGCTCGCGCCGGCGCCCACCGTGGTCTGCGTCGGGCGGCTGGCCCGGCAGAAGGGTCAGGACATGCTGCTCGAGGCCTGGCCCGGCGTGCGACGAGCCGTGCCGGACGCCCGATTGGTGCTCGTCGGCACCGGCCCGGACGAGGCCGCGCTGCGCGCCCGGGCCGACGACTCGGTCCGCTTCGCCCCCGGGGAGCGGCTGGCCGAGTGGTACGCCGCCGCCGACGTCGTCGCCGTCCCCTCCCGCTGGGAGGCCGGGCTGCCGCTGGTGGCGATGGAGGCGATGGCCGGTCAGCGCAGCGTGGTCGCCTTCGACGTCGCCGGCATCGGCGGGTACCTCGGCGACGCGGGTGCGGCGGTCCCGCCGTTCGACGTCGAGGCGTTCGCCGCCGCGCTGACCGCCCGGCTGCTCGACCCGGCGGCCGCCGCCCGGGAGGCCGAGGTGGGCCGGGCGGTCGCGACCACCCGGTTCGCGGCGGCCACCTCGCAGGCCGCCGTCGCCGAGCACCTGCTCCGCCTGGCCGGCGCCCGATGAGCCCGCGCGTGGGCGCGGGCTCCAGCGGG
>NZ_JPMX01000132.1 GCF_000761485.1 Modestobacter caceresii
CTGGGCCGCGAGCCCACCCCGGAGGAGCTGGCCAAGGAGATGGACATCACCCCCGAGAAGGTGCTGGAGATCCAGCAGTACGCCCGGGAGCCGATCAGCCTGGACCAGACCATCGGCGACGAGGGCGACAGCCAGCTCGGTGACTTCATCGAGGACTCCGAGGCCGTCGTGGCCGTCGACGCGGTCAGCTTCACCCTGATGCAGGACCAGCTGACCAGCGTGCTGCAGACGCTGTCCGAGAGGGAGGCCGGCGTCGTCCGGCTGCGGTTCGGGCTCACCGACGGCCAGCCCCGCACCCTGGACGAGATCGG
>NZ_JPMX01000133.1 GCF_000761485.1 Modestobacter caceresii
GCGCGCTTCGCGGCGGGCCCGCAAGCGGGTCAGCGACCGGGCGCTGCCGCGGTTCACCGAGGAGCGGGAGGACGGGCGGCGGATCATCGAGGAGCCGCCGTTGATCACCCGGCTCGACCGGGACGAGGCCGCCGAGGTGGTCGATGGGCTGGACGGCTACGTCGACACGCTGCCGTCCCACTGGCGACGGGTCCTCAGCGGGTACACGGTCGTGGACGTCGCCCACAAGGTGGTCGGGGTGGGGAGCGTGGGGCTGCGTGCCTACGTGGCCCTGTGCGAGGGCAGCAGCCCGGACGACGTGGTGTTCCTGCAGCTGAAGCAGGCCCG
>NZ_JPMX01000134.1 GCF_000761485.1 Modestobacter caceresii
ACGGTCATGTGCGGGTAGAGCGCGTAGTTCTGGAACACCATCGCGATGTCCCGGTCCTTCGGCTCGACGTCGGTGACGTCCTTGTCCCCGATCCGGATCGCGCCGCCGTCGACCTCCTCCAGGCCGGCGAGCATCCGCAGCGAGGTCGACTTGCCGCACCCGGAGGGGCCGACGAGGACCAGGAACTCGCCGTCCTCGATCTGCAGCTCGAGCTGGTCGACCGCCGGCTTGTCGCTGCCGGGGTAGAGCCGGGTCGC
>NZ_JPMX01000135.1 GCF_000761485.1 Modestobacter caceresii
ACCTTGTCGGTGGAGACCTCCAGGAGGGGCTCGTCGACCTCGACCTGGTCACCCTCCTGCTTCAGCCAGCGGGTGACCGTGCCCTCGGTGACGCTCTCGCCCAGCGCCGGCATGGTCACCGAGGTGCCCTCGCCGCCACCGGAACCGCCGGAGTCGCCGCCCTGCTCGGCCGCTGCGGGGGCCGGCTCCTCGGCGGGCTCCTCCTGAGCCGGCTCCTCCTGGGCGGGCTCCTCGTCGGCCGAGGTCTCCTGGGCCGGCGCGTCCTCCGCCGGGGCGCCGGCGTCGTCGCCGTCCTCGCCACCGATGACGGCCAGCTCGGCGCCGACCTCCACGGTCTCGTCCTCGGACACGACGATCTTGGTGAGCAC
>NZ_JPMX01000136.1 GCF_000761485.1 Modestobacter caceresii
CGTCGTCGCAGGAGATCGGCGCGGTCGTGAAGGCGATCACCAGCATCGCGGAGCAGACCTGCTGGCGCTCAACGCCACGATCGAGGCCGCCCGGGCCGGTGAGGCCGGCAAGGGCTTCGCCGTGGTGGCCAACGAGGTGAAGGAGCTGGCGCAGGAGACCGCGCGGGCGACGGAGGACATCGCCCGTCGGGTGGAGGCCATCCAGGGCGACACCTCCG
>NZ_JPMX01000137.1 GCF_000761485.1 Modestobacter caceresii
CTCGACGAGGTGGGCCACCCGGCGGGCGAAGAGCACGCAGGCGACCAGCACGCCGACGGCGACGCCGATGGCCAGGTTGTGGGTGATCAGGGTGACCGCCACGGTGGAGACCATCACGATCGTCTCGCTGCGGGGCATGGTGTGGATGGTGCGGAGGCTGTGCCAGTCGAAGGTGGCGATCGCCACGAAGATCATCACGGCGACCAGTGCGGCCATCGGGATGAGCGCGACGATGTCGCCCAGGACGACGACCATGATCAGCAGGAAGACCCCGGACAGGAAGGTCGACAGCCGGGTGCGGGCGCCGGACTTCACGTTGATCATCGTCTGGCCGATCATCGCGCAGCCGCCCATGCCGCCGAAGAACCCGGAGGCGATGTTCGCGACACCCTGGCCCCAGGACTCGCGGGTCTTGTTCGAGGGGGTGTCGGTGAGGTCGTCGACGAGCTTCGCCGTCATCAGCGACTCCATCAGCCCGACGAAGGCGACGCCCAGGGCGTAGGGCGCGATGATCGTCAGCGTCTCCCAGGTGAGCGGCAGGTCCGGGATGCCGAAGAACGGCAGCCTGTCGGGCAGCTCGCCCTGGTCCCCCACGTTCGGCACGGTCAAGGCGGCCGCGACGGTGAGCCCGGTGAGCACCACGATCGACACCAGCGGTGCCGGGATCGCGGTGGTCACCCGGGGGAGCAGGAAGATGATCGCCAGGCCGGCGGCGACCATCGGGTAGACGAGCCAGGATACGTCGGTGAGGTACGGCAGCTGCGCGGTGAAGATCAGGATGGCCAGCGCGTTGACGAAGCCGACCATGACGCTGCGCGGGATGAACCTCATCAGCCGGGCAAAGCCGGACAGGCCCAGCAGCACCTGGAACACGCCGCCCAGAACGACGGCGGCGAGCAGGTACTCGACGCCGTACTGCAGCGCCAGCGGTGCCACCACGAGCGCGATCGCCCCGGTGGCAGCGGTGATCATGGCGGGCCGGCCGCCGGTGAAGGCGATCACCACGGCCATGACGAAGGAGGAGAACAGGCCGACGCGGGGGTCGACCCCGGCCAGGATGGAGAAGCTGATCGCCTCGGGGATCAACGCGAGGGCCA
>NZ_JPMX01000138.1 GCF_000761485.1 Modestobacter caceresii
CGAAGACGCCGGAGCAGATCCGGATGTAGGCCAGCCGGTCGCGGTGGGCGGCGTCCATGCCCGACTGAACCTTGAACACGAAGGCGCTGAAGGGATCGGTCAGGACCCGCGGCCGGCCCTCGGCGTCGGTCCGGTCCGCCGGGGCGGGGGCCAGGTCGACGAGGGTGTCCAACAGGGCGGCGACGCCGAAGTTCGACACGGCCGAGGCGAACAGCACCGGGGTGCTGTAGCCGGCCAGGAAGGTCTCCTGGTCGTGGTCTGCGCCGCTGGCGACCAGCAGCTCCGCCTCCTCGACCGCCCGGGTCCAGTCGATGCCCTCCCGGGTCTCGGCGGCGGCGGGGGTG
>NZ_JPMX01000139.1:0-4458 GCF_000761485.1 Modestobacter caceresii
GGGGTGGTCCTGCCGGCCGGCGGGGCGTCGTCCCAGGCCGGCTCGCCGCCGGTGCCGGACAGCAGCAGCCGGTACAGCGGTGAGCGCGCCTCCAGCTCCGCCGCGGTGCCGACGTCGACCACCCGCCCGGCGTCCAGCACGGCCACCCGGTCGGCCAGCGCAAGGGTGGAGCGGCGGTGCGCGACCAGCAGCGTCGTCCGGCCCCGGACGGCGGTGCGCAGGGCGGCGTGGATCCGGGCCTCGACCGCGGCGTCGACCGCGGAGGTGGCGTCGTCGAGCACCAGCACCCGCGGGTCGGTGAGCAGGGCGCGGGCCAGCGCTACCCGTTGCCGCTGCCCGCCGGAGAGGGTCAGCCCCTGCTCGCCGACGACGGTGTCGTAGCCGTCGGGCAGCTCGCTGATGAACCCGTCGGCCTGGGCGGCGCGGGCGGCGGCACGGACGTCGGCGTCGCTCGCGTCCGGGCGGCCGAAGGCGATGTTGGCGCGCACCGAGTCGGAGAACAGGAAGCTGTCCTCGAAGACGACGCCGAGCGCGCCGCGCAGCGCACCGAGGTCCAGGTCGCGGACGTCCCGGCCGCCGATCCGCACCGCCCCGACGGAGACGTCGTAAAAGCGGGGCAGCAGGCTCACCACGCTGGACTTGCCCGACCCCGAGGTGCCGACCAGCGCCAGCGTCTCCCCCGGCTCGACCCGCAGCGACACCCCGGAGAGCACCGGGCGGCCCGGCTCGTACCCGAAGGTCACCCCGGCGAGCTCGACCGGCAGCGGGCCTGCGGGCAGCGGGTCGGTGCCGGACACCAGGGTCGGCCGGGCGTCGATGATCTCCAGCACCCGCTCCACCCCGGCCCGGGCCTGCTGCCCGAGGGTGAGGACGGCGGCGAGCTGGCGCACCGGGGAGACGAGCACGGCCAGGTAGGTGGCGAAGGCCAGGAAGGTCCCCAGCGTGATGGAGCCGCGCAGCGCCAGCCACCCACCGAACGCCAGCACCCCCACCTGGCCCAGCGCCGGGACCGCCTGCAGCAGCGGCTTGTAGCGGGCGGTGAACCGGACCACCCGCATCCGGGCGCCGAACAGCCGGCGGGCACCGCCGTCGAGCCGGTCGAGCTCGCGGTCCTCCTGCCCGAACCCCTTCACCACCCGCACCCCGGTGACCGCGGCCTCGACGTCCCCGGCCACCACCCCGGCCTGCTGCTGGGCGGCCCAGTTGGCCGGGAACAGGTCCCGGCGGGAGCGCAGCGCCAGCCACCACAGCGCCGGGCCGACGGCGAGCGCGACCAGGGTGAGCAGCGGGGAGAGCCACGCCATGACGCCGAGGGAGACGACGAACAGCAGCGCGCTGCCGGTGAGGTTGGGCAGGAACGCCAGCAGCCCCTGCACGAGGGTGATGTCGCTGATCGAGCGGCTGACCGTCTGGCCGGTCTGCAGCCGGTCCTGGGCCGGGCCGTCCAGCCGGGACAGCGCCGCGGCGACGTCGTCGCGCAGGTCCAGTTGCACGTCCAGCGACAGCCGCCCGGCCAGGTAGCGGCGGACGAAGCCGGCCGCGAACCGGAGCACCCCGGCCAGCACGAGCGCGACGAGGAACGGCGTGACGCCGACGGGGCGCCCGGACTCCGCGCCGGCCACGACCCGGTCGACCACCTCGCGGGTCAGCAGCGGCACCCCGGCGGCGATCACCGAGCCGATCAGGGCCGCGCCGAACGCGCCGATCAGGTCGGCCCGGTGGCGCAGGCAGTAGCCGACGAGCCGGCGGAGCCAGCCGCCCTCGGGCACCGGGTCGGTCCGGTCGGCGGACGGTGCGGCGGTCTCCTCGACGGTGGCCGTCACTGCCGGACCGGGCCGGTGCAGCGGTGGGCTCCCGGGCACGGCACGGCGTCCAGTGTGCGACGTCCTCGCCCTGCCCGCCGCGCCCGGGTGGGAGGCTGATCCTGTGGCGGAGCGGGGGTTGCGGGCGCCGGCCTGGCTCGAGGAGCTGGTGCGCACCAGCCCGGCGAGCGTGCCGTGGCGGGACGTCACCCGTTTCGCCCTGGTCATCCCCGGCCCGCTGGCCCTCGCCCTGGCGATCGGGGGCGTGCAGGGACCGGCGGTGGGGGCCGGGGTCTTCGCCACCATGGGCGCGCTGGCCGCGACGTTGGCGCCGCAGTCGGGCCCGCTCCGGGTCCGGCTGCGCCGGGTCGCCGCGGCGTCGCTGCTGGGGGGCGTCGGCCTGCTCGTCGGGCAGGGCCTGACCGGCGGCGGCTGGCAGCCGGTGCTGCTCATGGTCGTCGTCTCGGCGGTCGCCGCCCTGCTGAGCTCGATCAGCGGCGCCTTCTCCCTGGGCGCCCTGCAGCTGCTCATCTACACCGCGATCTCCTCCGGGTTGGAGACCCCGCTGTCGGCCGGCGTGGAGCTCGGCTTCTTCCTGATCGGGGCGGCGTGGGGGGCCCTCGCCGTGCTGGTGCAGGCGCGCACCGAGCAGCTGGACCCCGACCGGTCCGCCGTGGGGGTGGTGTTCACCCGGGTCGCCGAGCTGCTCGAGGCGATCGGCACCGACCGCACCGACGAGGCCCGCCGCGAGCTCACCCTGGCGCTGAACGCCGGCTACGACCGGGTCCTCTACGCGCGCAGCCGCTCGGCCGGCCGCAGCCGGGAGCTCGCCGAGCTGGCCGGGGTGCTCAACGCCGCCGCACCGCTGGTGGAAGGCGCGGTGGCCAGTGCCCGGGGCGGGGTGTCGGCCGACTCCCGGGACATCGGGGCCGCGCACGCTCTGGCCACCGCCGTCACCAGCCGCCGGCCGGTGCTGGGCGAACGGCCGCCGCCGGTCGAGGACGCACCCGCGCCGCGCCGGGCGGTCCGGCACGGCCTGCGGCTGGTGTGGAACGTCGTCGGCGACCCGGAGGAGCGGGCCTCGGCGGCGGTGGTGCGCCCCGAGCTGGAGTGGCGGGTGCGGCTGCACGACCTGTTCGACCGCACCGTGGGCAACGCCGACTCCCGGGCGTTCGTCGTCCGGCTCACGCTGTGCATGACGGTCGCCGAGATCGCCCGCCAGCTGCTGCCCATCGAGCGGCCCTACTGGGTGCTGCTGACCGTGGCCATCGTGCTCAAGCCCGACTACGGCTCGGTGTTCACCCGCGCGGTCCAGCGCGGGGCGGGCACCCTGCTCGGCGTCCTGATCGGGTCGCTGCTGCTGACCTTCCTGGAGCGGGACGCCTGGGTGCTGCTCCCCCTGGCACTGTCCGCCGGTGCACTGCCGTGGGCCCGCAGCGGCAACTTCGGGCTGTTCTCCGTCTTCCAGACCCCGCTGATCATCCTGCTCCTGGACCTGGCCACGCCCAGTGGAGCCGGGCTGGTCGGTGCCCGGCTGGTCGACACCCTGATCGGCTGCGCGATCGTGCTGGTGTTCGGCTACCTGCTGTGGCCGCAGACCTGGCGGGCCCCGCTGGACGACGCGCTGCGCAGCGCGACCCTGGCGCTGGACCGCTTCGTCGCCGCCGCGTTCACCGAGGGGCCCGAGGCGACCCGGCGAGCCCGCCGGGGCAGCTACCGGGCGCTGACCGAACTGCAGACCCAGCTGCAGCGCCGGCTGGCCGAGCCGCCGCCGATCAGCAGCCGGGCGGCGGCCTGGTGGCCGGTCATCGTGCAGCTGGAACGGACGTCGGACGCCGTCACCGAGGCGGTCATCGCGCTGCGCGCGGGCGAACCGGCCCCCGACCCGGCGCAGGTCGGCGTGCTGCGCAAGGCGATCCGGGAGCTGGAGCGGGACCTGCGCGAACACCGCGCCCCCGACGACGCCGAGATCGACGCCGACGGCGTCCTCGCCCCGGTCGCCCGGGAGGTGGACGCCGCCCGCCGGCTGATCCGGGAGACCACCCCGGGCCGGCGGTCCGGCGTCCGCGGCACCGACGACTGATCCCGGCAAGTCGCTCGCTCACACCGCCGGTTCCCGCTACCGTTCCCGCTCGCCCGGGGTCAGCAGCCGGACGGCATCGCCGTCGCAGGTCCTGCGTGTCGGCTCCGGGCATGCCATGTCAGGGCAGACGTCTGCGGAACGTCCGGGGGTTCGACTCCTCAGGCCGTCCGGCGCACGGTCATCCCGGCGCGACCGGCCTGCGGCACCTCGGTGCCCCCCGTCCGTGCCCGACCGCGCGCCGGACGGTCGCCCCGGCGGGCAGCCGGTCGAGCGAACAGGGAGAGGGCGCCGGTCGTGCGCATCATCGTCGAGGAGTGGGAGCGGGTCCTGGCCTACCGGGACGGTCGCTTCACGGAGGTCCTGGCACCGGGACGGCACCGCCGGGCGCGGCGGCGGCAGCGGTTCGTCCGGGTCACCGTGCGGCCGCGGCTGCTCGTGGTGCCCGGTCAGGAGGTGCTGACCGCCGACGGGCTGACGGTCAAGGTGAGCCTCTTCGCGACCTGCCGGACGGTGGACCCCCGCCGCTGGCACGAGGCGGTCGAGGACGCCGACGCGTTCGTCTACGCAGCGCTG
>NZ_JPMX01000139.1:4663-25542 GCF_000761485.1 Modestobacter caceresii
CGCGATGTGATGGTGCCCGCCGAGCTGCGGCGGGCCGCCGCGGAGGTCGCCGCGGCGCGGGCCCAGGGGCAGGCCGCCCTCGAGCGCGCCCGCTCCGCGGTGGCGGCCACCCGGGCACTGGCCAACGCGGCGCGGATGGTCGCCGAGCAGCCGGCGCTGCTCCAGCTGCGGACGCTGCAGGCGGTCGAGGCCGGTGGGGCGACCGTCGTCCTCACCACCACCTCGGCCGGAACCGAGACCGGGGCACGGCCGGTGCCCTGACGTCGCCGACGCCGGCCCGCAGTTGCGGCGTGGGTGTGGGGGTGGGCGCGGCAGGGATCGAACCTGCGACCGCTCGCTTGTAAGGCGAGAGCTCTCCCGCTGAGCTACGCGCCCGTGCGGCCAGGGTAGCGGGAGGTCGCCCGGACCCTGGCCGCCCGAGGGACTGCGGTGGGACGGCGGCTCAGGCCGCGACGAGCTGCCTGACTGCGTCCTTCCAACCCGACTGCGCCCGCGCGTCACCGGGCTGGTTGACCTCGGTGAAGACCAGCGTGCCCCCGGCGTCGACCAGGAACGTGCCGCGCAGCGCCATCCCGGCCCGCTCGTTGAACACCCCGTAGGCCTCCGCGGTCGCCCCGTGCGGCCAGAAGTCCGACAGCAGCGGGAAGGTGAGCCCCTGCTCGGCCTTGAACGCCTTGAGGCTGAAGGTGGGGTCGGTGCTGATGGCGACCACCTGCACCCCGGCGTCGGTGTAGGTGTCCAGGTCATCGCGCAGCTGGCAGAGCTCGCCGGTGCAAGTGCCGGAGAAGGCGAACGGGTAGAAGACCACGAGCACCGGCGCCCCCCGCAGCCCGGCCAGGGAGACCACCTGCTTGTCCTGGTCGGGCAGGCTGAACTCGGGGGCGGCGTCGCCGACGGAGAGGCTCATCCCGCGATCGTGCCCCACCTCCGGCGCGGGCGCCCGGCTGAGGCCTCATCCGCCGGCTCGTCGGCCCCCTCGCAGGGGCCCGCCGCGAGCTCGCGAGCGGTGGGGGGCGAGGGGGTCCTTTCTCAGCGGCGGGAGCGGGCTGCCTTCGGGGTGACCAGCCGGATGCCCGACCAGTCCTTGGCCGCGGAGATGCTGGAGGTCTGTGCGAGCCCGGCGGTGGGGGCGGCCTCGGTGACGTCACCGGGCTCGACGTGGCCGGGGCGCCCGGACTTCGGCACGAGCAGCCAGACGACGCCGTCCTCGGCGAGCGAGGCGATCGAGTCGACGAGGGCGTCGATCAGGTCGCCGTCCTCGTCGCGCCACCACAGCAGGACGACGTCGGCCACCTCGTCGGAGTCCTCGTCGACCATCTCGCCGCCCGCGAGCTCGACGACGGAGTCGCGCAGGTCCTCGTCGGCGTCCTCGTCCCAGCCGAGCTCCTGCACGACCATGCCCGGCTTGATCCCCAGCCGGGCAGCCATGCTGGTGCTGCCCGAGTCGACGCTCATCCCTGCTGTTCCTCCGTGTGCTCGGCTGCCCGGTCTGGCCCGGACGGTCTCGTGTGCTGCTGTGCGGTCTTGCGCGCCTCGTCGCGTGGTGCGCCGGTGCGATGGTCCTGGGGGGATGGTGCCCTGTCCTGGCCCAGACTGCCTGGTCGGGACCTCTCGTGGACTCGACCCGACCCCCTCTGCCCGGGTGGAAGGCGGCCCCTGGCGTGCCCGTCCCCCGCGTCTGGCGGGGTCCGGGCCCACGCTGTCCGGGCCACCGTTGCAGCGGAGCGTAGGGCATGGACGGGCAGGCGCAAGGCCCTGACCGGGCGGCACGGCTGCGCCGCCGTCCCGCCTGGCAGGACACGACACGGGGCGGACGTGACGCGCGCCGCCTCGGCAGGAGACGATGGGGGCATGAGCGCAACGCAGCAGTCGGACGGAGACCCCGCCCGCACCCTCGGCAGCCCCCGTGCGGTCATCACCGACGGGCGGGCCAGCCAACTCCCGGACACCGACCCGGAGGAGACCCAGGAGTGGCTGGAGTCCCTCGACGCGGTCGTCGACCACGCCGGTCGGAACCGCGCCCGCTACCTCATGCTCCGCATGCTTGAGCGCAGCCGTGAGCAGCAGGTCGGCGTCCCCGCGCTCCGCAGCACCGATTACATCAACACGATCCCGCCGGAGCAGGAGCCGTGGTTCCCCGGCGACCTGGAGGCCGAGCGGAAGATCCGCCACGCCATCCGCTGGAACGCCGCGATCATGGTGCACCGCGCGCAGCGGCCGAGCATCGGCGTCGGCGGCCACATCTCCTCCTACGCGTCGTCGGCCATGCTCTACGAGGTCGGCTTCAACCACTTCTTCAAGGGCAAGGACCACCCGAGCGGCGGCGACCAGCTCTACTTCCAGGGCCACGCCTCCCCCGGCATCTACGCCCGCGCCTACCTCGAGGGGCGGCTCGACGAGCACCAGCTCGACGGGTTCCGCCAGGAGGTCAGCCACCCCGGCGGCGGGCTGTCGTCCTACCCGCACCCCCGGCTGATGCCGGACTTCTGGGAGTTCCCCACCGTCTCGATGGGGCTCGGCCCGCTGAACGCGATCTACCAGGCGCGGTTCAACCGCTACCTGCACAACCGCGGCATCGCCGACACCGCCGACCAGCACGTGTGGGCCTTCCTCGGCGACGGCGAGACCGACGAGCCGGAGTCGCTCGGCCCGATCGGGCTGGCCGCCCGTGAGGAGCTGGACAACCTCACCTTCGTCATCAACTGCAACCTGCAGCGCCTCGACGGCCCGGTCCGCGGCAACGGCAAGGTCATCCAGGAGCTGGAGTCCTTCTTCCGCGGCGCCGGCTGGAACGTCATCAAGGTGATCTGGGGCCACGGCTGGGACAAGCTGCTGGCCGCCGACCGCGACGGCGCGCTGGTCAACCTGATGAACTCCACGCCCGACGGTGACTACCAGACCTACAAGTCCGAGGACGGCGCCTTCGTCCGCGAGCACTTCTTCGGCCGCGACCCGCGCACCCGCAAGCTGGTCGAGGGCATGACCGACGACGAGGTCTGGCAGCTCGCCCGCGGCGGCCACGACTACCGCAAGGTCTACGCCGCCTACAAGGCCGCGATGGACCACAAGGGCCAGCCGACGGTCATCCTGGCCAAGACCATCAAGGGCTACACCCTGGGCAGCCACTTCGAGGGCCGGAACTCCACGCACCAGATGAAGAAGCTGACCGCCGAGGACCTGGTGGGCTTCCGCGACCGGCTGGAGATCCCGATCCCCGACGAGCAGCTGGACAAGACGCTGCCGCCCTATTACAAGCCCGACCCGGACTCCCCCGAGATGCTGTACATGCTCGAGCGGCGCCGTCAGCTGGGTGGCTCGATCCCGCGTCGCCGGTCGGAGCACAAGCCACTGAAGACGCCGGAGGACAAGGCCTTCGACGTCCTCAGGCGCGGCTCGGGCAAGCAGGAGGTGGCCACCACCATGGCCTTCGTCCGGCTGCTCAAGGAGCTGATCAAGGACAAGGAGCTCGGCCCGCGCTTCGTGCCGATCATCCCCGACGAGGCCCGCACCTTCGGGATGGACTCGCTCTTCCCGACGCAGAAGATCTACAACCCGCACGGGCAGAACTACACGTCGGTCGACCGCGAGCTGATGCTGGCCTACAAGGAGTCCAAGCAGGGACAGATCCTGCACGAGGGGATCAACGAGGCCGGCTCCACGGCGTCGTTCACCGCCGCGGGCACCTCCTACGCCACGCACGGCGAGGCGATGATCCCGATCTACATCTTCTACTCGATGTTCGGGTTCCAGCGCACCGCCGACTCGATCTGGGCGGCCGCCGACCAGATGACCCGCGGGTTCCTGCTGGGCGCCACCGCCGGCCGGACGACGCTGAACGGTGAGGGCCTGCAGCACGAGGACGGGCACTCGCTGCTGCTGGCCGCGACCAACCCCGCCGTCGTCACCTACGACCCCGCGTTCTCCTACGAGGTCGGGCACATCACCAAGGACGCCCTGGCGCGGATGTACGGCAACGACCCGGGCGCTCCGCTCGGTGGGCACCGCGACCCGAACGTCATGTACTACCTGACGATCTACAACGAGCCCTACCGGCAGCCGGCCGAGCCCGAGGGCCTGGACGTGTCCGGTCTGCTGGCCGGCATGTACCTCTACGCCGAGGGCCCGCAGACCGAGGGGCCCAAGGCGCAGGTGCTCGCCTCCGGGGTGGCCGTCCCGTGGGCGCTGCGGGCCCAGGAGCTGCTGGCGGACGACTGGGGGGTGTCGGCCGACGTGTGGTCGGTGACCTCGTGGACCGAGCTGCGCCGCGAGGCGCTCGAGGCCGACGAGTGGAACCTGGTGCACCCGGCCGAGGAGCCGAAGGTCCCCTTCGTCACCCAGCGGCTCAGCGGCACCGAGGGCCCGATCGTGGCCGTGTCGGACTGGATGAAGGCCGTTCCGGACCTGATCGCGCCGTTCGTCCCCGGTGGGCTGGCCAGCCTGGGCACCGACGGGTTCGGGCTCTCCGACACCCGACCGGCGCTCCGGCGGCACTTCCACGTCGACGCCGAGGCGGTCGTCGTCCGCACCCTGGCCTCGCTGGCCCAGCGCGGGGAGATCGACCGCGACGTCGTCCGTCAGGCGCTGGAGAAGTACCAGGAGCGCGACGAGCAGGCCGCTCCGGAGGAACAGCGCACGGACGACCACCCCGCCACCTGACCCCCGCGGCCACCGGCCGGCAACGATCAGGTGACCCGACCGAAGACGGTCCCCCCGCACCGACAACGGTGCGGGGGGATCGTCTTGGTGCGGGGTGACGGACGCGGGATGTCGACCAGTTCGCCCACGGTTCGGGCAGGCCCGCGCCGAGCAGGGCCAGCCGGGTCCTTGTCTCGTGCGGTGAGTGCGCACCCACACGCGCCAGCGAGAACGCCCGTGCGGCGTTGCCGCAGCCGGCCCCGTGGGTCGGGGCAAGCGGCGGCTCCCAGGGCACGCGGCGTCAGCCGGCGAGGGCCTGGGCCGCCATGAAGGCGTACATCGCCACCCCGGCCGGCAGGGCGTCCTCGTCGAAGATGACCAGGTCGGAGTGGTTGCCCGGGGCGGTCGCCGGGTCGAGCTCCGGCGGGCAGGCGCCCAGGAAGGCCATCGCGCCGGGCACCTGCTCCAGCACGTAGGAGAAGTCCTCGGCACCCATCAGCGGCGCTGCCATGACGGTGCTGGCCTGCTCACCCAGCAACTGCGCGGCCGCCGCGGTCACCTGGGCGGCCACCTCGCCGTCGTTGACGGTCACCGGGTAGCCCTCGACCCGGATGAACTCCGCCCGCAGGTCGTGGGCGGCGGCGACGTGCTCGGCGACCCGCTGCACCGAGGCCAGGACGTCGGCCCGCCGCTCCGGCGAGAGGGTGCGGATCGTGCCGTCCATGACCGCGAACGGCGGGATGATGTTGTCCTTGGTGCCCGCCTCCAGGTGCCCGACGGTGACCACGGCCGGGTCGAAGACGTCGACCCGGCGGGGGACCATCGCCTGCAGCGCCAGCACGATCTCGGCGGCGACCGGCACCGGGTCGGCGGCCAGGTGCGGGGTGGATGCGTGCCCGCCGCGCCCGTGCACGGTGATCCGGAACTGGTCGGCCGAGGCCATCATGGCGCCGGCCCGCACGTTGATCGTGCCGGTCGGGAACACCGTGGAGATGTGCAGCGCGAACGCGCCGCTGACCGGGGCATCGGGGACGACGTCGAGCAGCCCCTCCTCCAGCATGAAGCGGGCGCCGTGGTGGCCCTCCTCCCCCGGCTGGAACATGAACACCACCTGCCCGGCCAGGCTGTCCCGGCGCTCGGCGAGCAGCCGCGCGGCGCCGGCCAGCATCGCCACGTGGGTGTCGTGCCCGCAGGCGTGCATCGCCCCGGGCACCTCGGAGGCGAACGGCAGACCGGTGGCCTCGGTCAGCGGGAGCGCGTCCATGTCCCCGCGCAGCAGGTACGTGGGGCCGGGGCGACCGCCGCGCAGCACCCCGACCACCGAGGTCGTGCTGGTGCCGGTGGTCAGCTCGATCGGCAGGTCCCCGAGCGCGGCCAGCACCATCGCCTGGGTCGCCGGGAGCTGCAGGCCGACCTCGGGCTGGCGGTGCAGCCGGCGGCGCAGGTCCACGGTGCGGTCGGCGTCGGCGCGGGCGGCGGCGAGCAGGTCAGCGGCGAGGGATGCGTCGGCAGGCATGCGGCCAGTCTGTAGCAGGGCTCAGCACCTGCACCAGGTCAGTCGGCCCAGGCCGGCCGGGCGGCGTCCAGTTGCCAGACCAGGACGGTGGCCGGGCCCTCGACCGGCCCGGCCCCCGGTTCCACGGTCACCTCGCCGTCCCGGGCGAGCACCCGCAGCCCGGGTGGCACCTCGGCGCCGGCCTCCCCCACCCAGAGCCGGGCGTCGGGCCGGCCGAGGTCCACCCACCCGGTCGGCCGGAGCAGGACGTCGTGCGTCGGCTGCGCCCCGGGGTCGGCGGCCCGCAGGTACGTCTGGACGACGTGCGCTCCCCCGGCGCCGGCCACCTCGTCGTGCTCCAGCCCTCGGCCGGCGCGCAGGACGGCGACGTCGCCGGCCCCCAGCACGGCCTCACGCCCCCAGGCGTGCCGCAGCGAGCCGGCGAGCACGACCGCCACCACGTCGACGTCGGTGTGGGCGTGCCGCCCGTAACCGGTGGCCGCGCCGAGCCGGTCGTCGGCCATCCGCAGCAGCGGGCCCAGCGATCCGTCCTGGGGGGCCAGCAGCACCCGGGAGTCCAGCCCGCTCATCGGCGGGCCCCCGGACGGGCGGCGGGGACGGGGTGACCCGGAGGAGCGGTGTGCACCGCTCCACGATCCCTGACGCGGGGTGCGCCGTGACAGGCTGGTGGGATGGGAGCAGGTCCGGTGCGCACACAGCCCTCGGAGGCGACGTTGCGCCGGCTCGAGCGCTCCTCGGGCGCCCTGGCCACCCAGGCGGTGGCCCGGATGGACGAGGAGCTGTCCTGGTTCCGGGCGATGCCCGCCAGCCAGCGGTCCTGGGTCACCCTGGTCGCGCAGGCCGGCATCGCCTCGCTGGTCGAGTGGTGCCGCAACCCCGGCCGGCCGCCGCGGCTGACCGGAGAGGTCTTCGGCGCCGCCCCCCGCGAGCTGATGCAGGCCGTGCCGCTCAAGCGCTCGGTCGACCTGATCAA
Source organism: Modestobacter caceresii (assembly GCF_000761485.1). Lineage (GTDB taxonomy): Bacteria > Actinomycetota > Actinomycetes > Mycobacteriales > Geodermatophilaceae > Modestobacter > Modestobacter caceresii. Next base: position 11,788 of record NZ_JPMX01000139.1, read on the forward strand.
GGTGACCGTCGAGGTGGTCGAGGACCGGGTCGAGCAGGTCGCCGAGCCCGGCGACGCCGACCGGCTGCGGCTGACCGTGCTGCAGTTCAGCCGGGAGATCGCCTTCGCCGCAGCCCACGTCTACGCGAGCTTCGCCGAGAACCGCGGCGCGTGGGACGCCCGGCTGGAGGCGCTGGTCGTCGACGCCCTGGTCCGCGGTGACCGCTCCGACGAGCTGCCCGGCCGGGCCGCGGCCCTGGGCTGGACGGAGACCGAGCCGGTCGTCGTCCTGGTCGGTTCGGCACCGCCGGGTGAGGACGACGCCCGCGCCGCCGTCCGCCGGGCGGCCCGGTCGCTGGGCTGCGAGGTGCTCGTCGGGGTGCACGCCGACGAGCTGGTCGTCGTCCTCGGCGGTGCCGCCGACCTGGCCCAGATCACCTCCCGGGTGTGCCGAGAGTTCGGCCCCGGCCCGGTGGTGCTCGGCCCGCGGGTCGACTCGCTGGCCCACGCCGGGGAGTCCGCGACCGTGGCCCTGGCCGGGCTGCGCGCCGCTGCGGCGTGGCCCGGCGCGCCCCGGCCGGTCGAGGCCGAGGACCTGCTGCCCGAGCGGGCGCTGGACGGCGATCCCCTGGCCCGTTCCGCGCTGGCCGACCGGGTGGTGGCGCCCCTGCAGGCGGCCGGCGCCGAGGTGCTGGAGACCGTGCGCACCGTGCTGGGCAACGGGGGCAACCTCGAGGCCACCGCCCGGGCGCTGTTCGTGCACACCAACACCGTGCGGTACCGGCTCAAGCGGGCCGCCGAGCTCACCGGCTACTCGGCCACCGACCCGCGGGGAGCCTGGACGCTGCAGCTGGCACTGGCCCTCGCGCAGCTCGAGGGTGGCCGTTCCCTCTGGCACTGAGGGGCCGCCTGTTGTGGTCTCTCGGCCCGACACGCGGCCTCGCAGTCGGGTTGCCGGGCCCTCGTTTGGAGGGATCCTCCAAGAAGAGGCCGTGGATCTTCGTGGGCGATGCCAGCCCGCGGAGGCCCCCGGGCTGGCACGGTGGACGCGTGTTGGCCGTTCTCGCCCCCGGACAGGGTGCACAGAAGCCCGGGATGCTCACCGAATGGCTCGAGCTCCCCGGCGCCGAGTCCTTCTTCCGCTGGGCCGGTGCGATCGCCGACGCCGACCTCCTGGAGCTCGGCACCACCGGTGACGCCGAGGCCATCAAGGACACCGCGGTCACCCAGCCGCTCGTCGTCGCGATGAGCCTGTTCATCGCCCGCGAGCTCGGCGGGATGCCCGGTCCGGTGGTGCACTCCCCGCACGCCGGGCGGGACGTCGTGATCACCGGGCACAGCGTCGGCGAGCTGACCGCCGCTGCACTGGCCGGTGTCCTCTCCGTCGAGGCGGCGATCGCGCTGACCGCCGTCCGCGGCCGGGCCATGGCCCGCTCCTGCGCGCAGACCCCGACCGGGATGTCCGCCGTCCTCGGTGGTGACCCCGACGAGGTGCTCGCCGCCCTCGAGCAGCACGGCCTGGTGCCGGCCAACCGCAACGGTGGCGGGCAGATCGTCGCCGCCGGCCCGCTCGACGGCCTGGCCGCCCTCAAGGCAGACCCGCCGGCCAAGGCGCGGATCATGCCGCTGTCGGTGGCCGGGGCGTTCCACACCCACCACATGGCCTCCGCCCGCGGGGAGCTCGAGGCGCTGATCGGTGGGCTCCGCCCGGCCGACCCGAGCCGGCTGCTGCTCTCCAACGCCGACGGCGCCGCGGTCGACAACGGCGCCGAGGTGCTCTCCCGGCTGGTCAGCCAGGTGACCAGCCCGGTCCGCTTCGACGCCTGCCTGGCCACCCTGCGCGACCTCGGGGTCACCGCCGTCCTGGAACTGCCGCCCGCCGGCGCACTGGCCGGCCTGGCCAAGCGCGAGTGGAAGGGCTCGGACATCGAGGTGCTGGCGCTGACCAGCCCCGCCGACCTGGACCGCGCCCGCGAGCTGATCGCCGCCGAGCGCGGCCGGGCCGAAGCCGAGCACTCCCCCGACTGGCGCGTCGTGGTCTCCCCCGTCCGGGGCACCGTGCGCCCGGCGGAGGTCCCCGAGGGCACCCGCCTCCCTGCCGGCAGCCCGCTGGGCTCCGTGCAGAGCCGGCGCGAGGAGGTCAACGTCTCCACCGGCTACGACGGCGTCCTCGCCGAGTGGCTCGTGCACGACGGCGACCTCGTCGACGCCGGTGACCCGATCGCCCGTCTCTACCCGGAGGTGTCCGCGTGACCACCATCAAGCTGCGGGAAGGAGCCCCCGGCGCGAGCATCCTCGGCCTGGGCTCCTACCGCCCCCGCCGCCGGGTGACCAACGACGAGCTCGCCCAGGTGATGGACACCAACGACGAGTGGATCCAGTCCCGGGTCGGCATCGCCGAGCGCCGCTGGGCGTCGGAGGACGAGACGCTGGTCGACATGTCCATCGCCGCCGGCGGCAAGGCGCTGGCGGCGAGCGGGCTGGCCCCGGACCAGATTGACCTGGTGATCGTGGCCAGCGCGAGCCTGACCGCCCCGATCCCGGGCATCGGCCCGCAGGTCGCGCACCGGCTGGGCATCCCCCGCCCCGGCGCCTTCGACCTCAACGCCGGCTGCGCCGGGTTCTGCTACGCGCTCAGCGTGGCCAACGACGCCATCCGCACCGGTGAGGCCACCAACGTGCTGGTGGTCGGGGTCGAGCGACTCTCCGACGTCACCGACCAGACCGACCGCAGCACCGCGGTGATCTTCGCCGACGGGGCCGGGGCCGCCGTCCTGGGGCCCACCGACGAGCCGGGCATCGGCCCGGTCGCCTGGGGCAGTGACGGCGACCAGTACACCGCCATCGAGATCGCCGCCGGCCGGTCGACCATGACGATGGCCGGTCAGGCCGTCTACCGCTGGGCCACGACGAAGCTGACCCAGACGCTGATCGAGGCGATGGAGAAGGCCGGCGTCACCGCCGCCGACATCGACGTCTTCGCTCCGCACCAGGCGAACCTGCGGATCATCGAGTCGATGGCCAAGAAGCTCGGCTTCGGCGAGGACACCGTGATCGCCCGGGACGTCGTCCTGTCGGGCAACACCTCGGCCGCCTCCGTCCCGCTGGCGCTCACCGCGCTGATGGAGTCCGGTGAGGCCAAGTCCGGTGACCTGGCCCTGGTGCTCGGCTACGGCGCCGGGCTCACCTTCGCCGGTCAGGTGCTGCGCCTCCCCTGAGGCGCGCGACCGACCGGCCACAGACCCCCGGGACACCCGTCCCGGACGAGGTGGGGACCTTCCCGGGCTCCCGCCACCCACGCCAGAGAGAGGACCCCGCGTGCCCAGCACCGCAGACATCCAGGCCGGTCTCGCCGAGATCCTGGAGGAGGTGGCCGGGGTCGCCCCCGCCGACGCCACCCCCGAGAAGTCCTTCACCGACGACCTCGACGTCGACTCGCTGTCGATGGTGGAGATCGCCACCGCCGTCGAGGACAAGTTCGGCGTGGCGATCCCGGACGACGAGCTCGCCAACATCAAGACCGTCGGCGACGCGATGTCGTTCATCGAGAAGAACCAGGGCTGAGGGAGGACCACCCTTCCCGCCACGCCGCGAGCTCGGCGCGGGCCCCTGAAGGGTGGCCGACCAGCTCCACCACCCGGCCGTCCGGCCAGACCCAGCTACTCCCAGGAGGAACGTCCATGAGCACCCCCACCGCTGACGTCGTCGTCACCGGGCTCGGCGCCACCACGCCCCTCGGTGGCGACGTGGCCTCCACCTGGGAGGCGCTGCTGGCCGGCCGGTCCGGGGTCAGCCGGATCACCGACGACTGGGCCAAGGACTTCTCGGCCCAGCTCGTCGCCCGGCTGTCCACCGAGCCGGCCGACGTGCTGGACCGGGTGCGGATCCGGCGGCTGGACCGCAGCCAGCAGGTCGCCGTGATCGCCGCCGAGGAGGCCTGGCGTGACGCTGCCGGCGCCGACTCCGGCGTCGCCCCCGAACGGATCGCCGTCGTCTTCGGCACCGGCATCGGCGGCGCGGTCACCCTGCTCGACCAGGACGACATCCTGGAGGCCAAGGGTCCCAAGCGGGTCTCCCCCTTCACCATCCCGATGCTGATGCCCAACGGCCCCGCCGCTGCGGTCGGGCTCGCGGTGGGCGCCAAGGCCGGGGTGCACGCCCCGGTCAGCGCCTGCGCATCCGGCGCCGAGGCCATCCGCTGGGGGCTGGACCTGCTCCGCCTGGGCCGCGCCGACATGGTCGTCGTCGGCGGCACCGAGGCCTGTGTGCACCCGCTGCCGATGGCCGGCTTCTCGGCCATGCGCGCGATGAGCACCCGCAACGACGAGCCCCAGCGCGCCTCCCGCCCGTTCGACAAGGGCCGCGACGGGTTCGTGCTCGGCGAGGGCGCTGCCGCCCTCGTCCTGGAGCGCGCCGACGCGGCCAAGGCGCGCGGCGCCAGGATCCACGCCCGGCTCGCCGGTGCCGGCGGCACCGCCGACGGCTACGACCTCGTCGCCCCGCACCCCGAGGGTGAGGGCGCCGGGCGGGCGATCGCCGCCGCCATCCGGGACGCCGGGCTGACCCCGGCCGACATCGGCCACGTCAACGCCCACGCCACCTCCACCCCGATCGGCGACACCGCCGAGGCCTCGGCGATCCACGACGCCATCGGTGACCACACGCTGGTCACCGCCACCAAGAGCCAGACCGGGCACCTGCTCGGGGCAGCCGGTGCACTGGAGTCGGTGTTCTCGATCCTGGCGCTGCGCGAGCAGATCGTGCCGGCGACCGCCAACCTCGACGACCCCGACGACAACGCCGCCGTCCAGGCCCTCGACATCGTCCGCCGCGAACCGCGGAAGGCGACCTTCTCCGCCGCACTGAACGACTCGTTCGGCTTCGGCGGCCACAACATGGCCCTGGTGTTCACGACGGCGTGACGCAGGACCCCGCTGCCCTCCACCACACGCGACCTCGCAGCGGGACCCTGCAGCGCGGCCGCACCCTCCCGACCCGCGCTTCGAGGAGTTGCTCATGACCACCGTCTCCGCCGCACCGCCGACCACTCCCACCGTCGACCCGCGGGACCCCGAGGACCGGCTCGCCCGGTTCTTCGACCCCGGCTCGATGCAGTTGCTGACGGCTCGGGACACCTCGGGGGCGCTCGCCGCCCAGGGCACCGTGGCCGGCTCCCCCGCCGTCGCCTACTGCACCGACGCCACGATCATGGGCGGTGCCATGGGCCTGGACGGCTGCCGGCACATCGTCGACGCGATCGACACCGCCCTGCGGGAGCGGGTGCCGGTCGTCGGGATCTGGCACTCGGGTGGGGCGCGGCTGGCCGAGGGCGTCACCGCCCTGCACGCGGTCGGTGAGGTGTTCGCCGCGATGGTGCGCGCCTCGGGGCGGGTGCCCCAGGTCTCCGTCGTCCTCGGCCCGGCCGCGGGTGGGGCGGCCTACGGGCCGGCACTGACCGACCTGGTGATCATGGGCCCGGCCGGGCGGGTCTTCGTGACCGGCCCGGACGTCGTCCGCTCGGTCACCGGTGAGGTCGTCGACCAGGAGCAGCTGGGTGGCCCGGACACCCACGGCCGGCGCTCCGGTGTCGTGCACGTGGTCACCGACACCGAGGCCGAGGCGCTGGAGACCGCGCGCCAGGCCGTCGACCTGCTCGCCGCCCAGGGCACCTTCGCCCCGGCCGCCGAGGAACCCACCGTCGACCTGATGGCCCTGCTGCCCGAGCAGCGCAACCGGGCCTACGACGTCAAGCCGCTGGTCGCCTCGCTGCTGGACGGCCCCGGGCTCGAGCTGCACCCGCGGTTCGCGCCCAACGTGGTGACCACGCTGGGCCGGCTGGCCGGCCGGACGGTGGGCGTGATCGCCAACAACCCGCTGCGGCTGGGTGGCTGCCTGGACTCCGCGTCGGCGGAGAAGGCGGCCCGGTTCGTGCGGATGTGCGACGCCTTCGGGGTGCCGCTGGTCGTGTTGGTCGACGTCCCCGGCTACCTGCCGGGTGTCGGCCAGGAGTGGGACGGCGTGGTGCGCCGCGGCGCGAAGCTGCTGCACGCGTTCGCCGAGGCCGTGGTGCCGCGGGTGACGCTGGTGACCCGCAAGTCCTACGGCGGCGCCTACATCGCGATGAACGCCCGTTCGCTGGGCGCCACCGCCGTGTTCGCCTGGCCGGGCGCCGAGGTGGCCGTGATGGGCGCGAAGGCCGCCGTCGGCATCCTGCACCGCAAGAAGCTGGCCGCTGCCCCGCCCGGGGAGCGGGAGGCGCTGCACGCCCAGCTGGCCGCAGAGCACGAGCGGATCGCCGGCGGGGTCAACCGCGCCCGGGAGATCGGCGTCGTCGACGAGGTCGTGGAGCCGACGCAGACCAAGCGCCGGCTGGTCGCCGCGCTGGCGGAGGCGCCCTCCGGCCGGGGAGCGCACGGCAACATCCCGCTCTGAGCCCAGCACGTACAGCGGCCCGGCCCCCTCCGCAGAGGGGGCCGGGCCGTCGTGCGTCGTGGGCCCCTTGGATCAGGTGACCTGATCGTGGGGGGACCTACCGCGCGGTCTGCCGTGGGGTGGGTGCCCACACGGTGCGGGAGGACGAGCAGACGGCGGTCGAGTCAGGACGCCGTCCGCTCCCACTGCCCGCCGCGCTCACGAGTGTGGCGAGCAGGTCCTCAGACGACCTGGTGCAGCCAGGTGGCCGGGGTGGCGTCGCCGGCGTAGCGGTAGGCCTCGAGGTCGGCGTCCCAGGCCGAGCCGAGCAGGGCGTCGACGCCGTGCCGGAAGGCCTCCACCGAGGTGGCGGTCGCGGCCAGGTGCCGCAGCTGCTGCTCGCTGATGACCAGGTCGCCGTTGGCGCTGACCGGCGACCGGTGCACGCCGCGCCCGGGCACGTAGGACATGCGCTCGCCGTCGTTGCCGTGGCTGGCCTCTTCGGTGACCTCGAAGCGCAGCATCGGCCACTGCTTGAGGGCAGCGACGAGCTTGGCCCCCGTGCCGGGTGCGCCCGTCCAGGCGATCTCGGCACGGTAGGCCCCGTGCGCCACGGGCTGGTCAGCCCACGACAAAGACACCGGCGCGCCGAGGACGCTCTCGAGCGCCCATCCGACGTGCTGGCAGAGCGCCTTCGGGCACGCGTGCACGAAGACGACACCCTGGGTTGACCGTCGCTGCACGGCGCACCTCCATCGACTCGACTGGTTCGTCTTCCCCAACGGACCTGTCGCGCGATGACTGCATTCGTACCTCGGCGGCTCCAGGAGCAACCGATCGACAGTTTGCCTGATCGTGACCTTGCTGCGCCAGTGCGGAGCGGTGCAGATGAGACGTCTGGGACTGGAGTGGTCCAACGAGGCGGATGATCCAGCAGGTCAGGGCGTCGATCTGCGCGACACGTGGACATTCTGGGTCGAAAATGTCCATGGTGTCGGCGGCGCCTGCGCCGATCCCCGGCCCCTGCGAGGATCCCCGCATGCCGCGGACCCGGTCCCTGCCCCTCGCGCTGTGCGCCAGCATCTCATCACTGGCGCTCGTCGCCGGCTGCGGCGCGGATGGCGGCGCGGCGGCGGAGGAGGAGGCCGAGGTCTCGGTCGGGCCCGCGGTGCCGGCGTACGTCAGCCGTCCCGACCTCACCGCCCCCGACATCGAGGTCACCACGGCGGCCGCCGCACCGGAGGCGGACGGGTCGGTCGTCCTGCTCGGGCCGAAGAGCGAGGGCGCGCCGCTCAACGGGGTGCTGATCGTCGACGAGACGGGCGAGCCGATCTGGATCCACTCGACCGAGAGCCGCAGCTACGACGTCCGCGTGCAGGAGCTCGACGGCGAGCCGGTGCTGACCTGGTGGCAGGGCACCAGCCCGGTGGTCGGGATGGGGCTCGGGCAGTTCGTCGTCGTCGACGACTCCTACCGGGAGATCGCCACGATCACCACCGGCGACGACGTCGAGCCGGGCCAGGCCGACATCCACGAGGGTCGGCTCACCTCCGACGGCACCGCGCTGATCGCCGCCTACGTCAAGGAGCAGATCGACCTCACCCCGGTCGGCGGCCCCGAGGACGGCTGGGTGTGGGACAACGTCGTCCAGGAGGTCGACGTCGACACCGGTGAGGTGCTGTTCTCCTGGCGGTCGCTGGACCACGTGCCACTGGAGGCGACCAAGAGCGAGTTCTCCGACGACGGCGGCACCGAAGAGGAGCCGTTCGACTACTTCCACGTCAACTCGGTCGCCGAGGACGCCGACGGGTCGCTGCTGATCTCGGCGAGGAACACCTGGGGGGTCTACGACGTCGACCGGGAGTCCGGCGAGGTGCTGTGGACCCTGGGCGGCGAGGAGAGCGACTTCGACCTCGGTGACGGGGTGGAGTTCGCCTGGCAGCACGACGCGGAGCGGCAGGCCGACGGCACGCTGACGCTGTTCGACAACCAGTCCGAACCGGACATCGGCCCGACCTCGCGTGGGCTGCGACTCGCGCTCGACGAGCAGGCCGGGACGGCGACGCTGGTGACCGAGTACCTGCCGCCCGACCCCGACCGACTGGCCGGCAGCCAGGGCAGCCTGGAGGTGCTGCCGAACGGCAACGTGTTCATCGGGTGGGGATCGCGGCCGTACTACTCGGAGTTCGACGCCGACGGCACGCTGCTCTGGGACGCCGCGCTGGGCAGCGGCGACAACTACCGCGCGTACCGAGCCGAGTGGAGCGCGACGCCGGCGGACCCGCCGGACGCGGTGCTGGAGGACGGCGCCGTGTACGTCAGCTGGAACGGTGCGACCGAGGTGGCCTCCTGGCGGCTGGTCGCCGGGGAGGACGAGGTGGCAGCCGAGGCCGGGGAGCCGGTCGCCCGGTCCGGGTTCGAGACCCGACTGCCGGTGGACGGCGACCCGGCGTACCTGGCCGTCGAGGCGCTCGACGCCGAGGGGCGCGTGCTGGGCAGCACCGTGCCGAGCGACTGAGGGCGACCGCTAGCGTGAACGCCCTGGGGCGGTAGCTCAGCCGGTCAGAGCATGGGACTCATAATCGATTGTCAACGCGCCTCTGACCTGGGCTTTGTCCGAACGGGCAGGTCGATTGCTGACCCTGCGCGACAGCCGCGACACGTTCAGCCAGATTGGGACGGCAGAGTCAGCGGTGCGTTGACAATGCGTTGACAGTTCTCCACCCTGCCCGGCGACTCAGGCATGCCCCCGCACGTGCCGTCTGGCTGCCTACGGTCGACACCGTGACCGACGTCGACGACCCGCGCCGCATCGATCCGCCGCGCGCCGTCGAGGTGCTTCAGGACGGCCAGTGGGTCAACGGTCGGCAGGATGCGTGGGTGCGGTGGCCGGACGGCCAGTAGCGGGCGTGAGTGTCCTACACGGTGCAGCGCCAGTGGGCCAGGGCCGGCACCTGCGGTCGCTGCCGGCCGACCCGGGTGGCGGCTCCGCAGAGGAAGACGTGGCCACCGGCTACGGCAGGTAGGGGGACTCGGGATCTGCGGCGAACAGGCGCTGGACCGCTTCCTGGTACCGCTCTTCAGCCGCCGCGGCCTCCGCCGGGTTCCCAACGACGAATTGCCGGGCTCGGCGTCGCTCCTTATCCAGCTCATCGACCCGCGCTTCCAGTCGGCGCGCGACGCCCGACCCCAGCAGCATCTGGTCCACCTTGTTGAGGTTGTTGGCCCTGGCGTTGCGCGCCGATCGCGTCGGCCCCGGCATCGTAGGGGTCACCAAGGTCGGTATGCCGTCGCGCCAGTCGAGGCGGGCGCCCTCGACTGGCAGACCGGCCTGCTCCCTTACGCGACCCCACTCGGCTGCTTGCTGCACCAATTCGCCGATGGCCCGGCGCTGCCCGTCCGTCAACTGCGGTTGGACCGGGTCTGGGTAGACCGTTTGCGCCGGGCCAGCCGGCCCTGCACCGGGGGTCACTTCGACGTGGACCTCATCCCGAACGTCGGCTTGGTCGTGAGCGTTCTGCTGCAGTTCCTCGCCGGTGTCGGCCGCCTTGTCGGGCTCGACCAGTGCGTCCGCGACTTCCCTGGCTTCCTTCTCGACCCGGCGAGTCGCCATCTCAAGATCCACCCCAAGCGCGGACACCTTCTCGACGTTGCCAAGGCGCTCGCGGATCGGCTCGCGCAGCCACCAGAGCGCCGCTACGACGGCCAGCGGCCAGGCGACAGCCCGGACCAGTTCCAAGGCCAGCTGAGCCCACTCCATGCCGTGAGACTCCCACGACCCTGAGCTGTGTCCGCGCGGCGACCGGCTGCGCGGCCATCGCCCCCGACGGCAGCCATGGTGAGCACGGCGGCGTGACCGTCATGCCGGTCCGCGCCGCCGGGGCCATGGCGATCTTGACGACGCGGCGCACGAGCGGAGGCCGGGCCAGCACCTGCGATCGCTGTCGGCCGACCGAGCGTGGCCGTGCGGCCCCCTTTGGAGACTGTCGCCAACTGTGGAACGCGGCCCCGTAGAGACTGGTCAGACACCGAGCGCCATCCCACGGGTCACCGCAGGAGTAAGATTGCGAATCGAGGACGCCGCCCAGGCCGTCGGGGACGTCTTGGCAGATTATCTCCGGCCTGGGCGGCTCCTCAGCTCATGCGCGTATCAGCTGCGCAGCTTTTCCGCGAAGGCCAGCAACGTCTTGAGCTGGTCGTCACTCAGCTTCACCGCGTCGTCGGCCGTGATCCGAACGCTAAAGGTCATGGAGACGATCGCCGCGTCCACCACCGGGTTGACAGGTGCCGCCAACGTCGCCTGACCGTCCGACTGTTCGCCGATGTCGTCGGGGTGGTCCTCGGCGACGGGAGTCTGGTCGTCCAACATCAGTTCACCGGCGTCGGGGACTGACGTCTGCTCCTCGGTCTCGCTGACAGACTTGCTGACCGCGGCCAAAGAGTTGGCAGCAATGATTTCCCCGTCGCGGCTCACCAGCCCGAGCCACTCAAGCCACTCGACAACAAGCTCCAGCTGCTCCTTGTGGTTGGCCGAGGCGCCAGCGGCACGCGCGAGTGCATGGAGTACCGCCGCAGTGCGGACGCCCGCCCCTTGGACCATGCCCTCGATCTCCTGCCAGTACCAGCTGGCACGGGCGGAGCCGAGCAAGTAGGCCTGCGCGCCAACGAGGTCAGTCGAGTCCATCCCGAAGTGCCGGTGAAACGCAACCAGTCCATCAGTGGCCACGTACTGCCCACGACCACCTGGTTCGATCCAGCCGCTGTCGCGGAAGAACTTGTTGCTGAGCCCTCCGGTGTTGCCCTTCAGGCCCAGGGACGCCGAGATCTCCTCGGCTGTCACCGGACGCTTGCCCGGCCCGCTGAGCTGGGCGATCCACTTGAGCGCCTCGACCTGCTTCTCGAAGCTCAGTCGGTCGGTAGGAAGACTCTTCTCCGCCCGCTGGCGGAGAGCGGCGCGGTTTCCCGCTCCCTCGCCTTCACCACGAGGCGGCCCCCCGGCCGGCGGCGCGGCAGGGGTCGACGGTTGGGCGGGCGGCGTACCCGTCTCGCCGAAGGTGGGCTGATCGGTGACGGACTGCAGGTGCGGCTTCGCCGACATGCGTGACCTCCGAAGGTCGGTCGTGTAACTCGTACCCGACCGGGAGGTCGGGAACGTCTTGGCAACAGGGACGCTACACCTCCAGACCGACGAAAGCCGCACACCGACGGCGAGTCGCTTCCACGTCTCGCCCAAGTGCACTTGCAGACGTGACCTGGACCGTTAGGGGGTGTACGCGCTGAGCTGGGAAAACAAGCCCGCTGACCCCTCGGCCCACAGTTGGCGCCGCTGCTACGGGTCGATATGAGCGATTAGGCGAGCTTTCATGACCGCAGCTGAGGCCGTCGGCGATGGGCCGACCCGCCGGCGATAGTCCCTCCACGACTCGCCATGCATCGGGCGGAGGACTGACAGGCCGGTAGCTGCCGTCCACGCCTCACAGGCCGCCTGGTGGCGCTGCCGGGCACGGGCGACTCGCAGGGCGTGGTCGTCGTTGCTGACTTCTTCGAGCCAGTCGCGGACGTCGAACGTCAGCAGCTCGGCCGGCGGCCGGCCGGCATCGGCGCCCATCGGGACAGCTCGGCGCTTCACGATGCGCCGCCGGGCAGCGAGTAGAACCCGCGGGCGCCACCGCGGCGCTGGGGCCGGCCGCTGGACGCCGGCTGATCGCCGGTGTCGTCATCGGGCAGGCGCAGGGCGGCCAGCAGCCGGCCGTAGGTGAGCCGCTGCTGCCTGGCCTCGACCGCGGCCGGGTGCGCCCGAAGCCCCTGCGGGGTCTGGATCACCGGGCCGTCGCGGCGCACCTCGGTGTCGAGCCGGTCCAGCAGGTCAAGGGTGCGGCACGCCTCGATGAGCAGTGCCCGCTCGTGCTCGGCCAGCTCGTAGGAGCTGACCACCGCCTGCCACAGCCGGCGGCCAGAGGTGCGCAGGCCGGCAGGGGCGCGGGTCTCGGTCATGAAGGTGCCTCCAGGGCGGTACAGGGCGGATCGATTGGGGTGTGCCGACTCCCGAGCCACCTCATGGACGGTCGGGGTCGAGGGGTGGGGGGAGGGGTGTCCCCCCAGGTGATCGGCCGCTGGTTGTCGGGCGGCGAGCAGAACGGCGGTGACTCGCAGACCTCCGCAACGTGATGACACTCAAGAAGCTCCGCAAGATCACCAGCCGCACGCTGGCCGCCGCGTCGCAGGCGTTGGCCGACCCCCGCACGGCGACGCTGGTCGGGCTGGCCGGCCTGGTCGTCTCCGTGGTGCAGAGGTGCTGACCCCGACCGCCGCTGCCCGGCGGGTGCACCAGGCAACGGCGGTGGTCGGCCACAGCGGCTACGGGTCGACGACCGGCTTCATCGCCCACCACTCGCTGGACACCCACCGGCGGTCCAGCTGGGCGTCGGTCACCCCGTCGTCGACCGGCGTCCGGTGGGTCGGCGGCTCGTAGGGCAGGCCGGTGGCCAGATCGGTGACGACCTGGGCGGCGGAGTCCGGGTCGCGCACCACCCGGACCCGGACACCGGTGGGGGTGGTCGTCTCGTAGACGTCGGGCACCCGGCGGCCGTCGGGGCGGTCGCGGCCGGTCATGAGGTCTCCCCGTCGCCGGCGGCGTCGCGGCGCTGGTGGAACTCGTCCAGCTCGTCGGCGGCGAGGCGCCGACCCTCGGTCTCGACGATCTTCACCAGGTCGGCCAACAGGTTGTTGTCGACGCCGCCCTGCAGCGGCTGGCGGGGCGGCTCCTGGCCGAGCCGGCGGTGCGTCTGGCCGAGCTGGTCGACCGCCTGGGCGCGGGCGTGCCGGGCGGCCCGGTGCCGCACGTAGGCGCCGAACACCGGATCGGCGATGACCGCGGCACGGAACTCCTCGACGGCGGCCGTCTCCTCGGCGCGGGCCGTCTCCACCCGCTGGGCCAGCTGGGCGAGGGCGGCCCGGTCGAACTCGGTCAGCCGGCGCTCGCGGGCCACGGCCTGCTCGGCAGTGTGGGCCTGAAGCTGCGCCCGCAGCCCGGCGGCGCGCTCCTCGGTGGCGGCCAGCTGCTGCCGGGCGGCGTCGGGGTCGAGCGAGGCGCCGGTCGTCGTCGTGGTCCTGGTCATGGGTCAGTCCTCCTGCTTGTCGGTGCGGGTGCGGTCCAGCTCGGCGAACCCGAGCTGCAGGCGCAGGCGGGGGGACAGCTGGGCACCGCGGTCGGCGGCGGCCCGCAGGGCGTCGGCCTTCTGCTGGTCTGTGGCACGCGGTGCCGGGTGGCGACCGGTGCTGTTCGGCGCGGTGTTGTAGCCGTCGGCGAGCCGGTCGCGGCTGCTGCCGTTGCTGGTCGGCCAGGGCTGGCGGTTGGGCATCTCG
>NZ_JPMX01000139.1:25665-28380 GCF_000761485.1 Modestobacter caceresii
GCGCTGGTCGGATCGCAGCCGCGAAGGATGACGCTGGCTCCCCGCCATACGTCCCGGACCCGCTGGCCATGGATCAGCGAGCTGGGTGCGCTTGACGCCGGCACGGCTGGCTCTGCGCGGACACCACGGCCAGCTGCGGCTGGCAGGCGTCCTCTGGTTGTCAGTGGGTGGTCGCGTGTGGTGGCGGTCGGGGCGTCCACACGGCAGGTCAGCTGGCGGCCGACAGAGGGGTGAACGGGGACACGAACGCGGTCGGGGGGTGGGACGAAAGCTGCACTGCGATCCCGCAATCACTCCCCTCCTGGGGGGAGGCGGGGATAAGAACCTCGATTTCGTCCCACCCCAGGTCGCGGCGGTGCTCAGCGAGAACGTCGGCGATCAACGCCCCGTCGTCGCTGGCCAGCCGCCAGGTGATCGGGCGCTTGTCGTAGTCGTCCTCGACGTCCTGGTCACCCTCGCGGTGGCCGTGCACCACACCGATCGCCTGCAGCTCCTCGGCCTGGAATCGAGCCACCTTGCGGTCGATCGACGCCTCGCGGGCCAGCCCGGCGGTGGTCAACGGCTCGCCCAGCGCCAGTGTTGCCAGCACCGTCCGACGCGCGGCCGGCATGGAGTCCAGTGCCACCCGGCGCAGCAGGGCGATCACGAGCGGCTCAGACAGCCCGAGGGCGGCCAGGCCGCGGGCGAGGCCGAGCAGCTGGCGGATCAGCCTCATCGGCTCCTCGATGGTGGGCAGGTCCTCGATCTGCCGGCTGCCGTAGCCACTGCGGGGCACGGCGGCCCGGCCCCAGCAGGTCACCAGGGCGGCGTCCTCAACGGCCTGGTGCACCGCCTCAGGGATGACCACCGCAGGTGCCCGCCGGGCGGCGTCGGTGACCAGCTGGGCGGCGGTGGCGCGGGCGGCGGCCCGGTGCTCGGCCAGCTCGCCCCGACGGGCTAGTGCGGCGGCCCGGCGCTTGGCAGGGGTGTCGCGGTCGGGCAGTCGGACGTAGACCCACCGCGGCCCCAGCTGGTCGTTGTGCACGGCCTGTCGGTCGATGGCGCCGGTGACCGCGGCGACGACGGTCGCCCGGCCGTCCCAGGTCAGCGTCTGGTCGGTGGCTACTCGTCCAGGCGGGGACACGTCGCGGCTGACGTGGCCGTCGTAGACCCGCCGCATCATGCCGAACACCTGGTCCCGGCCGCCCTGGTTGGAGTTGGCCAGCAGGCTGGACAGGTCCCCGAAGGTGAGCAACCCGCGGCGGCCGATCCTGACCAGCACCCCGGCCGGCACGGGCGACTTGTGCTTGGACCAGCTGAGCAGGCCGGCCGCGGTGACGTCGTCAAGGTGCCCGTCGGCCACGTCGTCGAGCAGCCGGACCGTCTCCGTCTTGCCGGAGCTGGGCGGTGCGACCAGCAGCAGCCATACCGGCTCGCCATCGAGGTCGCGGGTAACCGCAGCGGCCAGGGCGAGCAGAACATGACCGGGATCGGGCAGGTCCTGCCAGCCGCGCAGCTGCTCGACGAAGCCGGCCAGCGCCTGCAGCCCGGCCGACCGGCCAACGGCCGGCGCCGGCGCCGGCGCCGGCGCGACAAACACCGGCAGGGCACGGCCGAGGTCGGCGACCCTCGCGTGCACGTCGGCCAGGTCCGCGGCCACGGCCTGGCCGACGGCCCAGGCCAGGATGCCGTCGAACTCAACCGAGGCGGCTGACCCCGACAGCACCCGAGCGCCAGCGTCGCCGACGCGTGCGCTGGTCATGACCTCGATGAACATCTGGCGCAGCCGGTCAGCGGCGTCGACCGCGGCGTAATAGCCGGCGCGGGCCTCCTTCATCGCCCCGACGGCGAATCCGACCATGGCCTGGTGACGGCTGTCGCCACCGGCCAGCTTCTCGCTCAGGCTGCGCAGCTTGGTGTCGAGCAGCCGCGGTCGTGTGGTTGCGGTGTGTTCGGCCAGGAAGCCCGCAACCTGGGCGTCGGTGGCAGCGTCCGTGGCGTCGAGGGCGTCGTCGAGCGCGTCGGCCAGCGCGACCGGCAGCTCGG
The DNA here is from genome assembly GCF_000761485.1 of Modestobacter caceresii. GTDB lineage: Bacteria > Actinomycetota > Actinomycetes > Mycobacteriales > Geodermatophilaceae > Modestobacter > Modestobacter caceresii. Next base: position 27,691 of record NZ_JPMX01000139.1, read on the forward strand.
GCAGCTCGCCGGTCCGCAGCCACCGGTAGTCGCCGTCCTCGGCCGGGTGCTGCGACGGGACGACCAGGTTGACGCCGTTCCGACCGCGCACGTCGCCCCAACCCCGACCCAGCCGGCCGGTGCTGTTGCCGATCAGGCGACCCGGCGGCATGGCGAACAGGTAGTGCCCGCGGAGAGTGTCGCCGCGGCGGGTGGCCTGCATCGGCGGCGCAGTGTCAATCAAGGCCTGGACCAGCAACGGGGGCAGCTGCTGGGGATCGTCGACGTCGATCACCACCGCACCTGACCGGCCGGCGTGCAGCGCGATGCCGTAGTCGGTGCCGGCGAACCAGGCCACGATCTGCTCGGGGTCGCGGGAGCTGTGCCGCTGCCAGCCCTTGCCGACCACGCCGCCCGGGTCCTTGGTCCCTGCCTTGACCGGGAGGACGTAGAACCCCGCCCTGGCGTAGGCGAGTGCGGCGGTCAGGGTGTCCACGTCACCGGCGAGGGCTGGTACGCCCAGCCTGGTGTCGAGGACCGCCGGCGCGGTCACCGGGCACCAGCGCCCTGCCACCGGGCGATGGCCTCTGCCAGCACCTGGTCGTTGCCGGCGCAGGTCGGCCGGTGCGGGACGTGCGGAACGCCGGCCGGCGCACGGCCACCGGCGGCGGAACGGCGGCGCTCGCGGCGGGTGCCCCACACCAGGGCGGC
>NZ_JPMX01000139.1:28497-73784 GCF_000761485.1 Modestobacter caceresii
GGACGTCGTGCGGGGCGTCGTCAGGGGTGTCGGGCAGGCACCAGCCGATCAGCTCGCCGGTCACGTCGTCGACGACGGCGGCCTGCTCGGTCAGCGCCATGCGCGTCGCCCACGGAGTCGAGGCCAACCCGGCCATCCGGCGGGTCACGACACGCTCACGACGTAGTGGTGACCGCAACGGCCGCGCCGCACCGCGCGGTCGGTGTAGTCGAGCCGGTGGTGGCTCAGGCTCGCGCACGTGGGGCAGCCGGCGAGCACCCCCTGGCCGTGGGGCGTCGACCAGGTGTTCAGGGTGTCGGCGTCAGGGGACGGGGGCAACGACGGGGGCTGTGCCCGGCGGCGCTGGTGGGTCATCATGGCTCTGGCTCCAGTAGAGGCTGGGGTCTAGCGGTGGGCGACGGCCGGGGCGGGCACCCCGGCCTCGTCAGTGGTTGAGACCGTCAGGCCGCAGCCGGGTGCTGCTGGGCGGTGGCGGTCGCCAACTGCGCGCGCGCCGCGGCGGTGCTGCGCTGGGCCTTGGCGCGCCGGACCTCGGCAGATTTGAGTGCCATGGCCAGGTAGTGCGCCTTGCGCGCCTGGTCGGCTCGCCAACGGCGTTCGAGCTCGGGCAACGTGCGCTCGGGGTCGATCTGATCTTCGAACCGGCGGTCAGCGGCAGCTCGGGCCGGCGCTGTGCGGGCCGAGCGGTCAGACGTAGCCGCCCACGAGCGGTGGGCGGCGATCCGAGACTGCAGTGCGCGGGATGCGGGGGTGGTCATGAGGCGCCTCGCAAGGTGCTGAGGCCGCCACCGGAGGTAAGCCGGGGCGGAGCGTGGTCGGTACGGCGCCAAGGTAGGCACCCGCATTTGCCCTGGCCAGCGCCGTGCGACACCGGTTCCGACCCGCCCCCGGACACCCGAGACAGCCAGAGACACAACAGGACTGCCGGAGACACACAGCTCGACCTACGGACAGGTTGCAGTGGCCTAGGTCACACCGACAACGCTGAGCGCCGGACCCCAGCAGCCCCGACCGCCACACCGCCGGCGACGAGTGACCCGCCGCCGCCACGACTCAGGCGACCTCAGCCTCGGCGGCCATGGCGGCCTCGATCGCCGCCACCGCAGCGTCCGTCGAGCTGGGCAGCAGCCAGCCGTACGTGTCACTGGTCAGCTGGATCGACTCGTGACCGAGCCGCCGCTGAACCTCGGTGAGCGGCCGGCCCGCGTTGATCAGCCAGCTGGCGTGGGTGTGCCGTAGGTCGTGGAAGCGAACGCCCCGACCATGCGGGAACACACGGGCCACCGCCGGCGCCCACACCCGGTGGCGGTAGTTGGCCGAGCGAATCGGCGCTCCGCCCTGCCGACCGGCGTGGGTGCCGCTGGTGGCAGGCGTGGTGAACACGTAGGCGTCCTCTGGCCGGTCGGCGACCAGCCGGGCCAGGACCTGTGCGACACCGGCGCCGACCGTCACCTCGCGCACCGACCGGTCCGACTTGGGCCGCCCAATCTCGTAGCGGTCGGCCTTGCCGGCACGGGTGTCCTTCCACGCCTGGCGGACCTCGACCCGCGGGCGACCGTCATCGAGCACGACGTGCCGGCACTCCAGAGCGGTCAGCTCACTCCATCGCAGCCCGGTCCCCACCGCCACGGTGGCCAGGTCGCGGTAGACCCCGGCCGGCAACTCGGCCTCCAGCCGGCGCCACTCGTCGTGGGTCAGCGCCCTGATCGTCTCCTGTCGGCTGGCGGTGTGCTCGGGCTTGCCGACCCGCACCCCGACGAACGGGTCACGAACGATCAGCTCGTCGGCCAGGGCAGCGCGCATGACGGCGCCGGCCTCGGTGGCCAGCCGCTTGCGTGTGCGGTAGGCCAAGGGCGGCCTGCCGACCAGCCACGGGTGGGTGCCGGCCTCCAGGCCGCGCAGCCAGCCGCGCACGAGGCTGCGGTTGACGGCCGTCAGCGGCAGGTCGCCGAACACCGGGGTCATGTGCCGTGCAACGTCCCGGCGGTACTGCGCCCGATACCCCTCCTCCACGCCGGTCAGGTTGGCGACGTGCTGCTCGGCGTAGTCGGCGAAGGTCGGTGCCTCTAGGGCTGCCGGAACGCTCTGCTCGACCTCGGCCGGCACGTTGACAGACTCCGACGTGTCAACGCGCCGGGCACCGCGCAGCAGGTGGCGGTGCTCCTCGGGCAGGTGACCCCCGGCGGCGACGATCGCGGCCTCGATGCGCTTGGCCTCGTCCAGCCGGGAGACCGTCACACCGCGCTGCTGGCCGTCCCGCGCGCCGCCCTCGCGCCACGTGACCGTGTATGTCGTGCGCTTCCCATCGGTGCTCTTGCGCCTGCGGATCGCCATGAGGTGAACACCTATCCTGGGAGCCTCGGTCGGTTGGGTCGCGCGTTGACAACGCGTTGACAAGCGACGCAAGCGTGCTGAGGCGATAGTAGGACTGAGCAGTGAAACCGCTGGTCAGCCTACCATCGGGGCGGTAGCTCAGCCGGTCAGAGCACGGGACTCATAATCCCTGGGTCGTGGGTTCGAGCCCCACCCGCCCCACCACGTTGACCAGCACCTTTGCAGGGACCACCGCGCCCGCGCCGGTGGGCGCGCGCGGCAGGTTGCGGTGCACCTGCCGGATGGCCGTCGGCGACAACCCGCAGTCCCACGGCCGCGCCTCAACGACTGGGGCCACCCGCCGGAGGCCATTGGCCACGACGCCGTCCTCTTGGACGTCTCGCCGTCCTCCGGGCAGCACCTGTTCCTGTCGGCCTACCGCCGCACCGCCATCAGCGCGGGCCACCCCGGCTGAGCCCGACATGGCGCCCGGTCCTCGGCACACCGGTGTGGCCCGACACCGAATGGGCCCCCGCACCCGTCACCGTCTCACCCTGACGAGCGCTCCGCTTTCTCCCGGACCCAGCCGATACCTCTATCGCCACCCGTCCGGGCGTGGCTCACCCCCACGCCTGAACAGGACCCCCCATGTCGCTCTCCCCCACCCGCCGAGCTGCCGCCGTCGGCGCGCTCGCACTGGCCACCCTCCTCACCGGCTCCACCGTCGCGAACGCCGCTCGCGAGGACCGTCCGACCGCCGTCACCAGCGCTGAGTCCGACGTCCAGGTCACCACCGAGGGTCCGCGGGGCCAAGCCAACAAGAAGCCCAAGGCCACCGAGTCGCCCGCGCCCACCACCAGCGCACCCGTGGAGGAGCGGCCTCCCGCCACGACGTCTCCGGCGCCCACCGCCGCACCCACCGCGGAACCGGAGCCGACACCGACACCGGCGCCTGAGCCGACACCCACGCCGACACCCGAGCCGACCGCGGAACCGACTGCGGAACCGCAGCCGGTCGCCGCCGGCCGCGGGCCCGCCGGGAACACCGTGCTGTGGTCCGACGACTTCGAGAGCGGACTGGACTGCGGCGTGTGGGTGCACGTCCAGAACCACGAGACCGCGGCGTCGTCCAGCCTGTGCCCCGGGTGGGCGTCGGAGGGCTCGCCCACCCGCACGACGTTCCCCGTCATCGACGGGAACCGGGTCGCCCGCTTCGAGCTGCGCCAGGGCGACCGGTCCGCCGGCGGAGAGCGCTCCGAGCTGTCCCCCTCCTCCGCCGACAGGTCGGCCACCGCCCTCACCGAGGGCTTCGAGGGCTGGTTCCAGCAGCGGCTCATGGTCGACCCGTCCATGGAGCAGGAGCAGAACGGCCGGTTCTACATCCTGACCCAGTGGCACACCGGGATCTCCTCCCCCGCCATCACCCTGGGCCTGTCCGACGACAACGACCTGCTCCTCCGCGTCGGCATGGAGGGCAAGAGCCAGGTGCTGCTGCCCGCCGGTGAGTTCCGGCTCGGCGAGTGGTTCGACGTGAACGTGCACTTCGTGATGTCCAACGACCCGGCCACGGGCGGGGCCGAGGCCTGGGTCGACGGCGTGCAGCGCGCCGGCTGGCAGTACGGCCGCACGATGATGGACTCCGGGTCCTACCTGAAGATCGGCCAGTACCGCGACTCGCAGCCCACCACCGGGATCACCTACGTCGACGACGTCGTGCTCTCCACCAACCGCTGACCACCGCCGCCCCTGCCCACCGACGGGCTCGGCGGGTCAGCTCCCGGACGTGCCCTGCAGGACGTCGGCGCGCGGGGCGGTGTGGTGGCGGCCCATCGGCAGCATCAGCGGCTTGCCCGACGTCGGGTCCACGATCACCTGGCTGTCCAGGCCGAAGACGGCGCGCACGCACTCCTCGGTGAGCACGTCCTCCGGGGTGCCGGCGGCGTGGATCTGCCCACCGGACAACGCGACCAGGTGGTCGGCGTAGCGGGCGGCCAGGTTGAGGTCGTGCAGCACCATCACGATCGTCGTCCCGCGGGTCCGGTTGAGGTCGGTCAGCAGGTCGAGCACCTCGATCTGGTGGGCGACGTCCAGGAACGTGGTGGGCTCGTCGAGCAGCAGCAGGTCGGTCTGCTGGGCCAGCGCCATCGCGATCCACACCCGCTGGCGCTGACCGCCGGAGAGCTCGTCGACGGCCCGGTCGGCCAGTGGCGTCGTCTCCGTCGCGTCGAGGGCGGCCGCCACCGCGGCGTCGTCCTCCTTGCTCCACCGGGAGAACACCCGCTGGTGCGGGTGCCGCCCCCGGCCGACGAGGTCGGCGACCGTGATCCCCTCCGGCGCGATCGGCGACTGCGGCAGCAGGCCCAGCGTGCGGGCCAGCTCCTTGGCCGGCAGCCGGTGCACCGCCTTGCCGTCGAGCAGGACCCGACCGCTGCGCGGGGCCAGCAGCCGCGACATCGACCGCAGCAGCGTCGACTTCCCGCAGGCGTTGGCCCCGACGACCGCGGTGATCCGCCCCGGCGGCACCAGCAGGTCCAGGCCCTCGATGACGGTGCGCTCGCCGTAGGCGAGCGTGAGGTCCTCGGCTGCCAGCGAGTGGGTGGCGGTCACAGGGAGCCTCCGGTGCGGTTGCTGCGGACGATCAGGTAGATGAGGTAGGGCGCCCCGAGCACGCCGGTGATCACGCCGACCGGGTAACGGGTGCCGAACGCGTACTGGCCACACAGGTCGGCCACGAGCACGAGCAGCGCCCCGACCAGCGCGGCGGGCACCAGCAGCGAGCCGTTCGGCCCGACGAGCCGGGCCGCGATCGGGCCCGCCAGGAACGACACGAACGCGATCGGACCACACGCGGCGGTGGCGAAGGCCAGCAGGGCGACCGCGGCGACGATCGCGATGATCCGGGTGCGCTCCACCCGGACGCCCAGCGCGGAGGCGGTGTCGTCGCCCAGCTGCAGCGCGGAGAGGTCCCGCGTCTGCCCGAGCAGGACCGGCCCGAACACCAGCAGCGCCACCAGGGCCGGCACGGTGGCCTCCCAGGTGCTGCCGTTGAGGCTGCCGGTCAGCCAGCGCAGCGCCTCCGCGAAGTCCCACGCCCCGGCCTTCGACAGCACGTAGGAGGTGACGCTCTTGCCCATGGCGGCGACGCCGATGCCGATCAGGATCAGCCGGGTGCCGGCCACGCCGTCCTTGAACGCCAGCATGTAGATCAGCAGCGCCACCCCGAGCGCCGACACGATCGCGGTGACCGACACCGCCGTGCCGGACCAGCCCAGGATCACGATCGCGAAGGCCGCCGCGGCGCTGGCCCCCGAGGTGATGCCGATGACGTCGGGGCTGGCCAGCGGGTTGCGCAGCATCGTCTGGAACGTGACACCGGCCAGGCCGAAGCTGAGCCCGGCCACCACCGCGAGGACGGCGCGCGGCAGCCGCAGCGTCCCGACCGTGAAGGACGCCCCGGGGACGTCGGAGCCCAGGACGACGCGGAGCACGTCCCCGGGCGGGTAGAAGGTGCGCCCCACCATCAACGTCACCGCGAAGGCGACCACGACGGCGAGCGCGAGCAGGGTGATCACCAGCCGCCGGCGCGCAGCACGGCGGACGCGCCCCCGGGCGACGGTGTCGACGGTCGAGGGCAGTGGGGTGACGACGGCGGTCACAGCTCGCGCACCTTCTGCCGGCGGACGATCGCGATGAAGAACGGGGCGCCGATGATCGCGGTGAGGATGCCGACGTCCAGTTCGGTCGGGCGGGCCACGATCCGGCCGAGCACGTCGGCGCCGGTCAGCAGGCACGCGCCGGCGATCGCGGAGAAGGGCAGCAGCCAGCGGTGATCGACGCCCACCAGCAGCCGGCACAGGTGCGGGACGACGAGCCCGACGAACCCGATCGGCCCGGCGACCGCGGTGGCGGCGCCGCACAGCAGGACCGACCCGAGCGCGGCCACGCCCCGGGCGAGGGCGACCCGTTCGCCGAGGCCGGCGGCGAGCTCGTCGCCCAGCGCGAGGGAGTTCAGGCTGCGCGCGGACAGCAGACTGATGACCAGCCCCACGAGGAGGAACGGAGCCACGGTGCCGATGCCGGCGAACGTGGCCCCACCGACACCGCCGATCTCCCAGGACACGACGTTCTCCACGATGTCACCGCGGGGCAGGGCCACCGCGGTGATGAACGACGTGAGCGCGGCCGAGGTGGCCGCGCCGGCCAGGGCGAGCTTGAGCGGGGTCGCCCCACCCCGGCCCAGGGAGCCGACGGCGTAGACGAAGACCGCCGCGACGGCGGCGCCGACGATCGCCGTCCACACGATGCTCGTCGCCGAGAACAGGCCGAACCAGGCGATGCCGGCGACCACCGCGAGCGAGGCGCCCATGTTGATCCCGAGCACCCCCGGGTCGGCCAGCGGGTTGCGGGTGACGCCCTGCATGACCGCGCCGGAGAGGCCCAGCGCAGCGCCGACGACCACCGCCAGGACCGTGCGCGGGATCCGCTTGGTCACCGCCGCCTGTCCGATGTTCTCCGTGGACCCACCGAGCGCGGCGACGATGTCGGACCAGCCGACCCCGCGGGAACCCACGGCGACCGAGAGGGCCATCAGGGCGACCAGCAGCCCGACCACGACCAGCAGCCAGAGGAACCGGACCGGCCCCGGGCGCCGCACGACGGCGGCGTCCGGGGCCGGGGTGGCCAGGACCGAGGTCATGCTGCCTTGTCAGCAGCCTCGGCGAGCATGGCGACGTAGTCCTCGAGCACCCAGGAGATGGCCAGCGGCGTCGGGTTCGCCGCGGTGCCCAGCGGGGTGTCGGGGAGCAGCACGATCGACCCGTTGGCGACCGCCGGGATCTGCGACAGCAGCGGGTCGGCGTTCAGCGCGTCGACCAGCTCCTGGCCGCCGTAGGTCACGATGATGTCGACGTCGTCGAACACGTCGACCTGCTCGGCGCTGACCGTCCCGGAGAACTGCTCGCTGTCGGTGGAGGCCTCGGCCACGCTGGACGGGGTGGACAGCCCGAGGTCGGTGAAGAAGGCGCTGCGGGTGTCGTAGGGCGTGTAGTAGCTGACCTCGCTGAGGTCGGCGGTGTCCACGTGGGTGAGGAACATCGTCGACTTGCCCTCGAGCTCGGGGTGCTCGGCGACGGTGTCGGCGATGTCCTGCTCGATGTCGGCGATGAGCTCGTCACCCTCCCCGGCCATGCCCATGCCGGCGGCGTTGACCTGGATCATCTCCCGCCACGGGGTCGCCCACGGCGCCTCCGGGTAGGCCACGACCGGCGCGATCTCGCTCAGCGTGTCGTAGTCCTCCTGGGTCAGCCCCGAGTAGGCGGCGAGGATGACGTCGGGGTCGGTGTCGGCGACCGCCTCGAAGTCGATGCCGTCGGTCTCGTCGAACAGCACCGGGGTCTCGCCGCCGAGCTCCTCGAGCCGCTCGGAGACCCACGGCAGCATGCCGTCGCCGTCGTCGTCGCCGAAGTTGGCAGCGGCCATGCCGACCGGGACGACGCCCAGGGCCAGCGGCACCTCGTGGTTCGCCCAGTTCACCGTGGCCACCCGCTCGGGCTCGGACTCGATGGTCGTCGTCCCGAAGGCGTGCTCGACGGTGATCGGGGTGAAGTCCGCGGCGGCTTCGGTCTCGACGGCCGACGAGTTCGACGAGCAGGCGGCGAGGCCGCCGGCGAGCAGTGCTGCTGTGGAGACCGTGACCAGTCTCGGGGCGCGGCGCATGGGGTCCTTCCGGGTGGTGGTACAGCGCCCGTGCGGCACGGCGCGGGCCGGCGGGACGAGCAACTGAGGTTTGCCTAACGCAACTCAGGGTGTGCTTGCCCCGTTGTCGATCACGAGCTGGTCACAGTGCGGTCGACCCGGCGCGGACGGCGCGCACCGCCGACGATGGGGTCGTGCCCATCGACTCCGCCAGCAGCTACCCCGCCACCCCGGACGCCGTCCTCGCGCTCCTGACCGACGAGCAGTTCCTGCGCGACCGCGCCGCGGCGCTGGGCGCGCAGGTCCAGGAGGTGACCGTGGCCGACACCAGCACCACCGCCCGGCTCGCCGCCCCCACCGCCGGCATCCCGCCGGTGTTCGCCCGCTTCGTCGGCTCATCCGTCTCGGTCGTGGAACGCAGCGCCTGGAGCCCGGACGGCGCCGGCGGCCACCGCAGCGAGCTCGACGTGCAGGCCGAGGTCTTCGGCCGGGTCGTCCAGGTCACCGGTGAGCGGCGGCTGCTCCCGGACCCCGCCGGCACCCGGTCCACGGTCACCGGCGACGCCACCGTCGACGCCCCGCTGATCGGCCGGCAGGCCGAGGGCGCGGTACGGGAGCTGGTCGCGGTGGTGCTGCGCAAGGAGGACGAGCTGCTCCGCCGCCGACTCGGCTGACCCCGACCAGCGGTCAGGAGTGTCGGTCGGCTCGGCGAGGATGGCGGCCATGGTGGCCTTCTTCCTCCCGCGAGCCAGCGACGACGAGCAGGCCGAACGGCTCTACGAGGCCCTGGCCGAGTTCGCCGGCTGCGAGCCCGCACCGCCCGGGCAGCGGGTGCACTCGATCGCCTTCGGGCAGGACGGCGCCCAGTGGGTCGCCGAGGTGGGCGAGCAGCTGTCCGGCCGCCGTACGACGCAGCAGCTTCGCCGCGGCGAGCTGATCGAGCGCACCGAGGAGCTCTCCTCCCCCACCCGGGTGCTCGCCGTCTACCCGGGGACGCCGTTCGTCGTCGTCACCGACGCCCAGCCGATCACCGGCGCCCCGTCGGAGTGGGCCAACCCGTTCACCGCCGCGCCCGACCAGGTCACCTGGTTCGACGCCCCGGGGGCTCAGCGCCCCTGACGCTCCCGGTAGCGGGCGGCCCGCTTGTCCGCTGCCGCCCGCCGCCTGGCGGTCTGCTCGGCGTCCCGGCCCGCCTGCGCCCGGTCGCGGACCGTCTGGGCGGTGCCGACCGGGTAGCCGGCCTTCTTCACCCGGTTCTCGGTCGTCTCGGTCATGTAGGCGAAGGAGAAGATCAGCCCGAGCAGCAGCCCGCCGAGCGCGGTCATCCCACGGATCCAGAACGGGCCCGGGACGAACAGCAGGACCAGCGCGATCGGCACCGCCATCTGCACCCCCGCCCGGAGCACGTGCCGCCAGCCCCACGTGGCGGTCGTGGTGTCGTGCAGCACCCAGCTGGCGTGCCGCTCGGGCAGTCCGCCGCCCATCGCGTACCAGAGCCAGCGCAGGACGCCGGGCCGGACCGGCTCACCGGCGGGCTTGGGCCCGGCGGACCTGCTCGTGGTCATGCCCTGCACGGTACCGACGGGCAGCCACCCCAGCCGTCGCCGAGCGTCATCGGAAGACCACGCTACGGTGGGTTCGCACCGGTACCGGATCGACCCCGTCCGCGGACGTTGACGCCTGCCCGAGGAGGCGGATCATCGGGAGCATGGTCCCGCTCGTCGTGGGCGACGTCGTCCCCTTCGAGGACTGGAGGGCGGCCGCCCGAGCCTCGCTCGCGTTCCTGCACCGCACCGTCGGCCTGGACGTGTGGATGGTCACCCACCTCGAGGAGCCGGCTCAGGTGGTCCTGTACGCCCACCCCCAGGAGGTCATCCCGCAGGGCACGATCGTGCCCTGGCAGCAGAGCTTCTGCCACACGATGGTCAGCGGGATCGGGCCCCGGGTCGCCACGGTCGCCGCCGCGACCCCCGCCTACCGCGACCTGATGACCGGGCACGCCGAGCGGGTGGCCGCCTACATCGGCGTCCCGCTGGTCACCCGCGAGGGCACGGTGTACGGGACCCTCTGCGGCGTGTCCTCCCGGGCCCAGCCCCGCACGCTGACCCGGCACCTGCCCCTGGTCGAGATGACCGCCCGGATGCTCAGCAGCCTGCTGCCCGCCCCCCCGGCGGAGGACCCGACCGACTGACCCCCGGGCCGCTCAGCGGTGGCCGGCGGCCCGCAGTGCCTGGACGCACCCACGTTCCAGCGCCCGTTGTCGCCGCACCCGCGCGCGCAGGCCCGGCACCGGTTCCAGGGCCCGGTCCTCGGCCGGCTGCACCCCGGTGAGCCGGCCGTCGGCGGCGTGGCCGCTGGTCACGTGCACGGTCCACCGCTCGACGTCGGGCACGGACAGCTCCTGACCGACCAGCACGGCCGGTCCGCGGGCGTCGGGCGGTGCCCCGGTCAACGACAGCGGGTCGGCGTCCCAGTCGGCGACCCGGACGGTGCGCACGTGCAGCCCGTCGTCGTCGACGGCGAGCACCGCGTCGGCCGGGCCGTCGCGGCGCCCCACGGGGACGACGTCCACGGCATCCAGCAGCAGGACCAGCCGCGGCAGGTACCACCAGTGCTCCCGGCGCAGCATCGGTGAATCGGCCAGCGCGCGGGACGGCGGGTGCTTGCGCAGCTCCTGGTCCAGCAGCTGCTCGGTGAACAGGCTGCCGTCGCCGTCCTCGACCAGGGTGAGCCGTCCGGTGGCCACCAGCGGCTCCCAGCCGGGGCCGGTCAGCCGCGGGTCGGAGAGGACCAGCGCCGCTCCGTCACCCGCGGCGGCCGCGCGCGCCGCCTCGACCTGGGCCCAGGGCAGGGCCACCGCCGCCCGGTCCCCCAGCCACAGCGGCACCACGCCCAGTGCGCCGGGTGGCTGGCCATTGCGCCGCCACACCAGCTCGGCGACGCCGGCGGACCGGACCGCCGCGCCCAGGGTCGTGGTGCCGGTCACAGCAACTGTCTACTCTTCGCCCTGCGGTGGCCACTCGGCCACCCAGGACGTGGGGGGTTGTCCGTGCCCGCATTCGCCGTGGCCGCCGTGGTCGGGGTGCTGTTCTTCCTCGGCTACCGGTACTACTCGAGCTACCTGGCCCGCAAGGTCTACGTCCTGGACCCGGCGTTCCGCACGCCCGCGCACGAGTTCAACGACGGCGTCGACTACGTGCCGACGAACAAGCACGTGCTCTTCGGCCACCACTTCACCTCCGTGGCCGGGGCCGCCCCGATCGTCGGCCCGGCCATCGCGGTGTTCTGGGGCTGGGGCCCGGCGCTGGCCTGGATCGTGCTCGGCACCATCTTCGCCGCCGGCGTGCACGACTTCGGGTCGCTGGTGGTGTCGGTGCGGCACAAGGCCAAGAGCATCGGGACGCTGGCCGGCGAGGTGGTCAACGGCCGGGCCCGGATGCTGTTCCTGGCGATCATCTTCTTCCTGCTGACCCTGGTGAACGCCGTCTTCGCGGTGGTCATCGGCAACCTGTTCGTCGCCAACCCGGGCGCGGTCATCCCGATCGTGGTCGAGATCCCGCTGGCCATGCTGATCGGCCAGTACATCTACCGGACCCGCTCCTCGGCGCTGATCCCCTCGATCGCCGGCGTCATCGTGCTGTACGCGCTGATCCTGGTCGGCAACGCCTTCCCGATCGAGCTCGACGGCCTGGCCGAGGCCCTGGGCGTCGAGCAGACCCGCAACGTCTGGGTCGTGCTGCTGTTCGCCTACACCTGGATCGCCTCCCGCATCCCGGTGTGGGTGCTGCTGCAGCCCCGCGACTACATCAACAGCCACCAGCTGTTCATAGCGCTGGCCGTCATCGCGGTCGGCGTCATCGTCGGGATGAACACCATCCAGGCCCCGGTGGTCAACGACGTCCCGGAGGGCTCGCCCAGCTTCTTCCCCTTCCTGTTCATCACCATCGCCTGCGGCGCGATCTCCGGCTTCCACTCCCTGGTCTCCTCGGGGACGACGTCCAAGCAGCTGGACACCGAACCCGACGCCCGCTACGTGGGCTACATGGGCGCGGTCGGCGAGGGCTCGCTGGCCACCGGCGCCGTGCTCGCCGCCACCGCGGGCGTGGCCGCCTCGCAGGCCGACTGGCAGGCGCTCTACCCCGACTTCGCCACCGCCTCCGGGGGCGCCACCGGAAACTTCGTCAACGGCGTCGCGGTGTTCGCCAACAACATCGGCGTCCCGCTGGACCTCGCCACCATCTTCGCCGCCGTGGTGGTCATCAGCTTCGCCGCGACCACGATGGACACCGGCGTGCGGCTGCAGCGCTACGTCGTGCAGGAGATCGGCGAGATCATCAAGGTCCGGGCGCTGGCCCGGAACCTCACCCTCGCCACCACGGTCGCGGTGCTCATCCCGCTGGCGATGGCACTGCTCCCCGGCGGCGGCGAGGCCGGCTACACCTTCGGCGTCCTCTGGCAGCTGTTCGGGACGACGAACCAGCTGACCGCGGGGCTGGCGCTGTCGGTCATCGCGGTGTGGGTGACCCGCCAGGGCCGCAACCCGCTGGCCGTGCTGATCCCGCTGGTGTTCCTGCTGGCGATGACCTCCTGGGCGCTCATCGCCAACCTGCGGAACTTCGTCGAGGCCGACAACTGGGTGCTCGCCCCGCTGGACGCGCTGATCTTCTTCCTGGCGATCTGGCTGATGGTGGAGGCCGCCCTGGCGCTGCGGACGGCGTTCCGCGAGCGTTCCCTGCCCGGCGCCGAGGCGCGGGGCACGTCCGACCCGGCGGTCGCCCGGGCCAACCCGACGTCCCCCACCGACGAGTCGGAGCTGGGCCAGACGTCCCGCGACGACCGGCAGTGAGGCACCGCGTCGTCCTGGTGCGGGGGCCCCGCGCCGCCGCGGGGTCGGGCGGCTGCTGCAGCGGGGCCGCCCGCCCCTTCGACGAGGGCGGCGGCCACCGGCACGCCGTCCCGGCCGACGAGGTCGGCGCGGTCTACCGAGCGCTGCGCACAGCACTCCCCGACGACGTCGCCGTGGAGGTCGTCGCGCCGACGAACTGGCTCTGGCTGGTCCCGGCCCTGGTCACCGACGGGCGCCGCCGCGGCCTGCGCGGCGCGGCGCTGCGGCGCTCGGTGCGGGCCGGCATCGCCGTGGAGTCGCTGATCGTCGACGGGGCGGTGCTGGCCTCGGGCCGGCTGCCCTCCCCCGCTGCCGCGGTCGCCGCGGTGACGGCCGAGCTCACGACCGCTGCAGCAGCTCCCGGTAGAACGCCACCCCGCGGGCCAGCGCCGCCACGGTGAGGTGCTCGTCGGCGGCGTGCAGGGACGCCAGCTGCGCCGAGCTGAGGTCGAAGGGCATGAACCGGTAGACGCTGTCGCTGATCTGGGCGAAGTGCCGCGCGTCGCTGGCCTGCACCATCAGGTACGGGGTCACCGTCGCCGCCGGGTGGGCCGCCCGGATCGCCGCGGTCAGCGTCGCCCAGGCCTCGTTGTCCGTCCGCGACACCGGCGACGGGTCGTCGGCGCGGGTCGCCTCCAGCCGCACGCTCGGGTCGTCGATCACCCCGCGGATGCGCTCGATCGCCGACTCGGCGGTCTCCCCGAGCACCACCCGGACGTTGGCCATCGCCCGGGCCCGGGTCGCGAGCACGTTGGGTGCCCGGCTGCCCTCCAGCTGGGTGATCGCCACCGTCGTCCGCACCAGGGCACTGGCCTCCCGGCCGGCACGGGACAGCAGGCCGGCGAGGGCCGGCCGCAGCAGCGCGGCGTGCGCGTACAGCGCCCGGTGCCCGGCCGGGGCGTGCCGGCCGACGGTGTCGACCAGCGCCAGCACCACGTCGCTGACCCGGGGCGGGAAGGGCTGCTCGTCCAGCCGGACCAGCGCGCGGGCCAGCCGTGCGGTCGCGCCGCCGCGGACCGGCGACGACGCGTGCCCGCCGGCGTCCTCGGTGGTCAGCTCCAGGTCCACGACCCCCTTCTCGGCGATGCCGACGACGGCGATCGGCCCGGGGACACCGGGGAAGACCCCGGTGACCACGGCGCCGCCCTCGTCGACCACCGCCCAAGGCGTGATGCCGCGCGCGGCGAGCGTCTGGGCCGCCGTCCGCGCCCCGGTGCCGGCCACCTCCTCGTCGTTGCCGAAGGAGAGGTAGACGTCCCGGGCCGGGCGGAAGCCCTCGTGCAGCAGCGACTCCACCGCCTCCAGGACGGCGACCAGGGCGCCCTTGTCGTCGATCGCCCCCCGGCCGTGCACCACGCCGTCGACGACCTCGCCCGCGAACGGGTCGCGGGTCCACGCCTGTCCGTCGGCCGGCACGACGTCGTAGTGCGCCATCAGCACCAGGGGCTGCGCGCCGTTGCCGCTGCGCCAGTGGAACAGCATTGCGCCGGTGCCCAGCAGCTCCAGCTCGAGCTCCCGGTGCGTCCGCGGGTAGAGCTCGGCCAGCCGCTCCCGGAAGGCGCCGAAGACGGACTGGTCGACCTGCTCGGGGTCGCGCCGGGACACGGTCGGGATGCGGATCAGCTGTGCCAGGTGATCGGCGGCCCGGGTGGCGTCGATCGCCCCGACGTCCGCGTGCGGCACCTCCGGTCGGGCCGGCGGCCGGAAGCGGCGCACCCGGGTGAGGGCGGCGCCGGCCCCCACGGCGGCTCCGGTGGTCAGCAGCGTCCGGTTCATCCAGCTGTCTCCTCCCGGACCGCGGCGGCGCGGTCCTCGATCTGCTCGGGGTCGGCGAAGGCCAGTCGCGGGACGAACACCAGTGCGACGGCGGCGATCAGCGCCGTGGTGCCGCAGATGGTCCAGACCGTCACGTACCCGGTGAGCGATCCGGCCGTGCCCTCCACCCCGCCGGCCAGCAGCGGGGCTCCGGCGGCGAGGGCGAGGGCGAACACCGACGACGCGAACATGCCGCCGATGACCTTGGTGGTGTTGGTGAGCCCGGTCGCGACGGCGGTGCGGCCGGCCGGAGCGGCGGCGGCCGCCGCAGCGGGCAGGGCCGCGACCAGCGCACCGGAACCGACCCCGGCGATCGTCATGCCGGCCAGCACCTCGCTGAGCTGATCGTGGAAGGGCACCAGCAGCAGGTAGCCGGTGGCGACCAGGGCCGCCGCCCCGATCAGGGTCAGCCGCGGGGTGGTCAGCCGCGAGGCGCGGGCGAACTGGCTGGCCCCGACCAGCATCGAGATCACGTAGGCCCCGATGACCAGGGACACCGAGCTGGTCGACAGCCCGAGGCCGTAGCCGTAGACGTCCGGGTCGGTGCGGGCGAACGTCGACAGCGGCCCCTGCGCGCCCAGCACGCTGACCCCGAACAGCCCCGCGGTCAGCTGGACCGGCCACATCGCCGAGCTGCGCAGCACCCGGAAGTCGACCAGCGGGTCCGGCTGCCGCAGCTCGTACCGCACGAACGGCACCACCAGGAGGAGTCCGGCTGCGACCACCAGCCACGGCCAGGCCTGCTCCGCCCCGTTGAGCCGGACGAACGTCAGCCCCCCGGTCACCACCAGCAGGATCGCGGTCAACAGCGCGGCACCGCCGGAGTCGACCACCCCCTGCATCCGGTCGGTCCCCTCCGGCACCAGCCTCCAGACGACCACGACCACCCCGACGACCAGCACGCCGGGGGCCAGCAGCACCAGCCAGAGCGCGTCGCCCAGGAGGTCGCCGATCACCCCGCCGCTGAGCGCGCCCACGATGGCGCCGAGCTGCAGCGCGGCGACGATGAGGCCGGTGGCGCGCCGGGTGCGGGCCGCGGTGTCCGGCAGCCCGCGGGACCGGCTGTAGATCAGCGCCACCTGCAGTGGCAGCCAGGCCGCGTAGACGCCCTGCACCGCCCAGGCGAGCAGGAAGACCGGGAAGGTCTGGGCGAACGCCAGCACGATGGTGGCCACCGCGACCACGACCGCCGACCAGAGCAGCATCCGGCGGTGCCCGCGCAGGTCACCGAGCTTGGCCAGCACGGGGACGGCGATCGCCGACAGCATCAGCTGGCCGGCCTCGAGCCAGTTGACGTCGGCGTCGTTGATGCCGAGGTGCCGGGCGATGTCGGTGAGCAGCGGGATGTAGTACCCCTGCAGGACCCCGCTGGTGAACTCGACGAACACCAGGTAGCCGACGACGCCGGCCGTCATCCGGGCCTGCCACCGCCCTGCCCGGCTGCCGCTGCGCTGCGTCGCCGACTGCTGCATCGAGCCCGCTCCTCGCTGTGGTGGGTCCGCGGCGGTCAGCATCGACGAGGTGGTCGGCCGACGCAACGGTCGGTTCAGCGGGCGGAGAGCACCTCGCCGGCCTCGATTCGGCGGCGACCGACGTAGTAGAGCGTCGTCCCCTCGGCCACCGGGGTGTCCCAGGCCGGGCTGACCGTCAGGCCGTCGGGCCCGCGCAGCGCCAGCACCGTCGCCCCGAAGGCCTGACCGAAGCGGACCTGGCAGTCGCCGAAGGTGCCCAGCCGGTGCCCGGAGGGCAGCTGGACGGAGTAGGTGTTGCCGTGGCCGTGGCTGCTCATCAGGTCGCCGTAGACCTCGGTGAGCCCGGGGTCCAGCGCCTCCTCGGTGATCAGGAAGGGCATGTGCCACTGCACGCAGGCGATCCGGGGGTCGACGTAGCGCAGGTTGTCCCGGCGGTCCAGGTCGCGCAGCGCGGCGACCTTGTGCACGTCCGGGCCGGCGTGGTGGACCGCCACCGCGATGGCCAGCGTCTCGTTGTCGTCCCGCCCGTCGATCACCACGGAGCGGGCCGCGGCCACGTTGGCCCGGGTCATGACGTCGGCGTGGCTGAGGTCGCCGCGGACGAAGGACACCTCGGTCCGCTCCGGCAACGGGTTCTCCGGCACGTCCTCCCAGGCGCACAGCGCGACCCGGGTGCGCCCCTCGGCCGCGAGCTCGGTGAGCATCCGCTCGGTGCGGCCCGGGAAGTACCCCAGCACGACGACGTGATCGATCAGATCCAGCTCTTCCACACCCTTCAGGCGCCGGCTGCGGACCGACTGCAGGTAGTCGGCCAGCCGCGTGAACAGCAACGTCAGCGTGACGATGCCACCGATGATCACGTAGGCCCCGACGACGTGGCCGCCGGCCGAGGCCGGGAAGAAGTCGCCGTAGCCCACGGTGGCGGCGGTGACGATGAAGTACCACCAGTAGTTGGCCGGCGCGGCGATGTCGCTGTCGGCGCCCTCCACCAGGGCCATCGCCGGCCAGCTGGTCACGAAGACGAAGACCATGACGGCCAGCGGCAGCCGCCAGCCGCGCAGCCGCGCCTGGACCACCCGCGAGAAGCGCGAGAACAAGCCGAACACGGGTCTCCTGCCAGGTCGAGGTCCCGAGCAACCTAGCGTGCGCGTCGGAGTGGGGTCAGGGTGTCGTCATGACGACGCCGACCGACGACGACCTCCCCGAGCCCCGGGACATCGCCCTGGAGCAGGCCACCCCGGAGCAGGTCGAGCAGCTCGAAGAGGCCAGCCAGGACGGCGCGGACCCCGGTGGGGCCACGCCGTCCTGAGCCGTTCGCTCAGCGCCGCCAGCGGGAGCGGCCGCGCTTGAGGGCACGGTCCCGGGCCGCGGTGAGCTCCGCCAGCTGCTCGGCCGGCGCGCCGGCCGCCTGGTACGCCTGCAGGGCGGTGTCGTAGCGAACGGCCTCCGGCGGGCTGAACGACGCGACGGCCCAGAGCGCGTCGGCGACGAGTGCGAGCACGTCCTCACGGTGTCCGACGGCGACGGCTTCCTCCGCCAGGGAGATCGCCTCTGCGGTGCGCCCCAGCGCATGCAGTGCGTCTGCCTCCCGCAGGCCGGTCGCCGCCACGCCCACGGGCTGCCCGGCGTCGGTGTAGGCGTCCCTGGCCGAGGCGTAGAGCGGCAGGGCCTCGCCCGCCCGGCCGGCGACCACCAACCTGTCAGCGTGCTCCTGGCGCACGTCCGCCACCAGGAGCGGGTCCTCGTCCTCCTCCGAGATCGCGGCCAGAGCTGCCTCCCCGGCGGCGAGGGCCTCGGCGACCTGCCCACCTGCGTCGTGCACGTCCGCGAGCGTGCGCTGCACCCGCAGTCGCGCTCCCGCCTCGTCGGTCGGCAGAGCGGTGGCCGCTCGCTGCGCCGCCGCCAGTGCACCCGCCACGTCGCCGTGCTGGAGCAGCAGTCGGGCGAGGTCGAGCGACGCGGCGCCCTCGAGCTCCCGGTCGCCGTCCTCCGCTGCCCGTTCGACCAGCTCGGTGTACAGGTCGTGGGCGCTCAGGTCCTCCTCCAGGTCGCGGAACAGGCGAGCCGCGTCCAGCCGGGCCCAGCCGGCGGAGGACACGTCCCCGGCACCGGCGAACAGGTCGACGGCTGTCCAGGCCGCGGTCAACGCCTCGTCCAGGCGGTCGGCGTCGCGGAGCAGCCGCCCCCGCGCGGCCGCCGCCTCTCCAGCCGCACCAGGGTCGTCCAGCGCCTCCTCGCTGGACTGCACGGCGCTGAGCACGTCGATCGCCCGGTCCACCTCGCCCGCCTCGAGGAGGGCCGGGACGAGCACCTGCGCGACATCGGTGACACCGGCGTCGTCGGTTCGCGCCCGCACCTGTTCCCATGCGGTCTCCGCCGCCTGCAGTGCACCCGCGACGTCCCCGACCACCGATCGGCTCCACGCCTCGCTCGCCCACGCGTCGGTCACCAGGGGCGGGTCAGCCGCCAAGAGGTCGCGCGCGTCCGCGAAGGCCGCGCCGGCTGCCGCCAGTCCCGCAGGGGCCGGCTCCTCGCCCAGCTCCAGCACCGTCCACTCCGCCCGCAGCGCGGCGACCCGCCCCGCCATCAGTTCCGGAGTGCCGGCACGCGCCGCGGCGGTGTCCGCCACGGCACACCACCGCCGGGCCTCGTCGTCCACGGCGCCGGCCGTCCCGGCCGTCAGCCTGGCCAGCGTCAGCGCCGCTCGCACCTGTTCCACCGGGTCCGCCGTCAGCGCCGGCACAGCCCGAGCCAACGCGTCAGCCGCCTCCGGGAGCCGGTCCAGCCGCAGCAGCGCCTCCCCGACGGTGGCCAGGGCACGTGCGGCTCCCCCGGCGTCGCCGGCCGCCTCGTACCGGGCCAGTGCGCGCTCGGCCGCAGCCAGTCGCGGCGCCGCCGGGCCCCGGGGGGTGCGGGCCAGTTCCAGCAACGTGTCGGCGTCCTCGTCGCTGACGGCCGGCACCACGGCGACGGTGACGGTGGTGGGCAGCGTCGGGCTGGTCGTCCGTACGACCGGTGGTGCCACCACCGTCACAGGCCGCACGCCCAGCCACTCCTCTGCGTCTCGGGTCCGGAGGTCGGTGCCGTTGCGCCGGTCGAACGCCGCAGCGATCTCCCTGGCTCCGCCGGCGAACAGGCCGGCGAGCGCTGTGGTGTCGCGCGGGCGAGCCCCGAGCGGACGCGGGGTCTCGGTGACACCTGTCTCGGCCAGCGACGCAGCCACCGCGGCACCGGCACTCAGCACGATGAGCCGGGCATCGACGTCGAACAGGCCGCGGTCGCACACGTCGACGAGTTCGGCCAGCAGGTCGACGGCGTCGTCGAGCCGGCCTGTGCGCACGAGGTGCAGGACATGGCGGGCCTGGGCACCGACCAGGGAGGGGTTGCCCCGAGCCAGCCGCAGCCCCCACTGGTGCAGCCGCTCGGCCTCCTCGTGCTCCCCGAGCTCGGCCAGCGGCGCCAGCAGGTCGGCCAGCACAGCGGCCGGCTGCTCGGCGCAGTCCAACCGACCGGCGACGAGCGGCCGGGCGAGGTCGACCGCTCGCGCCGGGTCACCGGCGGCGATGGCCAGGTCGACCTCGGCGGCGACGTCACATGCCCGGCAATCGCCCATCGGCGTGCGCGGCACCACGCGCCACCGTCGATGCGCCTCGACGGCCTCGGCCACCCGCCCCGTGCGGAGCGGCACCGTCCAGGCCAACTTGGCGACCGCGTCCTCGCCGATCCCCTCGGCGGCGTACCGGCGGCGTTGCTCGGCCAGCACCCGTTCGACGTCGGTCAGCGGCACCTGCGGCAGGTCGAGCAGCGTGCCCGGCAACCACTTGAGCGCCCAGTAGGTGTCCTCGATGGCGAAGCGCCCCGGATGGGCATCGATCTGACCCAGGCACCAGGTGGTCGCCACCATCGCCTTCTGCGCCTCACCACCGTGCTGCGCGGCCGAGGCCAGCGCCACGCGGGCCTCGAAGGACGCGTCGAGGTCGTTGGCCGCGTCGGCGAGCCGGACTGCCTCCTCAGCGGTCGCCGTCCGGGCGTAGCCCGGCGGCATCTCCGCGACCTCCCGCAACAGCGACCGCACCGACCTACTCCGTGCCACCGAGACTCCCTTCGACGAGGCGCCCGAGGGCGCCGGACAACAACGTGGTCTCCTGCCCGCGCAACGGGTGACGGCCCATGAGGAGCGCCTGGAGGTACAGCACCTCGACCGCGGTGCGCAGCGCACCGTCACCCACGGGACCCGCGAGCTGACGCACGACCGGGTGCCGCCAGTTGAGCACCAGCTGCGCCTCCCTCCGCCCAGGTCCGGGCGTCTGCAGGTGACTGAGCAGCGGACCCCAGAACGCCCCCGCCACCTGGGCGGTCTCGCCGACCTCGCGGGTGAACCGCGCTGCGTCGCCTGCGGTGTACAGGCAGGGCAGCGACTCAGGGCTGAAGGAACGCACGTCGACATCGCAGTCGAAGGACAGCAGCACCGGCCGGGCGCGCCCGGCCAGTGCTGCAGCTGCGACCTGGTCGCCCCCGGCCACCGGAGCGAGCACCGCGGCCAGGTCCTCGGGCTCCACGTGCTCGACCTCGACGCCGGGCACCAGGTCCGGCAGCCGCAGCAGGAGGTCCTCGTCGTAGGTGTAGCCGGCGTTGACCAGGCAGATCCCCTCAGCCGTGGCGACCTGCGCCATCTGGCTGAAGTCCTCCTTCGTCGCCGCGTAGCGGACCCGCCCACGCCGGGTCAGCTCGGTCAGCGTCATCCGGCCCTGGTTCGTCTCGACCGGCAGCCACGGTGAGAAGAGCCGCAGCAGCTCGTCGTCGTGCACGGCCAGTGACTTCAACGCGAGCGCGTGCACGCGGACGAGGGCCTGCAGCCTCGTCGGCTCGTGCTCGGCCACGGTGGTCAGCCAGCTGCGCAGGGCCGCCCCCAGCCCGTCACGGACGGCAGCGAGGGTCGCGTCCTCGTAGAGGCCCTCCCGGGAGGCGAGCGGCTGCAACGCGCTGGTGTCCACGACGGCGCGGACGAAGAACGCCCACTCGGGGAGCAACCCGTCCACCGCATCGGACAGCAGCATCCGTTTGAGGTGCACCCGGTGCCGCTGCCGTGACGCCGGGCTGGGGCTCTCCGGGTGCACGAACGCGACCCCGGTCAGCCCCGCTGCCGGCAACTCGAGCGGGACGGCGTCCAGGAATCGCTCCCCGAACTCCTGGTGTCCCCACTCGAGCAGGCCGTCACGGTCCTGCCCGAGCCACGGCAGCACTCGCCCGGCCATCCGCTCCGAGCCCTCGGCGGTACGGAGCACGATGGGCTGAGCCAGCAGACCGGCATAGCGCTGGACCAGCGCGCGGACGGTGTCCGGGCGGAGGTGGTCCTCCAGCCCCGGTCGGGCGGTCAGCCAGACCGTGGTCCCTGGGGTGCGCCGCCCCTCGCCGTCCGGCAGTTCGCGGAGCTCGTAGGTGCCGTCGCTGCGGCCCTGCCAGGAGACGCCCGCACCACCCCGCACCGACCGGGTCACCACCCGGATCTCGTCGCTCACGAGGAAGCAGGCCAGGAGGCCGATCCCGAAGCGGCCGAGGTAGTCGATCCCGGGGGCAAAGAGCGCGTCCCGCTTGGAGGAGGAACCGATGGTGGCGAGCAGCTCGTGCACCTCGGCCACCGTCAGACCCACGCCGTCGTCCTCGACGGACAGGACCGGGGCGGCGCCCGGCCGCTCGTGGCACTCGATGACGACGGCGGCCCCGACGCCGTCGGAGCCGCGGGCCGAGATGGCGTCGACGGAGTTCTGGACCAGTTCCCGCAGGTAGACGTCGGGTGAGCTGTAGAGGTGGGAGGAGAGGAGGTCGACGACGCCACGCAGGTCGACCTGGAAGGAGTGGCGCACCGCGGCAGGCTAGGCGGCACGGACGAGGACGAACCACGAACGAGCCCGGGCACGCCGAACGTCGCCCGACAGCGGGACAGGTGTGACACGCGAGGTCGGTTGGCCGGCAGCTGCCCTGGGGTAGGGCGGCGATCATGGAGAGCCGGGACCTGTTGCTGACCGCGTTCGACAACGTCGAGGAGGCCGTCCGCGGGGCGGTCGAGGGGATCGACCCGCAGCTGCTGAACGCCCGCGTCGACCCGGAGGCGAACACCATCGCCTGGCTGGTCTGGCACCTGACCCGGGTCCAGGACGACCACGTCTCCGAGGTCGCCGGGGTCGAGCAGGCCTACACGGCCAACGGCTGGGCCGACCGGTTCGAGCTGCCGTTCGACCCCAGTGCCATCGGCTACGGCTTCAGCAGCACCGACGTCGGACGGACGCAGGTCAGCGACCCGCAGCTGCTGATCGACCACCACGCCGACGTGCACCGACGCACCGCGGAGTTCGTGGGCACGCTCAGCGCCGGGGACCTCGACCGGGTCGTCGACGAGCGCTGGGACCCGCCGGTGACCCTGGGTGTCCGGCTGCTCAGCGTCGTCGGTGACGACCTCCAGCACGCTGGGCAGGCAGCCCTCCTGCGCGGCTCCCTGGAGCGGCGCTGAGCACACGGCACCCAGTGCCACCCGCGAGTAGCTTCGGACCGGTGAGCAACGACGCTTCCCCTGACTTCTACGCCCTCGACGACCTCCTGGAGCCGGAGGAGATCGAGCTGCGGGACCGGGTGCGCGACTTCTGCACGCGCGAGGTCACGCCGATCATCAACGACTACTGGGAGCGGGCGGAGTTCCCGTTCGAGCTGGTCCCGAAGATCGCTGAGCTGGGCGTGGCCGGCGGCACGGTCGCCGGGTACGGCTCGGCCGGGATGAGCGCGGTCGCCGCCGGGCTGGTCGCCGCCGAGTGGGCCCGCGCCGACGGCAGCCTGGGGACCTTCTACGGCGTCCACAGCTTCCTGGCCATGCAGTCGATCGCCCTGCTGGGCGATGAGGAGCAGCGCGAGCGCTGGCTGCCGGCGATGGCCCGGATGGAGCTGATCGGCGCGTTCGGCCTGACCGAGCCCGCGCACGGCTCGGACGCCGTCGCCCTGGAGACCAGCGCCCGCCGGGACGGCGACGAGTGGGTGCTCAACGGCGCCAAGAAGTGGATCGGCAACGGCACGATCGCCGACCTGGTGCTCATCTGGGCCCGCGACGAGGAGGGTGCGGTCGGCGGCTACGTCGTCCCCAAGGGGTCGATCGGCTGGACCGCGACCCGGATGACCGGCAAGACCGCGCTGCGGGCGGTGTGGCAGGCCGAGATCACCCTGGACGAGGTGCGGGTGCCGGCGGAGAACAAGCTGGCCAACTGCCGCTCGTTCAAGGACGTCTCGGTGGTGCTGGACCGCACCCGGTACACCGTGGCCTGGCGGGCCCTGGGCATCGCCGAGGCCGCCTACGACCTGGCCTTGAAGCACACGATGCAGCGGGAGCAGTTCGGCCAGCCGATCGCCGGCTACCAGCTGGTGCAGGAGAAGCTGGCCCGGATGCTGGCCGAGATCACCAGCATGCGGCTGCTGAGCTGGCGGTTGAGCAAGCTGGCCGACGAGGGCCGGATGACCGCGGCGATGGCCTCCATGGCGAAGATGAACAACTGCAAGAAGGCCCGGCAGATCGTCGCCGACGCCCGCGACCTCTTCGGCGGTGACGGCATCCTGCTGGAGCACCACATCGCCCGCCACCACGCTGACATCGAGGCGATCTACACGTTCGAGGGCACCGACCACGTGCAGGCGCTCATCGTGGGCCGGGACATCACCGGCATCTCGGCCATCACCGGCCGGCGGACGCCTCGGGCCGAGCAGAAGCCGGCCGAGCCGCCGCAGTCGATCTAGCCGACCTGTCGCAGTGCCGGCGCCGTGCGGCGCCGGCACTCGGCGCAGGTGTCGCGGCCACTGCTCATCCGCCCCCACCGTTGCGCACCCCAGATCTGCACGATCGCCCCGCACACGGCGAGCTCCACCTCCCCGTCGAGCTCGTCGGCTGGCCGGTGCGCCTCGACGGCGTGCCAGGACTTGGGCTGGTCGACCGGCTGGGCCCAGGATCGGCGATCCGGCCGGGCGAATCCGACGGCGTAGCTGTCCACGTCATCTCTGTGCCCCACGCCACAAGAAGCCAATCATGAGCCGTTCCACCGCCCCGACGTCCGGCGCTCCGTCGCTGAGCCGGCACGTCCTCGAGCACGGCCCCCTGCCATTCCCGGGTCGTCGTCTGCTGCGCCTGCACCCGAACCCGGCACACCGGTCCGCTGCGGGCTCCACTGGCGTAGCGTCCCGGCCGTGGGGACTGCGCGGTCCGCCGAGGAACCGGACGAACCCCGCGCCGCACACTGACATCGCCGCGCTCATCCCGATGGTGCGCCGCGTGATCGCCGCCCGCGTCGCCGACGCCGCGACGGTCGACGACCTGGTCCAGGAGACCCTGGTGCGGGTGCTCGCCGCCGCCGGACGGGTCGAGCCGGGCATGCTGGAGCCGTACGCGATCGTCACGGCCCGGAACGTGGTGACCTCTCAGTGGCGCGAGCGTGACCGGCACCAGCGGAACCAGCACCGGGTGGTCGACCTGCGCCCTTCCGCCGCGGTGGACGAGGACCTCCTCGCGCGCGAGGAGCGCGATGCGGTCGCCCAGGCGCTCACCCGGCTCTCGGCGCAGGAGCGCGACCTGCTGCTCGCCCACGAGGTGTCGGGGCGGGACACCCGGTCGCTGGCCGGGGAGCTCGGTTCGACCGCCGGGGCCGTCGCGGCCCAGCTGAACCGGACCCGAGCCCGGTTGCGAGTGGAGTACCTGCTCTCCGTCGAGGGCGTCGAGCCGCCCACCGATCGCTGCCGCCCGGTCCTGCTCGCGCTCTCCGGCGGCGACCGCCGGCGGCAGCGGGAGGTGGACGCCGGCCGCCACCTCCTGGAGTGCGGGTCGTGCGCACGCCTGAGCCAGCCCCTGATGGAGCGCGGTCAGCCCAGGGAGGACGAGGTCCGGGTCCGGGTCGAGTCCGACGCCGACATCGTGGCGGCGCGTCAGGCCGCCCGCGAACTGGCGTCCCGGCTCGGCTTCTCCCGGACCGACCTGACCTTGATCGCGACGGCCGTCTCGGAGATCGCACGCAACATCGTGCGCTTCGCCGGCTCCGGCGAGGTCCTCGTCGAACTGCTCGAGCACCCGCACCAGGGGGTGCGCGTCGTCGCGCGGGACACCGGACCGGGGATCGCCGACGTCGAACGGGCACTCACGGACGGCTACAGCACCTACGACGGGCTGGGACTGGGACTGCCCGGTGCCCGGCGACTGATGGACGAGTTCGCGGTGGTGTCGGAGATGGGCCGCGGAACGACGGTGACGATGACGAAATGGCGGACTGGACGATGACGGACCACGAGCACCACACCGCGCCGGCGGGGACGGCCCCGGTCTCACCTGAGTACCTGTACGAGCGGGACGACGAGCACCAACTGCTCCCTCAGCTGGTCGCCCACCTCCGCGAGCACCGGACGAGGTTGCGCCAGGAGTGGGCGGGGCGCATCCAGCAGTCCGGTCTGCTGCGGGCGATGACCCCGCAGGAGATGACGGTCGAGACCACCTCGGTCTACGACAACTACGTGGAGGTCCTGGAGACCGGCAGCGTGGAGGCGCTGCAGCGGTACGCCCGCGACCTGTCGGAGCGGATCATCCCCCGCGGGGTCGAGACGCACGAGGTGGTCGGGATCGTGCTGCTGCTGCGTGACGTCCTGGCCCGCTCCCTCTTCGAGAAGTACCAGCTCGACTTCGCCCTGCTCAACCGGGTGCTCGACGCCTACGAACCCGCCGCCAACCGCATCGCGATCACCGTCGCGGGGAGCTTCGTCGACGAGCGGGAACGGGTCATCCGCCAACAGCAGGACTCGATACGTGAGCTGTCCACGCCGGTGCTTCCCGTGCGGGAACGGCTGCTGATCCTGCCGATCATCGGCGTGCTGCACAGCGAGCGGGCACGTCAGCTCACCGAGCAGCTGCTGGCCGGCATCCGCACCCACCGCGCCAAGGTCGTCGTCGTCGACATCACCGGCGTGCCGGACGTCGACGAGGCGGTGGCCAACCACCTCGTCCAGACCGTCGACGCCTCCCGGTTGATGGGCGCCAGCGTGATCATCACCGGGCTCTCCCCGGAGATCGCGCAGACCCTGGTCACCATCGGGGTGGACCTCAGCAAGATGGACACCATCGGTGACCTGCAGGGCGGCCTGGAGGAGGCCGAGCGGCTGCTCGGCTACACCGTCACCCGGGACAGCGGCATGGCGAGCCCCTGATGTCCGGGCCGAAGCTGGTCTCCATCCTGCGCCAGGGCCCTCACCTCATCGCGTCCATCCACACGGCCCTCGACGACACGGAGATGGAGCGGTTCCGGGAGGACCTGGTCGAGCAGATCGGGCGGCACCGGTCCCGCGGGGTGGTGATCGACGTCGCCGCGCTCGACGTGCTCGACTCCTTCGGCGCACGCACGCTGCGCACCATCGGGGAGATGGCCCGGCTGCGCGGGGCGGTGACCGTGATCGTCGGCATCCAGCCCGACGTGGCGTTCGCGATGGTGTCGCTCGGCATGGACACCGGGACCGTGGCGACCGCGCTCGACCTGGAAGAGGGGCTGGCCTTCCTCGAGGGCAGCGGCGCCCGCCGGTCAGGGGCCGGGCGGATCGGTGCACCCGCCGCCCGGGCGGTGCCCCGGTGAGCCCGCTCGAGCGCCTCGCGCGCGACTACCGGATGGCCCTCCTCAGCTACCTGCCGCGCCGCGAGGAGGCAGCACTGAACCGGGGGTACGAGCTGGGACGCTCGGCCGTCATCGAGCAGGTGGGGCTGCTGGAACTGGCCCGGGTCCACCACGACGTCTTCCTGGCCGTGTTGGAGGAGACCCAGGCCGACGACGTCCTGCCGGTGGCGGCCGCTGCCTCGGAGTTCCTGATGGAGGTGCTCGCCACGTTCGACATGACGCAGCGCAGCCTGCACGAGAGCCGGCCGGCCGCGCGGGGCCCTCGACCGGGAGGCGGGGTCACGGCCTCCCGGTCGAGGGCGGAGCACGCGGGACGGACCCGCGCGCGACGGGACTAGTTCTGCACGAGGCGGACTGGTCCCTGGTCGGTCTCGCAGACCGTCTGGGTGTCACCGCTGCGGTCCACGGCCTGACCGAGGACGGCGACCGGGCCGACCTTCACACCGCAGATGGTGGCGGCGACCTGGGCGGCGACGCCGATGTTGACGTCCTGGAGGACGGTGACGTCGCCGATCGCGACGTTGACCAGACCGTCCTGGTCGTTCACGGGCTGCGCGCTCGCCGGTGTGGCGACGCCCGCTGCGATGGCGGTCCCGACGAAGACCGTGGCGACGGTCCTGCGTGTCCAGCTGGCCATGAGATGCCCCTCTCGTGCACGTGCTCGACGCCTGGGACGACGGAGGTCCTCCCCGGCCTGCACGGATGAAGACCCCTTCGCACGGCGGCGATGACGACCCGGCTGCACGGGCTCTCCGCCGCTCGAGCGCCCTGGAGCCCGGTCGAGCAGCACCGACGTCCGCCTTCGGCCGCCGAGGTCGGCACCGTCGTCGCGTCATGCGCGGGCATCGAGAGCGTCCACCGCCACGCAGAGACGGGAACCGGGACCAGGGGCGCGAAAGGCCGCTGCCGTTGGCGAGATCCGCCAGAGACCACGCCGGCCGTTCGTGACGCGCACCACACAGTTCGCCGGCTCGACTGCCGATGTTGTCCACATGTCACGTCGGCTCGCAACGATGCGGACCTCGACCGAGCAGCAGGTCGCGGCCCAGCGGTCCCCGTCGCCCTGGTGGCGGTCAGCCGTGGTCTACCAGGTCTACCTGCGCTCCTTCGCCGACAGCAACGGGGACGGGATCGGTGACCTGGCCGGGCTGCGCTCGCGGTTGCCCTACCTGTCCTGGCTGGGCGTCGACGCCCTCTGGATCAACCCGCACTACCCCTCCGGCGGGGCCGACGGCGGCTACGACATCTGTGACTACCGGGCGGTCGACCCGGACTACGGCGACGTCGCCGACCTGGAGGCCCTGGTCGCCGACGCCCGCCAGCTCGGACTGCGCGTCGTCCTGGACGTCGTCCCGAACCACACCTCCGACCAGCACCCCTGGTTCCAGGCCGCGCTGGCCGACCCGGACTCCCCCGAGGCCGCCCGCTACCACTTCGCCCCGCCGTCGGAGGAGCCGCCGAACAACTGGCGCTCGCTGTTCGGCGGCCCGGCCTGGTCGCGCACGCCGGACGGCCGGTGGTACCTGCACCTGTTCGCCCCCGAGCAGCCCGACCTGAACTGGCGGGACCCGGCGGTCGCCGCCGACTTCGAGAAGACGCTGCGGTTCTGGCTGGACCGCGGGGTCAGCGGGTTCCGGGTCGACGTCGCCTACGGCCTGTTCAAGGACGCCGACCTGCGGGACAACCCGGGCGCCTACTCCCCCACCCTGTTCGGCCACGGGCCGGAGCAGGCGATGACCTGGAACCAGCCCGAGGTGCACGACGTGTGGCGCCAGTGGCGGTCGGTCTGCGACGAGTACCCCGACACCATGCTGGTCGGCGAGGTCTGCCTGGCCGACCTGGACGAGGTCGCGCTCTACTCGCGGCCCGACGAGATGCACCAGTCGTTCTCCTTCCGGCTGCTCAAGTCGCCGTGGGAGACCGCGGCGTTCGCCGACGGCGTGCAGACGGCGCTCGACGCCTTCGGTCGGGTGGGCGCCCCGGTGTCCTGGGTGCTGGGCAACCACGACAAGGACCGGCAGGTCACCCGCTTCGGCGGGGGCGCCCTCGGCACCGCCCGCGCGCGGGCCGCCGCCCTGCTGATGCTGGCGCTGCCCGGGTCTGCGTACCTGTACGCCGGGGACGAGCTGGGGCTGCCCCAGGCCGTGGTGCCGGACGAGGCGAAGACCGACCCGATCTTCTTCCGCAGCGGCGGCGAGCGCGCCGGCCGGGACGGCTGCCGGGTCCCGATGCCGTGGAACGACTCCGCCGGTGTCGGCTTCTCCCCGGACGGCGCGGCCGAGCCGTGGCTGCCGATCCCGGCCGAGTGGAGCGGCTACGCCGTCTCCAGTCAGACCCGGGACGGCGGCTCGATGCTGACCCTCTACCGGCGGGCACTCGCCCTCCGCGCGGCGCACCCGGCCCTGGGCTCCGGGGACGCCACGGTCCGCACGGACGGCGACGTCCTCACCGTCCGCTGCGTCGGGGACGAGGAGACCGTGCGCTGCGTGGTGAACATGGGCTCGGCCACGGTGCTGGCCCGCGCCCGCGGTGAGGTGCTGCTCGCCTCGACGTCGCGGGTGCATGCCTCGGCCGGCAGCATCGCGCTGCCACCGAACACCGCCGTCTGGCTCACCGAGGACTGATCCACCGGCCCCGTCGCAGCCGGCTGCTGGCTCCGGTGGCGTCGGGCCGGCCGCGGGTCAGCGCAGCACGGAGGACAGCAGCAAGCTGGTCTCGCTGTTCACGACGCCGTCGATCGAGCGGATGCGGCCGAGCAGCCGGTCGAACTCCATCAGGTCACGGGTGCGGACCTCCGCCACGAGGTCCCAGCCCCCGTTGGTGGAGTGCAGCGCATCGATCTCGGTGAAGCCCCGCAGCCGGCGGATCACCGCATCCGTCGAGCGACCCTCCACCTCGATCAGCGTCACCGCCCGCACCTCACCGGCGACCGCGTCCTCCCGGGCCCGCACGGTGAAGCCGACGATGACGCCCTGCGCGACCAGGCGGTCCATCCGGCTGGTGACCGTGGCCCGGGAGATCCCGAGCCGGCGGGCGATCTCAGCGACGGGTGCACGGCCGTCCTCGCGGAGGACGGCGAGCAGTCGACGATCGAGCTCGGTCAACGCGGTCATGCAGAAAGCCTAATCACGACGCGAAATCTGCTCAGCTGGCCGCCGGAGATCGAGCTGGATGTTCGTTGCGCTTGCACATCGCCCGTTCCTAGCCTTGAGATCAACCCTGACAGGAAGGCTCGGATGACCTCGCTCGTCGACGTCCGCACCACGACCAGCTGGGTCGCCGCCCGCCGGATCACCGTCGACCGGGTCGGAGCCTGATGGCCGTACCCGTGCAGGCGCCGGGAGCCGTCGTGCTCATCCGCCCGCACCGGTTCCGCCCCAACGAGCTGACCCGGGTCGACAACGCCTTCCAGTCGCTGCCCGCCGGGCCGGACCCCGCCGCCGTCGCCGCGCAGGCCCGCGACGAGGTGACCCGGCTGGCCGAGGCGCTGGAGTCGGCGGGGGTGGTCGTGCACCTCTTCGAGGACCACGCGCACGATCGCCCGGACGCCGTCTTCCCGAACAACTGGCTGTCGACGCACCCCGACGGCCGGGTGGCGCTCTACCCGATGTTCGCGGTCAACCGGCGCAGCGAGCGGCGAGCCGACGTCGTCCAGCTGCTCCAGGAGCGGTACCGCGTGGACCAGGTCGTGGACTTCTCCGGCATGGAGCGGGACGGACTGTTCCTCGAGTCGACCGGGGCGATGGTGCTCGACCACCAGGAGCGGGTCGCCTACGTCTCCCGCTCCCACCGGGCACACCCCGAGGCGCTGGCGCGGTTCTGCGCGACGTTCGGCTACGAGGCGGTGCTGTTCGACACGGCCGACGCCGAGGGCCGGGCGGTCTACCACACGAACGTGCTGATGACGGTGGGCAGCGCGGTGGCGCTGGTCGGGCTCAGGCTGATCAGCGCGGCCGCTGATCGAGCCCGGGTGACCGACCGGCTGGCTGCGACCGGCCGGGACGTCGTCGATCTCTCCGAGCACCAGGTCCGCCAGTTCGCCGGCAACGCCATCGAGCTGACCGGCCGCGACGGACCGGTGCTGGCGCTCTCCGCGCGGGCCGCCGCCAGCCTCACCGCAGACCAGCGCCGGCGGATCGAGGCGACGACCCAGCTGCTGGCGGTAGCCGTGCCGACCGTCGAGCTGGCGGGCGGATCGGTGCGGTGCATGATCGCCGGGGTGCACCTCACGCCACGACCGGCGGCCCTCCCGCGCGGGCCGCTGTTCGGAGCGCAGCCAGGAGCGGTGCGGGTGCCCGTCGCCCCCTGACCCAGCACGCCACCTCCGCCGACCTGCTGTCGCACCGCCGTTCGCCACCGCCACGCCGACCACGGGGCCGAGCCCGACCGGGCGCTCGTCCGCGTGCCGGCGTCAGCGCGCCAGCAGCGTCTCGAAGGTCCGTCCGCCGTCCGATGACTCCAGCACGGCGGCGGTGGTGACCACGACGACGCGCACCTCCTCGCCGTCCGACGTCGCCGTCACGGCCTCGGGCGCCGAACCCAGCTCCGCCACCTCGTCCCAGGTCAGGCCCCGGTCAGCGGTGACCCAGACGACGCCGTCCGGTGTGGCGCCGACGGCCTGGCGCTCGTCGGCCCAGGTGGCCACCTGCAGCAGGGGCGCCCCCTCGACGAACGACCAGGAGGACGCCGCGTCGGTGGAGCGGAGCAGGCCCTGCTCCGTGGTCGCCAGCACCTGGGTCCCGTCCGGGGACGCCGCGAGCGTGTGCGGCTCCGCGGGGATGGGAAGCGGCTCCCAGGCGCGGCCGTCCTCGCTGAACAGCAACGAGCCGTCGAAGCCGAGGACCCCGGCGTCGCTGACCGTCAGGCCGTGGAAGTCGGACTCCTCCTGCCGGGACAGCGGCGACCAGGTACGGCCGGCGTCGGTGGTCTCGATCAGACCGACCGGGTTCGGCAGTTCGGAGTGCAGGCCCGGATGACCGGAGGCCAGGTAGTGGTCCGGGCCGACGACGGTGAAGCCCATCAGGTCGATCGTCGGCCCGACCGGGGTCACGGCCCCGTCGGCGACCTCGACCAGGCCCTCGTGGGTCGCCACCAGCACCGAGCCGCTGCCCGGGTCGATGCCGACGCCGTGCACGTGGCTGGTCGGCAGCTGCCCGGTCGCGGTGGCGACCGCGGCGTCCGCTGCTCGGTCGGAACCGGACGACGAACACCCGGTCAGGACGGCGACGAGGAGCACCGGAACGGAGGCGGCGGGCGACCACCACTGGGCAGGGCGGCGGCGGGCAGGGCAGGGCGGCGGCGGGCAGGGCAGGGCGGAACGGACATCAGGTCTCCTGGGGATCACGGGAACAGCGGGCCGGGCGCGGACGAAGGGCGGGGACGGCGGACCCAGCCGCCGCCCCCGCCCCGGCGCTCAGCCGCCGAGCTCGTCGAGCAGGCGCTGCATCTCGTCGATCTCCTGGGTCTGGGTCTCGGCGATCGACCGGGCCAGGTCGACCGCCTCGTCGTCCTGCCCCTCGTCGATCTCCGTCCCGGCCATGACGACGGCACCGTCGTGGTGCTCGATCATCGACTGCAGCCACATCCGGTCGAAGTCGGCGCCGGCCGGGGGCATGTCCGCCATGTCCATGCCGTCCATCTCCATGTCCATGCCGCCGTGGTCCATGCCGTCCATGGAGTCCGGCTCGACCGGCTGGCCCCACTCCTCCAGCCACCCGGTCATGAGGTCGATCTCCGGTTCCTGCCCGGCTTCGACGCGCTCGGCCAGGTCGCGGACGCGCGGGTCCTCGGCACGCTCGACGGCCATCTCGGCCATCGTGAGCGCGCCCTCGTGGTGCGGGATCATGCCCTGCGCGAACGCGATGTCCGCGTCGTTGAACTCTTCGGCCTGGGCAGTGGCGCTGCCTGCGTCGGCGGCGGAGCCGTCCTCGCCGGCGCAGCCGGTGAGGACGACGGCGCCGGCGATGAGCCCACCGGTCAGGCGGGCGAGTCGTGCGGTGGTGCGGGTCATCGAGAGATCTCCTGTCTACCTGCGGATGAGGGCATGCCGGTGCTCCCCGTGCCAGCAGAGGTGCTGACGGGGTGGGGGCACTCGGCCTAGATCCGCAGGAGGCAGAGCAACGCGAGATCCGGCGCGGGGGCGGGCCGGTGGAGGTGCCGGAGCACGCGCAGCGACGGCGGCGGGCCTCGCAGCTGGAGGGTGAGCCGCCCGCGCCGGAGCGCCGCGACGCCCACGCAGGTCAGTACTGCGAACAGCACCGCCAGGCAGAGCGTCCAGATGTCCGCCCCATGAGCCGGCATGCCATCGGGGGCCGGGTCGAGGGGCATGGCTGCGGGCGCGGCAACGGGGTGCATCCCGTCGGCCGACCCCACGACGGCGCCATGGTGGGAGTCGAGCGAGGCTGACGCGGCCAGCGGGGTGTGGGGCGAGTCGACCCCGCCCATGCACTGCACGCCGTGCATGGCCAGGACGGCGGCCACTGCGAACAGCGCCCAGATCAGCCGCCCTCGCATGACACCCCCCGATCGTCCCCGCCTGCGTGGACCTGCCCAACGGTCCGCCGACTCCTCGACGCTACCTGCGTGGAACCGAGATGGTCCGCACAACCGTTGAGGCCGTCTGGCAGATACCCCCCAGGGGTACTATCGTCGGGGCGTGGGCACGAGCTCGACAGGAGCAGTGACACTCAGCAGAGAGGGCCCGGAAGTGGCTGTTGAGAGCATCGAGATCACGCGTCGCGGAACGCCTCCCGTGACATCGGGCGGCTGTGGCTGCTGCAGCCCGGCTGCTCCGCAGCAGGCGACCACGCCCCCGGCCGGGATGCAGGCGACAGCGGCGTACGGGGTGGATGGCATGACCTGCGGACACTGCGCCGGCGTCGTGACCTCCGCGCTCCAGGGGCTCCCCGGCGTCACCGACGTCCTGGTGGACCTGACCCCGGGCGGCGTGTCCACCGTGACCGTCACCTCGACCGCACCCGTGTCCGCCGAGGACGTCGACGCCGCTGTGCGCCAGGCCGGCTACCGCCTGGCCTGAGCAACGCCGTCATCGGGCACCCACCCCGACGGGCAGGTACCCGACCGCCGTCGGAGCCGCTGTTCCGGAGCCGTCCGGACGACCGCGGGGACCCTGGCCACCGTGCTGGCCGACGGCCCAGGCGACTGGCTCGTCCGAGCCTGCGGTGCGGCCGAGCCGCACCGCAGGCTCCTGCTCCTAGACCTGACTGAGATCGCGCCCGAGGACGGCGCCGAGCGCCGCGGCGAGCCAGTCGGCGGCCTGCTGCTCCGACGGCGGTGCGGACGGGTACCGGGCGGCGACGTACCCGTCCGGCCGGACGAGCAGGACGCCGCCGTCCTCGATCTCCCGCAGGTCGGCCCAGGTGCCGTACGGGTCCTCGACGGGCTGGCCCGGCCCGATCGAGACGGTGGTGATCGACAGCCCGGCCT
This sequence comes from Modestobacter caceresii, assembly GCF_000761485.1. Classification (GTDB taxonomy): domain Bacteria; phylum Actinomycetota; class Actinomycetes; order Mycobacteriales; family Geodermatophilaceae; genus Modestobacter; species Modestobacter caceresii. The sequence goes on from NZ_JPMX01000139.1 coordinate 62,796, forward strand.
GCTCGCCGAGGGTGCGGGAGGCTGCGAGCCACGCCTCCCCGCCGATGCCGGTCAGCACGCTGAACCGGCCACGGCCGACCAGGTCGAGGGTGGAGGTCTGTACCCCGCCCCGGGTGACCCAGGTGTGCGGCAGCTTGGCGCCGGGCCAGGTGGTGGGCTGGGCGTACAGCTCGGGGTCCCGCCGGTACTCCGGCATCGGCGTCCCGTCGGGGACCACCGCGGAGCTGGCGTACCGCTGGTTGTGCTCGACGCCGTGGGCGTCGAACTCGTAGGCCTTGTAGGCGATGGCCTCCCGGACGGCGGCCCGGATCTTCTCCCCCTCCGCGCCCGGCGCCTTCCACAGCGCGAGCTGGCGTTCGAGCGCGTCGGCCTCGGTGTGCTCGAGGTCGAGGGCGCTGAGGATCTTCCCGGTGTCGGCGATGCTCTGGTTGGCCCGCTCGACGACCTGCCGGGCGATCGGTGCGCGCTCGGCGTCGTAGGAGTCCAGCAGCGACGGGTCCGCCGTCCCGGCCACCACGTGCGCGAGCTTCCAGGCCAGGTTGTAGGAGTCCTGGATCGAGGTGTTGGAGCCCAGCCCGTTGGTCGGGGGGTGCCGGTGGATGGCGTCGCCGGCGCAGAAGACCCGCCCCCGGGCGATCGTGGTGGCGAAGTGGTGGTTCACCGTCCACGGGGAACGGGACTTCACCCGCATCTCGAAGTCGTCACTGCCGACGAGTGCGACCGCGAGCTCCCGGACCACCTCGTCGCTGAGGTCCGGCGGGCCGCCGGCCACCTCGTAGCCCCACATGAGCATCCACTCGGTCCACGGCTTGATCATCCGGAGCACGCCGAGGCCGACACCCTCCTTCTCCGCGCCGGGCTGCAGCATCCAGTAGAGGACCGACGGGCGGTGCGCGACGAAGCGCGAGAGGTCGGCCTCGAAGACGATGCTCAGCGCACCACCGACTGCGCCGGGGCCCTCGTAGGGCAGGTCGAGGTCGGCGGCCACCTGGCTGCGTGCGCCGTCGGCCCCGATCAGGTACTTGGAGCGGACGGTGTACGTCGTGCCGGTCAGCCGGTCCTGCAGCGTGGTGGTGACGCCGTCGTCGTCCTGGACGTGGGAGACGTAGCTGGTGTCGAACCGGACCCGCGCCCCGCGATCCTGCGCGGCCTGCACCATGATCGGCTCGGTGATGGTCTGGGGCGCGTCGAGCATCGCGCACGGGCTCTGCAGCTCGTAGTCGGCGTGCCGCACCGTGTCGGTGCCCCAGGACGGGACCCGGCCGAGCTCCTCGCCGGCGAGGCTGGTACAGAAGGTCGTGTTGCCCATGAACTCCCAGGGCGTCGCCTCCCGCATGAGCCGCTCCTCCAGACCCACGTCGCGCAGCACCTCCATCGTGCGCTGGTTCGTGATGTGCGCACGCGGGGTGTCGGACAGCCGGCCGTACTTGGTGACCAGCAGCGTCGAGGTCCCGTAGCTGGCGAGGAGCAGGGCTGCCGACGCCCCGGCCGGGCCGGAGCCCACCACCAGGACGTCGGTGGTCACGGCGGACTGAGCGGGGATCGAACCATCCGGCGTGGACTGGGTCATCGAGTACCTCTCTCGGATGCGAGCGGACGACGGTCCGCACGTGGTCGGGTCATCTCAGGGTCCAACGGTGCGCCGACCGGCCAGCTGTCAGCCCTCGACGGCCGGCGGGGCCAGGTGGCCCATCCGGTCACGCTTGGTCCGTAGGTACCGGACGTTGTGCGGGGTCACCACCGCAGGGAGCGCCACCCGCCCCACGATCGTCAGACCGTAACCGTCGAGGCCCCCGTACTTGGCCGGGTTGTTCGTGATCAACCTCAGCCGGCTGACCCCGAGATCACCCAGGATCTGCGCACCGACGCCGTAGCTTCGGGCGTCTGCGGGGAGGCCCTGGGCGGTGTTGGCGTCCACCGTGTCCAGCCCCTCCTCCTGGAGGGCGTAGGCACGGATCTTGTGGCCCAGGCCGATCCCCCGCCCTTCGTGACCGCGCAGGTAGACCACGGCTCCGACGCCCTCCTCTGCGACCGCGCGCAGCGCCTGCTCCAGCTGCCCTCCGCAGTCGCAGCGCAGCGAACCGAGGATGTCGCCGGTCAGGCACTCCGAGTGCACCCGGACGAGTGCGCCGGCCTCCGCGGCCCCGGCGGCGGCCACGTCGCCCATCACCAGGGCCAGGTGCTCGGTGCCGTCGACCGTGCTGCGGTAGGCCATCGCCCGGAAGTCGCCGAACTCGGTCGGCATCGTGGAGCTGGCGACCAGTTCGACGAGCTGCTCGGTGGCCCGCCGGTACCGGACGAGGTCGGCGATGGCCAGGACGGGCAGCCCGTGCTCTGCCGCGAACCGGGTCAGCGACTCGCCCCGGCGCATCGAGCCGTCGTCGTCGACGATCTCCCCGATCACCCCGACCCCGGACAACCCGGACATCGTGGTGAGGTCCACGGCCGCCTCGGTGTGCCCGGCGCGCACCAGGACGCCCCCAGCGCGTGCGCGCAGCGGGAAGACGTGCCCGGGCCGCCGGAGCTCTGCCGGCCCGGTGGCCCCGTCGGCGAGGGCTCGGACGGTGCGGGCGCGATCGGCGGCCGACACCCCCGTCCCGGTGCTGACGTGGTCGACGCTCACCGTGAAGGCCGTCCCGTGGGAGTCGCCGTTCTCGGCCACCATCTGCGGCAGCCGCAGCTCCTCCGTGCGGGCGGCCGGCATCGGGGCGCAGATGATCCCGGTCGTGTGCCGCACCAGGAAGGCCATCTGCTCCTCGGTGACGAGCTCGGCGGCGGCGACGAGGTCGCCTTCGTCCTCCCGGTCCTCGTCGTCCACGACGACGACCAGCTGGCCCGCGGCGAGGGCGGCCAGCGCCCGCTGGACCGACTCCGCGGGCGTGCGGCGGGGACTCACTCGGTCTCCAGCGCGGCGTGGGTCCCGAAGACGCGGCCGTGGTAGGTCAACGGCCGCCCCTCGGTCGTGTCGGCCGCGGTCACCAGGCCCAGGGCGACGACGTGGTCCCCGCCGTCGACCAGCGCCTCGACCTCGCACGCCAGCCAGCCGGGAGCCCCCGGGAGCCGCGGCAGGTCGTTGTCGACCTCCCAGCGGACCCCGTTGAACTTCCCGGTGCCGCCCTTGCGCGCGAAGGCCAGGGCCGTTGCGGCCTGGTGGGAGCCGAGCACGTTGACGCCGAAGCGCCGGGTCTCGCGCACCATGACCAGCAGGTCCGAGCCGCGGTCGAGGGAGACCAGCACCATCGGCGGGGTCATCGACAGGGAGGCGAAGGCGCTCACGGTCGTGCCGTGCGGCAGCCCGTCGCCCAGGCAGGTGATCACCGAGACCGGCGTGGGCACGCCTGCCATCACCTCGCGGAACCGGGTCTGCAGGTTAGGGTCGACGGAAGCGGTCATCGGGGTGTCTCCTCCTGGAGGGCCGGCCCGGAGCCGGGGACGCTGGTGGGTGGAAGTGGAGCCGCGAACGGCCGGATCGGGTCGGCGCCGTCCCAGTCGAGGGAGGCGCGCCAGAAGGCGGTGAACGCGGCGTCCATGCCCGGCCCGTACTCGATCAGCTCGACCATGCCGGGGCGGGCGTGACCACCGTCCAGGTAGGCGACCTCGCCGCCCGTGGGCACACCGGCCCGGTACGCGAGCACGTGTCCACGGGCCTCGAGTTCGGCGATCCCGGCGGCGATGTCGTCGGTGACGACGCCGAAGTGGTGGAAGCCGTGGCCCCGCTGCTCGATCACCTCGCGGTAGACCGACGGGTGCTCGTCCTTCGGCTGGATGAGCTCGATCTGCATGTGCCCGGCGAAGGCCATGGCGATCGCGACGTCGGCGCGGCTGGGCTGCCCCCGGTAGACCGGGTCGACCCCGGTGAAGGAGTCCAGCAGGAACCACGGGCCGACCCGGAGCTCGCTGGTCCACTGCTCGATGGCCGCCTGGACGTCCGCCACGACGTAGGCCATCTGGATGATGCCGTCACGCGGCTGGCCGAAGCCGAGCTCTCTCACGTTCTCTCCTTCCACAGCACGGGGAGCGGTGGCACCCGCGGTCAGTTCCGCCGCAGGTAGCGGGAGATGGCGACGGCCAGGACGAGCGCCCCGCCGTAGAAGAGCTGCTGGGCGTAGTCCTGTGCGCCGAGCAGCTGCAGCCCGGCGGTGCCGGTGGCCAGGAACAGCACGGCCACCCCGGTGCCCAGGGCGTTGAACCGGCCGGGCTGGATCGTCGTGGCGCCGAGGAAGACGGCCGCGTAGGCCGGGAGCAGGAAGGTCTCCACCGAGGTGGGGCCGGCCGAGCCCGTGGTGCCGACGTAGAGGACGCCGGCCAGCGCGGCGATGACCCCGGCGAGCGTGAAGGCGCCGAAGCGGATCCGGTCTGCGTTGATGCCGCTGAGCACGGCCACCTCGCGCGACTGCCCGACGAAGAGGTTCCGCACACCGAGAGGCGTGTGGTTCATGACGTACCAGATCACGAGCATGACCAGCAGGCAGTAGAAGAACTGCACCGGCACGCCGCCGATCTGGCGCAGGTAGGTCCACATCGACAGGCTGCGATCGACCCCCACGATGGTGGTGGAGTTGGCGATCCAGAAGACCAGACCACCGAACAGCGTGCCCGTCCCCAGGGTCATGATGAAGGGCTCGGTCTTGAACTTGACGACGAACAGCCCGTTGAAGGCACCGCAGAGCCCGCCGACGCCGACGGCGACCAGGCAGGCCACCGGGACGGACACCCCGTGGTTGACGTTGAGGACCGCGACGATGATCGCCGACAGGCCCCCGATGCTGCCCAGCGACAGGTCCAGGTCCCCCGAGCGCGTCGGCAGCAGCGCAGCCAGCGCGAGCATGAACAGGATCGACTGGGACCCGAGGATGTTGGACAGGTTCCCCATGGAGAGGAACGTCTCCGGTGCCAGGGCGGCGAAGACGATGAACAGCACCAGCCAGGCGACCGGGAGGGCTGCCTTCTCCCCCCACCGGCCGCGGACCGATCCGCTCCCCTGGGCCACGCTCGGGGCGGGCTGCGGGTCCGTGGTCTCGACGGTCTCCGTCGCGCTCATGGTGCCACCTGTTCGACGATGCGGGTGTTCGGAGTCGCGCCCGGGTCAGCCCCGTAGACGCTTGCGGTGATCGCGGCGGGCGAGATGCCCTGCCCGACGATCTCGGTGACGGCGACCCCGCCGCTCACCACGACGACGCGGTCGCAGACGGTGGCCAGCTCGTCGAAGTCGCTGGAGACCCAGACGACGGCCATGCCGGTCTCCGTGGCCCGCTTGATGACCCGGTAGATCTCGGCACGGGCCGCGATGTCCACGCCCTGGGTGGGCTCGTGCAGCAGGAGGACCTCCGGACCGATCTCCAGCCACTTGCCGACGACGACCTTCTGCGCGTTCCCGCCGCTGAGGGTGCCCAGCGGCAGGTCGGTGCGCCGCGGGCGGACGTCGAGTGCACCAGCCCGCTCGTCGGCGGTGCTGCGCAGCAGCGCGTTGCGCAGCCGCCCACCCCGGGAGAACCGGCGCACCACCAGCAGCATCATGTTCTCGGCCACCGAGACCGCCGGGGCGATGGCGTCCCGACGGCGGTCGGCCGGGATCAGCGCGAGGCCCATGCCGACCGCCTGGCCGGGGTGCTGCTTGGTCAACGGCACGCTCCGGCCGCGCAGGGTGAGCTCACCGCCGGAGGCCTGCTTCGCACCGAAGAGGAGGTAGGGGACCTCCTCGGCACCGGATCCCAGCAGTCCGGCGAGGCCGACGATCTCCCCCGGGGCCACGTGCAGCTCAAGCCCGCTGGTCTGCCCACCGCGGAGGCCGGTGACGTGCAGCCCCGCCTCGGGTGCGCGGTCGAAGGACCGCGGCTCCTCCGCGTCCGGCCGGTGCCCGCCGTGGGCCTGGCCGTGCTTCGGGCTGCTGAGGCCGGCGGCCGCAGGGCCGACGATCATCTCCACGACCTCCGCGTCCGTGACGTCGCTCATCCGCGCGGTCGCGGCGAGCTTCCCGTCCCGCAGCACGGTGACCCGGTCGGCGATGGCGCGGATGGCCGGCAGGTCGTGGGAGATGAACACCACGCTGGCACCGGAGGCGACGATGGTCCGGATCAGGTCGAAGAGGAACCGCACCTCCTCCTCGGGCAGGAAGACCGTCGGTTCGTCCAGGACGAGCACCGAGGACGAGGCACCGGTGCGTTCCCGGTGCTGCTTGAGCTCCTCCGCCGCCCGGGCGATGGCGACCAGCGCCTGCTCCACCGGCGGCAGCTGGTTGACCACCGCCAGGGGGTCGACGTCGACCCCGTAGGAACGCAGCATCTCCCCGGCCTTGCGGGCCTCGGCCCGCCAGTGGATGCGGGTGCGGGACCCAGACCGCTCGGCGACACCGCCGAGCAGGTTCTCCAGGACGGTGAGCGGGCGGGCCAGCCCCAGGTCCTGGTGGACGAAGCTGAGGCCCAGGTGCCGGGCGGCGTCCCCGTGCAGCGGCAGCGGGACGTCCTCGCCGTCGACGACCATCCGGCCGCCGGACTCGGGGTCGTAGACGCCGGCCATGACCTTGACCAGGGTCGACTTCCCGCAGCCGTTCTCGCCGAGGAGCGCGAGCACCTCCCCGCGCTGGACGGTCAGGGAGACGTCCTGCAGGGCCTTGGTGGCGCCGAAGGTCTTCGAGATGTGGTGGAGCTCCAGAGCGGTGGTCGCCATCCGACGGTTCCCCTAGCTGGGCCGGAGCGGGGTGGCCGGACGCCGTACCCCTGCTGGTCTGGGTGGAACGAGGCTGCGGGGGCCTCCGGAGATCCGGAGGCCCCCCGGCCCATCAGGCGGCGGGCGCGTCCTGCCAGAGACCGCGGTAGCCCTCCACGTAGGCGTCACCGAAGCCGTAGTCCGGCGGCTGCAGCTCCTCGGCGTTCTCCGGGGCCCACAACCGGTAGGGCGAGAAGGCCTCTTCCGACGGGATCGGCTCCTGGTTGCTGAGCACCCGGAACAGCTGGTCAGCGCCGGTGTAGGCCATCCAGTCGAAGTTCGGGCCCATGTCGGTCCCCATCGGGTTCGCCGGGTCCTTCATCAGCTCGATGAAGGTCCGGTCGGCGCCGAAGGCGTAGGTCTTCGCGTCGACGCCGGAGGACTGGATGGCCGGCAGCACGAACGGCGTCTGCGCGTCGAAGACGGTGAAGACGGCGCGGATGTCGGGGTTGGCCACCAGCGCCGAGGAGACCGCGCTGGTCAGCTCGGTGGCGTAGTCGGTGATCGGGATGTTGATCGCCTGCACCTCGCACTCGTCCCCGCAGAGCTCCTCGAACTCGTCCCGGACGGCCTGTTCCATCCCGATCGACGGCGGGTTCTCGTTCGACGTGATAACGAGGGCGTCGATGGGCCGGCCCTCGGACTCGAGGAGCGCCGCGTCCACCCCCAGCTCCATCGACCGGTTGAACTGGCCGTTCGTCTGGGCGGCGATGAGGTCGCTCGCCGGGTCCTCCACGTCGGCCAGGTGCATGTCCACCACCTCGATGCCCGCCTCGCGGGCGGCTTCCATCTGCGGGGCCAGCGCTGCCGGGTCGATGCCGCAGACGAGCGCGACGCCGTCGTACCCCTGGTTGATCGCCAGGTTCATGCCCTGGACCCAGGCCTGCGGGCCACCGTCGTTCTGGAAGTAGGTGCTGTCGGTCATGCCGACGCTCTTGGCGATGTCGACGACGGTGCGCGCCATCCGGTCGCAGCCCTCGAGCTGGCTGCTCACCGGCATCGACAGGATCTTTTTGCCCGCCAGCCCCGCGACGGAGAAGGCCGGTCCGGGCGACTCCCACTCGGGAACGGCCATGGCCTCCTGGACGTCGGTCTCCAGATCGGCGAGCACGTCCTCCGACACGACTGCTTCGGCTTCTGCACCAGCCGGCGATCCCGTGTCGGTCTCGCTGGGTGCGCACCCGGCGATCGCCAGCCCGGCGACCGCGAGCGCTGCCAGGGGTGCGAAGCGCGGGGCTCGTCCGGCGCGGGGAAGTCGATGAGACATCTGTCGTCCTCTTCGTCATTGGATGGGACGGCACGTGTCGGCAGAGCGGCCATGTGTGACCTGCGCAACGTGACGCAGGGAACACTGGCAGCGCCGTGCAACCGTTGTCAACCGTCAGGCGTACGGATGTCCGCTGCCGTGGGTCCGACGTCCCACGCCTCCCCAGGACCCGCCCGCGGATGGCGCCAGAGGGACGGCGGCGCCCCTGCCGGCCGGAAGTCCGTTGACAGCCACCGTGGCATGGGTCACGGTGAGCCGAGATGGCGGACAAGTGTCCGAAGGCCTCGAGTCAGGAGTTCAGCGTGAGTGATCCAGGTGCCGGCCCGACCCCGACCCGAGTGCCCATGGGGTCCGGTGAGGTCAACTTCTTCCGACAGGGGTCCGGGCGTCCGGTCCTGGTCCTGCACGCCGCCGGCGGGGCGGGGGCCTGGAACCCCTACCTGGAGCAGCTGTCCCAGCACTTCGACGTGATCGCGCCGAACCACCCCGGGTTCGGGCTCAGCGACGAGCTCCCCGAGGTCGCCACCGTCCAGGACATCGCCGCCCACTACGTGCGACTGCTGGACCAGCTCGGCATCGACCGGCTCGACGTCGTCGGCGCCTCGTTCGGCGGCTGGATCGCCGCGGAGCTCGCCACGACCATCCCCGACCGGGTCGAGCACCTCGTCCTGATGGCCCCCGCCGGGCTGCACGTCCCCGACGCCCCGCCGGCGAACCTGTTCGAGATGGGCCCGGAACAGCTGGTCCGGGCACTGTTCTACGACGACGCCGTCGTGACGGCCGCGCTCTCGGCACCGCCGACGCCCGAGGCCATCGCGCAGAACGAACGGGACATGACCGCGTTCGGCCGGTTCGCCCGCGACCCCTTCCTGCACGACCCGGAGCTGCCCGACCGGCTGCCGAAGATCACGGCACCGACGCTGGTGCTGACCGCCGAGGTGGACGAGATCATCCCCCGACCGCACAGTGAGGCCTACGCGGAGGCGATCAGCGGTTCCACGCTGCGCGAGGTGCCCCGTACGGCACACGGGCTCTACCACGAGCGTCCCGATGCAGTCGCCGACGAGGTCATCGGCTTCCTGACCGCCTCGGGGCCCAGCACCCGATGAGGGCAGCGGTCACGGAGGGTCCCGGCACCATCCGGTTGCACGACCGGCCGGAACCGGGCCCTCCGGGGCCGGGCCGCACGTTGCTGCGGGTGGAGACGGTCGGGATCTGCGGCTCCGACCTCCACCTCTTCCGGGCCGACCTGGGACCCTCGCACGACGGGCTGCTCCCCCGCGTGCAGGGCCACGAGTTCTCCGCGGTCGTGGCCGCCGCCGACCCCACCGGCGACGGCCCGGCCGCCGGCACCCGGGTCGCCGTCTGGCCGGTCCGTCCCTGTGGCGCCTGCCGGCCCTGCCGGGCCGGCCGGGAGAACGTGTGCCGCCACCTCCAGCTGCTCGGGGTCCACCGGGACGGAGCACTACAGGAGCACCTGGAGACCGAGACCTCCGCGCTGGTGCCGACGCCCGGCCTCACTGCGACCCAGACCACCCTGGTCGAGCCGGTGTCCATCGCCGTCCACTCGGTGAACCGCGGGCGGGTGGCGCCCGGGGAGTCGGTCGTCGTCCTCGGTGGCGGCCCCATCGGCGTGTCCACCGCACTGGCCGCCCGGGACCGAGGCGCCACGGTGCTGGCGCTGGACCCCGTCCCCTCCCGCCGGGACCTGCTGACCGCACTCGGCTTCAGCACCGCCGCGCCGGACGCAGCCGACCTCCCTGCGCTGCTGGCCGTGCACACCGGGCCGGACGGCGCCGACGTGGTCGTCGACACGACCGGCCGGGCCGCCGTCCTCGCGACCGCACTGGAGATGGCCGGTCACGGCGGCCGCGTGGTCGTGGTCGGGATGACCTCGCAGTCGGCGCCGACCAGCCCGGGCCCGCTGCCCGTCAAGGAGCTCGACGTCCTGGGGGTCAGCTGCTGCACGTCGGCGGAGTTCGCCGCGGCCGCGGACCTCGTGGCCCGCAACACCGCTGCAGCCGACGCCATGGTCAGCCACCTGCTCCCACTGGCCGAGGCCGCTGCCGCGGTCCAGCTGCTCGAGGAACGTCCCGACGAGGCCTTCAAGGTGCTCATCGACCTCCGCCCCTCCCCCGCACCCGACGATCCAGGAGACCCCGCATGACCGGATCCACCGGCGACACCCGGTCCCTGCCCGAACGACTGCGGATGGACGACCGGCACGTCCTCGTCACCGGCGCCGCGAGCGGGCTGGGCCTCGGGATCGTGGAGGGCCTCCTGCAGTGCGGGGCCTCGGTCACGATGCTCGACGTCGACGCCGACCAGCTGGCGCGGAGCGCAGCCACCGTGGACCCCGCGGGCGGAACGGTGACGACGCGGGTGTGCGACGTCTCCCGGGCCGACGAGGTGCACGCCGTCGTCACGGCCGCCGCCGCGGAGCGCCCGCTGGACGCGGTGTTCGCCAACGCCGGCATCGCCGGCGGCCCGGGTGTCAACACCCCCGAGGGCCGGGTCTACGACCTGGACTGGGCAGCGTTCGACGCAGCCCTGGCTGTCAACCTGGTGGGCACCCTGGCCACCGTCCGCGCGGCCGCGTCGGCCATGCGCCCGGTCGGCCGGGGCAGCATCGTGGTCACGGTGTCGACCGCGGGGCTGCGTGCGGACTCGATGGTCGGCTACGGCTACAGCGCCTCCAAGGGCGCGCTGGCCAACCTGGTCCGCCAGGCCGCCGTCGACCTCGCTCCGGACGGGATCCGCGTCAACGGCATCGCCCCGGGTCCCTTCCACACCAACATCGGCGGCCGTGGCCCGATCGACCCGGCCGTCGAGCAGGCCTGGGCTGACACGGTGCTGCTCGGGCGGATGGCCGTCCGGCAGGAGCTGCAGGGGATGGCCCTCCTGCTGGCATCGGACGCGTCGTCCTTCATGACCGGCACCGTCTACCCGGTCGACGGGGGTGCGCTCGCCGGGGCGTTCTGACCCGTCGGTCACGCCGAAGAGGCGGGGGGGGGCGG
>NZ_JPMX01000139.1:73907-81581 GCF_000761485.1 Modestobacter caceresii
GCCACGTGCCGTGCGTGGGTGGCCGGACCGGTCCCGGTCCGGCCACCCACGGTCGACGGTCAGCCCTGCGGCACCAGGTTCATGTAGAGCCAGGTGTGGTCGGGAGCCAGGCCGGCGAGCTGCCTGCCGCAGCCCTCGATGACACCCGGCGCCGAGGTGACGTGCTGGGTGCCGGCGTGCATGTCGCGGAAGTACTGCTGCATCGGGCCGGTGCGCAGGGCCGACGTCCCCGCTGCCCGGTAGACCTCGACGCTGATGGCCTCGGCCGACCAGGTGGCGTTGTACAGGGCGAGGCGCAGCTTGGTCCGCTGGTCGACGCTCAGCTCGCCACCGTTCTGGAGCGTCTCGGTGGCGTCCCGCCAGACCTGCTGCACGAATGCCTGCGCGGCGTGGTACTTCGCCTCCAGCTCGCCGTACAGGGCCTGGAAGCGGGTGCTGTCGGCCACGGTCCCGGCGCGGCCGGCCTTGGCACGCACCTGTGCGGCGAGGTCGTCCAGCATGCGACGGGCCACGCCCAGGGCCCACGCCGAGTGGCCGATGAGGGCGAAGTGCATGATGCCCAGCTTGAAGATCCAGCCACCCCGCTGCGGGGTCTCCGTCGGCCCCTCGTGGGTGAAGTAGGCCGGGACGTAGACGTCCTCGGTCGTGTAGTCGATGCTCCCGGTGGCCTTCAGGCCCATGACGTTCCACGAGTCCTCGGCGAGCGCGGCCTGGTCGACCGGCAGCACGAAGATCAGCGGCTGGCCGGTGTCCTCCACGACCCCGAGGGTGTGGATCCACTGCGCGTGCTTGATGCCGGAGGCGAAGCCCCACTCACCGGACAGCCGGTACCCGTCGCCGGACCGCACCGCCCGACCCGGGCGGGTGCCCTGCCCGGCGACGACGGGCAGCCGGTCGCCCTTGAACATCTCGGCGACGGCGTCGTCGCTGAGGTAGGCGCCGCCGGTGCCGGTTGCCAGCGACGCGGCCATCAGCACCCACGCGGTCGACGGGTCGGCCTCCGCGATCGTCTGGATGACCTCCAGCGACGCCATCGGGTCGAGCTCCGCACCACCCAGGGAGACGGGGGTCCACATGCCGAACAGGCGCTTGTCGTGCAGCGCGTCCGCCACCGCGTCGGTGAGCTTGCCGCCGGCCTCGTTGGCAGCAGCCTGCTCCCGGATGAGGGGCGCGATCTCGCGGGCTGCGGCTACGAGGTCCGGCCGATCCGCCGTGTCAGGTGCGGTCGTCGTCATGGTGGCTCCTCTTCTGCTGAGCAAGGCTGTGCGGTCAGGTGGAAGGGCGGTGCGACCGTCGTCGTCAGCGGTGCCCGGAGGCGTTGACGACTGGGCCCGGCCCGTGCGGATTGCCGATGACGAACTGCGTCACCGATGCGCTGTCCGTTGACCGGACAACCATCCGTTCGTAGTCTCAAGCTCCACACGGAACGTGTCAAGGGCCACACTTCGGCCGGCCTCGACCCCCGCCTCCCCCGCTCACTGTGCGTCTTGACACACCACACCGGAGCCCGCAACGTACGACCGATCGGTATGCGGACGGCGCTCCAGGCAGCGGTCCGGCGCACGCCTGAGCGGCACCCCCAGCCCGCTCCCTCACCACCTGTTCGTCCACGACCCACGAGGAGCCTTCGTGCACGCAGCCGTCTTCACCGGGGAGACCCCCAGCCTGACCATCGAGGAGATCCCGCGCCCCACCCCCCGGCGCGGTGAGGTGCTCCTGGAGGTCGCCGCCTGCGGGGTCTGCCACACCGACCTGCACGTGATGAAGCGGGAGGTGGCCTTCCCGACGCCCTGCGTCCTGGGCCACGAGGTGTCCGGCATCGTCGCGGAGATCGGACCGGACGTCTCCACCGTCGCCGTCGGCGACCGGGTGGTCTGCGCGTTCATCATGCCGTGCGGCGCCTGCCGGCACTGTGTGCGCGGGCACGAGGACCTCTGCGAGACGTTCTTCGGCTACAACCGGCTGCGGGGGACGCTCTACGACGGGGAGACGCGGCTGGCGCGGGCCGACGGCGACCCCATCTGGATGTACTCGATGGGCGGGCTCGCCGAGTACTGCGTCGTCCCGGCGACGGACGTCTTCCCCGTGCCCGACGGCCTGGACCTGCACGACGCCGCCGTGCTCGGCTGCAGTGCGTTCACCGCGTTCGGCGCCGTGCACAACGTGGCAGAGCTGCGGCTGGGCGAGACCGTGGCCATCGTCGCGACCGGCGGCATCGGCTCGGCACTCGTCCAGTTCGCCCACGCGGCCGGCGCGGGCACGATCATCGCTGTCGACCGCGCCGCCGACAAGCTGGAGGCGGCGAAGGCGCTCGGCGCCACGCACACGGTGGACGCCTCCACGTGCGACCCCGTCGCAGCCGTCCGGGAGCTCACCGGCGGGCGGGGCGTGGACGTGTCCTTCGAGGCGCTCGGGCACCCCAGCACCTTCGCCACCGCGGTCGACGTGCTCGACGACGGTGGCCGGGCGGTCATCGTGGGGATCGCCCCTGCAGGCAGGACCGGAGAGGTCGATCTCGCCCGCATCGTGCGGCGCAAGCTGCGCATCCTCGGTTCCTACGGCGCCCGAGCCCGCAGTGACATGCCGCAGCTCCTCGACCTGGCAGCCCGCGGCGTGATCCGCCCATCCGAGCTGATCACCCGCCGGTACGGGCTCGCCGAGGCCGACGCCGCCTACCAGGCACTGTCCCGCGGCGAGGTCATCGGTCGCGCCGTCGTCGACATGCGCCGCTGACCGACCGTCCCGCCCGCTCTCCGCAGCAACCCATCCGAGAGGCAGCACATGAACCAGGACCAGAACAGCACGGACACTCTGCACTGGGTCGGGGGCAAGTCGTGGGAGGGGACGTCGGGCGAGTTCGCCGACCTCCGCGACCCGGCGACCGGCGCCGTCTCCGGGCGGGTGGCCCTCGCCTCGGCCGCGGACGTCGACCAGGCGGTGCAGACGGCCGCCCTGGCCGGACGCGAGTGGGCCGCCACCTCGCTGGCCAAGCGCAGCGCCGTGCTGTTCGCCTTCCGCGAGCTGGTGTCCCGGCACACCGACGAACTGGCCCGGGTCATCACCGCGCAGCACGGCAAGGTGCTCTCCGACGCCGCCGGCGAGGTGGCCCGCGGCCTGGAGGTCGCCGACTTCGCCTGCGGCATCCCGCACCTCCTCAAGGGCGGCTACAGCTCGAACGTGTCCACCGGCGTGGACAGCCACTCGATCCGCCAGCCGCTGGGGGTCGTCGCCGGCATCTCGCCGTTCAACTTCCCGGTCATGGTGCCCATGTGGATGCACCCGGTGGCCATCGCCTGCGGCAACGCCTTCGTGCTCAAGCCCAGCGAGCGCGACCCCTCGGTGTCCACGCTCGTCGCCGAGCTGTGGGCGCAGGCCGGGCTGCCCGACGGCGTGTTCAGCGTCGTCAACGGGGACCGGCGTGCCGTCGAGGCGCTGCTGGCCCACCCCGACGTGGCCGCCGTGTCCTTCGTCGGGTCCACGCCCGTCGCCCGGACGGTCGCCCAGGAGGCGGTCGGGCACGGGAAGCGGTTCCAGGCCCTCGGCGGGGCGAAGAACCACATGGTGGTCCTGCCCGACGCCGACGTCGACGCAGCGGCCGACGCAGCCGTCTCGGCCGGCTTCGGCTCGGCCGGTGAGCGCTGCATGGCCGTCTCCGTCGTCGTCGCGGTCGGTGCCGCGGCCGATCCGTTCGTCGCCGCCGTGCAGGACCGGATCGGCCGGCTGCAGGTCGGCCCCGGGACCGAGCCGGGGTCGGACATGGGGCCGCTGATCACCGCCGCCCATCGTGACCGCGTGGCCCGGCTGGTCGGATCGGGCATCGCCGAGGGGGCCACGCCCGTGGTCGACGGCCGCGACGTCCAGGTGGCAGGCCACCCCGACGGCTTCTGGCTGGGACCCACCCTGCTGGACCACGTCACGCCGGCGATGGAGGTCTACCGCGAGGAGGTCTTCGGCCCGGTGCTGCAGGTCGTCCGGGTGGAGACCTACGACGAGGCCCTCGCGCTGGTGAACGCCAACCCGTACGGCAACGGGACGGCGATCTTCACCAACGACGGCTGGGCGGCCCGCCGCTTCCAGGAGGAGGTCGAGGTGGGCATGGTCGGCATCAACGTCTCCGTACCGGTGCCGATGGCCTACTACTCCTTCGGCGGCTGGAAGCAGTCGCTCTTCGGCGACCTGCACGTCCACGGTCAGGAGGGCGTGCAGTTCTACACGCGCGGCAAGGCGGTCACCAGCCGGTGGCTGGCGCCGTCCGCCCGGCGCGGCAGCGGCGTCGACCTCGGTTTCCCCACCAACGCCTGAGCGCACCGTCCTCCCCGGCCCGTCGGGCCGGGGAGGACGGCGTCGCTGTGCTGTGCCGGGCTCGGCGCCTACGCGGACGCCAGCAGCTTGCGCAGCTTGGTGATCGACAGCGGGCAGTCGATGCCCGCAGCACCGACCGGTGCGCCGTCCGAGTTGCGCCACCGCAGCACGGTGCCCGCCGCGGCGGGCACCTCCTCGGGTGCGTCGTCCCCGACCACCGAGCCGACCAGCTTGACGTGGTGGCCGAACTGCTCGGTCCAGAAGTAGGGGCGAGGCAGGTGTGGGGCGTCCCCGCTGCCCAGCAGCACCTCCACTGCGGTCACCGCCTGGTCGAACGCGGACTGCCAGTACGGCGTCCGCCGGCAGCCGGACTCCGCCGGGAACGCGACCACGTCCCCGGCCGCGACGATGCCCGGCGCGACCCTCAGGTACTCGTCCACCTCGAGGCCGCGCGGGCCGGCCGCCAACCCACTCCCGGCGAGCCACTCCACGTTGGGCTGGCAGCCGATCGCCACGAACGCCACGTCACCGTCGACCCGCCGGCCATCGTGGAGGACGGCGACCGGACGACCGGCCTGGTCCTGCTGCAGCTCGCTGACCGGCTGCCGGATGATCTCCACCCCGGCCGCGGTGGCGGCCTCGACGAGGAGTCCGCTCAGGTGGGCGCCCAGCAACGCCTCCATGGGGGGTGTGTCGCTGACCAGCGTCACCTCCGTGCCCAGCTCCCGCCCGACGGAGGCCACCTCCATGCCGAGCGGACCGCCACCGACGACGAGCAGCCGGGCACCCTGACGCATCAGCTGTCCCAGCTCCTGGGCGTCACCGAGGTCACGCAGCGTGTAGACCCGGTCCCCTCCCCCGGGCAGCGTCCGGGCCCGGGCGCCGGTTGCGATGACCAGCCCGTCGTAGCCGACCTCCCGGCCGTCGGCGAGCGCGACGGTGCGGGCGGCGGAGTCCAGGCCGACCGCCGGGACGCCCAGGAGCAGCTCGACGCCCTCGAGCTCGGGCAGGTACGCCGACTCGGGGACGTCGGTGCCGGTCAGGACCGCTTTGGACAGCGGCGGGCGTGCGTAGGGCGGGTGGTCCTCACTGCTGATGAGAGTGACCTGCCCGGCGTGCCCCCGGTTGCGCAGCGACCGCGCAGCCGTCGCTGCGGCGATGGACCCCCCGACGATGACGATGCGACCGTCCGCGGGGACCGGGGTCACTGGACGACTCGGAGCGCGGCGACCGGGCAGGCCGCCGCACCCCGCGCAGCAGCCGTCTGGTGCTCGGCGGGGACGTCCTGTCCTTCGAACTGGTAGATCAGGTCACCCTCGTCGTCGAGCTCGAAGACGTCGGGGGCCTGGTCCTCGCAGAGGCCGTGCCCCTCGCACCGC
The DNA here is from genome assembly GCF_000761485.1 of Modestobacter caceresii. GTDB lineage: Bacteria > Actinomycetota > Actinomycetes > Mycobacteriales > Geodermatophilaceae > Modestobacter > Modestobacter caceresii. The sequence goes on from NZ_JPMX01000139.1 coordinate 79,589, forward strand.
TTGTAGTCGACCTCGATCTTCACGTCAGTCCTCCGTGTCGACGGTGACCTGGACTGTGCCGAAGGCCCGGATCAGGTTGTTCAGTGCCCGCTCGGTCTCCCCGACGTGGAACCGGGTGACCCGCTGGGCCAGGGCGTGCAGGAGCGACTCCGTCTCCATCCGGGCGAGGCCCTGGCCGGCGCAGCCGTGGTCGCCGAGGCCGAAGCCGAGCTGGTGGACGGCGTCCCGGCGGGTCACGTCGAACTCGTCGGGCCGCTCGAACTTGCGCTCGTCCCGGTTGGCCGAGGCGTAGATGACCAGCACCCGGGAGCCGGCCGGGACCGGCACGCCGCCGATCTCGGTGTCCACGTTCGCGAGCCGCCCGAAGGCGCGGATCGGCGACTCGATGCGGACGATCTCGTTGACCGCGTTCGGGATCAGGCTGGGGTCCTCGCGGAGGAGGTCCCACTGGTCCGGGTGCTGGGAGAAGAGCCAGATCGCACTGCCGACCGCGCTGATGGTGGTGTCCAGCGAGGGCGCCAGGTAGTCCAGCATCAGCATCATCGTCTGCTCGGTGGTCACCTCGCCCTTGTCCCGGGCCTCGAGCACCCCGGCGCCGAGGCTGCCGGGCAGGACGTTGCCCGTGCGGACCACCTCCGCCCCGAACGCGGCCATCTCACCGCACTGGGGCATCGCCCGCTGAGCGCGCTCGTTCATCGGCCCGAAGGAGTCGAAGTTGGCGCCGGCCCACCGCAGCAGGTGCTCCCGGCCCTCCTGCGGCCAGCCGATGAAGTCCGGCACGATCGAGAGCGGGAGCGCCCGCGCGAGGTCCGCGACAGCGTCGAAGGACTTCCGCTCGACCAGCTCGGCCACCAGCTCGTCGGCCCGCTCCCGGACGAGGTCCTTCATCGGCCGCAGGGCGCGAGGGGTCAACCGGTGCGCCACGACCTGCCGCAGGTGCGCGTGGAGCTCGCCGTCGCTGGCCAATGTGCAGCCGAGGATGGCCTCGTTGGCCGGCTCGTTGAGCGCGATGCCGTTGGCGGAACGGAACGTGTCGCTGTCCATGAGGACGGCGCGGGCCTCGTCGTACCGCGCGACTGCGTAGGCGCCGTGCTTCTCGAGCCACACTGCGGGGCTCAGCTCGCGCAGCGCGCGGTAGTCCTCGTAGGGCTCCAGGAGCGCCGCGTCGGTGTAGATGTCCCCGGAGTAGGTCGGGGCGGTCTCCGTGGTGGTCATGTCGCGGGTCCTTCCGGAAGAACAGACAGCTGCGCGTGGACACACGTCCGCGATGCGGACAACGGCGACGATGCCCGACGGCGGAACACTGTGTCAAGGACCACACAGAGCTGGCTTCGGGTGCTCGAGGATCGCATTGCCCACGGCCGGACGAGTCCCCGTGGCGCAGCACGCCGGCGGCTCCGGACGGGTGTCCGAAGCCGTCGGCTGGTGCGCTGCGGGCGCCTCTCCCGGGCGGCTCGTCGACCGAGCCGGCGCCGCTCAGGTGGAGATGTCGGGGTAGGGCATGGAGATGTGCTCCATCGCCTTCCCATAGGCACGCTGGTACTCCATCGGCCCGTGGTCGCGCTCGAACAGCGCGATGAACAGGGTGAGCGTCAGGAACGGGTGCGCGCCCATCTGGAACAGCGCGACGTGGTCGTGCTCGGCCAGCGCCCGCCGCTCCTCGTCGGTGAAGGCCAGCCAGGTGGTCTTCTCCGCGGGGATGCAGTTGAGGATGGTGTTGGCCATCTCGGCCTCCCACCAGGTGACCGTGCCGGCCGGGTCCTCCCGGTAGCGCTCGGTCAGCTCGGGGTCGCGGTCGACGGTGAACAGGAACTTGTCCAGCAGGTACTTGCTCATGCCGACACACCGCCCGTGCTCGGGATCCCGTTGGGGTACCAGGTGAAGTACGCCTCCATGGTGTGGAACAGGTCCAGGGTGTCGACGTGGTCGGCCTTTGCGCCCTCGCCGGCCACGCCCATCATCAGCATGAAGTCCATGAACCCGTGGGTGGCGT